>JAZNOZ010000032.1:0-16417 GCA_045589395.1 Acutalibacteraceae bacterium | reverse complement strand
TTTACGGGTATTTTGATGGTGATGACTTCAATTATGAAAATTTTGGAATCAAGATCACTTTTTCAAAAGGTGCTTCTGTGCCTCATAATAGAACAGGAGAATACTTCTGGGTATGCGTTGATGGTGATTTTCCTTATATGCTTGATGAAGAAAGAGAACTAACAGTTACCTTTTCACAAAAAATAGAAAGATTAAGTTTTTTTGACAAACTAAAATCTATACTTCGTTTAATTTAATTGTTGCCAAATTAAGCTGTAAACACAAAAATCGACAAGTTTCGACTTGTCGATTTTTTATTTATGTCCGTAGGACATAACTTCATTACGAGCGAAGCGAGTACTTCATTTTACTGCTTGCAGTAAACTTCATTGTCCGCTTGCGGACATAAAATGAAGTTGCCTTACGGCAAATGAAGTGCTTACGCAACGAAGTGTGCCTTTTGCACAATGAAGTTACCCTTCGGGCAAACAGATTGACTTTTATTTTTTGTTGTTATACAATAATTTTGAGGTGTCAATATGAATACAACAAAAAACGCTGAAAATCAAACAAAAAAACTCTTGCTTCAAAAAGTTGTTGATGCATGTGTCATTGTTTTACTTTCAATTACTATTTTAAGTGTCTACGAAAATTATTGGACTACCGTACACACCTCGAAAGAAAATATATTTGCCATTCATTTTGATATGTTCAGCACTTATTATAGTTTTGTTTTTATATTGTTTATTGTTATTGTGCCTAATCTTATTGAATTTATCAGCGACAGAAAAATACTGCACAAGAACACAGATAAAAAGCAGAATACTACTAAGCTTGTGCGATTTTTAAAGATTATCATTATAACCTTTTTTGTTGTTCTGTTATCAGTTATATTTACCGATAAATATTCAAGAGTTGAGTTTTATAATAACGGTAGGATAATTGAATACAACAGACAAAATCAGATTGCAAATGAATATAACAAAAGTGATATTGAATCTGTTGAATTAAGAATAAACCACAGTTCCGGCAGGGGTGTTACTTATTGGACGGAAGCAATTTTCCATTTGTATGATAACAGTTTTTTATTACAAGAAAAAGATTATATTGCCCCTGATAATTATGAATTTAATTACAACACAGCACGAAGTTTATATGGATTAAAAAAAATTAAAAAAATTTTTTCAGATAAGATTAAAATTAACACGGAAAATATAGATATTCTTTTGCAAGTCGAATGGGTAAATTATACTCAACAGCAAGCAAAAGAGCTTTGTGAGGTTTTTGAACTTGATTATGACTCAATCGCGACCTGGCTAAAAGAAGAGTGGGATATTGTTTTTAAGGAGTGAAATTATATGAATTGTCCTTTCTGTGATACTGAAATGCTTCACGGATATTTAAATTGCGGAATGGCTCTTTGGAGTGAAAGAAAACATAAACTCAGTTTGCTTCCCGACGGCAAAGAAAAATACACATTGCATTTAAGACAACCTATACTCTCTCCGCATCAGATTGAAAGTTTTTGCTGCCCTGAATGTAAGAAGCTCGTTATTGACACAAAAGATTTTGAAAACAATCTCGATTGAGTATTTTTATAAAAATCGGTTACAAAAAAGGAATGAGTTAAATGAAACAAAAGCTTTCAAATCTCAAGCAAGTAGTTATTGGCGCAGTTATTGTATATTCTATCTGGCTGATCGGTTTTCTTGCTATGGAAGACCCGCTGTGTTTGATTAGTGATTACAGTCCTGATATTATTTGGTGGATAAAAGATATAATTGCTGTTTCAACCCCGTTTGTAGCTTCATTGTCGCTGATTATATTTGCTATTATAAGCAAGCGGTACAATTATAAATACATTTATTATTCAGCACTTGTTTTTGTCGTAATCCCGATACTCATAAGTATTTTAACTGAAATTGAATATGACACCGATTCTTCGTTGGCTACCGTTATTTTAATGCCGATTTATACGCTTTTACAGCCGTTTGCGTTAGCCTCTGAAGTTATTGACGGCTTATCGTATACCCTTAATTTAGGATATATTGTTGCATGTATGTTATTAATTATCAGCATTTCTGTTGTTGCTTTTATAAGAACAAAATCTGTTTATAAAAATGTCAATACTGATTAGACAATCCAACATAACCCTGCAAAAACTCACATTATTCCATTTTTTTCTTGTTTTTTTATTAAAATCATATTATAATTTTTGTTGAACCACAGCAAACTTTATCTTATTGAGAGGTTTTGAATATGCCAAGTTTTTTAGGTAAAGCATTTTCTGAAATTGCGCGGTTTGCAGGTAATGTAAATCCTGTTACTGTTGAGAGAAAGAAGAAAAATCTTGTAAAAGATCTGCGCAGTATGGAACCGCTGTTTAAGCATTATTTTGCACCCAAGGGCTATAAATATGAAAAAACAGATGTTGACGGTGTTGCAACAGAGATTTTCTCAAAAAAAGAAAACGGTAACGATAATGTTATTCTTGTTATTCACGGAGGTGCATATATTTCAAGAATGATGTTCTATTACAGACTTCTTAATAAACGCTATTCCAAGGCATCCGGCGGCGGAACAGTAGTGCATTTCGAATATCGCTGTGCCCCCGAGCACAGATATCCTTGTGCGCTTGAAGACACACTAAAGGTGTGGAATTGGCTTATAGAAAAAGGATATAAGGAAGAGAATATTATTACTGTCGGGGATAGCGCAGGCGGACACCTCAGCGTAAATCTTATGATGAAGCTTAAGGAAGCAGGCAGAAAATTGCCCAGAGCAGCCGTTCTTATCTCTCCCTGGCTTGATATGACAGCAAGCGGTAAATCATATGTTGACAATTATAAGGTTGACCCTGTTTTCGGTATCCGGGGAGAAACACCAACAGCTGAAGAAGTCAGCAATCTGCTTATGAGAAGTGAGCTTTATATGTGGCTCGGAGATAATGACCGTAAAAATCCGTACATATCCCCTGTTTATAACACCTTTGATGAAACTTATCCCCCCATTCTTGTTACGGTGGGCGGAAATGAAATGCTCCTGAGTGATTCTGAAACTCTTGTTGAAAAATGGAATCAGGCAGGAAGTATTGCTAAGATACATATTGCGGAGGGTATGTTCCATGCTTTCAATATATATCAGCTTTTCCCGGAAGCACAAAAAGCTCTGAAAATAGCAGACGATTTTATAAAAGAACAGTTTTTTGGTAACAAATAAAGACGAACACATATAAAATCCTGTCGATAGCTTTCGATAGGATTTTTATATAAAGGAAGAAAAATGAATATAGAAGCAACACTTCTCAGTATGTCAGATTTACAGTATAAAGAATTTCAATCAAAGCTTATCCCGAATATTCCTTCTGATAAAATAATCGGAGTAAGAATGCCGAAGCTGAAATCCTTGGCCAAAAACATACAGCATACAAAAGAAGTTGATGAGTTTTTAATTAGTCTGCCGCATAAATATTACGATGAAAATAATTTACACGCATTTCTGATTGCACAAACAAAGAACTTTGACGAGTGCATAGAAAAAATTGACTCATTTTTGCCCTTTGTTGACAACTGGGCAACATGCGATTCCTTAAGACCGAAATGCTTTAGGAATAACACAGACAAGCTTTTAGTACATATTTACCGTTGGATAAATTCAAAGCATACATATACAGTTCGCTTCGGAATTGAAATTCTTATGCTTTTTTATCTCGATGATGAATTTAATGAAAAATATCTTAAAACCGTTGCATCAATAACATCAAACGAATATTACATAAATATGATGATTGCCTGGTATTTTGCAACTGCACTGTCAAAACAATATGAAACTTCTCTGCCCTATATTGAAAACAATATTCTGCCGGAATGGATACACAACAAAACAATACAAAAAGCTGTTGAAAGCTATAAAATAAATACAGAACAAAAGATTTATCTTAAAACTTTAAGAAGAAAATAAGGAGAATATTATGCTTTACAATAATTTTCAGAACAAAAAGTTACCTGCTTTGGGGATGGGATGTATGCGTTTACCCGGCGGCGGTTACGGTAACGAAAATATTGACATTGAAACTACTCAGAAAATGGTTGAATATGCAATGCAGAACGGTGTCAATTATTTTGATACTGCATGGGGATATCATTGCGGTAAATCAGAAGTTGTTATGGGGGAAATATTGAAAAAATATCCCCGAGAAAGCTTTTATCTGGCATCAAAATTCCCCGGTTATGACCTGTCACTTATGGGTAAAGTAAAAGAAATTTTTGAAGAGCAGTTAAAAAAATGTCAGGTTGATTACTTTGATTTTTATATGTTTCATAATGTATGCGAAGTAAATATTGATGCGTATCTTGATGAAAAATACGGTGTTTTTGAATATCTGATTGAGCAAAAGAAAAACGGAAGAATAAAGCATCTCGGCTTTTCCGCACACGGCTCACTTGATGTTATGAAGCGTTTTCTTCAAAAATACGGAAAAGATATGGAGTTTTGTCAGATACAGTTAAACTGGCTTGACTGGCATTTCCAAAAGGCTGACGAAAAGGTTGACTTATTAAATTCCTACAATATTCCCATCTGGGTTATGGAACCATTAAGAGGCGGTTCTCTTGTAAAACTGACAGAGAACCAAGAAGCTCAGCTCAAATCTCTTCGTCCTGAATTTTCCGTCCCGAAATGGGCTTTCTGCTTTTTGCAAGGCATAAAAGGTGTAACAGTAACACTTTCAGGAATGTCCTCATTTGAGCAATTACAGGAAAATATTGAAACATATAACAATATTATTACCCTTTCTGATGACGAGCGTGATGTACTGTTCAGTATAGCAAAAGAAAAAACTTCGAAAAATACACTTCCCTGCACTTCTTGTCAGTACTGTGTCACACATTGTCCGCAGGAAATCAACATTCCCCGTATAATTGAGCTTTATAATGAACAGATTTATTCAGGCGGAGGTTTTCTTGTCACTATGGCTGTCAATTCCTTACCTGATGATAAAAAACCGTCGGCATGTCTTGAGTGTCATGCGTGTGAAGCAGTATGTCCGCAAAACATAAAAATCAGCGAAATGATGTCTGATTTTTCACAAAAATTAAAACTGTAAAATTTCTCCTTTTTACCTCTTGCAAAATGCACTCAACAGGTGTATTATTTCTTGCGGTAAAAAGGAGATTGTTTTTATGGCTGTTAAACGATTTATAAAAAAGAATGCAGTTTTCTGTGTTGCGGCACTTGCTGCGCTGATTACCTGCTTTTTTGTTCCGCCCGATATAGAGTATCTTGATTATTTTGACTGGAAAACACTTGCCTGTTTATTTTTAACGCTGGCAGTTGTTTGTGCGCTGCGTAACATAAAATTCTTCACAATTCTTGCAAGACGGCTTGTGCTTATTACAGGCAATTTAAGAAGCTTGTTTGTGCTGCTTATTGTTATTACCTTTATCGGTTCAATGATTATTGCAAACGATATGGCATTGATAACATTTCTGCCTTTAGGATATTTTGCACTTGCCGCTTCAAAAAATGAAAAATATATGGCGTATTTGTTTATACTTCAAAACATTTCAGCAAACCTTGGCGGTATGCTGACACCTTTCGGCAATCCTCAGAATTTATATTTGTATTCTTATTTCAATATACCCACTATTGAATTCTGTAAAATTATGCTGCCACCGTTTTTGCTTGCAATATCCTTATTACTCATAGCATGTATTCCGGTAAAGTCACTTAAATTAGAAATAAATGAGAAATTCCCCGAAAAATTAAATGTATGGAAAACTATACTCTATATGATTTTATTTACATTTGCCATTCTCATTGTTTTCCGTGTAATTCCCTATTGGGTAGGCCTTATTATAGTTCCCGTTGTTCTTCTTATAATTGACAAAGATTCGTTGCTTATGGTCGATTATCCTTTGTTGGGAACATTCTTTTTCTTCTTTGTTTTTTCGGGAAATCTTTGCCGTATTGATGTTGTTAATGAATTTATTTCTTCACTTCTGGCTAAAGATACCTTATTGGTTTCAACTCTTTCCTGCCAGTTTATAAGCAATGTACCGACATCAATTCTGCTGTCACATTTTACAACTGATTACCGTTCTTTGCTTCTTGGTGTCAATATAGGAGGCACAGGAACGCTTATTGCTTCACTTGCAAGCTTAATCACATTCAGCGAATTCAGAATTTTATATCCGGGACACTCAAAACAGTATTTTATTATGTTTACTCTGATAAATATTGTTTTTCTTGTAATTATGACAGTGGTATCTAAACTGTTTTTTGTATAATTAAGCTACAGGAGGCGTTAGTCTCCTTTTTTTATGTCTTGAATTTTAGTTTATTAACAGATATAATATTTTTATAATGAACTTTCAGGAGAATAAATATGCCTCAATCGGTAATTATACTTTTTGATATTTTAGGAACAGTTTCCTTTGCTATTTCGGGTGCTCTTGTTGCAATAAAAGCAAGACTCGATATTTTCGGAATAATTTTTATAGGTGCTATCACTGCAACAGGCGGCGGTATAATAAGAGATCTTCTGATTGGCAAAATCCCTCCGTCAATATTTGATAAATTTTATATATTCTTAATTGCCGCACTCACCGCTGTTACGGTTTTTGTGGTAGCTGAAATATACAGAAGAAGATTTTACAAGCTCAGTGAAAAGGTTGAACAGGTAAACAACATCTTTGATGCTATCGGACTTGGTGCTTTCTCTGTTATGGGCACGGAAATTGCATTTACTGAAAATTTAGGTGATAATATTTTTCTTTCTGTTGTTCTCGGAATGTTAACAGGTGTGGGAGGAGGAATTTTCAGAGATATTCTTACAGACCAGACTCCCTATGTTTTCAAAAAACATATTTATGCTATCGCCTCAATTCTGGGCAGTATTCTTTATTATGTTTTAAGAACAGTTTTTGACGAAACGGTTATATCCTCAATAGTTGCACTTCTTTGTGTTGTTATTATCAGAATGCTTGCAACAAAATTCCGTTGGAGTTTACCTAAAATAAAGCTTGATGAAGAAAACATAAATGTAAAAAATCATTGAATACTCAAAAATTTTTAAGGAGTTGTTTCTATGCTTTTTAATTTTACTGTTGAACTGAACGATAATGATTATCTTGAATTCAATAAAAATCATTTAAGAAAATCAACTGTAAACAAGAAATCAGAAAAATTTTTGCGTATTTTCCTTATTGTTTTTGCTGTGTGTGTGGCTATCTATGGGATAATGACAGATGATTCATTAGAAGGTAATGTCTTAACTACCGTAATTTTTCTTTTGCTTTTTTCTGTATGTATTTTTATTATATGCTTAACAATAAAACCATTCATGCGTATGATCGAGCATTATACATTAAAACTTCACCTCAAATCGGAAAAACCGTCTTTGCAAAAATCTGCAATACAATTTTATGAGGAGTTTATATTTTCGGTAGATGAAAAAAGTGAAGAAAAAATAAAATACACCGCTTTAACAAAATTAGATATCGATAAAAACGCTGTATATGTTTATATAGATTCTAATAAAGCATATATCATTCCGTTGCGATATTTTGAAAGCCAAGAACATATCAATGCTTTTTGTGCTTTTATAAACAGCAAACTTCAGTAAACAAAAAAAATCTCAATAAATCAAAAATACCGTCAGAATTCCGATAAGGAAAACTGACGGTTACTTTTTATCATTCCCAACCGCAGCTGTAAATACGGTTGAGCTTTATATATTCATCAACAAGCTGTTTTGCAAGTGAATATGATTCTACCAAAGGATGCAGGGACAAGGCTGATATTGCAAGAGCCCTGTTTTTTGTTAAAATAGCCTGAGCAGCAGTTCTTTCGTAGAGCTTCATTCTTCTTATAAGCTCGAATGTATCAGCATCTATAATGTCAAAATGATGCGGTATACAGCCGTCGGCAGAAATATCACAGGTAACTTCAACAATATCATTATCTTCGAGGCCGGGTATTGCACCGTTATTTTTAGTGCACAATATCATAGTGTCTTTTTTGTTTTTACTTATAATATCTATATATTTAAGTGCAACACCAGCATAACCGCCGCTGTCTTTTGAAAACGGATTGAAGTGCCATTCGGTATTTCTTGATTTCCCTGTTTCGCTTGCCATATAGGAGTTTTCTCGCATACCGTAGTACTTTTCAAATATTTTAAGACAGTTGTTAAAATCGTTGGCAATATCCTTATCCCGTAATTCTTCAAGCATTGCCGCATTTATACGGGCTATTTGCTCTCCTCTTGTTTCCTCAGAAGCTAAGATATTGGCAACTGCTTTTTCACGGTAGTAAAAATAATACAGATACTCATTCGGGATTATATTTTTTTCAACAAGATATTCCTTGTCAAAATAACGCATATCTGTTTGCTTATATGCAGCATCACTGTTTATAAGATCAGTTATTATATTTTTACCGTCAAGCGTAATCTTATTAAAAAATGACAAATGATTAAGACCGTATATTTCCCCTTTCACTCTTTCGGGCTCAACACGAAGCAAATCAGCAAAAGAGTGGAGCATGGAAGTGGGTGCATCGCAGATACCGTAAGTAAAATCAAATCCGTAGTCACTTAACGCCTGAGAAACAAGGCCTGCGGGATTAGTAAAATTAAACACCTTTACATCGGGCTTTGCATATTTTTGTATGCTCTCACAGTAATTTATAAGTGCAGGTATACTTCTCATTGCAAAGCTGAAGCCTGCAGCACCTGTTGTTTCCTGACCGAGTATACCGAGCTTCAGTGCAATCCGTTCATCGGAAACGCGCATACAGTCTCCTCCGACACGGATTGTTGTTATAACATAATCTGCACCGATAAATGCTTCAACAAGATTTGAAGTACAGGAAAACTTAAGCTTAGGACATAAAAGCTTAATAACCTTTGCAGACATTGCTCCGTATATGCGCAGCATCTCCTCATTATTATCCATAAAAACTAATTTATCTATTCCGAGCTCATCTGCTCTTTGTGCAATGCTTTTTGCAAGAAACATTGCACGGACACCGCAACCGACAACTGTTAATTTCATCTTTTTCTCCGTTTATAATTTATATATATAAGTATAGCAACACATCAAATTACTTGCAACAGTTTTTCTTGATTTTAAGTAAAAAATCGAAATGATTGGTATTAAATTTACATAAATTACAAATATGTAAAAAAATACAAATATTACTTGATTTTATACATCAGCTGGTATATAATACTTTCACTAAATTAAATGAAAGGATTTTTTTCAATGAAAAACATCACAAAAGTTATCTCATTACTTATGGTACTTGTTCTTGCTATCGGTTGCTTCGCAGCTTGCTCTGATACAAAAACAGACGAAACAACAACTGCTGCTACAGAAGAAGCACAGGACAAAGTAAAGGTTGTTGACATTTCTCTCACAGATGAGCTTTATGCTTTCGGTGTTGCTAAGGATCAGCCCGAGCTTCTCAAAGCTGCTAATGAATACATAGCAAAAGTTAAAGAAGACGGCACTCTTGAAGCTATCATCAACAACTATTTCGGCGATGGCACTCCCGTACCCGTAACATCTGCTGAACCCGATGAAACAAAGGATCAGCTTGTTGTTGCAACAAATGCTGCATTCCCTCCCTTTGAATCAACCGAAGGTGACAACTATGTCGGCATTGATATGGAACTTGCATACGGTCTTGCACAGTATCTCGACAAAGAACTTGTTATTATGAACATCGAATTCGATACAATTCTTTCAACTGTTGAAGCAGGCTATGCTGATATTGCTATTGCAGGTCTTACTGTTAACCCCGACAGAGAAAAGCAGGTTACTTTCTCAGATTCCTACTACACAGCTTCTCAGATGGTAATCGTTCCTGCTGCTGACACAACATTCGATGAATGCAAGACAGCTGATGATGTTATCGCAATTCTTAACACTCTTGAAGCTGACACAGTTATCGGTGTTCAGAACGGCACAACAGGTCAGTATTATGTTGAAGGCGATGCAGACTGGGGCTTTGACGGCTACAAGGTTGTTTGCACAGGCTTCGATTCAGGTGCTCTTGCTGTTACAGATATGCTCAACGGTAATGTTGATTATGTTATCATCGACGAAGCTCCTGCAAAGACTATTGCAGATGCAGTTAACGGCAAATAATTAAAATTACTACGGATAACCTGACCGACAAGGTCGGGTTATCTTTGTATAACAGGCGGTAAATAATATGGATTTTTCCACCAAAATTGACAGTTTCTTGTATGCCCTGATTGATAAAGGCGCATATACAAGAGTTATTCTGGGATTCAAGAACACACTTTTAATAGCAGTGCTCGGTCTCATTATAGGTATCATTATCGGTACATTAATTGCTGTTGTTAAGGTTGTGCCGAAAAACTCTCCCGTATCACGCGGACTTGACAAACTAGGTACTGTTTATGTTGCCCTCTTCAGAGGCACTCCTATGGTTGTACAGCTTCTGCTGGGTTACTTTGTTCTCTTTCCCTTGCTAAGTATAAAAATTGATTCTCTTACTGTTTGTATAATTATTTTCGGTCTTAATTCAGGTGCTTATGTTTCCGAAATTATGCGCTCAGGTATTTTGTCGGTTGATCCGGGACAGATGGAGGCCGGCCGTGCTTTAGGCTTAACTTATGCCAGCACCATGCTTAAGATTATTGTCCCACAGGCAGTAAAAAATATTCTTCCCACGCTCGGCAACGAGTTTATAACTCTTGTTAAAGAAACATCGGTTGTAAGCTTTGTCGGCGCTGTTGACCTTTATAATGCATTCAAATATATCGGTTCGGCAAACTATGAATATATGGTTCCGTATATCTGTATGGCAATCATTTATATGCTGGTAATTCTTATTATTTCAGCAGGAGTTAAACTTATGGAAAAGAGGTTGAGAGCAAGTGATAAGCGTTAAAAATATTTACAAAAACTTCGGTGACCTCAGTGTTCTTAAAGGTGTTTCCTGCGAAATTGAAAAGGGTGAAAAGGTTGTTATAATCGGTCCTTCCGGAAGCGGTAAAAGCACATTTTTAAGATGTATGAACCTTCTCGAAAATCCGACCTACGGTGAAGTATGGGTAGATGACGATCTTGTTACTCCCGTTGACCCTTATCTGCATTTTGATATTATAGAAGCTTCTAAAACCTTCAAAAAGCTTTTTGCAAAATATATGAATGATAATCCCGATTGCGATGAAGAAACTGCAAAATACAATGTTATTATGCTTATAAAAGAAAAGGACCTTCTTAAAAAGCATGAGGGCAGCGAATATAATAAGCTTATGAAAAAGATTTATAAGCAGAATGTTATTGATATCAACCTTGCCCGGCAGAGAATCGGAATGGTTTTCCAGCAGTTCAATCTTTTCAACAACCTTACAATTCTTGATAACATCACATTAGCACCTATGAAGCTTCTTAAAAAGAGCCGTGAAGAGGCAAACGAAAAGGCTTTTCAGCTTCTTGACAGAATAGGTCTTCGTGATAAAGCAGATGCATATCCTCAGCAGCTTTCAGGCGGTCAGAAGCAGCGTATTGCAATAGTCAGAGCGCTTGCTATGGATCCTGAAATTATGCTTTTTGACGAACCCACATCTGCACTTGACCCCGAAATGGTCGGAGAAGTTCTTGATGTTATGAAAGAGCTTGCCGAAAGCGGTATGACAATGGTTGTTGTTACCCACGAAATGGGCTTCGCAAAAGAAGTAGGCACAAGAATTCTCTTTATGGATGACGGAAAAATCCTCGAAGAAGCACCGCCGACTGAATTTTTCTCAAATCCCAAAACTGCAAGAGCTCAGGAGTTTCTCTCTAAAGTTCTTTAATATGTATAAGTTTAAGAGCGTTGAATCCTTTTACGGACACAACGCTCATTTTTTTTGTTATTAAATTAAATCATATTCAAATCTTGTATAATCACCATATACATATTTTCCAGTAAGGAAATTTCTTGCTCTGAAAAGAACTTTATCGGGATAAACCTCACACATATAACCTATTCCTGCATCGGTTATTCCGAAATTGTTTTCTTTTCTGTATCCCGGTATGCTCATAGAAATAACATTATTTTCTTTGTTAAGCACCTCTTCAACATAATCACAAACACCGCCGTGCAGATGCCCGTTAATGAAAAATACATTCTTATATTTTTCCATTAAAGCTCTTACTTTGTCATTCTGTTCGCCCATATCTCCCGTTTTCCATACTTCGGGAAGTCCGTGAGTATTTGCAAAAGGCTGATGGCACATTACAAAACAAGGCTTACCGTCTTTTGTAGCTCTTTCAAGCTCTTTATCAAGGAATTTTATCTGTTCGGGAGAAATATATGCTTTTTCAAGTACAGCCTTTTCCGTACAGATAACTATAAATGTATAGCCCTTTATATCATATGAAAAATATGGCTTTGAATCAAGCTTTATACCGAGAAGCTGTTCAGTATTTTCAATAACAACCTTTGAGGCAGTACGGTAAAAAAACCTTGCATCGTGGTTTCCCATAGTAACAAAAAGACTAAGCTTATCCTTATATTTATGAAAAACTCTGAAAAATCTCTCATACTCCCCTTTAAGTCCGTAGTCTGCAATATCTCCCGCAAGAAGCAGGGCATCGGTTTTATTGTCGGAAGCAAGCACATCAAGAAAAGCATTTTCAAGATTTTTTTCCGCACTCTCACGGTTCGGCAGATGAGTATCTGCAACAGCCGCAAAGCTTAAAAGAATTTTCTCCTTGTTATCAAAAACAACAGGATCATCATAAGAAAGCTCATATATTGTATCATATTTAGGATTCATCGCTTTGAATTGTTTGATATACTTTTCAACAAGGAACGGCATACCCATAAATTTCACCCCATATAATTTTTAATCTGCATTTTCTTTTTTTGCCTTTTTGGGCTCTAAAACCAATTTTTTAATAAGATACCAGATAACACCTATCGGAATACAGCAAATTGCAATAAGGATAATTTTATCCAACGGAATCCAATCAAAAATTGCACTGCCTAAAACAGTAAATAAAATAACTCGCCAGGCAATTCCGAGAACCGAAAGAACTGCATATTTGAGATAAGAACATCCCGATGCACCGTAAAACAAGCTTATAAAATCGATCGGGAAAGCAGGAATTGCACGGATTGATAATAAGACAGAAGCTTTTCCCTGAATGTTTTTCTCTAATATCTTTTTTCCTGTTTCCTTTTTGGAAAGCAGTCTGTAAACAGCATCTTTTCCGAGGAATCTTCCTAAAAAATATGTAACACTTACTTCTATAAATATTCCGAATAAATTTACGGCAACTGCCAGCACGGGATGCATCATAGCACCGACTGCAACATAAACAATTGAAGCAGGTACAACAAACACCAACGCTTTTATAAGATAAACCGCAAGAATAATTATAATTGTTAAAGAAAGTTTGTCCGTTATCTGTGAAATCTGAGTTACATCCAGCGTTGAAAGCTCATCATAATAAATAATGGCAACAGCAAATAATGATAATGCAACTATGCAACGCAGAATAATTAAAAATATATCTTTTTTCTTCATTTTATCCCCTTGATTTTATTTTTTACCCGGTATTTCAACTCTGTATATGCTCTGTCCCGAAATATCTGCATAGGGTATTATAATGGGCGGAATACCTGCATTAACCGTCAGATTGCTCACAGCTGCTCTGACATAAGGAAATATGGCATCATATGTTGCAATATGAAGTTTTTCTTTTTCCATATCTTCTGGAATAACAAAAACTCCGATAAGAGTTATTTTAATGCTGAATTTATCTGGATTGTTTTTATCCCCTATTTCCGCCTTGAACTCTCCGCGGCAGGTATTGATTTTTGAATAGCCTACATTATACGAATATTTATTTGTGAGCTCAATTTTAGTATTTACAGGTAATTTATTAACAAATGTGAGTTCTTCAATTCTGTATGCTTTAAGCTGAATATTTTTCATAACAGCACCTCCCGATAACAAAAACAAATTATAACACAGATAAAGTAAATATACAACCTAAATTTATATTGTATTGAACAAAAAAAATTCTACCGTCGCAGAAATTCAGAATTCTGCGACGGTAATTTTTATGTATTAATTATTCAGCAGTTTTTTCTTCCTTTTCTTTGTGGAAAAGAATTTTATCTACAGGGAAATAGAGGAAAAACTGAACAGCTGAACAAATCATTGTTGCGATGTTCTTTGCTGCAGCCTCTTCAAGGTTCCAACCGACGAATACTTCTTTGAGTGTGGGGTTGAGCCAAGCTGAGAAGAGGATAAGACCGATTGTGAAAACTATGTAGATGGGAAGAGCAACAGCAATGTTTGCGGCGGAGTTGAAGGTCTTTTCTCTGTTTACAAAGAAAGCAACAATCTGTGCAATGATGTTAGCGACATTACTTACGATGAAGTAACCGAGACCGCCGACAACTGCGGGATAGACAAATACCCACCACGAGAAATCCTGAGAGTAGAGCTCTTTGATTGCGGGGATAAGGTTGAGTGTGTTGAGAAGTACAAACTGAACGATCATTGCAAGAAGGCTTACAACGATGAATTTGACGAACTGCCAGATGGTTACAAGTACTGAACCTTTGCTTTCGGCAGCTTTGTCAATCTGATTTAATTTGCCCATAATTCTTAATCTCCTATCATTTAGATTCGACTCATTATATCATTTAACCGCCTTGTTGGCAAGCAAATTAAAAAATTTTATTATTTTATCAGCAAATAATGCGATGTATCGTTTATGCATCTGAATACGGTGTCGCCCCATTTGTATGTGCCGGGCTTATAATAGGTTACTCTTGTTACGCTTGTATTGTTATAATCAATATCAAATTCCGGTTCTGCTTTGTCAAGTCCCATAATTGTAAATATAAGGTTTGTTATAAATGCCGCGTGGCTTACAAGCACAACCTTTTCACCGTTTTTATATCTGCTTCTCAGATAATCAATTACAAACCGTGCTCTTTCGTTGACTTTTCCGTTGGTTTCGTGGGTGTCATATCTCATTCTTGTTTCGCTTACGTCGCAGTTTTCGGCATAAACCGAATCGGGACAAAACTGCCTTATTTCGTCAATTTCAACACCCTTGTATTCGAGGCTGACACCTACCTCACAAAGCTCAGGCATAATGTTCAATGTTCGGCTTTCGGGCTGATGTTTTATTATTTCAGTCGCTGTCTGGGCCGCTCTGAGCATAGCGCTTGAATAGAAAGCATCAAACTGTGTGTCGTTAAAAAATCTTCCGGCTGCATCTGCTTGTCTAATCCCTTTTTCAGTCAGCACAGGGTCGGTGCTTTCTTTGAGTGTCAGATCTGTGCGGCCGCCGTATCCTGCGTTGCCCAGACTTTCACCGTGGCGGATTATGTAAAGGTCAAGTTCTGTAATCGGTTCCATAATATTCTCCGTTTCATTTAATGTGTCTATTTTATTTTAACTTTCGGTTAATGTCAAGATAATAACTTCTTACATAATGTGTAACGGTGATATAACTATGTTTAAGGATATGATAATCGGAATTCTTCTGCCCTTCTTCGGTACGGTGGCAGGTGCATTACCTGTTCTTTTTACAGGGAAAGTCTTTTCGCGCAATGTCGGGAATCTGCTCAGCTGTTTTGCGGCGGGAGTGATGGTGGCGGCATCCGTGTGGAGTCTGCTTATTCCTGCTATAGAATGTTCATCCGCATATTCGCGTTTTGCTTTTTTGCCTGCAACCGTCGGGTTCTGGGCAGGTGTATTCTGTCTGATTCTTACCGACCGCCTTGTAATGAGCTTATTCCGTGACAGAATGTGTATGCAATCCGGTAAATACAAGAGCACGCTTGTGCTTGTGCTGGCGGTTGCGCTCCATAATTTTCCCGAGGGGATGGCTGTCGGTGTTGCGTATGCAGGACTTATTTCGGGTAACACGAATCTGAGCGTTGCGACAGCCTTTGCTTTGTCGCTTGGTGTTGCAGTGCAGAATGTGCCCGAAGGTGCGGTAGTTTCACTGCCGTTAAGAGCCTCGGGTATGAATAGGGGAAAGGCTTTCATGTGCGGTGTGCTCTCTGGTGTTGTCGAGCCGATAGGTGCCGTGCTTACAATATTGCTGTCGTTTTTGTTTGTGCCGTTGCTGCCTTATTTTCTCGGCTTTGCGGCAGGTGCAATGGTGAGCGTGGTTGTAGGTGAGCTGATACCCGAAAGCTATGAGCAAAGCGCAAGTGCTAAAAATACGCTGCTTTTTGCCTGCGGATTTACCGTTATGATGATGCTTGATGTTGCCTTGGGATGATTGACAAAAAGATAGCTTTGTGTAATACTGCTATATATAATGATTATGTGAGGAAGTGTTACGGTGAGCGGTAAATTCTTTGATGTTTACCATAAATCGGGTGATGTGCCGAATTTCTGTTACAGAAGCGGTATGATGGTTTATGAGGAGAAATT
>JAZNOZ010000031.1:0-13935 GCA_045589395.1 Acutalibacteraceae bacterium | reverse complement strand
TGTTTTGCACTCAAAGTGCCTTATATAATAAATATTAACATATTGCGAGTATTTCTTCAATACGGCTTTTTTAACAAAAAATTTGTCTGTTTGTTGACACAATGAAAAGTATTTTTAATTTTCTCTGTTTTCGGGGAGAATTAATGTTTATGCTCTGATAATATTAACGCAAACAACTTAATAAATTTGCTGCAAATTTTTGTCCTTGAATGGTAGGGAACGATGCCCACATCGTTCCGCCTGATGGGAAAGTAATTTTAAATTTGTCTAAATCTTTTTGTTTGAAATAATGCTGAATTCCTGCAAAAAAGTTAGAATTTGCTTAATACGGAACGATGTGGGCATCGTTCCCTACCGGAACAGCCCTCTGGTCGCATTGCAAAATCAAGTTTTTATCTGCCTTCGATAAGGCTAAGTATAAAAAAAGCCCTGAAGCGAAGTTCAGGACTTTTAGTAAAATTATGTGAATATCAATCAGCAGCAGCCTTCAAGGAAGTTGACCTGAGAAACTGAGCCGTCTGCTTCAATTCGGAATGTTTTGATTTCGTGAGGCAGGAAGTCAACTCTGAAGGAGCAATCGAGCATATCACAGGTGATATATCCTCTT
The DNA here is from genome assembly GCA_045589395.1 of Acutalibacteraceae bacterium. GTDB lineage: Bacteria > Bacillota > Clostridia > Oscillospirales > Acutalibacteraceae > RUG806. The sequence goes on along the minus strand of JAZNOZ010000031.1, from coordinate 13,328 downwards.
GTTTCAATGCCCTTTGATTCATAAAGCCTTATAATTGCCGCACCGCTTTCATCCTCTGCGAATTTGAGTGCTGTTACAATAAGATTTTTATGACTTACTTTAAGGAAGGACTTTTTCTGATTTGCTTCTCCCTTGTGATAGCCCTCGGGAATTGCAACGGGACGGATGTTGAACATAGCCGCTTCGTTTACAACACAGGAAGCTTCGGGTTCGTTTTCGTGCAGATAAATACCGTATTCAAAGCGCTGTAATCCCTCATCAGTGAAGTTGAATTCTGCTGCGGGACGGTGTGAATAGTGATCTGCAAAGATAACATTACGGATAAGAGTAATTCTCATATCGTTATCGGGACAGTCATAGCTGTATTTTGAATCGTTGAGAATTTGTAAGCCGTATCTTTTGCCGTTATTTGTAAAGGAGATGCCGCCCCAACGCTGTGCGGGCTCTTCCTCGCCGTTTGCGGGACGCTTTATGTAGCCTGCAGGGATTTCGTAGGTGTTTATAATGTCTGTTCCGTCAACGGGGAAGGACATTTTAAGCATTGTGAATTTTTCATTCCAGTTAGCCTTGCATTTAACTCTGAGAGTTTTCTGTTTTGCTGCAAGAATGAAATCCTGAGTGAGAACAGAGGTGCCGAAGGTGTGGTGAGTTCTGATAACTGCTCTTGCAGGACCGTTTTCAACAAGCTCAATATCGGCTAAATCCATAACTCCCTTTTTGTCGTGGAACTTGAATACCATATGTGCCCATGTGTCTGTCTTATGGTCATCAATAACAGTGGGAACTGCCAGATTTCTGTCTTCTGCGGCATAATCAAAGCCGTTTTCCTTGCTGACAAGGCTCTTTATTGAACCTGTTTTTGCATCGAAGCTTACCTTGATATAATCGTTTTCCATTGTAAGACCGTCAGCCTTGACTGCGCTTTCGGTTTTTGAAATAACGCTGTCTTCATTTTCGCGCATTGTGAGCCAATAGGTGTTATAGCCCATTGCGGGAACCTCTGCGATAAAGCAGGTGTCAAGATGTGAGTCATTTGAACGGGAGGAGCGGACATTCTGGAAGATAACCTCGTTACCGTCGCTGTCGCACACCTTCATTGAGGGATGATATGTTCTGACAGGCACCTTTATGTCAAAGGAGAGGGGATTGAATACTATTACGGGACGGGGGTATTTACCGCAGGAGTGATGACGGGCATCTGATACACCGTCAACCCAGGTGTCAATATTCTTTGCAATACGAAGCACGGCTTCATTATATGCCTTTGAAGCTAAGTTCATAGCGTGTCCCATAGAAAGCTTAACATCCTCATATGCTTCCATAATCGAACAGCCGCAGAGAATATCGTGGAACTGATTGAAGCATACTTCTTCCCAGGCTGTTTCAAAATCCTTTGTTTTTTCTTTCATACCGGCAGTCTTTGCTGCAACGGTAGAGAAAGCTTCGGAAGCATAAAGCAGATTTTCTGCCTGACGGTTAAGCTGTTTTATAAGGGAGGTAGCTGAATAGCAGCCGCTTGCGTGGTGCTGAAGCTCATCCTTCCATATGGGCAGATCGGGCATTTCAAGGCAGAGAGAGGAGAAAAATTCATCGGGGGAGGAGAATTTAAGGGCGGGCTTATTCTCTCTCTTTTTTAGAGAAGAAAGATATTCAATGTCTGCCTTTGTGGGACCGCCGCCGTGATTTCCCACACCGTAGAAAAGCATCATGCTGCTGTCGGTTTCCTCGCAGAGATTATCAAATTTCTCCAAAGCTGAATCAAGTGAGCGCTTGCCGCTTTCTGCATAGCCTGTAGGAATACGGTAGGTCAGTACCTTTGAGCCGTCCTGACTTTCCCAAAGGTATTTTACGGGAACTTGGGCATTTTCGTGTGAGCCGGGGCGCATCATAACATAGTTTGTCATACCGCCTTGTCTTAACAGCTGAGGAAGATTGCCGTTGTGACCGAACGAGTCAACATTATAGCCTGTACGGCAGATTTTGCCGAATTTTTTGTAATAGAAATACTGTGAATAGAGTGACTGCCTTGCAAAGGATTCGCCCGAGGGCATATTGCAGTCGGGCTGTACCCACCAGCCGTTTATGGGCACCCATCTGCCTTTTTTAACCATTTCGGCTATTTCTTCAAACATATCGGGATCGATTTCACTTACCCATTTATAATATGCAGCCGATGAACAGGTGAAAATAAGCTCAGGGTATTCATTAAGTCTGTCAAGTGCGCTGCGGAATGTCTGCAGAACCTCACCGCAGCCCTCCTGCCAACGCCACAGCCATATGGGATCGAGATGTGCATTGCCTATAAGATGTATTTTAGGATTTATCTTCATTTTTTAATCCTCCTGAATAATTGAGTAATATCTGCCGAGCCAATAAGCAAATGTATAAACATATCCGCTTTCAACAACACGGCGGTCTTCGCACTCAATGTCATTATAGTTATAGGGGTTACGGTCATATTTGGTTATGGGAAGCTCATCGGGCTCGATAAGCCATGTTGTTTCTTTTTCTCCGGCGAAACGGTAATTTACGGGTGTATCCAGTCTTTTTGAGATACCGCAGGAGGTGATAAGTCTTGTAATGGAGTTTCTTCTGAACCAGTCAATGTGTCTTGATGTGTCAAGCTTGTCCTCGGGGCAGGAGAGCATATACGGGAAATCGTATATGGGATTGTGCTCTCGTCTGAATGTACCGTTCCAGCCCTTATAGCCTGTTTTATACATCTCTCTGAGTTTTTCGTCCTTTTCAAGCTGAATAAGAACGAAGTATGCTGCTGTTGCAAGGAAGTGGTCGCCGTACATAAGACTTTCAACCGGCTCACCGCCCTCCATCATTGCGCTGATGTGGAAGCGTGCATCGTGAAGAGTTGTAAGCTTTGCATAGGAGTGATTTTCTATAAGGTCATTATAGGCTTCAAGCCATCTGCCTTCTTCTCCTGTGATGTGCATAACGACCTTTATGTACATCAGAAGCTCTGCGGCATTAAGACAGCCGTCTGACCAGCCGATAGGGTTGCTGAAATATTTTTCGCTCCACTTAGCCCATGTGGTAGGCTTGTTGTTGCATTCAAAAAACTCGTTTCCGTGGTCAAGGATGTGTGCAAGTGTTGCCTTTGCAGCTTGAGTCATAAGGTCGTGCAGCTCCTTGTCCTCATCGCCTAAAATTTCGTGCACAAAATACATAAGCATATAGTGAGATGTTATTTCATCACTGCTTGTATCACCCTTGTAGGTAATATCGTTATCTGTGTAGCCGAGGTCTGTGTAAAGCTTGGCAAGTCTTGCGGGTACGGGGTGGGAAGCATCAATAACCATACCGTTCATTTTTCTGCTCTTTGAGCCTGTTGTGGTAAGGCATACGGCTTTTCCGTCTTTCTTACGGTAGAAAAGACCGTCATCGGGAAGAGGCTCTGTTGAAACAACATATGTTCTTGCAACAAAGCCGTCACCTCTGCTGGGAATATACATAAGAAGTAAGCACGCTTCAGTTGCTCTGATTGCAGATTTTTTTGCAGCAACCGTTTTGGGATGGTCTTGGCCCAGCTCTCTTTTATATACTGCATATTTGCATAATTCACCTATTGCATAGCCTGCTGTGAATGTACCTGAGTTGTCGGAATGACCGTAGGGCACAACAGAATCCAGCTCACCCGGAACAGCGAGCTTTCTTTGTGTTACCATACCGCGGCGGGAAACATATTTCTGTGTTTCCTCATCAAGTCTGTGTGCCTTCTCCTCAGCAGAGATTATTTCGAGTGTTATGTGGGAAACGCCTTTATCTGTAAGTACCCACACACTTTCGGGATCGGATGAGTCACAGTAAATAGACTTTACATTATCATCTTCAAGATGACGCGAAGCACAGAAATACATAACTCTGTCTGTTTCAAATTCGGGATTTTCCTCATATCTTGTAAGACCGTTGGGCGCACCCAGCCATAAAGCCTTTGCGGATTTTGCAAAGCAGGTGTAGTCCCTTTTCTTTGAGGGTAAGGGGAAATCAATACCCTCTAAATCAGGCTTACCGCTTTTAACGGAAAAAAGCTCCTTGGGAACCTCGGGAGCAAAACGGTCGTATATTTTTACAACTCGTGCAAGTGTATTGGGAATTGAAAATGTCTGCATCGGAAATCTCCTTTCAAGCTCTTTCATTATATTCTATCTTTTATTGGAATAAAAAGCAATAGTTTTATATATTTTATATTGAAACGAAAATGATAATAATGTAATATATATAATGTAATTAATAATTATTATATTAGCAGGTGTGTTATGAAAGAGGAACTGTGCCGTACGGCGAAGCTTGTGGGAGAAGAAAATGTCAATAAGCTTGAAAAAAGCCATATATGTGTTTTCGGGCTGGGAGGTGTCGGCTCATATACGGTTGAAGCACTTGCAAGATGCGGTGTGGGTGAATTAACTCTAATTGACGGTGATACGGTTTCGCTGTCAAACATAAACCGTCAGCTTTATGCACTTCATTCAACCGTGGGACAGAAAAAGACAGAAATTGCAAGGCAGAGAATTTATGATATAAACCCTGATTGCAGGGTGAATATAATTTCCGAATTCGTAACAGAGGACAATATTGATATGTTCTTTGAGGCACAGTATGATTTCTGTGTTGATGCTATAGACGACACCAAGGCAAAAACTGCTGTAGCACTTAAATGTGCTGATAAAAATATTCCTTTTATTGCTTCAATGGGTACGGGGAGTAAGCTGTGTCCCGAAAAATTTGTTATCACGGATATTTTCAAAACGGAAAACTGCCCACTTTGCAGAGTTATGAGAAGAAAATACAAGGCTGCGGGAATAAAAAAGGTGACTGTATTGTATTCTCCCGAGCTTCCTGTTGAAAATAAGCTGACTGACACGGAAAATCAGGAAAAACGGGTTCCGTCAAGCATAAGCTTCGTACCGTCCGTTGCAGGGCTCAGAATTGCAGGATACGTTATTAAAGCATTAATCGGATAATATATTTAAACATTTTATACAAAAAATGTTGCCAATGTTCAAAAAATATGGTATTATTATAGAAAAGAGGTGTTTCTGTAATAGTACCTTTATTTGTTTTCGGGGGTGTATATATTGGCTCAATGTCCTAAATGCTCAAAGACTCTCAAAATTACCGATTGGCGGCAGGCGTGTCCGTATTGTTCCACGAATATGGTTATTTATGACCTTCAGGAACGCCTGATGCTTGATGCGGATAAGGCAGAGGTTCAAAACTTTTATTTCCAGAAAAAGATAGACAGGCTCAAAGGCTCCTTTGCAGGCAGTAAGCTTGCCATAGTCAGAATTTTCACTTCACTTTTGCCGATTGCAGCTTTGTTCTTACCTGTATACAAGCTGACTTTGTCGGCACCCTTTGAAGCCTTTGACGGTAACTTTACTGCAATAAGCTTATATAATATGGTATCATCGCTCGACTTCGGAAAGGTGCTTGAGCTTCTTTCGTCGCCCGAAACACAGACAGCGGCAATTATGTTTGTCGGTTCGCTTTTGTGCTTGCTGCTGTCGGTTGTTATAATGCTGTTGCATCTTGTTTTTCTTATGATGGCTTTAGGTCCTAAGGGAAAAATAAGAAATTATGCTTTTGATACAGCTTTTCTTCTGGCTGCTGTCGGTAATGTTCTGCTGTTTTCATTTATGCCCGAAAACAGCTTTGCTTCGGGCAGTGTAGGGATAGGTTCTTATCTGTATATAGCGCTTGTTTTAGTAAACTTTGCAGTTGACATTGCAGTTTTTAAGCAGGGAATTGAAGTGAAGCACAAGCAGTGCTATGTCGGCGGAATTCCCATAGAGGAATATTTCGAGATGCTCGAAAACGGCAGACCGCACGAAGAGATAAGAGCAGATATGTATGAAAGACTCACGGCAATACAGAAAGAAAAGGATGAAAAATTAGCTGCAGAGTTAAAGGAACAGGAAGAAGCGGAAAAAAGAGAAAAGGAGGCGCAGATGAAGAATGAGTGAAAATAAAAACACAGCATTGAAAGAAAACGAAATACCTCAGCAAAGCTTCAACAGCGAATCCCTCAACGCTCCTGCATATATGAACAGAATGTTCTGTTCAACAAAGGAAAGAGTGGCTTATGTTCTTAAATGTACACTTGGCGGAATAGGACTCGGTAAATACGACATAGGCTCTGACCTTTATATGTACACAATATACGGTGTTGAGCCTACCGCACTCGCAAAGGCGCAGTCCTTATTGGTTGTGTACGATGTTATAAATGACCCCTTGTCTGCGACCATTATAGACCGTATGCGCTCCCGTTGGGGCAAATTCAAGCCCTTCCAGTATCTTGCGCTTATTCCTAATCTGTTGCTCGGATTTTTTAATATTATACTGCCCTTTATTGCCGATGCAAACGGCTCTGATGCAGCCGAAAGACTGTGGATGTTTATGGCAATTTCCTTTATGAGTGAAACAGTCGGTGCGTTTGTGGGCGGCGGCGGATACATAGATAAGGTCTTTACCCCCAATCCGAATGAACGAACATCGCTTATTGTTGCGGCAAACTTTGTGAGTGAATTTATCGCAAGGCTTCCCGAACAGATAGTGGGAATTTTATATGACCTTGTTGCAAACGGTGTTATAAAAATGAGTATTGTGAAGCTCATTGTTTATATGAAAATGTTCTGGTGGATAGTTTCAACCATTCCGAACACAATGTGGATTTTTGTAAGTAAAGAAAGAGTACCTCAATCTCATAAGCCTCCTCAGGTAACAAAGGGACTGCTTTCCGTATTTAAGAACAGACCTCTGCTTATAAATATGATTTCGGGTTTTGTGGGCGGAATTGATATAGGCACATCCGAATCGCTTTACTATGCAAATGTGCTTAACTTCTCAATGCTTCCGACCATTGCAGGTATTCCCGGCTCACCGATTTCGTATGCGAGCTACCCGTTAGCAACGAAGCTGAGAAAGAAATTCTCAACCAAGGCACTTTATATGATGTCTAATCTGTCTATTTCATTCTCCGAGATACTGTTCTTTGCCGTAGGATTAATAGGCGGTAAGGAAAACGGCTTCTATCTCAAAAAGGTGCCTATGACCATAGCTGCTTGCATCGGTAACTGTGTTGAAATGCTGTTCTATGCAACAAAGAAGATTGTGGGCAACGAGATTGATTTTGAAATACTCGACTACTGTGAATGGAAAAACGGCTACAGAGTTGAAGCTACAATAAATCTTATCAGAGGATATTTCGATAAGGTAAAGAGCATTGCACTTCGTATTATAAATGCATATCTTCTCGAAAAGTGGGCAGGCTTCCAGATTGGCGCAGATGCTATACAGACCATTGATACCAAGTGGAGAGTTTTCCTCACAGCCTGCGGACCTAAGCTCATATTCGACCTTTTAGGTGTTATCCCGATGCTGTTCTATAATATAGACGCAAAAATGCGCGAGAGAATGTATCTTGAGCTTGAGCATTCAAGAGCACTCACCGCCGCAAGAGTAAAGAGAAATGCCGATGAGGGTATTATTCAGGAATAAGTTATAATACGCACAATTTGTCGTGTTTCTGCTGTTAAGCTGGTAGGGAACGATGCCCACATCGTTCCGTATTAAGCAAATTCAAACTTTTTTGCAAGCATTTCAACCTACATCTGACAAAAAATGTGTGTAAATAAAAGTTACCCACCCCTCAGGCGGAACGATGTGGGCATCGTTTCCTACAAGTACAGACTTTTAGTTTCATAGTAAAAGCAAGTGCCATATATCATTAGTTTTTTTGCAGAATAAGAAAACAAAATATGTGTAAAAACGGGACTGCGTACCGATATCGGTATACAGTCCCGTCTGCTATTTGTTTTGTTATTTTACAAAATCCTCAAAGTCGAGAATTTCTATTCCGTTGTATATATCCTTTATCTTGTCAAACGCGCAAAGAAGCATATCCTTGTGGTGACAGTCTGAGGTCAGCACGAATTTACCGCCGTTGCTGACAATAAAATCCGCAATTTCGCGTCTGGGGTAGGGGGTTACTCTTGCACCTCTTGAAATTGCTCCCGTGTTGATTTCAAAGGGTATTCCCATTTTGATAAGATGAAGTGCTGCATCCTGCCATGCTTTTATGTATCTGGGATGCTTTTCATCAAACAGCTCCCCGTTTTCGTTGAACTTTGTAACAAGGTCAAAGTGTGCGATAAAGCCGATATTTTTAAGGTCGGCTATCTTTTTTACGGTTTCGTAGTATGCTTCACAGTAGCTTAACATATCGCCGCCGAAATATTCTTCGGCATCGGAAAGCTGCTCCTTTGCACTGCCGTCAACCGTGAGAAGCTTACCGTCTTTTTCGATATAGTGAACTGCACCGAGGAAGTATTCAAAGCCTGCAAGCTCCATATCGGAAAATACATCAAGCTCTGTGCCGCAGTATATATTTATTTTATCCTTATATTTCTCTTTGAGCGCATAGATTTCTTTCTGATAATCTGCAATTTTCTCTTTTTTTATACAGTAGCTCAAATCTCTTGAGGTATATGAATGAACGGAAAATCCGATAGCTGTCATTTTGTTTTCAATAGCAGACAAAACCATCTCTTCGGGGGAGTGCTTACCGTCGCAGTATGTTGTGTGAGTGTGAAAATTACTTAAGCTCATATTTATTCATCCTTAAAATGTATTTTTCGCTAAAAAGTATAGCACTATAAAGTGAAAGTGTCAATTCAATATTGTGTTGTGTGAAAAAGTTATATATAATGTATATAATAATTATTATATATAATAAAGGAATACATATTTTGAAGAACAAAGCTAACAAAACGCTTGATATGATACTGATTGCGCTCTTTGCTGCTATAATTGCCGCAGGGGCTTTTGTCAGCATACCCTTTTCGGTTCCGTTCACGATGCAGAGCTTTGCAATATTCTGCAGTCTGCTGATCTTGGGCGGCAAACGCGGATTTTTAAGTGTGCTTGTCTATGTTCTTGCAGGTATTGCAGGTGCTCCTGTTTTTGCGGGGTTCAAGGGCGGAATAGCTGTGTTCGGAGAGATTACGGGCGGATACATAATCGGCTTTGTTGTTGCTTCTGCCGTTTTCTGCCTTGCCGAAAATTTATATACGGGCAAAAAAGGAACGCGGATAAATGCAATATTACTGCTTATATGGCTTGCGGTGTGCTATACCTGTGCCGTTTTGTGGTACTCCTTTGTTTATTCCTCTCAGGGTATTTTAGCTGCTCTGACTGTCTGTGTTCTGCCGTTTATTCTGCCCGATGCCGTAAAGCTGATTGCCGCTGTTGTTTTTTCTCGTAAAATTTCAAATATTTTGAAAATTGCTATTGACAAAACAGGAACCGAGTGATAATATATGTCTATGCTTTATTATGGTAAAGTGATAAAACGGCTTTGAGCCGAAAATTAAGAGAGGTAATTAAAATGAAAAAGACTATTTCCGTACTTCTTGCTGCACTTCTTGTGCTCGGCGCAGTGTTCGCATTTGCTGCTTGCTCAGATAATGCAGAAGAAACCACCACAGCTGCTTCAGAGGAAACCACAGCTGCTGAGAGCGACCTTCAGTACATAACCGATAAGGGCGTGCTTGTTGTTGGTATCACAGAATATCCTCCTATGGATTATCTTGATGAAAACAACGAATGGACAGGCTTTGATGCTGAATATGCAAAGTTAGTTGCAGAAAAAATCGGTGTAGATGTTGAATTCGTTGAAATCACATGGAGCCAGAAGGTATTTGAGCTTGATGCTAAGAAGATCGATGTTGTCTGGAACGGTATGACAATCAATGATGACCTTAAGAAGTCTATGAGCATTACCGATGCATATGTAAAGAACGCTCAGGTAATCGTTATGGCTGCTGATAAGGCAGAACAGTACAAAACTATCGAATCAATGGCTGAGCTCAACTTTGCAGTTGAAGAAGGCTCTGCAGGTAAGGATGTTGCAGAAGAAAATAAATTGAGCTACACAGGTCTTCCCACTCAGGCAGATGCTCTTCTTGAAGTAAGCACAGGCAAGGCAGACGCTTGCATCATCGACCTTACAATGGCTGATGCTACAACAGGCGAAGGCTCAAGCTATGAAAACCTTGTTCAGGTTCTCGCTGTAAACGAAGAAGAATACGGTGTTGGCTGCCGTACAGGCTCCGACCTTTGCGATAAGATCAACGAAGTTACAGATGAACTCATCGCAGACGGCACTCTCGGTGCACTTGCTGAAAAATATCAGCTTACACTTGTTGACTAATTAATAAAAAAGAATTTTTTTCAGGTTGTTTCTCCAAATAACCAAACAGGCAGGGAGTTTACACTCTCTGCCTTTTGGTAACTTAATAAGGATGCCGTAAAGACGGCGGATTGGATAACTTTATGTTCTGGACTGTAACTCAGAGCCTTCTTGAAGGCTTTTCAAAAACTGTTGAAATATTTATTGTAACGCTAAGCTTTTCAATTCCTCTGGGACTTATCATAAGCTTCGGCTCTATGAGTAAAATAAAGCCTGTAAAGTGGGTTTGCAAAACCTTTGTGTGGATAATCCGCGGAACTCCTTTGATGCTTCAGCTTATTGCTGTTTTCTACGGACCCGGTCTTATACTTTCATGGGTAACGAAAATGTCCCTTGATTTGCCCGCTGCTGTTATGGGAGCTATAAAGGCACTTGCGGCTATGGATCGTATAACCGCTGTGTTTATTGCATTTATAATTAACTATTCCTGCTATTTCTCTGAAATTTATCGCGGCGGTATTGAGGCAATACCCAAAGGTCAGTATGAGGCTTGTCAGGTACTCGGTATGACAAAGTCACAGACCTTCTTCAGAGTTGTGCTTCTGCAGGTTATAAAGCGCATTGTTCCTCCTATGGGCAATGAAATTATCACGCTTGTCAAAGACACATCTCTTGCACGAATTATTGCCGTTTATGAAATTATCTATAACGCAGAAAAGTTTATAAAGCTGGAGGGTATTATATGGCCCTTGTTCTACACAGGCGCATTCTATCTTATTTTCTGCGGTGTGCTTACTGTTCTATTCGGCAGAATCGAAAAGAAAATGGATTATTTCAGAGGTTAAGTTATGGCAATATTGGAAGTTACAAATCTAAAAAAAAGCTTCGGTAAAACCGAAGTTCTCAAGGGTATCAGCTTTTCTCTTGAAGAGGGGCAGGTGCTCTCCGTTATCGGCTCATCAGGCTCGGGAAAAACAACGCTTCTCAGATGCATAAATTCGCTCGAGGACTCCGATGAAGGTAAGATAGTTGCCGCAGGCAGCACGATTTTTGATTCCTCCTCAGATAAAACCTTATCAAAGGAGGAGAAAAGAAAAAATCAGCTCAATGTAGGTCTTGTGTTCCAGCAGTTCAATCTGTTTCCTCAGTATAATGTTCTGCAGAATGTAAGTCTGGCAATGCTTTTACAGGCAAAAACGCGTCCCGATTACAAAAAGAACAAAAAGAAAATCCATGAAGAGATAGACGCTCTTGCAAGAGAATATATCGATAAAGTAAACCTTATTGATAAGGTAGATAATTACCCCTGTCAGCTTTCGGGCGGTCAGCAGCAGCGTGTTGCAATAGCAAGGGCGCTTGCATTAAATCCCAAAATTCTGTTTTTTGATGAGCCTACATCCGCGCTCGATCCCGAGCTTACAATTGAGGTATTAAAGGTAATAAAATCGCTTAAAAATATGGGCAGAACGATGGTTGTTGTTACTCACGAAATGGAATTTGCAAAAAATGTCTCCGATAAGGTCATTTTTATGGCGGACGGTGTTATAGAAGAAGAGGGAACACCCGAGGAGGTATTTGATAATCCGAAGTCAGATAAAACAAAAGCATTCCTTATGAAGTCATATGATTAAAGCAGATTGAAAAATCTTGTGAAGCCTTGATATGTAAAGATTTTCTGATATTTTCAGGACACTTTTTCCGATACACCGACTGTTCGGAAGGAGTGTCTTTTTTCTTTGTGCTCCGTCTGCTGTCTGCTTTTATTTGTGCAAGCTGTTCTTGTTTCTTTTTGTGGTAAAATTGCTCAAAAAATGACAGCAAAAAGCGACAAAACACAGAAAAATAATTACAATTTGTAACCGTTGTGTTACGCATTGTTAAGTTTATGAAGTTTTCACAAATTTTGCGGAGTTAAAAAAATTAAAAAATGCAAAAAAAATGCGAAACCACCTCTTGTTGCGGTTATTTTGAAAATAAGACACAAGAGGCTTTGTGCAAACTATACAAAATAATTTTTCTCAGCGATTTGACATTTGAAAAATGTTTGAATATAATGTCCCCGATCTTCCCCTATAAATGTATTGAGCCACAAAAACTATAAAAAATATCGGCTCAATATTTTAACGGACAGGAGTAATATTATTATGAGTAAGCAAAAAAAGAGAAATAAATCTCGCGGACAGAAACAGGTCTATAAGATAATTTCTCAACCTACCGGCGGCAGACATGGCTTCAGGGCCTGTGCGCTTATGGCAGCAGCAGGACTCTCTTTATCAGCAGTACTTACAACAATGCCGGAAACAGTTGTTAATGTTATGGCTGTTTCCCGTATGGACGCTCAGCAGACAGCTGTCGTCCGTGAAATCCCCGATATGAGTGCGTTTTATTCAGACTCTGATTTAATCAGTGTTGAAATTCCCGCTATCGTAGAAGAGTTCGCTTCAGAAGAAGAAAAGCTTAAAGCAGAAGAAGCACCCGGTGACTTTGAGGCATATGCAACATCCCTTTCACAGGAGGATGCACAGGCAAAGCTTATTGAAGCTCAGGTAACCTCAAAGCACGGTTATGTCAGACTTAACAAACACGGTATCCCGATGTCTGAAATGGAAGTTCCCGAATGGCTGGAGCTTGATGAAAACGGAATCCCAACAAACTATGCATATACAATTAAGGGTAAATCCACAGCATATCATACCGGCTCAATAACTGCAACAGGCACAAGACCTCAGCAGGGTACGGTTGCAGTAAATCCCAGACAGATTCCTTACGGAACAGAAATGTGGATAGTATCCCTTGACGGTAAATATGTTTACGGATATGCAAAGGCGGAAGACACAGGCGGATTCGTTCATTTCAGAAACGGTGCAACAGTAGACTTATATATGTATTCAGGCGAAGATGCCGTAGACTGGGGCTGGAGAGGTGTAGTAATCTACATCCTTGATTCAGGAAAGTAATTTACAGTAAAAGAAAAAAAGGAACTGAGAATGCGTGGGTGTCCTGAGGACACTCACGCAGTTTTATTCGCCTTGCGGCGAGTGATATTGCTTCGCAGTTATATAATGCTACGCATTGTGATATTGTCCTTCGGACAGTTTTATGCGAATAAAATAACACTGAAATC
>JAZNOZ010000030.1:0-60867 GCA_045589395.1 Acutalibacteraceae bacterium | reverse complement strand
AGGGATAACAAGACCGATAGCCTTTGCAGCACCTGTTGAGTTAGGAACGATATTTGCAGCACCTGCTCTTGCTCTTCTGAGGTCGCCCTTTCTGTGAGGACCGTCGAGGATCATCTGGTCGCCGGTATAAGCGTGAATTGTGCTCATGATACCGCTCTGGATAGCAGCATAATCGTTAAGAGCCTTAGCCATGGGAGCGAGGCAGTTTGTTGTGCAGGAAGCAGCAGAGATGATCTGATCATCAGCTGTAAGAGTATCTTCGTTTACTGAGAAAACAACTGTCTTGAGGTCATTGCCTGCGGGAGCAGAGATAACAACCTTCTTAGCACCTGCATTGATGTGAGCCATTGACTTTTCCTTGGAGCAGTAGAAACCTGTGCATTCAAGAACAACATCAACACCGAGTTCACCCCAGGGAAGATCTGCAGCGTTCTTTTCGCTGTAGATAGTGATTTTCTGACCGTCAACTACGATAGCGCCTTCAGCAGCTTCAACTGTGTGAAGACCTTCGCCGATTCTGCCGCAGTAGCCGCCCTGAGCTGTATCATACTTGAGAAGCTGAGCAAGCATTTTGGGATCTGTGAGGTCGTTGATAGCAACAACTTCATAACCTTCTGCACCGAACATCTGACGGAAAGCAAGACGGCCGATTCTGCCGAAACCGTTAATAGCAACTTTAACTGACATAATTAATTTCCTCCGTTTTCTGTGACCGCTGTTACACGGTCCTTTTTAATTTACCATTCTATATTATATAGACAATTCAGAATTTTTCAAGTCATTTGTTAAAAATTTAACCTGCTTTGAAAATGTTTGTTAATCTGCCCTAATTTTTATAAGTCTGCAAAAAGAATATTACTGCATATTCACAATATTAACAGGACTTCCTGCAACAAAGGCTGCGATATTATCCTCAAGAATAGATAAAAGTCTGCTTCTCGTTTCCTTTGCTGCCCATGCAATATGGGGAGTTATATACACATTTTTCGCCGTAAGCAGAGGATTATCCGCCTTGGGAGGCTCAACAGAGAGAACATCAACTCCGACACCTGAAAGCTTGCCGGAGTTCAGAGCATCGGCTAAAGCGGCCTCATCAATTTCCTGACCTCTTGAAGTATTGACAAGAAATGCGCCGTCTTTCATTTTAGAAATGAAGTCTTTGTTTACCAGCTTGTCTGTTTCCGGTGTCAGCGGACAGTGAAGAGATACAATATCGCTGTTTATGAGAAGTTCATCCAAAGACACAAAATCGGTATCAGGATATTTTTCGGGGTGTGCGGTATGAATAAGTGTTCTCATACCGAAAGCATCTGCTATTGAAGCTACCCGTCTGCCTATTCTGCCGTAGCCTATTATACCGAAAGTTTTTCCCTCAAGCTCACAAAGGGGAGAAACCTGATAAGAAAAATCGGGACTTGCAGTCCAGTCCCCCGAATGTACGGACAATGTATGTTCACCGATACGGCAGGCATATTCTAAAATAAAGGCAAATGTCTGCTGTGCTACCGCAGATACGGAATAAGACGGAATATTTGCAACATATATTCCTCTCTCATCACAAGCGGCAGTATCAACAATATTATATCCCGTTGCAAGCACTGCAATAAATTTAAGCTCAGGCAGCTTTTCTAAAACTTCACGGCTTACGGGTGTTTTATTCACAACAATTATCTGTGCATCCTTCGCTCTTTCTTCAACAAGTGAAACGGGAGTTCTGTCAAAAACCTCATATTCACCGTACTTTCCTAAAAAATCCCAGCTTAAATCTCCGGGGTTTGCGGCAAAGCCGTCAAGAACCGATATTTTCATATAAACTCTCCTTTTTTTTAATTATATATACTTTAACACATTTACTCTTAAAGCACAAGAAAAGAATATTGACCGAACAGCAAAATCTTGGTATAATAATTTAATAAGATATTTTTAATGTGGTGAATTCTGCTTATGAAGAAAACCCAAGAGGAAAAAATACTGTCTGTCTTAAAGGCATTCGGTATCATATCTTTTATAACTGCTGCGGTGCTTATCGTGGTTTTTATTGTTATGCAGATTGAACCCATACAGGAAAAATATCAGCAGTTCCTCACAATGCTTGAAGACTTTGAATATGCCGTTGCCGCCTTGCAGCATAAAATGCTTATTCTTTTAGTCATTTTTCTGTTGTACCTGCTGCGATCACTTTCGGCATTTTTTCCGTACACCGTAATTTATTTTATATCCGCTATGGTGTTCACGCCCTTCCAATCGCTTCTGATAAATATTACAGGTATGGCATTCACCAGCGCATTCAGATACTATACAGGCATAGAAATGGGAAAGGGCTACATAAACAATGTTCTGGAAAAGCATCCCGTACTCAACGCCTCGTTTGAACAGGGCGGAAGATTCAATCTTCTTATGCTGATAGCTATCCGTCTGGTTCCGCTTTTACCGTTTAATACAATAAGCCACCTTTACGGCTCATACAGGTACCCGTTTTTTAAATATCTGTTAGTTTCCGTAACAGCCCTGCTTCCCCGACTTATCTCATATTCCTTTATGGGTAAGAATGTATGGGATCCCTTATCAGGCTCGTTCCTCATACCGCTCATAGGTCTTCTTTTCTTCTCAGGCTTTTCAATCTTCTTTATGAGAGCAATTCTGAAAATATCCTTTAAGCTTACAAAAATTAAATCATCGGAAAGGAAAAACGAAGATGAATAATATAAACGCAACAAAAAACAATATTTCAAACGGCAGCTTTGATGATGCCCTTATCCGTGTATACGGAAGCGAAAATCTTGAAAAAGCAAAAAGCCGTTATCTGCACTTGGCAGAGCTTTTTGAGGAAAAATACTCAGACGGTGCGGATATACATTTCTTCTCTGCCCCCGGCAGAACTGAAGTCTGCGGAAACCACACCGACCACAATCACGGTCAGGTTCTTGCTGCTGCAATAAACCTTGATGCGGTTGCCTGTGCTTCAAAAACAGAAAATAACACCATCCGCGTAAAATCCGAAAACTATCCCGAGGATGTTGTTGATTTGTCTGCTCTCACACCCGACACTGCCGAATTCGGCACTTCAAAGGGACTTATAAGAGGTGTTGCCGCAAGATTCAACGAGCTCGGCTACAATATCGGCGGCTTTGATGCAGTAACGGTAAACAGCGTACTTAAGGGCTCGGGACTTTCCTCCTCTGCCGCTTTTGAAGTACTTATCGGAACCGTTCTCAACCATCTTTATAACGACGGCAAAATCAGTGCAGTTGAAATAGCTCAGATAGCTCAGTACTCCGAAAACAAATTCTTCGGCAAGCCCTGCGGTCTTATGGATCAGATGGCTTGTTCTGTCGGCGGCTTTGTGCAGATAGATTTTGAGGACCCCTCAAAGCCCGTAATCAATCCCGTAAGCTTTGATTTTGCGACCTGCAAGCACGCTCTTTGCATTGTTGACACAAGAGCAGACCACGCTGACCTTACAGACGAATATGCCGCAATAAGACAGGAAATGGAATCGGTTGCTCAGCTTTTCGGAAAGAAAAATTTAAGAGAAACAAACGAAGAGGATATCTTTAACAACTTAAAGGAAATCCGCGAAAAATTAGGCGAAAGACCGCTTCTCAGAGCTATGCACTTCTATGATGATAACCGCCGTGTTGAAAAGGAAGCAGAAGCTCTCGCAAACGGAGATTTTGAAAGCTTCAAGTATCTCACAATCTCTTCAGGCTGTTCTTCATATATGTACAACCAGAATGTATTTGCAGCATCTCAGCCTCTGAGCCAGCCCGTATCCCTTGCGTTGGCTATAAGCGAAAGAATCCTCAGAGATAAAGGCGGCGCATGGAGAGTTCACGGCGGCGGCTTTGCAGGCACAATCCAGGCATTCGTGCCCGAAAACACATTAGACGAATATAAAACAAGAATGGAAGCTCTGTTCGGTGAAAATTCCTGTTATGTTCTTGCAATAAGACCTTTCGGCGGTACTATGGTAAAATAAACATTTTCCCAACGCAACAACTTAAGAATTTCGCTGCAAATTTTAGTTCACAAATGGTAGGGAACGATGCCCACATCGTTCCGCCTGAGGGAAAAAGTAACTTTTATTTGAATATATTTTTTGTTTTATTAATGCTGATATCTTTGTAAAAAAGTTAGAATTCTACACACACGGAACGATGTGGGCATCGTTCCCTACAAGTACAGACTTTCGGTTACATCGTAAAAGCAAATGTCATATACCACAAACAACCTTAAGTTGCTTGCGTTGACCGTTTCCCCGTACAGACAAATAAAAAAATATGACTAAACTTACTAAACATCACAAAGCCTTAGAGCTTGATAAAATTTTATATGCCTTGAGCGAGCATACCTCCTGTGAGGATGCACGCGAAATGGCATTGTCCCTTACCCCTGCAACAAAATTATACGATGCAAAGGCTCTTCTTAATCAGACAAATGCTGCTTATGTGCTTTTAGCAAAATTCGGCGGACCGTCCTTCGGCTCTATAAGAAATGTAAATTCTTCACTTGCCAGAGCAGATGCGGGCGGTGTGCTTACAATGCGTGAGCTTCTCGACATAGGCGAGGTGCTTCGTGTTGTAAGAGGCATATATGAATGGCGATTCTCACAGCCGGGCGCAGAAAGCTGCCTCGATGTGTTTTTCTCCTCACTTATGCCCAACAGAAGCCTTGAGGAAAATATCAACACCTCCATTTTAAGTGAGGATGAAATAAGCGATACAGCTTCTCCGACGCTATCTGACATAAGAAGAAAAATCAGAAATCAGTCACAGGCAATAAGAGAAAAGCTTGATTCTCTTGTCCGTTCAAGCTATTATCAGAAATTTCTGCAGGATGCTATCGTAACACAGCGCAACGGCAGATTTGTTGTACCCGTAAAAAATGAGTACAGAAACGAGGTCAAAGGACTGGTTCACGATACCTCAGGCTCAGGTGCAACAGTATTCATTGAGCCTATGTCCGTTGTTGAAGCGAACAACGAAATCCGTGTTCTCAAGGGCAAGGAGCAAGAGGAAATCGAAAAAATCCTTGCACAGCTTTCTGCCGACTGCGGCGGCTTTGCCCAGACTATAAAGCATAACTACGAGAGCCTTACGGAGCTTAACCTCATTTTTGCAAAAGCTTCTTTAGCATACAAAATGAAGGCTTCTCTGCCCTTGCTCAACGATAAATGTATTACCCGCATCAATAAGGCAAGACACCCTCTGCTTGACCCGAAAAAGGTTGTTCCCACAGATATTTCTCTGGGAGAAGACTTTGATACTCTCGTTATCACAGGGCCAAACACGGGCGGTAAAACAGTTGCGATAAAAACCTTAGGTCTTCTGACTCTTATGGCAGCCTGCGGTCTTTTAATCCCTGCTGCGGATGAAAGTCAGATTGCAATTTACGAAAATGTTTTTGCCGATATAGGTGATGAGCAAAGCATTGAGCAGTCACTTTCAACCTTTTCTTCACATATGGTAAATATTGTTGACATTCTCAACAAAAGTGATGAAAGCTCCCTTGTGCTTATAGATGAATTAGGTGCAGGCACAGTCCCCGTTGAGGGTGCGGCTCTTGCAACAGCAATACTTGAAAGACTGCATATAAACGGTGCAAAAATAGCTGCAACAACCCACTATGCGGAATTGAAGGCATATGCATTAAAAACCAACAGAGTTGAAAATGCTTGCTGTGAATTTGATGTTGCCACACTGCGTCCAACCTACCGTCTTCTCATAGGCGTCCCCGGTCGTTCAAATGCCTTTGCAATATCCGAAAAGCTCGGTATTGACTCAGCTCTGATTGAAAGAGCAAAGGAATTTGTTTCAACGGACAATGTCCGTTTTGAAGATGTTGTTGATTCTCTCGAGCAAACAAGAAAACAAATGGAAGAGCAGAAAAGTGCAGCTGAGGAAATCCGCAGAGAATACGAAAAGACACTCGAAGAAGCAAAAAAGAAGCTTGACGAAGCCGAAAAAATGCGACAGAGCGAATACGAAAAGGCACAGTCTGCGGCATTACAGATTTCCGAAAACGCACGAAGAGAAGCAAATGCATTGCTGCTCGAGGTTGACAAAATGCGTCGCGAAATGAAGGATGTCAAGGATGCGGGCGAAATGGCAAGAAAGGCAAAGCAGGCAATGAAAAAGAGCCTTTCCGATCTTGACAGAGCTATAAATCCCGTCACGACCTCCCTTTATGAGGATGAGGATTATGTTCTTCCCCGTCCGCTCAAAGCAGGCGACAGAGTTTATCTTATCGACCTTAACAAAGAGGGCGATGTACTCTCCCCTCCCGACAAGCGCGAGCAGGTTGAGGTTCAGGCGGGAGCAATCAGAATGAGAGTAAAGCTTACTCGTGTTCGTCTTATTGAGAAAAAGCAGGAAAACAAGAAAAATGCACCTGTTATGACAAGAAACCGAGGCACAGAAAGCAGACTCACCGCTACTGCCGAAAACCGCTGCGATTTAAGAGGTATGACGGTAGATGAAGCTATATTCACTCTCGACAGCTTTATAGACAGTATGTTAATGTCGGGGCTTAACGAATTTACGATAATTCACGGAAAAGGCACAGGCGCACTGCGTGCTGCCGTACAACGCCACCTCAAGGATAACAAATTCATCAAATCCTACCGTCTCGGTCTTTACGGCGAAGGCGAAAACGGCGTTACAATAGCTACGCTGAAATAACAAAACAGAAGTCTTTATTTTAACACAGGAAAAAGAATAAATATGCAAAATCAAATAACTGTGGGCAGTATGTTTGCCGGCATTGGCGGTATTTGTTTATCCTTTAAACGAAACGAATGTCAATTAATTTGGGCAAACGAAATAGACAAATATGCCTGTAAAACATACAAACTGAATTTCGGGGATAAATATCTTATTGAAGGAGATATTCAAAAAATAAACACCCACGATATTCCAAAGTTTGATATTTTAACTGCAGGGTTTCCTTGTCAGGCATTTTCTTCTGTCGGGCTACTTGAAGGATTTAACGATCCACGGGGGAACTTGTTTTTTGAAACAGCAAGAATAATAAATGCCATAAAACCACAAGTTGTGTTTCTTGAAAATGTTGCAAATTTAGTAAAACACGATGACGGCAAAACTTTTAATATTATTCTTAAAACATTGGGAAATTTGGGCTATTATAGTGCATATAAAATTATGAATGCGAAAGAATACGGCAATATTCCTCAACAGAGAAACAGAATATATATCGTAGCATTTAAGAATAAAAATCATTTCAACCAATTTAAGTTTCCCGAAAAAATTCCGCTTACAATAACTGCTTTTGATTTATTCGAAAAAGAAAAACAAGATGCAAAATACTATATGGACGGTCACCGTATGTGGAACAGAATGATGGAATATATGGATGACCGAAAAAGAGTATATCGTTTTACTGATTGGGGCTTATCCAGAGGTATGGAAGGCATATGTCCTACACTCTTAGCGGCAATGGGAAGTCGTTTTGAAAGAATTCCTTTTTTCTATGATGCTTATTCCGTTAGACTTATGACACCCCGTGAGTGTGCAAGACTTCAAGGTTTTCCCGAAAGTTATATTCTTCCCAAAGAAAATGAAAAACAAGTATATAAACAAATAGGTAACTCAGTATGTGTTCCTGTTGTTGACAGAATAGCGCAGAACATTGTTAAAGCATTATTACAAGGAGAACAAAATGAAAAAATATAACATCTTCGATTTGTTTGCCGGTGTTGGTGGATTAAGTTTCGGATTTGCTAAACTTTCACAGTTTAATGTTATTGCAGCAAATGAAATAGAAAAAGATATTTCTGTTGCATATAAACTTAATTATCCTGATGTAAAGATGCTTAACTGTGATATAAATAATTTAACAAAAGAGGTTTTAGAGGAAGCTTTATCCGGTAAAAAAATTGATGTTGTTGTTGGCGGTCCCCCTTGTCAATCTTATTCAACTCTTGGAAAAAGACAAATTGACGACAGAGCTAACCTGTTTATGCAATATAAAAGAGTTCTCAACATTTTACATCCAAGGGCATTTGTGTTTGAAAATGTTGTAGGGATTTTAAGTATGGATAAGGGAAATCTTTTTAAGCAAATTCAAGCAGAATTTGAATCGTTAGGTTACACATTAAAGTATCGCGTGTTAGATGCTGTAAACTTTGGCGTGCCACAGCACAGAGAAAGAGTAATTCTTGTTGGCTTTAAAGGTGAAAACAACTTTATTTATCCTGAACCTACTCACGGTGAAGGATTAAAACCATATGTTACTTTAAAAGATGCTATTGGTGATTTGCCTACATTAAAAAGCGGCGAAAAGAAAAACAATTATGCAAGTGAAGCAACAAATGAATTTCTTAAGTTTGTTAGACAAAACTCTACTGATATTGTTGAAGAACATAGTGCACCAAAAAATGGTGCGCATCTTGTCAGAATAATGGAAGCTTTAAAAGACGGACAATCGAAAGATGATTTGCCGGAAGATATCAGACCAAAGAGCGGATATGGTAACACATATGCAAAATTGTGGTGGGAAAAGCCCTCTACTACAATAACAAGAAACTTTGCTTGTCCTTCATCTTCCAGATGTATCCATCCTCGAGATTCGAGAGCAATGTCAATCCGTGAAGGAGCAAGATTGCAAAGTTTTCCTGATGCCTATAAGTTTTATGGTGCTGACGGCATGAAAAGATTAGAAATTGGAAATGCTGTACCACCATTGCTTTCAATGGCAATCGCTAAGCAAATGTTAGAAACATTAAACAAAGAAACTGCCGATTAATCGGCAGTTTCTTTATTATATACTAGATTTGAGTATTTTAATGGTTTGTCCTCTAACTTCCATTTGAATGCATCATTAGGTATAGGTATTGTTTTAGAATTTTCAAATTTCAACTTCCAATCGCCTTCATTAACATTCATATTTGAAGTTAAATATAAAGCAACTTGTCCGTTGAATATATCAAAATGAATTAAATACGAATCTATATTTTCATTTTCCTTAACATTTTTAGCTCTATCAATTTTAGTTTTCTTTATATCATTTACACCTGTAAAGCCGGATTGAACTTCGAGCTTAAATATCAAAGCTTCGTTTATCATAATTTCAAAATCTGCATCAGATGTTCTTTTAAAAACTTCAATATTTGTAAAATCATCTTTGCCGATTCTTTTAATATTATCAGTTGGTACTTGAAAAATATCTGCAATGGATTTAATGAAAAATTCGCACACCGCATATCCTCTTAACCAATTATAATAAACATCCACGGGATTTCTTCCGTTATTTGTTAACTTTTGGAATAATCCATTTTTACGCATTTCATTAAAAACATTGTCTATTTTACCGTTAAACTCATCTATATCTACTTGAACTCCAAAATAAATTATTGGATTGATTAGTGCGAAAATATCCTTCACACGAGCAGTGCAGGCTTTTAATCGTTCCCAATCTATAGGTATCTCATCTGTAAACTTAAAGTACCTTTTTGTTTTTTCTTCGCTTGAAAATTGCATTAATTTTCGAAATTGTTTTCTTTCTACCGCCAAAAGCTCATCTCCTTAATAAAACAATTTACACAGTTTATCGTAATTATGATGGAACTGTAATTGACCTTGATGCCATTGAACAAAACCGAACGGTAATTGAATAGTGGTTCCACCATATGAAGATCCATAATAGGTTTCAGCCTGTGCAACTTTCTGAACAGCATTACAAATATCTTCAATAAAGAAAATATCATCCGTATCATTTTCTCCAAGAAGATTTATGTACCATACGAAGTCAGACCATTCTTTACTATCTTGAACGGCACCCATAGAAAATGAAAGTTTTGCAAGTTCATAAGCATTGTCGGTAAACCATTCTAACAATACATTGTAAAGATGCTCGTCGTATGCTTTGAGAGTGGTAGCATTCAAGCTCTTATGTCTTATCTGTAAATCAAAATTTTTGCTATTGCCTCTATCTCCAAATTCTTCGATAATTTCAACAGCATCATCTGCTGCCGCCCAAAACAGGTTAATTGCTCTCTGTACATTTGAAGGAATTTTTACATCAAACTGTTTTTCAAAAGTATCAATAAATAAGCCTGCCCTTACAAAATAAACTTGTCCGCCAAGACTTTTCTTTATAGATACATTTACAACCTCATTTGTGTCGAGATAAATTTTTAAATCTGTTTTAGACTTAGTTTTTCGTCCGTTTACACCAGGAACATTAGTTTCGTGCAAACCACCGATTCTTGTTTCTTTTATACTGGCATGAGGACGGTCGATTCTATTTAAAAAGTGTTGTTGAAAATCTCTGTCAAAATCCAATAACTCTTTAACTAAATCTTCATTTTTGTGTCCTGATAATTTTGCGTGTTGCCAACCGGTAGCTCTATCTCTGTGCTCCATACTTATTCCTCCACAAATAATTTGTATGTTTCTATTTCGAGTGCATCTGCTATTCGCTGAATGTTCTCAAGAGAAATACTGCGGCGATAACATTCAATTGCACTGATATAAGTTCGATGCATACCGCATTTATCTGCAAAAGCTTCTTGAGATATCCCCATAGTCATACGATACTTCTTTAAATTACTTCCGAAAACCTTTACAATATCCATATTAAAATCCTCCCAATTTTCATTATAGTGCTACTGAATACTATAAGTCTACATACAATAAGTATCTGTTTTTTTGCTCATTGCCACATCTTTCAGAATTATCAGCTTCAAAAAAATTTTTTTATCAGAAATTTTTATAAAAAATCACCAAAAAAATTGTCTATGTAAAGTATAATTACTTCACATTGTTTGTATTTATTAAAAGGGCGAAAAAAGGCTTGACATAAGAGGGGTAGATGTGTATAATATCCCCTGTAAAGAATTAAACTTTACAGATTGTTACGGAGGTCGTTAAAGGTGGCAAAAAATCTTGAAATCACAATTCTTCTCGATTTTTACGGTGATATGCTCACTTCAAAGCAGCGTGAATTCCTCGATTTCTACTATAACGAGGACTTATCCTTAGCCGAAATTGCGGCCAATGTAGGTATCACCCGTCAGGGTGTGCGTGATGCAATAAAAAGAGCGGAATGTCTGCTCTACGATATGGAGCAGAGGCTCGGTTTGGTGGCTCGCTTCAAGGATGTGCAGACCGGTCTTGAAGAAATTATTGATTGTGCTACAAAAATCAGCGCAGAAAACCGCCAAAACGGTCTTTCAAGAGAAATTAATGATCTTACGGTAAAAATAAAGTCAATAGCACTCTCTTTGTCAGAGTAATAGGAAAGGAGTTGCATTAATTTGGCATTTGAAGGTCTTTCAGATAAGCTTGACTCTGCGTTTAAGAAACTGAAAAGCAAGGGCTCGCTTAATGAGGCAGATGTTAAAGAAGCAATGCGAGAAGTCCGTCTGGCTCTCCTTGAAGCGGATGTAAGCTACAAGGTTGCAAGAGATTTCACCGCAAGAGTTACGGAAAAAGCCATCGGTGAAAAGGTTATGGAAAGCCTCACCCCCTCTCAGATGGTTATAAAAATAGTAAACGAAGAGCTTACGGCACTGATGGGCGGCACACAGGCAAGACTCACTCAGGCTTCACATCCTCCCACGGTAGTTATGATGTGCGGTCTTCAGGGTTCCGGTAAAACCACTCACAGCGCAAAAATCGCAAAAATGCTCAAGGGCAAGGGGCACAGACCTCTGCTCGTTGCCTGCGATATATACCGTCCCGCAGCTATCAAGCAGCTGCAGATAGTCGGTGAACAGGCAGGTGTTCCTGTTTTTGAAATGGGCACCACCAATCCCGTAACCATAGCAAAGGAAGCTGTTAAGCTCGCAAAGGATCAGGGTTATGACTATGTATTCCTTGATACCGCAGGTCGACTTCACATAGATGAACAACTGATGCTCGAGCTTAAAAATATAAAGTCCGAGGTCAAGCCTCACGAAATTCTCCTTGTTGTTGACTCAATGACAGGTCAGGATGCCGTAAATGTTGCCGATTCCTTCAATCAGGCTTTAGGTATAGACGGTCTTGTTCTCACAAAGCTTGACGGTGACACCAGAGGCGGTGCAGCTCTCTCTGCAAGAGCTGTTACAGGCAAGCCCATCAAGTTTGCAGGTGTGGGCGAAAAGCTTGATGACCTTGATGTTTTCCATCCCGACAGAATGGCCTCTCGTATTCTCGGAATGGGCGATGTGCTTTCACTCATTGAAAAGGCAGAGGTTTCTCTTGATGAGAAACGCGCCGAGGAAATGGAAAGAAAGCTTCGTCAGAACCGTTTTGACCTCAATGACCTTCTCATTCAGATGGAAGAAATGCAGAAAATGGGCTCAATGAAGGATATTCTTTCTATGCTTCCCGGCATGGGCAAGAAAATCAAGGATGTTGATATTGATGAACGCCAGCTTGACAAAACAAAGGCAATCATCCTTTCAATGACCCCCAAGGAAAGAGAAAAGCCCGACATAATCAACCCCTCAAGAAAAAGGCGTATTGCGGCAGGCTGCGGTATGCAGGTTGAGGATGTCAACAGACTTTTAAGTCAATATAAGCAAATGCAGAAGCTTTTCAAGCAGTTTAACGGCAAAGGCGGCAGCAAAAAGAAAATGCGCCGTATGATGCCCAATATGCCCGGCGGTTTTCCGGGTATGATGTAATCTCGGTTTAGACACAAAAGTGTTTTATAAACATAAACATTTAATTTGGAGGAAAAACAAATGGCAGTAAAAATTCGTCTTCGTCGTATGGGCGCAAAGAGAGCTCCCTTCTATCGCATCGTAGTTGCTGATTCAAGATATCCCCGTGACGGCAGATTCATCGAAGAACTCGGTTACTACAATCCTATGACTGAACCCGCTGATGTTAAGGTTGATGCTGATAAGGTTAAGCAGTGGATTGCTAACGGTGCTCAGCCCACAGACACAGTTAAGTCACTTCTCAAAAAGAACGGCATTGTTGATTAATTCTTAATCAGCCGACTTTTCAGCAGGAGGAACAAATGAAAGATTTACTCATTGGCATTGCAAAAGGACTTGTTGACAATCCCGATGCAGTTACAGCCGAGGAAGATGCAATAAATGAAGAGGGCGTTGTTGTTTTCCATCTTCATGTTGCACAGGATGACATCGGCAAGGTTATCGGTAAGCAGGGCAGAATTGCCAAGGCTATCCGCACAGTAATGCGCGCAGCCGCTAACCGCAAGGATATGAAAATCCAGGTCGAAATTGATTAAAATAAACGGCTGTTTAACGGAGTTGCTTCTGATGAAGCTGCTCCGTTTTTCTATATTTTAAATTATTGAATATTGTTTTAAGAAACAATTAAAGACATTGCATTTCTACAGACATATTGATATATTAGAATCATCAAATAACAAAGGAAGACGGCTTTAATGAAAAAAATACTTATACTCAGTTTGGCATTAATATTGTTCTTATTTTCCTTGACTGCCTGTAACAATGAAGGCAACACAAAAGACTGCATAAGAAACACAGGGAGCAGCACCTTATATACTGAAGATGAAATAAACAAGCTGATGGACATTGTTGAAGAATATTTCAAGAAAGAATTTGAGGGCTGTACTCTGCAAGAACTTACATATGATGAAGAATATTCAAACGAGCATTGCGGCGGATGGGCAAATCAGTATGATGCAGACAGAGCAATTGTATTCAAATCCGACTTTTATGTGTCCCCTACAGGCGGTGACGGCTCTCTCAATCAGGACAGCACATACAGAGATTGGGAATGGATATTGACACAAGCTGACAGTGA
This sequence comes from Acutalibacteraceae bacterium, assembly GCA_045589395.1. Lineage (GTDB taxonomy): Bacteria > Bacillota > Clostridia > Oscillospirales > Acutalibacteraceae > RUG806. The sequence continues at coordinate 47,119 of JAZNOZ010000030.1, read as the reverse complement.
AGAGTGGATTCTCAGGACATGGGGATATTAATGTTGTTGTGATACTTGACGCGCTATGAACTTCAGATAATCACCAAAGCGTATAAACAAGAGCTTTACGACAGCATTAATATTTTTTACTTCATACACATTTTGCACTCTCAAAGTAAATTATAATTTTACACTCTTGAAAAATGTTGAATTTTGAAATATAATTTAGACTGAGATTAAAACAGGAAGGATGATTTCACAACTCAACATCCCGATTCTTCAATGTTTTCTCTCCTACTCAAAACGGTACAATGGCATTCTTGCTATATTTTAGATAGAAAAGAGTAATTTATGAGCTTTAAGGAATATATAAAAAAGGCTTCTTTGGCACCCGAAGAGGGAGATACAATTGAATATATGTCAATCCGCGACCGACTTATAAGCAATGTGCTTGTAAACTCTCAGAGAGAAATTCCCGGTACTGCCTGTAATTACGAAGCGGATGTGACAAGGCTTTGGGAGGAATACAAGAAGCTCAAAGCGGAAAGCGACTACCCTCTTACCTTCAACTCCGTTATGCTGAAAATTCTTGTTGAGGGGCTTAAGGCTGCACCCAGACTCAACGCTCATTTTGAATACAATCACCGCAAAACAAGCGGCAGACTTATAATCAAAAAGCATATTGATGTTGCTATGGCGGTATGTCTTGAAAGCGGTGAAACATTCCAGATAAAGCTTAAGAACCTTGAAGACAAGTCCCTTAAGGAAATCGCATTGCAGGCAGAGGATGTAAAAAACCGACTCGGAAAAACAAACCTTAAAAAGGTTATGTTCAAGGTTGCAGGTCAGAGAATGTTAGGCCTTGCCTCAAAGGGCAAAATTCGCGATACCTTCTCACAGTTTATTGCGGCATATTTCGGCAAAGCGAAAATTGCAAAATTTTCAAAGCTCATAAACCCCAAGTCCTACAGAAAAAGACCATCAGGCAAAAAATACGAAGGGCTTAAGGTTGATGATTTCACAGAGGGCACTGTTTGCTTTACAAACTGGGGACCCTTGTATGAAAATCTCAATGTGAATATTACCTACATTCCGCCTCTTTACCCTCAGGTTTTCCTGTTCGGCACAGGTAAGGTTAACGACAAAGAATATGTATACAAAAACGAAAACGGGACTCTTACCCTCGGCACAAAAAAGGTGTTACCGATAATGCTTGTTTTTGACCACAAAATAGGCGGCGCGGCAGATATAATGCCGTTTATCAAAAGACTGGATGAAATCTTTGAAAAGCCCGAAATATTGCAAAATTGGTAATTAAAGCAATGCTTTGTCAAAAGCTTAATTCATAATACAAAAAAAGTCAGATGCACTTCACTACATGCATCTGACTTTTTTATGTATTCAAATAATATCAACCCATAAGACCGCCGAGGTCAATTTCACCTGCTAAAAGCTTCTGGAAAAAATCAATAAGGAAGCTGAAGAATTTGAAGAAAGCGGTAAGCTTTGAGAGAATGGTGTTTCTTACTATAAGGTCACCGTCATCAAGTCCTTCAACAGCCGATAGAGTATCTGACTCGGCATCATATTTGATAAACTGCGGATATGCTTCGTTTGAATCAATTGTCATATCATCACCTGACATAAATTCTTCCATCAGTTTATCAACACAAGGCGGGAATGTTCCGTGAATAAGATTTTTAACAAACCATGTTTTTTCGGGAAGCACACAGGTTGAAGCATCAATCATAGTGTCGGCTGAGAGATATTTAAGCTTCTCTTCGGGAATATTTTCAATATACTCTTCTGACAGTGTTTCACCTAAATTAGCTGTTGTAGCACCGAATGATGTTGCAGTAGTAAGCGCAGTGCCGTCGGACTGTGCAAGAGCATTCTTTGATAATGGCAGATTTGCAAAGTTATATTTTGAAATAACCATAATATCCATACCATCTTCAGTAAGCTCAAGCATTCTGCCCCTTGAAGTTACCTGAACATTTTTATTAAATGACCTGATTTTGGAAATCATACCGTCATATTCTTCCTGAAGCTCAGGTGTGTTATATACGAAAGCAATGGCATCCTCAAGATACTCATCCGGAACCATATTCCAATAGCCCACAAAGCTGCCGTATGTATCACGCACAATTCTTGCAAGCACATTATCCTTGACGGCTTCAAGAATTGCCTCAATTATATCTGCTCCGAAATCAAGAACATACACTTCGTTTATAAAATTCACAACAACCGTAAGCGTTTCATATAAAGAATCGTCTTCAAAGAGTCCTGCAATAATATCATTATTCTTCATACTGCCGCCGGAAACAAAATTATCAATAGCATCACCGTCAAGCACAACCTGACCTGAGAAAAGAGCACCTATAAAATCAACACCTTCGGTTGAGGGGATATACATAACAACATCATTGATTTTATCAAGGTTATCCGCATTTTCCAGATAAGCTGAAATAATACTTCCGCCAAGACAGCGACCAACAAGATTTACCTTATCATAACCTTTTTCTCTGCATACTCTGTCAATAAATGCTTCAAGAATTTCGGCATTGTCTTCACACGAAAGTCTCCAGTCATATTTGAAGTCTATACTTCCGGTTGAAAAATGGTTATATTTTACGGAATATCCTCTTGTAAGCATATCGTAGCCAATACCGGAGCCGTCTGATGCTTCACCGTTTTTATCAAGCTTAAGCTCAGCAAAAGCAGGAGCCATTGCATTATAAAGTCGGTCACAATATTCAGTAAAATCTCCTGTTACAGCACCTATGGCAAGGTCTTTGAGGAGATCCTCAAGAACTGCAGTAAGCCCCGTCAACATACTCTCTTTAGGACCGTCGTACCAGATATATTCACCGTTTTCATCGACAAGTGCTCCGCCGTAGCCCTCAACATAAATTGTTACATAATTTTCTGCCGCACTTGCTGTTAATGCAGGAATCGCTGTTGTGAAAATCATTACACAGACAAGAACGATTGATAATAATTTTTTCATATTCATTTTTCTCCTTTATGTTTCCTGTTTTATGCATATATTTTACAACAAGTTTTAGCTTTTGTTTTGCTATAAATATTAACAATTTGTGAACTGTATGAATATTTTATGAAAAAAAACAAGAAAAATATAAACAAAAAAAACTGCAGATTACTCGTAAAAAACAGTAAGTCTGCAGTTTTTAAGCTTTTATTTGTAATATTTACCGGTACGCTTGAGATAATCAACAAGCATCATAGTCCAGTCGGTCTGGATAAAATCTGCCCCCTTGTCTGCAATCCAGCCCCAGCCGTAATCCTCGCTTACGGTAAGGGCAGTATCATCACTGTGACCGCCTGCAAGCTGTTCTTTGTAATTGTAAATTATGGAATTTATCCACACAAGCTTATTACACTTATGCATACGCTCAAAAAATTCATCGCTTGCGACCTCCATATCCTCACTTGCAAAAACAGCTTCAACGCCCACATAATTTATATTCTTCTTCAGAAGATTGCCGTGCTCGGGATGTGTTTCCTTGACAATGGGCATAAACGGAAGCTCCGGACAAAGCTCTTCAAGCACCGTAAAGACTTTTTTGTTTACCTTGCTTTTCACAAGCATCTGGTCACTCATAGAGTGCCTGTTTATCGCCTCATAGATTTTTTCGGGGTTATCCCAGAATTTATCTATATTTATATAGCATCTGCCCTTGAACTGTTCAAGAAAATCGTCGAAAGCGGCTATACCGAACTGTGTGGGTGTATCATCGGGATTTACATATCTCAAGTTTTCAATTTCGGAAAACTTCTTCCTTTTAAGAGAACCTCTTATCTTAAGATGCTCTTTTTCCATACCGGGGTGAAAAAGGAAAAGCTTACCGTCCTTACTGCAGCTCACATCGACCTCTATCATATCGGCACCCTGTTTGAGAGCGATTTCATATGAAGCTAAGGTGTTGCAGGGGATATTTCCGCCTGCAGCACCTCTGTGTGCAACAACAATTATATTTTCTTTTGCTTTTTCATAGAGATTAAAATTCATATTTTTCATCCCATACTATTTATTTGATTTTTATTTGGAGTACATTTGAAGTACTCAGTTCATTACTTCTTTCATCGGGCTGACGGTCGGAAACATACAAGGTGATTTCTCCGTCGGGCTCAACACGCTGTCCGTTTTCGAGGACTGCTTTTACCCAGTAGCGGTCTATACAGAGCTCAACTGTCTTCCTCTCACCCGCTCTGACTTCAACGGGAGTGATAGCACAAAGCTGGAAATTGGGGGTAACTGTTCTGCTGTCAGAATATGCGGCATAAGCCTGAACCTTGTTCTTTGAATCTGTTTTTCCTATGTTTGCAACGGTAACATGAAGTCGGATTTTTTCATCTGTCATCTCTTTAATTTCAAGAGATGAGAATTCAAAATCAGTATATGTAAGCCCGAAGCCGTAGGGATATACAACCTTTTCTTCCTTATTGAGGAAACGGTATGTTCTGCCTGTCATACTGTAATCTGTAAATTCGGGAATTTCGGCATCGCCCTTGTGGAAGGTAAGAGGAGTTTTGCCCGAGGGTGAATATTCACCTGCAAGAAGCTGTGCTATTGCAAGACCGCCGAGAGAGCCCGGGTACCAAGCGTGAATAACAGCCTTTACCTTCTTGCTTAATGACTCACCTATATCAACTGCGCTGCCTGCCATTACAACAATAACAACATTTTCGCAGATTTCGCATACCTTTTCAGCTAAGTCTGTCTGTACCTTGGGAAGATATAATTTCTTTCTGTCGCCGCCCATAAAGATGTCGTCGTCAATCTTCATATCTTCACCCTCAACAGTACGGTCATAGCCAAGACACAGAACTGCAAGGTCTGCACCCTCACAAGCGGAAAGACCGCCGCTGAGATTATATACAAAGCCGTCCCAGTCGTTTTTCTTTTCGGGTGCGAAAAGATTACAGCCCTGAGCTACACGGATATTGCTGTCGGGGAATACCTTTCTCATACCGTCTGCAACTGTGACATATTCACTTGCCTTACCGTTATAGTTACCCTCTAATGCGATAATGGAGGAGGCATTTGGACCTACTACAGCAATATTCTTTATTTTTTCGCGATTTACGGGCAGGAAGTTATCTTCATTCTGCAGAAGCACCATACTTTCCTTTGCTGCTTCAAGATTCAGGTTCTTGTGCTCTTCACAGTCAAGCTTATCGAAATCTATATCGCTGTAGGGACGCTTTTCTTCAAATTCACCCAAAAGATAACGGATTGTGTAGTTCTGAATTGCAGACTGAGTTAAATCTTCTTCTGTGATAAGATCTTCCTCATATGCATCCATAAGATAACGGTATGCCTGTCCGCAGTTAAGATTACAGCCGTTTTTAAGAGCAACTGCAGCAGCTTCGGCATCTGTTTCAACGAAATGGTGATGCTGTGAAATATCTAAAATAGCACCGCAGTCGGACACAAAGTATCCCTTGAAATTCCACTGCTTGCGAAGAATATCGCCTATAAGTGTTTTACTTGCACAGCAGGGCTCTGTGTTTGTTCTGTTATAAGCACCCATAACGCCTGCAACACCTGCTTCAACTAATTTCTGAAAAGCAGGAAGATATGTTTCCCACATATCCTTGGGGTTTGCCTTTGCATCAAAGCCGTGGCGAAGTGACTCGGGACCTGAATGTACGGCATAGTGCTTTGCACAGCCTGCAGCCTTGAGAAATTCTCCGTCACCCTGCAAGCCCTTTACAAACTGTGTGCCCATAGTCGCAGTAAGAAAGGGGTCTTCACCGAAGGTTTCCTGACCTCTGCCCCAACGGGGATCACGGAAGATGTTTATATTGGGTGTCCAGTATGTAAGACCTTTAAAAATATCTCTGTCGCCGTACTTTACGCTTCTGTTGTATTTTGCTCTGCCCTCAGTTGAAATTGCATCCGCAACATTAAAAATAAGCTCGGGATTAAAGGATGCGGCAAGTGCTATTGCGTGGGGGAAAACCGTTGCTGTGCCTGCTCTTGCAACACCGTGGGAAGCCTCATTCCACCAGTTATATTCTTCAATACCGAGTCTTTCGATTGCAGGTGAATCAAACAAAAGCTGTGAAGCCTTTTCTTCAACCGTCATCTGAGAAACTATCTGTTCCGCTTTAAGTCTTGCTTCATTATAATTCATATCAATCACCCTTTAAACATAATTGAATTTACAATATTTTCAAGATATTCCTGTCTGCCGCTGATATTTGTTGTAACCTCACCCATACCCAGCGCATACTGCTCGAGCTCAGCTATTGTTGCAGTTTGGTCAGAAATCTTCTTGCCTATTCCGCTGTTGTAGCTTGAATAACGCTCAGCTATAAAGGAATCTATTGTGCCGTCCTTGATTATCTTATCTGCAATCTTAAGTCCGAGTGCAAAGCCGTCCATACCTGCGATATATGAATATGCAATATCCTCGGGGGTGTTTGAGCCTCTGCGTGTTTTTGCATCAAAGTTAAGACCGCCGTTTGTAAAGCCGCCTGCTCTTATTACCTCAAGCATACACATTGCAGTTTCGTATATATTTGTAGGGAACTGGTCTGTATCCCAGCCTAAAAGCATATCACCCTGGTTTGCATCAATTGAGCCGAAAGCCCCGTTTATACGGGCAACTGCAAGCTCGTGCTGGAATGTGTGTCCTGCCAATGTAGCGTGGTTTGCTTCGATGTTGAGTTTAAAATCCTTGTCAAGCCCGTATGTTTTAAGGAAAGAGATAACCGTTGCGGCATCAAAATCATACTGATGCTTTGTGGGCTCCTTGGGCTTGGGCTCAATATAGAAGTCACCCGTAAAGCCTATAGAACGGCCGTAATCAACTGCAAGGCGCATAAGATATGCCATATTGTCAAGCTCTTTTTTCATATCTGTGTTAAGCAGTGTTTCATAGCCCTCTCTGCCGCCCCAGAACACATATCCGTTACCTCCTAATTTTACGGTGATTTCAAGTGCCTTTTTAATCTGTGCTGCCGCAAAAGCAAAGACATCTGCATTGGGAGCAGTGCCTGCGCCGTGCATATAACGGGGATTGTTAAAGCAGTTTGCAGTACCCCAGAGAAGCTTTTTGTTGTTCTGCTTCATTAAGTCAAGAAGCAAATCCGATATAACATCAAGTCTTTCATTTGATTCGGCAAGACAACTTCCCTCGGGAGCTATATCTCTGTCGTGGAAGCAGAAATAATCGATATCGAGCTTATTCATAAGCTCCATTGCGGCATATGCCTTGTTCTTTGCAAGCTCCATGGGATCCTCGGCACCGTAATTTTTAGAAATTGTGCCCACACCGAACATATCGCTGCCCTCAGCGCACATTGTGTGCCAATAAGACATAGCAAATTTAAGATGCTCACGCATTGATTTTCCCATTATGATTTCATCCGGATTATAATGGCGGAAAGCCAGCATATTTTTGGTATCTATACCCTCATATTTAACAAAGGGAATACTGTCAAAAAATGTTTTCATAGTTTTCTTCTCCGTTTTTTTGTATTTGTTTTATAGTAACAGTTTTATATGAGATTTGCAATTACTTTTATAAGAAAATTTACCCCATCAATATTCTCAGATATTCATCTAATCTCTCATTTACATATTCTGCAATAAGCTCAGTCATTACATCTGCGTTGCCGTCGCGGTAGTAAGCGTCAAAGGCTTCGTAATATCTCATTCTGTCTGTAAACTTAACATTTATCGGCGGATAACCGCCTCGGATAAGGTCAAGATTCAGGATAAGTCTTCCCGTTCTGCCGTTGCCGTCAATAAAGGGATGTATTCCCTCAAATTCAAGATGAAAACGGGCAACACGCTCAATGATATTCATTGTTTTCTCCCAACAGGCGTTATCACAAAGCAGCTGCGTTATTTTCGGTTCAATCATAAACGGCTGTACAGGCTCTGTATACGCGCCCATAATGCGCACGGGAATACGACGGTAAACACCCTTATCATCGGGGCGGTTCATCAACACAAGAGCATGAATATTTTTGATTACGCTTTCAGTCAAATCAAGCTCTTTTGCTGCAATATCCTGCACATACATAAAAGCATCTCTGTGCCCCACTGCTTCAAGGTGGTCTTTTATAGGCTTCTTGTCAATAGTGATACCTTCAAGTACCATTGCCGTTTCTTTCAGCGTCAGCGTGTTTCCCTCAATAGCATTGGAATTATAGGTAAATTCAACCATAAATTCTTCTTTAAGTCTTGCAACCTCACCTGCTGTCAGCGGACGAAGAGAGGAAAGTCTGTTCTTCTTATTTTCAATTTCCCTCAATATATTGCTGCCTGCACATCTTCCGTCGGCAGGTTTTTGTGCATTTTCGGGAATCATATAGAGCTTTCCTTTTCGGACCGCTCCTTTTATTTTGCCCTCTGCACAAAGCACTCTCACACGCCTGGGAGAAATCCCCCATTTTTCCGCCGCTTGCGAAACCTTTATATATTCCATTCAATCGCCCCCGATAATCTGCTGTTACGGTATATTATATCCCGTTTCGGGAACAAAATCAAGGCAAATTCAGCAAAATAACAGGTATATTATTCCCGAAAAACACAAAAACGGGAATAAAAAAAGGACTGCCGGAGCAGTCCTTTCAGGGGAAATAAATTTATCTGTTGAGAATAAGCTTTGTGAGTTCAACGGGTTCAACAATAACGCCGTCCTTGTAAACACGCATATTACCTGATGCAATTTCATCAATAAGGATAACTTCGCCGTTGTTGTAGCCGAATTCAAATTTGATATCCCAGAGGTCAAGACCGATTGTCTTAAGATCGTCTGCAACAATCTTTGTGATTTTAAGTGTCTGTTCCTTCATGCTCTTGAAAAGGTCTTCGCTCATAACGCCGAGAGCTGCAAGGCCTTCGCTTGTTACAAGGGGATCGCCCTTCTCGTCATTCTTGAAGGTACATTCAACATAACCGCCCTCTAAAACTGTGCCGTCCTTAATATATTCACCGTATCTTCTGATGAAGCTGCCTGTTGCAACAAGACGGCAGATAACCTCAAGTCCGTGACCGAAAACCTTTCCGGGAAGAACTTCCATTGTTGCATTTTCAACATCTGCACTTACATAGTGTGTTTTGATGCCTGCTGCTTTGAGCATTTCAAAGTAATATACGGATGTCTGAAGATTAGCCTTACCGATACCTTCGATTGTGAGACCGACTGAATTTTCGCCGGGATCAAAAACACCGTCTTTACCGGTACAGTCATCCTTGAACTTCAGCATAACATTGCCGTTTTCAAGCTTGTAAACATCCTTTGTTTTACCTGTGTAAATCAATTCCATTTGATACACACTCCTTTTCAAGTTTTATGTGAAATTTTATAAACCATAATAAAAATACAAAGTAAGAATATCACTAAGAGCGGCTGTTGTCAATATTTTTTAACATTTACCGCGCAAAAAAATGCATTTTGTATTGACAAAATATATTTATATTTATAAAATTAATGTATTATTTATTTCTGAGGAATCAACTATGATATACAACGGTGTTGATTTTGATACATATTTCAGAAATTATCCCGATAAAGACGGCTTTTTCGGTGAATACGGCGGCGTTTATATTGATGAAAAACTAAAGGCTGCTATGGCTGAAATCACAGAAGCATATTTTTCTATCTGTCAGTCAAGAAAATTTATTGCAGAGCTTCGCAGAATAAGAACGGAGTTTCAGGGCAGACCCACTCCCGTTTCACATCTTGAACGCCTTTCGGATGCTTTGGGCGGCAAGGTTCAGCTTTATGCAAAGAGAGAAGACCTTAACCACTCTGGCGCACATAAGCTCAACCACTGTATGGGTGAAGCATTGCTCGCAAAATATATGGGCAAGAAGAAGGTTATTGCAGAAACAGGGGCCGGTCAGCACGGTGTTGCTCTCGCTACGGCTGCAGCATATTTCGGACTTGAATGTGATATATATATGGGCTCTGTTGACATAAAGAAGCAGGCTCCCAATGTTGCAAGAATGAAAATTCTCGGTGCAAATGTTGTTGAGGTAACCCACGGACTTAAAACACTCAAGGAAGCGGTTGATGCCGCATTCGAGGCATACAGCAAGGAATATAACGATGCAATCTACTGCATAGGCTCCGTTTTAGGCCCTCATCCCTTCCCCATGATGGTAAGAGATTTCCAGAGTGTTGTGGGAATTGAAGCAAGAGATCAGTTTGTCAATATGACAGGCCATCTTCCCGATGCTATAGTTGCCTGTGTCGGCGGAGGCTCAAACGCTGCAGGACTTTTTGCAGGCTTCCTTAACGACCCCGTTGATATTTACGGCATTGAGCCTCTCGGCAGAGGTCCCAAGCTCGGCGACCACGCTGCAAGTCTTAAATACGGCACAAAGGGCATTATGCACGGCTTCAACAGCATTATGCTCAAGGACGAAAACGGAGAGCCCGCCCCCGTATATTCCGTAGCCAGCGGTCTTGACTACCCCTCATCAGGTCCCGAGCACGCTTTCCTGCACGATCTCGGCAGAGTTAAGTATGATGTTATTGATGATGAAGAAACCATTGATGCATTCTTCAAGCTTTCAAGACTTGAGGGCATCATCCCCGCAATAGAAAGCTCCCACGCAGTTGCATACGGCATGAAGCTTGCAAAAACAATGGAGCACGGTTCAGTCCTCATAAACCTCTCCGGCAGAGGCGATAAGGATATGGACTATGTTATTGAAAATTACGGTATCAGATAAGTTACTGTTATAACAAAATTTAAGAGCACAGAAATTTCTCCTGCATTTACGGAGTGTTCTGTGCTCTTTTTTTATAAACATAATAAAATCCGGAACTTACAAAAAAGTAAATTCCGGATTTTATGTTTTGTTAAAAGCTTAAAAATTATTTTCCAAAGCCGAAAAGCTTCTTTTTCTTGCTTTCCATTCCCGTTATATCTATGTGCAACGGTTCAGGCTTAACGAACTCCTCTCCTGCTGCAGCACAGACATCGGGGAAATATTTATCATAGTAGTGACGGCGACCCATCTGATCGGGAACCTGAAGAACATCAAAGTTCGGACGGGAGTTACCTTCAACAAATTCAACATTTCCGTCAACCGTCAAAGCTACATCCCAGCCTACATGCTTAACCTTGGGGGATAATTTAGCAGCATCGCATACAGCGGCCTTGATCTTTTCCCAATGAGGATATCTGAAGCCGAGAATGGGCTTTTTGGAATCAGGGTGAACAGGTGTGTGCCACTGAGTAATATCAATAGCCTCGGTGAAAATAACACCTGTTTCAACATCAATAACTGCGGTAACACCGCCGCTGTGGAAGTTATCAACAGCATTACCGGCTCTGCCGAATCTGCCTACTGCAAGCATTACTCTTGCTTCACCATCTGCACAAAGCATAGTGCAAACACGGATAGTGTTCAATGTGCTGGCATTGAATTCAGCCATTTCGGGGTGCTGTCTGATGACCTCTTCCATGATAAGGCCTTCCTCTTTTGCTTCGGCAAATATATTTTCCAAAGTATCCGAATTACGCTGAATAACACGCGCACCCTTACCGCCTGTTCCTCGGATAGGCTTACAGAAGAATTCCTCATGCTTTTCTGCAAATTCCTTGAATTCTTCAAATGTGCAGGTAGAAGCATCTACCCAGTCACGCTTTACATATTTGCTGAATCTTGTGTTGAATTTACCCTTATCAAGGAAAACACCGCGGAATCCGGGAGTATTGCATACCTCATATACACGCTGACGGTAGCCCTCATTAAGGAAGGTATCGCGAACCTCAGGCTCCTTGCGATAAAGCTCGTATTCAAAATAGTCGCTGATGGAGAAGCCTCTGTCACGGGCATATAATACCCAGTCGCTGAAATAAACTGCCATATCGGTGGGAGAGAACGGAAGATTATCCTGACTCTTGAACTTATTTCTGAACAGCCTTACGGTTTTTTCCTGTTTTTCAAGATCATCCTGCAAGGGCATTCTGTCACCGAGAAGGCTTCTCAGTGTTGACATTTTACCGTTCAATTTATTTCTTCCGAGATAATGTGAGGGCTGATTACCGCACACCGCATCCTCGGGCAGAGGATGACCTAAGAAATGACAGGTTGCAATAATAGAAGCGGGGTGCTTATCTTTGGGACCGTTCATCGGACCCATTACAGTGTCGGAAGGAATAACTATTTCAACCTTTTTCTCTTCTGCAACGGGTGCTTCGGCAACCGCTGCAGGCTTGGGCTCACCAATATCAAGATTAAGAGGCTCAGGGAAAGCAAATTTCTCACCTGCCGCTTCACATACAGCGGGGAAATATTTATCATAGTAGTGACGGCGGCCCATCTGATCGGGAACCTGAAGAACATCAAAGTTCGGACGGGAGTTACCTTCAACAAATTCAACATTTCCGTCAACCGTCAAAGCTACATCCCAGCCTACATGCTTAACCTTGGGGGAAAGCATAGCCGCATCGCACACGGCAGCCTTTATCTTCTCCCAGTGAGGATACTTGAAGCCGAGAATAGGCTTTTTGGAGTCGGGGTGAACGGGTGTGTGCCACTGAGTAATATCAATAGCCTCGGTGAAAATAACACCTGTTTCAACATCAATAACTGCGGTAACACCGCCGCTGTGGAAGTTATCAACAGCATTACCGGCTCTGCCGAATCTGCCTACTGCAAGCATAACTCTTGCCACGCCGTCTGCGCAAAGCATTGTGCAGATACGGATAGTGTTAAGTGTGCTTGCATTGAATTCAGCCATCTCTGCATGCTGCCTGATGACCTCTTCCATGATAAGGCCTTCCTCTTTTGCTTCGGCAAAGATATTTTCAAGCGTATCGGAGTTGCGCTGAATAACACGCGCACCCTTACCACCTGTTCCTCGGATAGGCTTACAGAAGAATTCCTCGTGCTTTTCGGCAAATGCCTTGAATTCTTCAAATGTACAAGTAGAAGCATCTACCCAGTCACGGTTTACATATTTCTTGAATTTTGTGTTGAACTTACCCTTATCAAGGAAAACACCGCGGAAATTGGGAGTATTGCATACCTCATATACGCGCTGACGGTAGCCCTCATTAAGGAAGGTGTCACGCACCTCAGGCTCCTTGCGGTAAAGCTCGTATTCAAAATAGTCGCTGATGGAGAAGCCTCTGTCACGGGCAAATAATACCCAGTCACTGAAATAAACTGCCATATCAGTAGGAGAGAACGGAAGATTATCCTGACTTTTAAATTTATTTCTGAATATTCTGACAAATTTTTCCTGTCTTTCAAGGTCATCCTGCAAAAGCATTCTGTCGCCGAGAAGATTCCTGAGTGTTGACATTTTGCCGTTCATGGTAGTTCTGCCGAGGTAGAACGAGGGCTGATTTCCGCATACAGCATCCTCGGGCAGAGGGTGACCTAAGAATTTACAGGTTGCAATAATGGAAGCAGGGTGCTTATCCTGAGGACCGTTCATCGGACCCATAACAGTATCAGAAAAAGCAGCTGCTGTCTTATTCTCTGCTGCGGGAGCTGTTTCGGCAGCTGCCGGAGAATTGCTGCTTTCTGCTGCTACACCTGAATCCATAGGCATATAGCGTACGGGGAAGCCCTGTGCTTTTGCAAAACGGTCAGCAGCACTGTCCTGCTCACAGTAAACAGTAAGCTTGGGACACTGTGCGAAAGCATCGGAAGCAATAGAGGTAACATTTGCAGGAATTTTAACAGTCAGCAGACTTGTGCAACCGGCAAATGCCTCCTTTTCAATTTTCTTAAGTGAACGGGGAAGAACAATACCTGTCATATTGATACAGCCTGCAAAGGCTCTTGCACCTATAGTTTTTACATTGCTGTAAAAACGGACACTTTCAAGCTTTGTGTAATTGCAGAATGCACCCTCATTCACAGTTTCAACCTGTTTGCCGAGATAAAGCAGTCTGGTAGTGTTGTTTGCTTTTCCGTTACCGCTGACAGTCTTGATATGGTTTTTCTCAACTGCGGTAGGCAGAACAACAACAGAGGCAGGATTGCCCATTTCCAGAAGCTCACCGCGTCCCAGAGCAATCTTATAAAGACAGTTATTCAGGATATGATAATCAGTCACAGGCTCCCAGAAATGCTTGGACGGCATAACAACGGGGGCAGCCGTAGCCTCTTCCTTCTGAACAGCAACAAGCTTGTCCACTCTTTCGGGAAGTGTTGCCTGAGCCGCACTGAAATCAGCAAGTGCCTGCTCGTTAATCGGGAATGAAGTATGCATACGGGCAGTTTTGCAGACCAATCTGCGGTTCAGCCACTGAGTTGTTCCCGCCAATTTATCTTCATCAGCCTCAGAAAGTCCTAACTGTGCACAAACGGGAATTACACTGAAGGGGATTCCCTTATAGCCTCGCATAACCTTACACGGAATAAAACCGACTGAAGGAGTAATCTTACTGCCGTTACGGGTAAGTGTCAAATGACAAAGCACTGTATATTCAATGCCGTGCTTGCCGAGAGAATTAAGATGAGAGATAAAGCTGCCCATAGAATAAAGAACGGGCTTGCTGTTGACAAAAGCAAACTTCTGTGCAACATGTGAGTGTGCACCTGCAAGCAGATCATATCCGATTGAAGTCAGCTCTTTTGCAATGTCGGTCTGCTTTTCGCTTAAAACATCTGTGTATTCCTTACCCCAATGAGGGAAGCAAACAACATATTCTGCCCCCTTTTTCTTCATAGCAGCATAAATCTGCTGTGCTCTTTCAAAGGAATAAGTATTAAGCAGAACATCTCTGCCCTCAGCAGTCAGATTCTGCTGCATTGTATTATAGCTTCCGCAGCCGAATGCGGTAAAGCCTACCTTGAAGCCACAGATATCAACAACAACAAACTTTTCTGTTTCTCCTGCGAATGTACCTGTCTGAATAAAACCGAAACGGTCGCTGTTTTCAATAGTTTCAAACAATCCGCGGACACCTGCATCAAGTGTGTGGTTATTTTCCGTTGTGAGCATATCAAAGCCTGCATCTGATAAAGCCTCAAGATACTGCACGGGAGCATTACAGAAGAAGGGCCCCTCATGGCTGAGAATCTCTCCGCGGTAGGGAGCAGTATGTGAAACGGGAGTCTCTAAATTACCCGCAACAAAATCTGATGAGCTGAACAAGGGCTTCATATATTCAAAGCACAGGGAAAAATCATAACCGCCGTCATTTGAAGCATGTCGTTGCAGAATATTTTCCTGACAAAGCAAATCACCTGCAAACAGCATAGATATGCTGTTCTTGTTACCTGCAGAGGACTTGAATATGCCGTCACGGGCATCAAAGAAAAATCTGCGCTTTTTTGTGTGAGCAAAATAATCAACATTAGCTTCGGCACGATTCTTAAGCTCATAGCTCGGAGCCTTGTATTCATACTTTTCTATCTTTGTATAATCCATATTTTCCTCCTGATTCAACTTGTTTGTATCAAAACAATAAACCTAAAATATCATATCACAGTAAATAAAAAAAAGCAATGATATATTAAATAAAAAAAATACAAGCAGAACAGTTTTTGGCTGTCTGCCTGTACATTTTTAGTTTTCGGCTCAAATCATAAACTTATTTTCCCCCGCATGAAGCTCATATTCTTTTGAGTCAAAGCTGAATACCGCCTTAGTGCTTTCCGGAATTGAGATACTGAACTCAACTCCGCTGTCTGTTTTATTATAAGAAACCGCCACCCTGCCGTTGGGAGTTGCCATACTGCCTGACATTCTGCCGAAACGCGACACTGCCTGAGGGGCTATAATCAGCGACTTATACCCTGCCGTATTTTTCTCCTGCTTTATTCCGAGGAGATACTCGAAGAGGTATGCCACAACTGCACCGAACATAGGGTGGCAATGGGAGCGGCTGCGGTCGGAATCCCAGTATTCGTGGAAGGTTGTGGCACCGTTTCTTCTCCAGTGCTCAAAGCCCTGTCTGCCGTTATTTGTAAGCAGGTCAACAGCAAGCCCTGCATCTCCCTTTTCAAAAAGCACACGGGTGAGAATATCCGTGGCAAAGATACCCGTATCAAAGCAGCCGACCTTCTTATAATAATTAATCATATTATTATATGTTTCTTCGTTTCCGAGTCCTATATCAACGGCAAAGGCATTCGCACCCTGAACATTCATAATGAAATTATCGTCAAAGGTATTGAAATATGCACTTCTTATTGCATTTTTCCTTGTGCTTATCTTCTCGCGGTATTCGGGAATATCCTCAGCCTTACCTATAATCTGTGCGATTTCACACATCTGAACAAGTGACTTTACCATAAAATATGTATTGACCATAGGTGCAGGGAGAATTACCTGCTGATTGTGCGACAGTATACATTTATCGGGATAAAGAACATTAGGTCCGCACCAGTCACCAAGACACCACTCACCCTGTTTATCGCTTGTTACAAGTGAAAATTCGGAATGTGCCTCAAGATAGTCAATATATCTGCGCATATTGTTATAGTATTTTACAAGGATTTCCTTGTCCCCGTAATGACGGTAGAGCTGATACGGCACCTCAACAATTGCACATCCCCATCCACCGGGACCGCCGCCGCTCCTGATATAAGGGGCGGTATACTGTATATGTCCGCTTAAAATATCCTGACTGTCTGCGATGTCCTGCAGCCATTTTTCATAAAAGGCTTTTGCATCAAGTGTTGACAAAACCGCATGGGTGGTAAGTTGACCGTCACCGGTATAGCCTCTTCGTTCAAGGTGCGGACAGTCTGACGGGTGTCCCGTGTGCATATTGCAGAACATTGTGTGAATAAAAGTATTGTATGTCCAGTTAAGTGTTTCGTTATCGCACTCAAATGTTGATGAAACAGGTATGTCCGCGTGAATTTCCTTAACACATACAGGCTTTGCATTACCTGTTATCTCAAAGCAGCGGAAAGTAAACCAGGTAAATTCGGGCTGTACCGTCCGCTTAGTGCCGTCTGAAATTATCGTATACTGCTGTGAGTGAGCGTGAGATAAGTCTATATTTCCGTCCCCGTCAAGCTCCTCGGAAAACAGCACCATGACCTTTTCGCCCTTGGGTGCGTTTATTTCGAGCACGGGATAGCCTGTTGTGTTAACAGAGCAATCGTAAACTGTACCCTCACTGCCCTTGCCGATTTCCTTAACGGGCAGTTTTCTTATAAGTGCATCCTTATTGCAGTCGGTTGTACAGTATTCGGTTTCGAGTGCTTCCGTTACAACTGCGTTGCTCCATAAGGAATCATCAAAATCAACCCCGAAGCACTCTTGGAAATCATTAAAATTGTGTGCTTCGTAGTTAACAAAATTATAGCCGTAAACAAAGCTGTCAGAAATACGGCAGCTTTCATCGGAAACAAAATATCTGCTACTGCTTTCTTCCTGAACTCTTATACGGAAAATAGCCTTGGGAAGTCCGAAAACACGGGAGGAATGAGTATACCAGCCGCCGCCGTAATGTACGGCTATAACATTATCTCCGTTCTGCACAAATTCAGTTATATCAAACTGCGGCACATAAACACGGTGTCCAGACAAAACCTCATCCACGGGGTCACAGGTAGCCTCAAAATCAGATGAAAGGGGCAGAAATGTGTCGGGATTTATACACACACCGTTAATATAGCACTTAAAAAAGCCTAAGCCTAAAATATTAAGTGTTACTTTTTTGGCTTTTTCCGTATTAAAATGTGAACGGATAACCGAAAAGCTTTCCGCTGTCCGGTTTTCGGCACCTATCCATTTTGCATCAGAAAAAAAATATTCCTGCTTCATTTCAATTCCTCCTGCACAGCATTGTTATAAAGCAATTATAGCACACCTTTTTACTATGTGCAATCTTGCATTACAGCAACACTTTTGCATTTAAAAACGACACTTTTGCACAATTTCCAAAAACGGTTGACAAACTATTTCCATATTGCTACAATGAAGAAAAAAAGAAAGGCAGGTGGATAAAATGATGAATGAAGTGAAAATGAATACTATACAGCTTATTACCCGTAAATTAAATTTATATCGGAGAGTCATTTTGTCTGCCGTCAAAAGCTGACAGGATTTTTATATCTGTATTTGCAGGACCTCTCCGTGTGCTTCGGAGAGGTCTTTTTGTTTGTTAATCCCAAAGGAGGGTGTTTATGAAAATTTGTATCTGTGATGATGACCGGTTTACTGTCAGAGAAATCAGAGGTCTGCTTGAGCCTTTCAATATTGAAGATGACAGCTTCAGCATTTCTGATTTTTCTGACGGTGAAGGCTTAATTGAATACTACAGAAGCGGCGGCAGATTTGATATTATTTTTATGGATATCGAATTAAACGGTATCAACGGCATTGAAGCTGCCGGTCTGATAAAGGAACTGGCTCCCGAAACAATAGTCATTTTTGTTTCAAGTCATTCAAGATATATTTTTGATGCTTTCAGGCTTGAAGCATTGCATTTTCTTGTGAAGCCTATAAAAAGCGAGGAATTTTCCGAGGTTTTCAACAGGGCTATGAAAAAATACATAACAATCAATGCAAGCGTTATTCTCAAGTGGGAAAGCGTAAGAAACAAGATCACTATAAGCACGATAAGCTATGTTGAGGGCTACCGAAGACATCTGTGCGTACACACCGCAAACGGCACATTTGAAGCGGTCGGGAAAATATCAGAGATATACGAAATCCTCAAGCCGCACGGCTTTGTGCGTGTTCATCAGGGCTTTATAGTCAATATGAATTACATAAAAAGCTTCAATGTAAACGAGGTCGAGCTCACCGACGGCTCAAGGGTTGCCGTAAGCGTCCGCAAAAAACAGGAGGCCTTGAAAACTTACGATATTTTCATAAGAAAGTGGGGTTGGTAAAATGATCAGAATAATTTCACATTTCCTTTTTGCGTGCTTTGAAATTTTCACGGTAGATGTTTTGTTCTCTGCCGTTTCTAAAAAAAGGCTTGAAAGAAAATTTTATATTCCGGTTATGTCCGTTGCAATTATTCTGAACGCTCTTTCCTCTTACTTTCTTACAGGAACAGGTGCAACAATTCTTGTTATGAGTTCCGTTATTGCCCTTGCAGTCGGCTTGTCGTACAAAGTCAAACCGTTTTTGGCAATAATCGGCAGTGTGGTTTACACAATAACAGCAGGTGCTTCAGAAATGCTTGTTGTGCTTTTAACCGGATTTTTTCTGGGTGAAGAAACACTCAGCTTTATGGAAAACGATTATATATTTGCGGGAATGGGTTTTATCTGCAAGTTTATTGCTTTTGTAATAACTTATTTTATCTCAAGAAAAATCGGCAAGATAGACTTGGGCGTTTCAAAAGGCTTGTCATTACTTCTTTTTATCCAACCTGTTGCAACAGTTTTTGTTACGCTTATAATTTACAAATGCACATATGAGGTTCGCAGTATTCCGACATTTTTGTATGCAACAGTTGCAGTTTTGATGATTGCTTCAAACCTTGTTACCCTATTTTTTATTTACAGACAAAAGGACTATGTTGAATCAAAGGCAAAGCTTGAATTTGCCAATGAACAGATTAAAAATCAACTTGCTCACTATGAGGAGCTTTATAATTATCAGAATCAGATCCGCACATTCAGACATGATATTAAAAATAAATTGCTGTCCGTATCGGGACTTATTGCCGACAATCAGATTGACGCTGCCATCAATGCAATAAAGGGGGAAGCAGATTTTCTTGATGAAGCAAACAACTCAATTATAAATTCGGGCAATCCTGCCGTTGATGCTGTTTTACAGTCAAAGCTGTCACTTGCCGAAGCCAAGGGAATTACTCTCAAGCTTTCTCTTAAAATTACTCAAAGCATTGCAGTCGATATGCTTGAGCTCGGAGTGCTTATCGGCAATGCGCTTGACAATGCTCTTGAGGCTGTTGAAGCTCTGGATTCATCCTGTGAAAAAACAGTTTTTGTGAGCATCATAACAAAAGGCGGCAGACTTATTGTTTCAGTTGAAAATCCCGTTGACACCAAAATTGATACAAAGCAAATCGACTCCTCAAAAGCCGACAGAATCAATCACGGCTACGGAATTAAAAGCATGAAAACAATAGCAGAAAAATACAACGGAGATGTTTTTGTTTTCTGTGAGGAAAATGTGTTCACAATAAGCATAAATATAGCTAACACTTTTGAACATTAAGTCCACACTATTGCAGAGTATATTTAAAACGGTAATTTATTTGTTTATCATAATATTGAAGCGGCGGAGGCTCGGCTTTCGTCGCTTTTTATTTAATAAAAGTATCAATCAGGAGGTATAAAAAATGAATATTCCCGCAATGTTATTTTTATTCTTGGCAGGTGCCGCAATAATCGGCATCATAAAAATGATTTCGGATGAAAACGAAAAAAAGGAGAACAAATGAAACAAAAAAAATATAACTATTTCAGCAACCTGAAATTTATGCTGAATGAGCATTGGAGATTTGATAAGCTGTACCTTATTATCTCAATAGGGCTTACACCTCTTGCGGCTTCGGCATCCGTTGTTGCGGCATATCTGCCGAAAACGGTTCTTGACAGCGTTGAAAATAATGCTGCCGTTTCACAGCTGCTTTTTAAGGTGGGCATTATGTCGGCTGTCTTAATAGTTCTGAACTACCTGCAGGGTATTTTACACAATAAAAGCTGGACGGGCCGTAATCTTGCAAGGGATATAATGCTGCACTCACTTATCTGCAACAAAACTATGACTATGGATTACAACAACTATACATATAACGAAACCCGTGTTCTTCGTGAAAAGGCCTGGAATGCCGTTCACGGCTGGGACGCAGGCGTTTCAAGATTTATTGAGCTTAACTGCACCGTTGCCTCCTCCTTCTTCGGTTTTTCGGCATTTACGGCAATTATTGTTGAGTGTAACCCTTGGTTTATTCCTATTCTTATTCTATGTTATGGTATAAGTATGACAGGATGGCTGCTTTTTCAGAAATGGAAGGACAAAATGAAGGACAAGGTTGCGGAAATTTTCCTGCGTCTGCATTATGTTACCTACCGTTCAAAGGATTTTTCAAACGCAAAGGATGTCCGTATTTACAATATGTCGGACTTTCTTATGCAAAAAATTGACAGGCATCTCGATGATGCAACAAAATGGAATATTCTCAGGAACAACGGACATTTCATAAACTGTATGCTTGAGGATGTTTTCAAATTCGGTGTAAGCCTCGCGGCATATATTTATCTTATTTATCTCAAGCTTAATTCCGATATGACTCTCGGTGATTTTTCTCTCTACTTCGGTGCAATAACAGGCTTCGGTCAGTGGCTTGCAAAACTTGTTGACTCAATTTCGGAAATTATTTCGGGCGCGCACAGCGTGGGGGATTTCAGAAGCTTTCTTGATATTGAAGATAAGATGAACAAAGGTACAGGCAGCAAGTTGCCCGAGGGCAATGAACTACCCTGTGAAATCGAGCTTAAAAATGTCAGCTTTTCTTATGATAAAGCCGAAAAGCCGACAATCGATAACCTCTCTCTGAAAATCGGCAAAGGAGAAAAAATTGCTATAGTCGGAGTAAACGGTGCAGGCAAATCAACACTTGTCAAGCTTATCTGCGGTCTGTTTGTGCCCGACAAGGGGCAGATTCTCATAAACGGCACCGACAGCACAGCCTTCAACCGCGATGAATATTATAAGCTGTTCTCAACCCTTTTTCAGGACTGTTCACTGCTTCCTGCCTCTCTTGCAAAAAATATCGCACTTCAGGAGGAAAACAAAATTAACCGTCCGAAACTTTTTGAATGTATGCGTCTTGCAGGCATTTACAAAAAGGTTCAGTCACTGCCGCAAAAGGAAAACACTCTGCTGGTAAGAGAAGTACATGAGGGAGCGATTTCACTTTCGGGCGGTGAGCTTCAAAGACTTCTGCTTGCAAGAGCACTCTACAAAGATGCACCCGTGATTATTCTTGATGAGCCGACTGCCGCACTTGATCCTATAGCAGAAAACGATATGTATATGAAATACAATGAGCTTACTAAAAACAAAACTGCAATCTACATTTCCCACCGTCTTTCTTCAACCCGTTTCTGCGAAAGAATAATTCTTCTTGACGATGCCCGGATTGCTGAAGAGGGAACACACGAAGAATTACTCGCTCTCAAAGGAAAATATTCCGAAATGTTTGAAACCCAGAGCAGATACTACAAAGAGGAGGCGGTCATATGAAAAAAGCTTTTATTCAGCTTAAAGAAGATTGTGAAATAATAAGACAAGGGCTGAAGCTTGTTAAAATCTTTCTCGGGAAAAATTATTTTTCATTAAATCTCATCGTTAAAATGCTCCGTGCCGTGTCCCCCTACATAAGCATATACTGTACGGGTCTTATCATTACCGCGCTCACCGAAAAACAGAGCTTTGAGCATATATTAAAATATGTGCTTTTTGCAACAGTTTCCATATTAATCACAGATATTATTATAAGAACCGTCAATCGTAAAGCACTGATAATGCTGAACAGCTGTTGGGAAAAGCATTCCGCACTTCTTTCCAGAAAGGCGCTTGAGCTTGACTATGCAAAAGCCGAAAGCTCATCTGTCCAGCAGCTTAGAGGAAAAATCGAAGAAAATGCAAACAACGGCAACGGACTCACATGGGTAGCCGAATGTGTTGCAGAAATAATATCATGCATATTCTCCGTAATAGTTGCGATTGTTATGATTTCGGGGATGGTGTTCAGTAAATCCGATACACCTCAGACGGGAATTATGGCTATTGTAAACTCTCCCCTGTTTGCTATAGGTCTTGTTGCTTTCTCTGCAGTTATGATTGCACTTTCCGTCAGATTTCATTCTCTCTGCGAAAAAAAGCAATTCAATATATTCAACTCTGCAGTCAAATTCAATCCCGTTCTCGAATACTATAATCAGAAATATCTCAATGAAAACGAAAGCGGTAAGGATGTAAGAATATTCAATGTCAAGGGACTTATAAACGAAGAAATTGAAGAAAAGATTTATAAGCCTACAGCCGTAATGAGAAATGATGTATTCAAGGTATGGTCAACCATAGGTCAGGTAAGCACGGTTTCAACAAATCTGCTCGGCGGTCTTGTTTATATTTTTGTGGGACTCAAGGCTCTTTCAGGTGCTTTCGGCGCAGGAAAGGTCGTTGAATACTACGGTGCAATTACCAAACTTATAAGTGCCTGCACGGATATTGCAGGCAATGCAGGCTATCTCAGAGCAAACAATGTACAGCTGAAACAGGAAATCGAATATCTGGCTCTTGCTTCGGATATGGAAAACGGCACAAAAACAATAGAAAACATTGACCCGCAGAATTGTATTTTTGAATTTCATAATGTGTCTTTTGCATACCCCGAAACCGATGAGCTTATATTAAACAGTTTTAATATGACAATAAAATCGGGAGAGCATCTTGCTGTTGTTGGAATGAACGGCAGCGGCAAATCCACAATGATAAAGCTGCTGTGCCGTCTTTATGATCCCACCAAAGGCAAAATAACTCTTAACGGAATAGATATAAAAGAATTTGACTATTCCGAATATCTGAAGCTTTTTTCCATTGTTTTTCAGGATTTCAGGCTTCTTGCCTTTCCCGTAGGCGAAAATATTGCCTGTTCTCAGGAATATGATGAAGAAAAGGTCTGGAAATGCCTTGAAATGGCGGGAATCAGGGAGCGCGTAGAGGAATTTCCTAAAAAACTTAAACAGTCGATTTATAAGCTTTACGAAAAAGACGGCATAGATCTTTCCGGCGGTGAGGAACAGAAAATTGCTATAGCAAGAGCATTATACAAGGATGCTCCATTTGTTATCCTTGATGAACCGACAGCCGCACTTGACCCTATTGCGGAAAGTGACATCTATTCAAGATTCAACGATATTGCAGGCAATAAAACAGCCGTGTATATATCCCACCGTCTTTCCTCCTGCCGCTTCTGCAGCAGAATCGTTGTTTTTGATAAAGGTACAATTATTCAGGAGGGCACTCACGAGGAGCTGCTCAGTCAGACAGACGGTTTATATACTAAGCTGTGGAACGCTCAGGCTCAATATTATTCCGCATAAAAGTACGCACCCTGATACTTTTCTGTATCAGGGTGCTGTTATGTTAATATAAATGTTATGTGCCTTGCGGCTGCTCGCACCATTCTCCTTTTTTCTTCATTGAGTGCTTCACAAAGAAGAAAAGGATAAACTGTGCAAAGAATGTAACTGCCCAGGAAACAGGATATGCAAGATAGAGCATTGTGAGTGTAGAGTTAAGCGGCAACAGCACAAGCACCCAGAAAATTCTCAGTCCGCACGCACCGAGCAGTGAAATAATCATCGGTTGCAGAGATCTTCCCATTCCTCTTATCTGCGAGCCTGCAACATCCATAAGAGAGCAGAAAACATAGAAAGGCAGAACAAGCTTTAATCTGTCCGCACCGACAGCTATAACCTCGGCTTCATCAGAGAACAGTGAAACTATTTCAGGCGCGAACAAAACTCCCACCATTCCCATTACCACACCTATTAAAAGTGTGATAAGCAGACATAAGCGGTAAACGGTGTTCATATTGTTATATTTTTTTGCACCTATGTTCTGTGATGAGAATGTCATTGTGGTTTGTGCTATGGCATTTGTTGTTGTATATATATAGGATTCAAAATTCGAGCCTGCCGTGGTTCCTGCCATTGCAAATGATCCGAAAGAATTTACTGCAGACTGAATTATAACATTTGAAACAGAGAACAAGGAGTTCTGTATACCCGCAGGAATACCGAGCTTCAATATACTTTTAAGCTCATCGGCATATATTCTCAGATCCTTTAAGAATAATCTGCAGGCATTGTCCATACGCATAAGATGTATCACAACAAATATTGCTGACAGGTACTGCGAAACTATCGTTGCAATACCGACACCCTCAACACCGAAATGAAAAACAATAACAAGAACGAGATTCAGCACAACATTTACAAGTCCTGCAACTGCGAGTATGAACAGAGGCTTTTTTGTGTTACCTGTTGAACGCACAATAGAAGCGCCGAAGTTATAAACCATAAGTCCGGGAGAGCCGAGGAAATATATTTTAAGATAAAGCGTTGCCAAAGGCAGAACATCATCAGGCACATCCATAAGCACAAGCATTTTTGAAGACAAGAAAAAGCCTGCAATACCGATAATTATTCCGCTTAATAAGCTTAAAAGCATTGCTGTATGTACACATCTGTGCACTTTTGAATCATCCATAGCACCTATGTAACGGGCAACCATTACACCGGAACCCATTGACATACCTAAAAACAGATTCAGAAACAGATTTACAAGAGAGCCCGTTGAGCCTACTGCGGCAAGAGCCTGAGGTCCTACAAATCTGCCGACTACAACAACATCAGCCGTGTTATATGCAAGCTGCAGAATACCCGTAAGCATAAGCGGAACGGCAAAAATCATTATTTTTTTAAGAAACGGCCCGTTGGTCATATCCAACGCATATCTTTTAGACATTTTTATTCTCCCGAGTCTGAGTATTGAATGCAGATGCTATTATACACCTGTTATATACCATATACAACAAAAAAAATGTTAAATTTATATGTTTTCCAGAATATCCTTCAATACAGGCTCTATAACCTGTGACATTCTGTAAAAGCCTAAATCATTGGGATGAGTGCCGTCGGATGAGCACAGGTGTCTGTCCTCATCGGCACCAAAAAATGTTTCGCCGTCAAGAAAATACACATTTTTATCTCCTGCATCCTTTGCGGTCTTATATGTATTGAAAATAACCTCACGGCGTTTCTTTTCTTCTTCGGTATAGTCCGCTTTCGGTCTGCTCATCATTATGACCGGCAGATTTTTATGTTTTTCGCGTATAATACTGAAAAACTTACTGTGAGTATCTCTCAGCTGCCGGGCACTGTCCGCATTGAAATCGTAGTCATACACAAACACGCTCATATCAAGTGTGCTTATATACTCAGCCATTTCCTTTTCGCCCTTTGCACTTCCCGAAAAGCCTAAATTTATGTAGTCAAAACCGAGATGTCGGGATAAAATTGCATTATAACCGACTGACACATTATTTGCATGTCCGCCCTCGGTTATTGAAGAACCGTAAAACACAACGGGAAGAGGATATTTATATTCATCGGGAGCGAAAATTTCAGCATCATCTTCAATGAAAATCTCAATACTCTTTACAATTTCATTTCTTGGGAAAAATACCGTGATTTCTTCCGTTTCAGCACTTTTATAAAAAGTTTTCTCGAAACATTTTGTGTTATAATTCGGCGGATTTACCAAACCGAGATATCTCGACTTACTTCTCTCTCCTAAAAACACTTCAAAAGCCTGACAGGCAAAAATCGACATACCGGCATCCATAGAAAGTGTTTCATATTCGGCTTTTATTGAAAAAACCTCCGAATTTGTTTTGAACGCAAATCTTCCGCCGTGTGTTCTTCTGCCGAAATGCTCATAAGCTTCCGGAAGCTTTTTTATAAGCTCCTCTGGAAGCCTTGTCAGCTTGTTTTCTTTATACACCTCAGGTAATCCGAAAATCTTAATCGGCTCATCAAAAACAGAATATTTTTTCATATTTTAACCCTCATTTTCCGAAAATGTGTCATTTATTATAACAACACCGTTTACAAAAGTAAACACAAAACAAAAATTTGTCGGTTAAGTGTGAAATAAATTACTGCAAAAAAAAATTTTTCCGACTTATGTTGCAAAATTAATAAAAATGTCTTGCAAATAGTTTATCTTTTTGTTATGATTATGAGGTATAAATAAAAAAGGAGTGCTACCCATGATAGGTTTAGGCAAATGGCAGGCAACTGTCAACACAATTCTCTTCAAAGGAACGGTTACCGTTACCATTTCAGATAATAACGGTGAATATGTTATCGACTTTGAATTACCCGAAAAATTCAAGAGTGTTGAAGTTAAAACTTACGACATCAAGGAAGAAGGAAATACCCTTTCCGGTAAAGGCGAAATCACAATGCTCCCCGGAAAAGAACTCGAAGCCATTGTTACTTTTGACGGAGACACAATGACCGGTGTTCTCAACATCCCCTTTATGAAAAAATCAATAGAACTCAAAAACGGTCACAGAGTTGTTGACTGATAAAAAAGGAAGAGGTAAATAAAAAATGGCCCCCAAAGAAAAATTTTTAAGCAGTAATATGATTCCCACAGAGAATTATAACTGCTACGAATTCTATCTTGCAGCAACAGAAAAGTATGGCGAATACAAGCAGATGCAGCATATGGATGAAATTCTCACCCGTTCTGAATACATCCGCGATATCGAAGCTCTTGCTACATATTTTTCAAAGGAGCTCGGTCTTAAGAGAGGCGATGCATACACAATCTTCTGCCCCTCAAATGTAGAAAGCCTTGTTGCATTCTATGCTCTTAACAAGCTCGGTGTTATCGTAAACTTTGTTCATCCCCTTTTACCCACAGAGGTTCTTCTTGAAGCAGTCAACGAAGCAGGCTCAAAGGGTATTATGATTTTGAGTCTTCTTTCCAAAGAGCATATTCCTGCTCTTAACGCAACAGGACTTCCCATTCTTCTCTGCCACTGCTCAGATTATGCTGCTCCCTTAAAGAAGGCTGCAGCAGGCGCAGGTGAAGCTCTTCTTCGTAAGATTTTCCCGAAAATAGAAAAAGCGACTCTCTACTCCAAGGTTCTCAAGCAATACCGCGGCAGAACAGTTCCCGGTGTTGTTAACAACTGGGATGATGTTGCTGTTTATCTTAACGGTGGCGGCACAACAGGTAAGAGCAAAACAATCAAGCTCACAAACAAGGCATTCAACGAAGTTGTTTACAAGGTAGGCTACATTGATAAGATTGAGGTTCCCGGTGAAGAATGTGAAATCATCGTTCTCCCCTTCTTCCATTGCTTCGGTCTTGTTCTTGCTGCTCATATGGCTCTTTGCAACGCGGCAAGACTTATTCCTCTTATGCGCTTTGATGCAAAGCTCGTTCTTAAGCTTTATAAGAAGAACAGAATTGCAGGTATGGGCGGTATTCCCAATATGTTCAAGAAGCTCTATTACACAAAGGGCTTCGAGGGTCCACACCTTGCACACACAAGACTTCTCTTCGTAGGCGGTGATGACCTTTCTCCCTCATTTATCAAGGAATTCGATGCAATGCTTGAAAGATGCGGCTCTCCTGCCCGTCTTCTTCAGGGCTACGGTCTTACAGAGGTTGGCTCCGTTTGCTGCGTAAACACTCCCTGGGATTACCGTGAGGGTTCAATCGGTAAGGCTCTTGACGGTATCAGAATTGAAATCTGGGATGATGACCACAAGGAAGTTCCCCGCGGAACTGTCGGTGAAATCGCTATCTCCGGTTCAACCATGATGCAGGGCTATCTTGTTAAGGACGGCCCCAAGGATGCAGGTATCTATTATGATGAAGAAGGAACTCCCTGGGTTCTTTCAGGCGATATTGCATATATGGACGAAGACGGTTACATTTTCTTTGAAGGAAGAAAGAAGAGAGTTATCATTATCTCGGGCTATAATGTTTATCCCGTTGACATTGAAAACCTTATGGATACTCTGCCCTTCATCAGAGAATCCTGTGCCGTTCAGGGCTATTCTCCCGAAGGCAAGATTCTTGTCCGTCTTTATGCTTCTCTTAAGGAAAAGGGCGATGAAGAAGATTACCGCCGTCAGATAACAGAAATCTGCGAAAAGAACCTTTCCAAGTTCTCAGTTCCCAGAGAAATTATCTTTATGGATGACCTTCCCCATACACCTCTTGAAAAGGTTGACTTCATGGCTCTTACAGAAAAGAAGAAAAAATAATTAATTCATATAAAAGGAGATTTTTATAATGGCTAAATATTCTTTTGAAACAACAACTATAGGCGATATGCTCGATAACGCTGATGCATACGCTCTTCTTGCTGAACTCGTTCCCGAAGCAATTGACCATCCTATGCTTGATGTTGGCAGACCTTTCACACTTGAACAGGCTCTTCCCTTCATTGAAGCTATTGCAGATTCAATGGGAATCACAAATGTTGAAGAAAGAATCGTTGACTTCAAGGCAAAGCTTGAAGCTCTTGAATAAGCTCTAACATCTTTTCCTCCCGTAAAGCACTTACGGGAGGATTTTTTCTTTTTAAATCAAAATTTTCCTCTTTAAATTGCACAAACTTTTTTCGCCCCGATAAGCACAAAAAGGCTTCTTTTGGGCACTATGCGACATTTTTGATACTCTTGTTTGTGCATATTACACAAAAGCCAAAGGAAGATTTTGGTTTTTATGTTAATGTCATTTCTTTTAATTCCTTAATTTTCTTGTGCATATTGCACAAATATCAACGCATCTAATTGTGCAATATCACTTGACAAATTAATTTTTCCGAGTATAATATGGGTGTAGTCAAATGAAAGGAGATTAATTACTATGGCAATTAACAAAGACATCAGAGAAGCAGAAAAGAAGCTCCTCAAGGAAATCGAATCAATGAAGTTTTCTTTCAAGAAGTTCATGAAGGTTATTGAACTCGAGGCTATGCTTAAGTACTACGAAAACTAAGCCGCTTAAGCCTTCGGGCAAAACCTTTATGAGGTTAATTACTGCACGGGAGTTTTTTCCAAACCTACTTCCTTTTTTCCATATACCTCTTTTTTTCTCCCGCGCAGTTTTACATATAAAAGTTACTTTATTGTTTTCATATCTTTTCTTTTCCCTTTAAAAGAACATCTGTGAAAAACAGATGTTCTTTTATTTTATAAAAATAAGCATTGATTTATTGGTAAATTTATGATAAATTTAGTCAGATCATTAATAAATTATTGAAAAGAGCTATTTCATGAATAAGTTTTTTGCATTTTTAACAGCCTTACTTCTCGTTTTTTCTTGCTTTATGCCGATTGTGAGTGCTGCGCCGAGCGAAAAGACAGGCACAACAGCCGAAGCAACAACAAAAAAGAAAAAAGAAGAAAAAACAACTAAAGCAGACGAAGAAACAACAAAGAAACCGCAGAATACCGAGAAAGAAACTCAGAAATCTGAAAAAGAAACTCAGAAGTCTGAAAAAGAAACTCAGAAGCCTGAAAAAGAAACCGAAAAAACCGAAAAGGAAACTCAGGAAAATAAAAAGCCCTTAAAGCTTCATACCTTTGAAACAAACGGAATACTTGACAAGAAAAAGGAATATATCTATTCCGCACTTTTTGAAGCAGATATTTTAACAATACGCGAAGCTATACTTACAGAAATAGTAAGCTGTGAAGAAGTAACGGCATATTATCTTTCCAGAATTCAGGAATTTAACAAAGATTTCAATTGCTTTATAACAATCTGCGACAATGCTCTTGAAGAAGCAAGAGCGCGCGACAAGCAGCTGAAAAACGGCAAAACAGACGGTCTTTTATTCGGTGTCCCCGTTGTTATAAAAGACAATATCAACTTAAAGGGATACTATACAACAAACGGACATACATTCGGTAAATCATCAAAGGCTAATAAAAATGCGGATGTTGTAAACTACCTGCTTACTGAGGGTGCGGTTATTATTGCAAAAACAAATATGAGCACCGATGCACAGGATGCAAGAGTTTCACTCAGCAATGTTGCAGGCGAAACAAAAAATGCATACAACAAATACCTTGCCTCGGGCGGCTCTTCGGGCGGCTCGGCAGTTGCTGTAAGCCTTAACCTCGCGGCAGCAGCATTGGGCACAGACACAAACTCCTCTCTCCGTCTTCCCGCCGCATTAAACGGCTGTGTATCCCTGAGAGTATCAACAAAGCTTATTTCAACAGACGGAATAACTACCCTAAACTCAAGCCGTGACACGGTAGGAGCAATAACCCGAACAGTATACGACCAGGCTGTTATGCTTGATGTGCTTACCGAGGGTATGTATGCTTACACCCGCAACCTTGATAAAAATGCGCTTAAAGATACAAAAATAGCAATTTTAACAGAGCTTGCAAGCGTACAGCCTAAAAAAAATAAGCTTCCCGCGGAGAGCGTGAGAAGCGAAAAGAATATTGACTCTGAAATAACAGAAGCCTTTGAAAACGCCGTGAAGGAATTAAAAAAATGCGGTGCTGAGGTTGTTGAAATTTCAATGGAGAATATTTTCAGGCTGTCAAACAAAACCTTTGACACAAACAGCAAGGCACAGAAATTGTCATTCTATAAGCAGTTTGAAGCATTACTCAATGAAAACGACATTGACGCAGTAATATTCCCAAGCTATCTCTCCTCTCCCTTGTATTCGGGAAAAGATGAAAACGGCAAATATCATGACCCCTGGTCGCAGACCTTTATAAACAACTGCCGTGTTTTATCTCCGTCAGCCTCACTTCCCGAAATAACCGTTCCTATCGGCAGACACTCATCAGGTGCGGGTATCGGGATGGAGATTGCAACTCTTAAAAACTGTGAACAGCTTTTATTGGATATAGCCTATTCCTACACGCTTAAATACGATCACAGAGAAATTCCCGAAAATGCCCCGAACTCATATAAAAAAGCAGACAAAGGCACTTTGGAGGAAATCATTGACGAGCATCTGCTTTCGGTAAACGCTGACCCCGAAAGCACAACAGCTGAAGAAACAACAACAAAAATTTCAACAGAAAACGAAAATCCCCCCTCTGACGAAGCAAAGCTTACATACAAAACCATTCTGAATAACATTATCTTTTCAGACATAAGCGCACTTATTTTTCTGTGTGCAGTTGTTTTACTGATTACGATTAAATATAAAAAAGCAAGCAAGAAAATGTAGAGTGACGGTCAAAGCAAGTAACCTGAGGTCATCTGCATTATATATTTTACGATGCCACCGAAAGTCTCTACTTGTAGGGAACGATGCCCACATCGTTCCGCTTGATGCAAATTCTCAATTACTTGTATTTCGTGATGGTATAGCTACATGAAAAAGCCTCAGACTTCACATAAGTCTGAGGCTTTTAACATTCTGCTTATTCAGCTTTTGCTTTTCTTGCTTCAATATCAGCAACCATTTCACGCTGACGCTTTTCTGTTATTGTGTAGAAGAACATAGGAACTGCACAAGCAAACATACTGATAACACCTGAGAGAACAAGCATATTCCAGAGAGTGTCTGCACCCTGCTGTGAAATATATCCTGTTTCTGAGTTGATGCCGGCAGCGGAGAAAGAAATAACACCGATGAATGCACCAACAGCCATACCGATTTTGTTTATAAGAGTCTGCATAGCAAAGCAGATACCTTCGCCTCTTTCGCCTGTTTTCCATTCAAGGTAGTCAACAGTGTCACCTATCATAGCATAAGTGATGATGTTGTTAACACCCTGAGGAATACCGAGGAGAACAAGAGCGATTGCAGCAACAATAAGCTTCCAGGGAGCATCGTAGCCGACAAAATACATTATTGCCATAACAACGCCGCCGAAGATATGCACTGCAATATATGCCCATTTCTTTGTAAACTTCTTTGACATCCAGGGAACAAGAACGGAAGCAACAAGTCCGCCGGGAACAACAAGAAGAGTTATAAGGCTGTAAAGACCTTCGTTCTGAAGAACATACTTTGCGAAGTAAAGACCGCCTGTGTATGTGTAAACCATTCTCGCACCGCCGAGAATACCTGAAAGAACAATAAGAAGAAGCTCTTTATTCTTGAAAAGGAGCTTAAGGTTATGACCGAAGCTGGGAGGATTGTCATCTGCAGTGAAACGCTCCTTTGTGTGCTTGAAGCCGTAGAAGAACATAGGAATAGCAAGCACAACAAGAACCGCAGCACAGATAAAGTATGTCCATTTAAGCATATCTGCATTTGCAAGCTCCTGACCTGCAATAACTGTACCGACAAAAGACTGAGCAGCTTCTTCGATTGTGATTCCCTGACTTGCAACAATATTCTGAATTTCAGAAGCCTTATCTGCCATAATCTGCGCAATATCATCTGTTGTGTACTTGTATGAAGCGGTAACAGCATTTGTGATAATAGGAACAAAAACAGTAACAATACCTGCACCGAGTGTGCAAAGAAGACGGGTGATTGTAAGAAGATTACCGCGAACAACGGTATCGTTTGTCATACAGGTTGAAAGTCCCCAGTAGGGAACATCGGCAACAGTATAAACAACAGACCAGACAACATAAACAAGAGCGATTATGATAAAGGACGATGTTGCCTTAGCCTGAAATACAGGCAGGAAGCAGGCGATTGTCATAAGAGCTATCGGGAACGCCATCCATTTAAGATAAGGGCGGCATTTACCCCATTTGGTTCTTGTTTTGTCAACAACACTGCCCATGATAGGATCGTTAAATGCATCAAAAATTCTTGTACCGAGCATAAGATATGCAACAGCCATTGAGCCTGTGAGTGTACCGATTGTTACACCCTCTGCACCGAAAAGAAGAGCGTCTGTGAGGAAAATGGTAAGGTAAGAACCGATTATTGTACAAATAAAGTTCTGACCGAATCCCGCAACACCGTAAGCTATTGCTTCCTTCGGCTGAAGACCTTTACCGGGAGTTGTCCCGTAAAGTTTGTGAAGTAAATTGTTCATAAGCCTTTTCTCCTAAAATTTTATATTAAGAATATTCTAACACACCGAAATGAATAAAACAATACAAATTTTAATTTATCTGTAAATAAGAATTCTCTCCATCTGCCGTAAATGTGCCCGAAACGGTTACATAGTTTCCTGTTGTGCCTGAAAGCTCACCTTTGCAGTCAAGATACCACGCTTCATCATAATAAGGGTGCTGAATTGTGTCGGCATCAAACACTCTGCCGTAAACATTTACGGTTTTTGAATCAAACACATCGGGGTGAGCCTGCATATTGATAAGCTGCACTCTTACAAGCGTTGGGCTAAGACAGGTCAGATCATAATCAAACTGAGAAGCAGCCTTTTCCTTTGTTACCTCAATGGATACATCAGTAAACCAATAGTTATCAAGAGCAGCCTCATCAAAAACAAATGTACCCGAGAACTTTACAAATGAACCGGGAGTGGGAATCTCAGCGTTTTCATCCAACACAATCTCCCATTGATAGTCACAGCACTTGGTCTGGTCTGCATAACCCCAGACATAATAACGGGTTGTGTTATTGAATTCATCCTGCACAACAGCAAAAATGCCCTCTTTGGTATATGTTTTATTTTCGTAATCATTGCCCAGGCCATTGAAAAAAATGTTGACATAAGCAGAATACTCCATACTGTCAAACTTTTCATACAAATCTGTGTCTGAAGAATTACCTCCCGAACAGGAAGCTGCAGACAAACACAGTGCAAGTGTTAAAAAAATACCGACAAGCTTTTTCATAAAATCCTTCCTTTCGACATATATAATTATTATACTCTTTATGAAAATAAGAGTCAATATTTTAATAAATACATATTAACAAACCGTTAACACTTGAAAGTGGTAAAATTATGTGATATTATAAATTAAACAAATAGTTTTGGAGGTTCTGATATGAAAACTTTTAAAAAATTTACTGCTCTCCTGCTTGCAGTTGTTATGATGTTCTCTTTATCTGCAACTGTTTTTGCTGCCGATGAACAAAATCTTCCCTTTGAAGACAGCAGCTTCTTTGAAACAGGCGATTATTCCATACACTACAGAGTATGGGAAGCTGAAAACGAAAAGGCTAAAATTCTTATGATTCACGGCTTTGCGCTTTCAACCTACTGCTGGGAAAATCTTGCAGCTATCCTTGTTGAAAACGGCTATACCTGTGTTATGGCAGACCTTCCCGACTTCGGCTACTCCTCAAGAGAAACTGCCGAAACCGAAAAGCTGCCCAGAGAAGATATAATGTATAATCTCATTCAGTCACTCGGCGGCGGTGAATGGTATGTTGCAGGACATTCGATGGGCGGTTATGTTGCCCTTGCATTACAGCAGAAATATCCTGATGCAGTTAAAAATGTTCTTCTTTACGGCACATCTGCAAACGCAGGCACTCCCGCATTTCTCACATCAATTATGACAAATGAGCTTTTCATTTCCGTTATGGGACCTTTAATGCAGCTTATGGTCAGAATGGAGCTGTTTGTAAAGCTCTTCCTTGCAGTAAGCCTTTCAGATAATGAATATGCCGAGAATTACGATTTATCAGCCATCACTGCTCCCTTAAGCATCGACGGCACAGGTGCAGGCGCGCTCTATTCCTTCGCTTCCCTCACCCCCACAGATTTTGAAATACTTAAAAATTCTTCTCCCGTTTTATTTATGAACGGCGACAAGGATATGGTTATAGCAGATAACACAAAGAATACAACCCGCTCTTATCTTCCCGAAGGCTCAGTTGATTATATTGTTGAAGGCGGCGGTCATATGTTTATTGAAAACCGCGCAGAGGAAGCAGCTACAGTAACACTCGAATTCCTTGCAAACAATCCGTAATCACATCAAATCAAGCAAAAGCTCCTCCGAAAAAAAATCGGGGGAGCTTATTATTTCTATATAAAAGAAGAAAACCGACACTGTTATGTGTCGGTCTTGTTTCCGAAAATAGCCGGAATTATTCAGCTGCTACTGTGGTTTCTTCTTCTTCGATGATACCAAGAGCTATTGCAAGCTTCTTTAAAGCCTCAAAGAGAGCTGTAAGGAACTTTGTGAGTCCTTCAAAATCAAATGATCCCATTACTGTTTACCTCCTGATTATTTGTGATAAATTAATTATAAAAATCAATTCAAAAATTTTGCTGCTTATGCACCGATATAATCTCTTACGGATGCAAGAAAATCTGAGAAGCCTGAGCCTGATGAGCTTGAGCCGCCGCCAAGGAACTCTTCAAGAGCTGCAAAAAGCTCTGTTAAGAAATCAATGATGCCATTGAAAAAATCAACCATTCGGAATAACCTCCCTTGCAAATTTAATTAAATTAAAAATACCGCAACAACGGATATTAATTCATAATTATAATAACATACAAAAAATAATAGTACAAGTAAAAAAGATTTTTTAATTAAAAGCGGTAACAATAATTTACAGTTTATACATATTTAAACAACATTTAAATTAATTTTAATCCATAAAAGAAAAAACCGACAAATGTCGGTTTTCTGTGCATACCTGCAATTATTAGGCAACATCTGTGCTTTCTTCGGGAGCTACATAGTTCTTTGTGTACACACCGAGTGTGCCTTCTTCAAGAAGACCGATTGTTATTAAAACTTCGATAAATGCTGCAAGAGCTGCTTCAAAAATGTAAAGAAAATCTTTGAATGACATAGTTTTCACCTCATATGAAAAATTTGTATATATTCGCAAATTCATATTAACACAAAACTATTTAAAAGGCAATATTTTTTTTAGAAAAACTGATTAAAAGTATAATTTTTGGTAGATACGCCATATTTTTTATGCTACAATATTGTACGAGGTGCTGTAAATGAAAATTTTTGAGGCTGAAAAATACAATATTTGTGAAAATAAAGATAATGCAAAGGCTTTTGAAGAGCTTATTGATATTATTAAAAACACCGCAGGAGAAAAAATACTGCGCTTCAAAAGCGGTATTTATGAAATCAACTCGGAAAATCTCACAGCAAGGAAGCTCTATATAACAAACACGGCAGGCGACAAGGAATATCTGCCGGAAGAAACTCCCCATCTGCAAAAAACTGCTCTGTTTTTTTGCGGTGTAAAAAATCTGACAGTTGAGGGCAACGGTGCTGTTATTCTCATTTCGGGTAACACAACAAACATTGCAATAGCTAATTGTGAAAACATACATATAAACGGTCTTGAAATAAAACATATACATCCCGATTTACATGTGATAAAAGTAAAAGAAATCGGAGAAAAATTTATTGATTTCTCGTTGGATGAAGACACATTATGCAAAGCAGTCAATTCAGTTCCCTGCTTTTACGGCCCCGATTACTGCTATGAGGTGACAGCACATAAAGAAAACGGGTACATAGGCCTTATAAAGCCCGAAACTCCCGATAAGGTTGAAAGGGTAAGACATCCGTTTTACAATACAACAGATATAAAATTACTCGACAACGGCACGATAAGAGCATACTATGAGAATATGCCGGATTTTAGAATCGGCTTTGAATTCTACGATTACTGTGTGCGCCGTGACACTGCGGGAATATTCATAGATAAATCAAAGAATATAAAAATTACAGATGTAAAACAAAGATACAATAAATCCCTTGCACTTGTGGCTCAGGACAGCGAAAATATTTTCGTTGACAAGGTCGAATTTTCCCCCGAAAGAAACTCTGCAAGAAAATTATGTTCACTTGCGGACTTTTTCCAGTTTTGTATGTGCAGAGGAAAAATCACAGTCACAGATTCATATTTTGACGGCGCGGGAGATGACTGTCTGAATGTACACGGTGTTCATTTCAGAATTAAAAACATTGAGGGGAACACCGTAACGGTAAAATACTGTCACGACCAGACTCACGGCTTCAATCCTTTGAGAGCGGATGACAAAATAGCCTTTATTGACACCGTAACACTTCTTGAAAAAGGCACGGCAACAATACTTAAAAGCGAAATGCTTAATGAATACGATATTGAGCTGACGCTCGACAGCACCGAAAATCTTACTGCAGATGATGCAATAGAAGACATAAGTGCAATTCCCGAGGAATTTGTTTTTTCGGGCAACACCTTAACAAGAATAATCACCCGCGGACTTCTTATAACAATGCGCGGACAGGCTTTAGTTGAAAACAACCGCTTTGTAAGCACAACAGCTTCGGGGATACTGCTCTCGGATGATGCCAACTTCTGGTTTGAAAGCGGTATGTGCAGGGAAGTTATAATAAGAAACAATATTTTTGATTACTGCGGTGAAACACCCATCCGTATTTTACCTGAAAATAAAGAGCACCGCTCAGCAGTACATAAAAATATTACTATAGAAAATAATACTTTTATTTCCCACCCCACGGTGATAGTAACTGCAAAATCAACCGAAAACATCTTTCTTTCGGGCAACACTTACTCCGCTGCCGAGCTTATTGAAGCAGTTGATTGCAGTAATATTAAGATTTTATAAAAACTCGCGCAGGTCATCCATAAAGTCCTGCTGCAGTCGGACTAATTTTTCCGCTTTTCCCTTGGCTTCATCACTTGCAAGGGGGAAGCGGTTTTCATATTCGCTTACCGATTTTATACCCATTGCACAGCCGTCTGTCATAAGTCCCGCTATTGTTGAGTCAGTCGGAGAATTGAGCATCTTTGCATTGATTGTTACCCATGACATTATTCTTGACATAAGCGCAGGGTCCTTTTCTTCCTGTGCACATTCATCAAGCAATGAACCTATTTCATTACCGATTTCCTCGTGCAGCTTAGTGTTCTTCATAAGCAGGTCATAAAGCTTTTTGCTCTGTGCTCTGCCGATTACCTCATTTATACAGTTAACTGCTGTTTTTGCCCCCGCATCACATTCTCTTAAAAGCCTTACAGTATCTTCATTAAACATAACAAAACTCCCTTTTTCACTATTATCAGCAAAAAAAAGGAGTTTTATTCATAATTATTTTATTTTTCTTCGGTAGTTGTTTCCTCGGGATTTACTTCTTCTGAAGTTGCTTTTTCAGTTGTTTCCGTGGAAGCATCATCGGCACACGAAGATAATGTTGCAGAAATTCCTGCAATAAGAATAAAAACAGATATTATGGAAACAACTGTTCTTATTATGTTTTCTTTCATAAATTGTTCTCCTCAGGACTGTCATCCTTATATTTATCGGGTAAATTTTAATCCTATTTCATAAAAAAATCAAGACAGTTTTTGTACAACTCTTTCAACTACCCCAAGAACAATTTATTCATTTTGCACAAATATGTGACAAGCGTCGACTATTTGCATTAAAATATTTCCTAAAAAAAAGGATGCAAAAACTTCAGATTTTCACATCCTTTTTGTACTTATTCTGTTTTATGCATTCTCAACAAGCTCTTTTCTGCGCTTTGCAAGGTCTGCGTACATCTGTGCTCTCTTTTCTTTTGTTAAGGGCCAGAGGAATTTGGGGATTATTCCCAATGCACCCGAAATTGTGGGTACAATGCTGCACAGTGCGAAAAGCCAGAATTTTGTTCTTGTGTCCTGTGTGCCGATAGTAAGTCCCTGAACATAGCCTATTTCTTTAAGTATAAGATTTCTGGCACTTCCCATAAGAGAGGACTGTATTTTCAGTACAAGACTTTTTGCAACACCTGTTGTTGCTTCCATTCTGTAGCCGTTTTTCCATTCGCAGTAGTCCATAGCCTCGTTCCACAAATCGGCATTGATTACCTTGTTTACACCGAATGCCCACTTTGTGAACCACTCTCTGATGCCGACTGCAACAACCATGGGAATCATCTTTGTATAGTTTCTGCCTATCATACCGAAAACAAAGTATGCGGCACTTAAAATATCTCCGTAGATATCTGCACCAACCCACAGAGCCTTTGATGAAAAACGCTTTCTTAAGGGAGAAACAAAGGCATAGCTTATACTTCCGTTAAGGCTTGAGGGCAGATTTGCCAGAGTTATGAGTGAATATGAACCGAAAACATCTATAAAGTAGTTAGATTCGCTTGTACTGACAGCAAAACCGCCGAGGAAATCAGACAGACACATCAGAAGCACGGGATAGTTTGTGACGATTGCCTTAAGTCCTTCCTTTACACTCGGTCTTTCTATTGACTGCGGAACTCTTTCCTTGGATTGGAAGAAAAAATAAAGAGTAAGCGCAGAGGAAACAAGGCTTGTGGAAATGCCGAAGGTCATAAACGCAGAGCTTAATTTCCACTGAATCTTGCTGTTTACGATAAGGTCATAAACAAGACCGAAGATGTATCTCGGCATATCCTCACCGAGGTATCCTGACAGAAGCTCTGCTAAGGTTATAAGACGGACTCTTTCATTCGGGTTCGGTGTTATTGTTGACATATATCCGCTCTTTGCAATGCTTATAGCAGTTGAAGCCGTTTCCTGAATTATACTGAATGCAAAATAGAAAATAAGCTTAGGAACAAAGGTTGCGGAGGTATTGGGGAAGAATATCGGAATAAACCAATACAATGCCCCGAACAGGGTAAACGGAATCTGCAGACCTAAAAGATAAGGTCTGAATTTACCGAGCCTTGTTCTGGTATTATCAACAAGCGTTGCAAGAAGAAGGTCATTTATAATATCCCATGCACTTGTAAACAGGTTTATTATTGCGCTGACGGTAAAGTCAATCTTTACAACATCCCATATGTAACGCTCCTTGAAACCGTCAATATTAAAGGTATTGGAAACATCGTTAAGCAGATATGCTGCGGATTCCTTTACACCGACATAATTGAAATTCTGATAAATGTTTACGGGAAGCTCTTTTTCAAGCTGCTGAGTATTTTTTTCATTATCCATAAAGCTTCCCCCTTACTGTGTTACCTTAACCGTACAGGAAACGGTATGAGAACCGTTTACACTTACTGCAACAATTTTTGTTTCTCCCGTACCTATGGCAGTTACATTACCGTTTTCATCAACCTTTGCAACTGCCTCGTTGAGTGAATACCATTGAACATCCTTAATTGTTGCCTTTTCAGGCTTTACTGTTGCCGAGAGAACAGCACTCTCACCTGTTTTCATTTCAAGACTTCGCTTGTCCAGTGAAACACTTTCGGCTTCAACAACAACAAAAACCTTTGTTTCATCTTTATATGTATTACCCAGATACTTAAGCTCGGCTGTTATTATTGCAGGTGTTTCACTTATATTAACCGCCTCTACAACTCCGTTTTCATCTACCGTAGCAATACTTTCATCACTCGAGGTAAACACCAGCGAAAAATCATCAGCAGAGGCATTTTTGTCAACGCCTGCAATAACAGACAGATTATCATAGCCATTTGCAGTAAGGATTATTTCATCCTGCTCAATTTCTATACCTGCATAATCAACAGTATAATTTCTTTCAAACAAAACATTAAAATATGTATCGACTGAGCCGAGAGCTTCTAAATCTCCCACAAATTCAACATCTGAACAGACAGAATATGAACGGCTTATTTTCATTGACCGAAGTTTATCGCTTGTGAAATCAATTTCGCCATAAACTTTTACAAAATTGAGCGATCTTATTTTGGGTTCAATGCTGCCAAGAGAGCCTAACTGCTCTTCAACAAGAGAAAAAACCTCAATGTCTTCATCCGAGAAAAAGCCGTCTGCACTATCTTCTTTGGGTAAATTATAAATCAATTCGATTTTGTAAAGCTTATTTTCATTGTCTGTTTCAAGAACAAATTCATCGGCTTTATCTATAACGCCAAGAGAAAACAGTTCGGCTTTATTGCCGTAAGTGATTTCATCCGATGAAAACATAGCTGCCATTTCACCCGACAAATTTTCAACAACAAATTTTAAAAAGCGGTTCTGTGCTTCATTCATATGCGATGCACTGATTTCACTTATCGAAACCTTGTTCTGCTGAGAAATATGCACCTCGCCGCTTTCATAGGCATTTTTCAACACCTGCGCAAAGAAAGGAAGCACTTCATTCTCTTCGGTTATCTGAGTTTTCGGCTGTTCTGCTTTTTCGGGCAAAGAGAAGCTTTCCTCATCAACTGCTACTGCCGCATAAAACCATACAAGTACCGAACAGACTGCTATCATCAGCATGGGGCAAACAAGCAGAAGAACTATCTGTATCTTTGTTCCGGAAAGCTTTTTAGGGGATTTTTTATTTTCAGTCATTTTCTTTTTCTCCCCCTTTTGTTTCCTTACCGAATGCATTAATTCTTGCATTTTTCTCTTCCTCGGTTTCAAAAATCGGCATAGGCAAATCCTCAAGCTTAATTTCGCCTGATTTTACCTTTCCGGCAATCTCAATACGCTTAAGGTCAACCTCTTTTATCAAAATCTGCGCATTTTCCTTGTACATCCTGATGTTTACAAAGCCAAAAACAGCAAAAGCGATAAAAAACGCTATTCCTCCTACACCGAAGGATGCAGAAATTACGCTGTAGGGCTGCGCACATATCACTGCCAAAAGCATTAAAATCATTGTTATGCAATCAAAAAGAATTGCAACACAGGACAGCGTTGCAAGAATCTTATTGCTCTTTCTTAAGTTTATAAATGAAAGCAGCCATACCGCAAAAATCGCAACACCGGCCAACACCATAAGAATATATGAGGCTGCGGCAGCAATACCGAATATAAACACATTTGATGCAACACCGATTACGGGCAGCTCAAAAATATGGTTAAGCAAGCCGTTTGTGAAAAGACCGTAAAAGCCTAAACCGCTTAAGGTTATATCCTTACTGAAAAACGGCAGCTGCATACTGATTGAACCGAACGGAATAAGCAGACACAGAATAATAACAAGCATCATAACCATACGGATTACAGGCAGCTTGCCGCTGACAAAAGCCGCCTTGAGTCTTGCAACAAAGGCCCTCGCCTTTGCAAACTCCAGCTCTGTTTTCTTGGCATCAAGTGCCAAATCATCTTCCTGTGTATAATACATAATATGTACTCCGCACTTTTTACAGTTCGGAGATAAATCAAAGCGTTTTATTTCAACGCCGCATTTCGGACACTTCAAAATTTCCACCGTCCTCAGAAATTAATTTTCGCTGTCTTCAACCTCAACTATGACATACTGCTTGCCGTCTTTGGTCCTGACGCTCATTTTACTGTAGCAGGCATAAACAGCTGCCAGCTCATCAGAAAAGCTTCTTATATCTTTCCCCTCGGGGTCAAAATACATCACAATATTCTCATCGTTATTTTCCGTAAAAACAGGTACGGGTATCATAAAAAACAATCCCTTCAAAAAATTATAATTTAAATATAATACAAGCAAAGCGCTTTTTCAAGGCGATTTCATTTTTTTCATCAAGGTGAACAATAAACTTAACCTTATTTTGAACAAAAAGACAATTAAAATACTTATGCTGATTAAAAAAATCAAGGGGCTTAACACCCGTTGGCGAAAGCCCCTTGACTTTTTTCAGTTATTCGATTATAAATTGTCTGGAAGCAGGTGCTTTTTCCTCTTTCTTGGGCAAGGTGAGAACAAGAACTCCGTTTTCGTATTTAGCTGCAATATTTTCGGTGTCTATCCCCGAAACATCAAAGCTTCTTGCATATGAGCCGTAACTGCGTTCACGGCGGACATAATTTTTCTGTTCATCCTTTTCTTCGCTTTCGCTCTTTCTTTCAGCCTTTATGGTGAGGTAGTCACCCTCAAGATTTACATTGATATCCTTCTTCTCAAATCCGGGCAGGTCTGCTTCAAGAACAAATTTCCCGTCCTCTTCTCTGATATCTGTTCTGAACATTTCAAGCGACTGCCTTGCTCTTGTTTCAGGAAATGAGAAAAATCTTTTTTCAAATTCTTCCATTTCTCTGAAAGGATTAAAGGATACAAAGGGATTTAATGTGTTTCTCGGAATAATTTCAAACATAGTTTTTTCCTCCTGATTTTATATAAGATATTTTTTGACATTTCAGTCTTTTTTATTCACCTAAGGAAGTATCTTTCGGAATTCACCGTATGTGTCACTCATATTTTCAGCATTACGATCTGCGCATATCGAAAAGCCTATGTAAAGTCCCCGGATAACGCTTACAAGCTATTGTCTGTAAGCTCTTCCCTTTCGGCATCTTTAATATACAACATAATTGTTATATCCGTTTGATATTTCTGTGACTGTTTTGTAAATATTAGCACTCTTAATGTTAGAGTGCTAATATTTTTATGTCTGACAATTTTTTCATTACATAAATATACAATTATTGACTTTGGGGTAAAATTAGATTAAAATTGTATTGTTTAAACATTATATATTTACGGAGAATTGTTTATGAACATTCGTTTTATTATTGCGATGCTTGCAGCTAAAATTTCAAAATTTCTGTTAAAGCTTATCGGCAAAAATGCAACCTATCTCCCCGGGCTTATCGCACTTAAGCTCGATAAAAACTTTTTAGGCGGTCTTTCAAAGCCTGAAATCCTTATCTGTGTTACGGGAACAAACGGAAAAACAACAACCAGCAATATGATTACCGATATTCTCAGAGATAACGGCTATTGTGTAACAAACAACGGCTTCGGCTCAAATGTACAGGCCGGTGTTGCAACAGCACTTCTTACGGATGCAACACTTACGGGCAAGGCAAAAAACAAGGTAGCCGTAATTGAGGTTGATGAAAGAAGCTCAATTCTTGTTTATAAATACATCACCCCCGATTATCTTGTTGCAACAAACATCACTCGCGATTCAATGAAAAGAAACGCTCACGCTGAATTCATAACCTTTATCGTAAATTCCGCTTTGCCGTCATCAACCAAGGTTTTTCTCAACGGCGATGACCTTATAAGCTCATTCTTCGGCAAGGAAAATACCGACAGAACCTACTACGGTCTTGATTGCGAAATCCCCGAAAGAAAGGAAGGCTCGGGAGTTAAGGATATAGTATACTGTCCCGTATGCGGCGGCAAGCTTGAGGCTGACTATATAAGATATAACCACATAGGCCGATATCACTGTACCGAGTGCGATTTTGTTTCCCCTGAAAGAGCATATACCGTTACAAATATAGACAGAGAAAACAAAACCGTTACTCTCACCCACAACGGAGAAGACCACATTCTGCCCTTGGTAAATGACAATATAGTAAATGTATATAACCTTTGTGCTGTTTCGGGCTTCCTTCACAAGTTCGGTCTTTCATTTGAACAGATTGCGGCTTCTCTCAAGAAAACAGCTATAGTAAAAAGTCGCTTTGACACAGAAAAAACAGGCGACTACAGCATCACAATGCAGCTTTCAAAGGGTCAGAATCCCATAGCAACAAGCCGTTCGATAAACTATATTGCAGGCATTGAAGCCGAAAGCAAGGCTATGCTTTTTATGTGTGATGACATTGAAGAAAAGGCAGAAAGTGCCTGCTGGATATACGACTGCGATTACGCTCCCTTGGCAAATGACAATATAAAGCAGGTAATTTTTGCAGGCAG
Organism: Acutalibacteraceae bacterium; assembly: GCA_045589395.1. GTDB lineage: Bacteria > Bacillota > Clostridia > Oscillospirales > Acutalibacteraceae > RUG806. The sequence goes on along the minus strand of JAZNOZ010000030.1, from coordinate 2,214 downwards.
ACGCTGCAAGGACCACCTTTTGAGAGCATTGCTTGCGGGAGTTGACGAGAGTAAAATTAAAATCTGCGAGGACCCCGCACAAGGTGCCGAGCTTATTGACACAAGCTGCAAAAATGTGTACATTCTTTATCAGCTTTATCTTGTCAATGAAGCCAAGAAAGCAAAAGCATTTGTTGAGAAAAAAGCAAGGGAGGAAGTAAAATGACGGTAGAGGTTTTATTCAACGAGGTCTGCGGACTTTTTGGCGATGCCTTTAACGCGCAGTATCTTGAAAAATGTATGCCCGAAGCGCAGTTTATATACACTTCCCTTTGCGATAAGCTCTATCTCCAAGAAAACACTCCCGATATTATTCTTATGGGAGCTATGAGTGAAAAAACACAAAGAGCAGTAATAAAAAAATTATTACCCTTAAAAAACAGAATTCTTGAGCTTATAGATAAAGGGGTTATTTTCTTTGTAACAGGCAACGCGTTTGAGGTTTTCACAAAAGAAATAGATTATGTTTCCGAGGAAATAAAGACCGAGGGATTAGGAATCTTTGACCTGACGGTAAAGACTGATTATTTCAACCGCTACAACGGCAAGGTGCTCGGAAAATTCAACGGTGAATTTGAAATAACGGGTATCCGTTCACAGTTCTCTTTTGTATACGGCGATAATTCATACGGATATTTTGTAAAAAGTGATATCGGAATAGGCATAAATCCCGAAAGCAAATTTGAGGGAGTAAGAAAGAATAATTTCTTCGGCACTCATCTGTTAGGTCCCGTGCTTGTGCAAAATCCCCCGCTTTGTGAATACATCATATCTCTCGCAGGCGGAAAGCCTGAGCTTGCATTCAAAAAGCAGGCATTATCGGCATATAATCAGAGATTAAGTGAAATGAAGGAGTAAAAATATGCATCCCGTACTTACATTTTTAAGACACAAATATATTGTTACGGCTATAGGAGCAGCATCTGTTCTTCACAAACTCACAAAGGGAAAAAGACCGAAATTCCTTTTCAGCCGTAATACAGAGATACAGTATGTAGGCTCTCAGGTAAAGGTACTCGAACAGACCGAGGACAGCGTAACAATAGCAAAGTTCAATAAAAACGGCGAAATCGATAACAGCGATTTTAAGATTATGAGCGCAACGGATCTGCACCTTGACCCCGGCAAGGAAGAGTTCAACAATAAGAGTATTGACCGTATTGTAAAGCAGGTAATTGACAACAAGCCCGATTTGTTTATTTTTACGGGTGATGTTATCGAATCCGATTTCCAGCAGATAGACTGTGTTCAGCTTTCGTGGATTTTTGAAAAATTAGGTGTTTACTTCTGCTATACCTACGGCAACCACGAAACAAGAGAGCCTGACGGATATTTCAAATATCTTATGCTCAAGGGCCTGCAGTATTATCCTCACTGTCTTTCAAAGCACGGCAAGAAAGGGCTTTTCGGCTACGGCAACTGTGCTGTACATATCAAAAATGCCGATAACACACTTGCAAAAAGCATATATCTGTTTGACTCGGGCAGAGATATTTTAGAAGACTCTCACGAAAAATACGGCTCTCCCAAAGGAGTTGACGGCTACGATTTCTTAAAGCCCGATCAGATTGAATGGTATCTCAATGATGTAAAAAAGAACAAGGAAAAGTACGGAGAAACAAAAACTCTCTGCTATATGCACATTGCAGTGCCCGAATACGAAGAGGTTTTTGAAGGCACTTTTGAAGACGGCTTCAAGCCTACCGGTAAGGCTGAAATCCTTTACGGTGAGCAATACGAAACAGTCGGCTGTTCACCCTATAACAGCGGATTTTTTGAAAAGGCAACAAAAGAGGGCTCCTTACAGGGACTTTTCGCAGGTCACGACCATATAAACGATTTCTGTGCGATATATAAGGGCGTATACCTCACATATACCCAACCCTCAGGCTATTCCTGCTACAGCATGATGGATAAATTCGACTGGCCTGAAGAAAAATCCATGCACGGTGTGACACTCGTAACACTTAAAGCCGACGGTGACATAAAAATAGAACAGAAGCTTAATAATGTTTATCTGAAATAAGCTCTCGGGAGAATGCGTGGGTGTCCTGAGGACACTCACGCAGTTTTATTCGCCTTGCGGCGAGTGATATTGCTTCGCAGTTATATAATGCTACGCATTGTGATATTGTCCTTCGGACAGTTTTATGCGAATAAAATAACACTGAAATC
>JAZNOZ010000029.1:0-29093 GCA_045589395.1 Acutalibacteraceae bacterium | reverse complement strand
TATTGCGCTGCTGTATGCAGAAGAACCGTTGGCGCCTACTGCCTTTACCTTATAGTAATATGCCTTACCCTTTACAAGTGATGTGCTTGTGTCCGTAAAGCTCGTTCCCGTTACGGTTTTGATGCAGGTGTATGTGCCGCCGGAGCTTGTTGAACGGTATACATTGTACTTTGTTGCACCTGTAACTGACTTCCAGCTGATTTTGGGTGAGCCGTTGGAAAGTGAGGCTATCAAAACAGGCTTTTTGAGAATCAGAATTTTTACCGGTGTGCTGCCTGCAGAAACTCCGTAGGAATTAACAGCCATTACCTTATAGTAATATGTGCTGCCTCCATTGAGTGATGTGCTTGTGTCAGTATAAGTAAGACCGGTTACTGTTTTTATGTTTGTATATTTTCCGTCCTTGCTTGTTGAACGGTATACATAGTACTTTGTAGCCCCGGTTACTGCCTTCCAGCTGATTTTAGGCTTGCCGTCGGAAAGAGAAACTTTAACGGTTGTGTCACCGAGAGGAACTGTAGAATCGTAATTACTGAATCCCGAATAACCGTTTTTGTTACCTGCTTTTACTTTGTAGTAGTAAGTCTTGCCGTTTTCAAGATCGCTGTGTAAATCTATATACTGCAAAGCTTCAACAGTATCAACATATTCGTATTCTCCGCTTTTGCTCTCTGAACGGTAAATACTGTATTTTGTGGCACCGGGAACAGAAACCCATGTGATTCTAGGGTCGCCATATAACAGTGAAGCTATAATTGACGCTTTTCTGAGGAAAAGAATCTGTAATGCATCGCTGCTTGCAGAATATCCGTTTGAATTTACTGCTTTTACCTTGTAGTAATATATCTTTCCGGCAACCAGCGAGGTGCTCTGGTCCATATAACTCAGTGCCGTGGTGGTTGCAATTAATTTATATGTTCCGTTGAGGCTCTCTGCACGGTAAACACTGTACTTTGTTGCACCGCTCACCGCCTTCCAGTTCACCTGTGGCTTGTTTGACGCGGTAAGAAGCACAGATGCATTCGGCTTACCGAGGGGAGCTATGCTTACACAATTACTGTTCGCAGAATAGCCGCCTGCATTTACTGCCTTTACCTTGTAGTAATATTCTTTTCCGTTCACAAGGGAGGTGGTTGTGTCTATGAAGCTGAGGCCCGTAACGGTTTTGATACAGGTGTATGTACCGCCGAAGCTTGTTGAACGGTATACCCAATATTTTGTTGCACCGTCAACCGCAGTCCAGCTGATTTTAGGCTTACCGTCGGAAAGCTTGGCATTGATTACAGGTGAAACAGGAGCATTTATTTCTCCGATATGCTTTGTCTGCACAAAGCCCTTCTGTCCGTTGAGAGTAACATATGCCCATTTTGAATTATCCGTAAAATGAAGCACAAGCTTTTCCTCTGTGCCGAACTCATAAAGCACAGCTGAAGAGGTATTATTTTTTACATACAGCTTTCCTGCGGCAAGAGTGAAAAGTGTTTTGTTTGCCTGTGTAACAGTTTCAGGAATAAATCTTCTGATACCGACCAATACAGACATTCTTTCCGCATTCAGGGGCTCAATCATAACACCTGTTTCAAATGCCGTTGTAGCATGAACAAACTCATTATTACCAAGGTATATTCCGCAGTGGTCAACAACACCGTCTGCCCCCTCAAAGTCAAAGAACAGAACATCACCGGCTTTTACCTTTGCAAGCGTAACATCTGCTACACTGAACTCTCCGTTATAGCCCTTATTATATATACTGTCTGTTTCGTAATACATTGTTGCAAGTGTTGCCGAAACATTATAAAGAGGATTATATTTTCTCATTACGGTGTCATGCACATAGGAAACAAAGCCTGAGCAGTCAAACATATGGCGGCCGCTTGAGTCAAGTCTTCCTTCACTCTCTGAAAGCTTATACACAGTTTCCCATTCGAGTGCAATCTCCGTTGCAAAATCCAAAATTTCCTGTGCATACTGTGAGTCACCTACATAGGTATATGTGCTTTTGGTATCGGTAAAGGGATTTTCACCTATATTCAACCACACATAATAAGCTTCTCCATTATACTTCGCCTCAAACCATGAACCTGTTGACAACTCGGAAACTACCTCCCCGAGCATAATTTCTTCCATATATCTGACATCAAAGCGTTCAGAGGAATTTGAAGGCTCTGAATAGAGCGTTTTTCTGTCTGCTGCAACATATTTTGTTGTGTATACCTTTGCTGAGGAAAGAGAAGAAGCCTTCACCCAATATATTTCCCCCGCATCATTCTGAATCACAGCACAGTTCACTGCATCATTGATTGCAAGAAGAGAAACCTGACACGATGCCGTTTCTCCGCCAATATTGTTATGCAGATTTTCGGGAGATGAATATATTTTACCGTTCAGCCTGTATGCGGGATATTTTAAGTTGCCGACATATGTATATCCCGTATATCCGCTATATTCAACTCTTGCCCAGTTGCTGCCCTTATACTGAACAAGTATCTCTTTTGCCGGAATATATCTTGCCAGAACCGCAGAATCGGAAGCGGCTCTTTCATACATATTTGCAGATATGCCCGTGGTCATTTTCACAAGATATCCGACTGCAGATGCCTTGACATAACCTTCATTACCGTTATATTTACAATAATAGTAGCCGTCTTCTTCAAAGCTTAAAAGAGTGAGAGGTGTTGACCAGTAAAGCGCTGCCACCGTAGCGGAGCTTTCCGAAGGACCTGCTTTCATATTCACGCTTTCTGCCACAACATATCTTACGGCTGTGCTGAGCACTGAGTTGTAGGTATACCATTTCTCACCGTTATAATTGAATGATGAAAATGTACTGTTATACTCAGTTGCGGCAATTTCCGTGCCCTCGTAGAGATAACCCACAAAATTTGCATCGCTTTTGCTCGGTGCACTGTAGCAGGAAATCTTCATATCAGCAACCTTAGGTACATCTGTCTTTTCAGCGGCAGCTGCCGTTGTTGCAAAAACACAAAACATTGCAAAACAAACAGCAAGCATTGAAATTGCAGAAATCAGCTTTTTCATATTTTCTCCCTCTCTCTACCTTATTAAAATAAATATTAATCTATTTTAATATAACATAAAATTTACAGCTAAACAATACTTTTTTCCTGAATAAATTTCAAACAATTTATTCCCCGTCAGGGATTTTCCTCCATTTTCCTGTTCTGTATAAAACAAGTGATGCGACGGTTGCGCTCAGCCAGCCTATGGGCCAGGAGAACCATATGCCGTCCGTTGCGAAAGGCACGGACAGGATATAGGCTAGGACAACTCTTAAGATTAAATCAAGAAAGGTTGCAAACATAAAGCCCGACATATTTCCCGTGCCTCTGAGAACACCGTCGGCAGTAAGCTTTAAGCATATAAAGGGATAGAACGGTGAGCATATGTAAAGAAAGCGCATACCGATTTTAAGAGCCTCGGCGGATTCCCCTGCTGTGCTTTCAAGGAATGTGCTGATAAGAGTACGGTTGAATATAAGAAAAATAAGCGTGAAAAGAGTGGCAGTACAGCACACAATTATTGCACCATACTTAAAGCCCTCTTTTATACGGCTATACTTTTTTGCGCCCACATTCTGGGAGGTAAACGAAGAAATGGATGAGCTCATTGTTGCAAAGGAGCTTATAGCAAGCGTGTTGAGCTTTATCGCAGCCGAATATCCGCCTGTTGCGGCATAGCCGAAGGAATTTATAAGGCTTTGTATAAAGAGGTTACCTACGGATACAAAGCTCTGCTGTAAAATACTCGGTATTGCTATACGGGAGATTGTTTTAAGCATAGAAAAAGAAAATATACTGAACTTAACTCCCGAGGTCATATGGCGAAGTCTTATGTACAGAACAAGGGATGCACCCAGAGAGCATATGGTCTGACATACAAAGGTTGCCCACGCAACACCCGCAACACCCATTCCGAGATTTTTTACAAAAACCACATCGAGTATTATATTGCTGACAGAGGATATGATAAGAAAAATAAGAGGGGTTCTTGAATCGCCCAGAGCTGTAAAAATACCCGTTACTATATTGTAAAGAAACAGAAAAACAAGTCCCCGGCAATAGACATCAAGATACAATACGCTGTCTGCCATAATTGCCGCATCAGTTTTCAGAAGTAAAAGCATTTTATCACTGAAGCTCACTCCAACGGCAGTAAACAGAATTGCAATTCCCAATGCCGAGGTTACGGCAGTACAGATTGCCGTTTTCATTTTTGAAAATTCCTCTGCACCGAAAAAGCGCGAAATAATAACAGTAGCCCCGATACTGAAGCCCGAAGCTACAGCAATGAAAATCATTGTTATGGGATATGATGCCCCAACCGCGGCAAGTGCGGTAAGTCCCGCGAATTTGCCCGCAACAATGCTGTCTGCCATATTATACATCTGCTGAAAGCAGTTGCTTATAAGCATAGGAAGCGAAAAGCTGAGCAGCAGCTTCCCCACATTTCCCTTAGACATATTGACTACCACAAAAATACCTCCTGACAAATGCACCTACACATATACTGAGCATTTCACTTCTTCACTATTCCGTATTACTTTTTACTTGCCAAAAATTCTGAATGCGATTTTAGTGAAGAGTGAATAGTGAAAAGGTAATAAGTAAAAATCCTGACAGCATATGCTATCAGGATTTTTGGTGGGAGAAGGTGGATTCGAACCACCGAAGTCGTTGACAACAGATTTACAGTCTGCCCCCTTTGGCCGCTCGGGAATTCTCCCCTATTAAATTAAAATGGAGCTGGTGGACGGACTCGAACCCCCGACCTGCTGATTACAAATCAGCTGCTCTACCAACTGAGCTACACCAGCGCATTGCATCTCAACAACGCAAGATGTACTATACCATACTTTTTTGCCGTAGTCAAGTCTTTTTTTTAATTTAATGAAAAATTTTATGTATTTTTTATATTAATTGTCATTCAGCACACAAATATATGTGCTGTACGGTATTTGTATATATTATATTCTGAAAATACTGTCTGTCACCATTGAAGTCTGCCTGCCGTTCTGCCGTTGATATATATTCGGACATCTTGCTTTATTTTACGGCCTGTGTTATAGTAAAATAAAAATAGAAAGGGTGTCTGTATGAGTATCAGAATTAAAAGATTAATCGCTTTTGTAACAGACTGGATTATCTCCTTTATTCCGATTATGTTTATATTTTCTTTTATTGTGACCTTCTTTATGCAGGAATCCGAGGAAAATCCCTTTGTTTTTATTTTGTGTTTTTCGGCTGTCTTACTTGCATTTGCTGTTTTTATATTAAGAGATGTTATTTTCAAAGGACGCAGTTTAGGAAAACAGCTTTTCGGATTATATATTTATGATAAAAGCTCGTTAAATCCGGCAAGCAAAAAACAGTGCTTTTTGAGAAATCTTTTTTTCTTCCTGTATTTTATAGATGTCATATTATTGCTTGTTACAGGGCAGACAATCGGTGACCGTGCTGCCGGCACAATTGTGACAAACGAAGAAAGTCCCGACGCCTGCGGTGAAGCACGGCAATATGCTCAGCCTGTTGATAAAAAACTGAAAATCAAAAAAGCTGTATCAGTAATTGCAATAATTATTGCCTGCCTTACTGCCTTCACAGGACTGATTCAGCTTCTTCTGACTGCTCAAAAGAATTCCGAGGAATATAAGGTTGCTTACAGCTACTTTACCGAAAGCAGGGCGTTTCAGGAGTTGGATACAGATGAATCGGAAATCCGTTTTAATCACTATTCCCTGAATACATATACTTCTGAAAAATGCAACTGCACATCAAGAACCGCAGAAATCGGTTTCCTTGTAAAATCCGAAGCCTTTGAGGTCATTTGTCATGATGAAAACGGTGTGTGGCAGGTATGTAATGAATGTACACTTTTTGAATAAAAGCACTCTTAAATAAGGCGGTGACAATGTAATGAAAAAGCTTCGCTTAACATATGCAATTATTTTTATCTCTCTCCTTTTTACAGAGATATTGATTGCGCTGTTTGTGCATGATAATTTCATCCGTCCTTATGTCGGTGATGTGCTTGTAACAATACTGCTTTGCTGTTTATGCAGAACGCTCGTCCCCCAAGGTGTGCCCGCTTTGCCTTTATATGTTTTTATCTTTGCGGCACTTACAGAAATCGCTCAATATTTTGATATTGTGAAATTACTGCACCTTGAAGACAACACTTTACTTTCTACCGTTATCGGCAGAACCTTTTCATTCGCAGATTTGCTTTGCTACGCTGCCGGTTGTCTTATTTTTCTGATTGCGGAAAAATATGTTAAGCACCGTAAATGATTTATAGTATACAAAATGAGCTGTAAAAACCGAAAAAGTTTTTACAGCTCATTTATTTATTCTGCAATATTATCCAGAAGCTCCCCGACTGTAATCTGCGGGTTATCTATGCCGTAAATTATTGTTTTCAGGAAGTTTTTGTGCATCTGTCTTATCTGTGCTTCGGTGGAGAGCTTTGTGCGGTACATATAGTATACATCCACGCCCTTGTCCTTGGGGTTGGGAATGGTAATTGTGTACATCGGGGTAAAGTATCTGCCGAGGTTATAGGTCTTGAAATGAAACTTAAACGGGAGGATGCCGTCATCTATGGGGACGGGAATCCAGGAGTACATAAGTGCGTTTGCTCCCTGAATGGGTCCGAAGTTAAATAGCTTCAAAGACATATCTCTTGCCTTTGTATAAGGGTAATCGAGGTGTCTGTAGAGAGAAAGTCTTATACTTACAAGCTCCCTTACGGCATCGGCAAAGCTCAAATCCTCGCTTATTTTTGAACGGAAAATAAGAGGCTCGGCAAGACAGCCGCTCATATTCTTCTCCTTGACGGTCATTCGTTTACTGCAGACTGTCATCATTGAAACATCATCAATACGGTAGTTTACCGCAGAGCAGTGGGAGCGAAGTCCCATAACAAAAATGCTTTCGGGCGAAATCTGATTTTCTCTGCAGAAATCGAATATTTTCTTTGTATCCTCGGGAGAAATATGCTCCACTATCATATCGCACTTATCCTCAAGAGGGTTGTATGCCATGGGCACTCTTATATCGGGATTTTTTTTCTTTTTACGGTAATTATCAAGATATTCGTGACCGTGAACACCTGCATAATAAGGCTCGCCGTTTTTAAGGAAATATTCCTTATAGAATTCCTCGTGCTTTTTCTGCTTTTCCTCATTACTGCACTTTTGGAGCTCTTTTTCTATGTATTCCTCATAGCTGTCGAGCTTTGCAGGAATTTCTTCACCGTTACGAAGAGCACTGTAAACACTAAAAAGGTCCATATAGAAGCCCATTATGCCCAAAGCGTCAATTATAAGATGTGAAAAACAGCTGTAAATGCCGCACTCTCCGCCGAAGGTGGTAAAGAAATAAATTCTGAAGCATTCATCCTTAAGAAAATAACAGGGCTTCTGTGCATCTGCCGAAAAAAATGCTTCCTGCTCTTCTACAGAAGAAAAGTGCTTATGCTCAACCTTTAATTTATAAGGCTCGGTAACATACTGCTTTACTTCACCCTTTATTTTCACAAAGCGCAGACGAAGACTCTCATTTCTTTCGATTTCAATATCGAATGCCTTCTGAAGGACATCAAAATCGGGTTCATAATCAACTGTAATTGATGTGGGAATCTGCACATGCTGCTTATGGATATTGAATTTATACATAAGGTACATTGCATTCTGTGAGCTTATAAGATCATGAAGCTTATAGCCTGAAACATCCTTTTTCTTTGAAAACATAATCTTTTTTCTTAATCTTCTGCGTGAGAGAAGAAGAACTCCTTTCTTTCTCCGGTGTTTATAACAGTAACGGGCTTTATCTGGTTAAGCACCCTGCCCTGCTTTTTAAGCATTTCTCTGTACTCGGCATAGGTGTTTTTTCTGAGAATTACGATTTTCGGCATATCAAGCATCTGCCAGCGGCGGTACTTGAAATACTTTTCGTTGCTCTCGTTAAGAAATTCATCGAGAGCCTTTTCCATTTCGGAAAGAGTATCCTTTGAAATTTCATTCTCGGGCTCAGCTAAAAGCACATAGCGAGCAAGAGCACTGTCTGTATCGCCGTAGAAGCTGTAGCCGGTGAAGCTTATTCCGAGCTTTTCCTGCAATCTGCCTGCCGCCCAGTCTACCATATCAGTTGTTGTTTTTTCATTTGCAATATTGAGTGCAAGATTGTTTCTGTAAAGGAATTCAAATCTCGGGCATTTGTTATAGAAGCCTGTTATGCGTACAACATCCTCGATTTTATATCTGTAAAGTCCCGAGCAATTGGTAACAACAAGCTCATATAGCTTACCCTCTTCAACCTCCCCGACAGTAAGAAGCCTGTCGCAGTCGGGGTTGTCAACGGGAATAAACTCAAAGAATACGGACTTGGGAAGAAGTGCGCAGTCGTTTACATCAAGCTCTACGGGCATACCCATATAGCCCTCTGCTGCAGCATAACCCATATTATGTATGGGGGCATCGCCTATATATCTTCTCAGCTTCTTCACATAGAATTTAAGCGTGGAGCTGACCATACCGTAGGACCACATAAATCCGGGCCACACTCTGGGGGCAATAGGCTCATCGAAGCCTTTTGCACATTCGCGGCGGATTTCTTCTGCTCTTCCCGGGTTGGGCTTAAGCTTCTTTTCGTACTTCGCACGAAGCTCGGGAGGACATTTTACCGATGGGTCTATTGTGCCCTTTTCAATGTCGTTACAGACCATTTCCCAGTTATTTTCAAAATACTCGAACATAATGGTAAGAAGCGTTACTACCATTGAGCCGATATATGTAACATCGCGGTTTTCAAGTGCAAAGCGAAGATGGAAGTATGATGAATCCACGGCATCCTCATTTTCGGGATACAGAAAATCGTTGGGAGTTGTCATAAAAAATCTGGATATAGGCTTAAGGTAGGTAAAGGGAACCTGTCCTGCGCCGTTGCACATCTTACCGTCTGCCATTTTGTGTCCGGTAAGAACAATGGCAACCGTGCCTACCTGCTTGGGGAAGTCTGTACCCTTTTTATTAAACCATATGGCTGCGCACGCAGGAGTGGACACAAAGCCTACTGACTGCATATACAAAAGGTCTCTGCCCGATTTTGGAAGAATTTTCGGCTTACCCACAGAGCCTGAGGAGGAGCAGTAACGCCTGACCTTTGCAGCCATCATAAGGTTATTTTCTCCGTTATTTATCATTCGCTCAACATAATCCGAATAATCTGCATAGGTTGTAAGCGGAACTGTTTTCTGAAAGTCCTCGACAGAGTGAATTTTATCAAATCCGATTTTTTTGCCGTACTCGGTGTTCTTATTCTTTTTGATAATAGACATAAGAAGCTTTTCCTGCTCTTCAACCGGATTTTTTGACACCTTATCAAAGCTTCTGAAAACTATTTTTCCGAGCTTTACACCAAAATCCGAAAGTGCCATTTCATTACCTCGCTCTTAAAATATAATATGTGATACAGTTTTTTGTTTTATGAAATTATCTAACATATAATATTACTCCTAAGCTGAGAATTTGTCAATAAATTATGAATATTGTTAATTATTGACGGACAGAACATTCATTTTGGTCCCGATTGATTTTTTATGTATAAAAGAGTATAATCATTTTATAAGTCTTACGAAAGGAACGGTTGCTATGCTTAATATTGCTGTTTGTGATGATGAAGCTGTTGAAATTGAATATCTGACATTTCTCACCCGTCAATGGGCAAAGGCAAATGAGCAGGACATAAAAATTTCCTGTTTTGAAAGTGCTGAAGCGTTTCTTTTTGAGTATGAGGAAAATAAAAGCATTGATATTATTCTTTTAGATATTCAGATGAAGGGTATGGACGGTATCAGTCTTGCAGAGAAAATCCGTGAAGGTAACCGTGAAATACAGATTGTTTTTATAACAGGCTTCCCCGATTATATTTCCCGCGGATATGATGTTTCCGCGCTTCATTATCTTCTCAAGCCCGTTGAAAAGGAAAAGCTTTCCGAGGTACTTTCAAAGGCTTGTGAAAATCTGAAAAAAGAGGAAAAATTTATTCTGCTGTCGGTTGATAACGAAAGCTTAAGAATAAAGCTTAAGGATATTGTTTTCATTGAAGCATTCGGGCATTCGAGCTGTGTTGTGTGCAAAAACGGCAAATATACCGTAAAGCTTTCAATCTCGGATATTGCCCAAATGCTTGACGGGAGCTTTATTCAATGCCACCGTTCATACATAGCAAATCTCAGGCATATTTCAAAAATCACAAAAACAGATGTATTTTTTGACAGCGGCTCATATATCCCCGTTTCAAGAAGAATGTACAGCGATGTAAATTCTGCATTTATTAACTACTACAGAGGTAAAATAAAATGAAATACTGGATTATTGCCGCTTCGGTTATTTGTGTACTGCTTGTAATAGCTTTTGCGGTTGTGCTGACAAGAAGATATATCCGTTTCCTTACGGACAGACGCATTGCCGAATATCAGAACGACCTTATCACAAAGCATTGCGAGGAGGTACAGAATATTTATAAAACCATGCGCGGCTGGCGACACGATTATAAAAATCATATACAGGTCATGCGTGCTTCCCTCGATATGGGTAATCTTACAGAGCTTGGGAATTATCTCGGAGAGCTTTCGGTTGACCTCAACACGGTTGATACGGTGGTGAAAACGGGCAATGTTATGGCAGATGCCATACTTAACAGTAAATTAGCTCTGTGCAAGGCAAGAAATATTCCGTATGAGGTTACTGCAAGCATACCCGAAGAATGCAGTGTAAACGATGTTGAGCTTTGTGTTATCATAGGAAATCTGCTTGACAACGCAATGGAGGCCTGCGAAAAGCTTGAAGACAAATCACAGAGATTTATCCGTGTATACACGGGTGTTTTCAAGGAGCAGCTTTACATAAATGTTACCAACTCCATGACGGGCACTCCCGTAAAAAAGGGCAAAGCTTTTAAATCCTCAAAGGGCGAAAATCACGGCTTCGGGCTTATGAGAGTGGACTCAATTGCCGATAAATACATGGGCTTCGTAAACCGTCAGTTTGAAGACGGTGTATTCGGGACTGAAATTATGTTGCCGCTCGTGCTGAATAAATAACCTTTCGTGCAAAAGCAACCATTCAAGGTTGCTTTTTTGATATCATACATTTGAATCAGATGATTTTTCGATGAAATCAAAGGTATGTACCGGTAGGGAACGATGCCCACATCGTTCCGTGTGTGTAGAATTCTAACTTTCTACAAAAATATCAGTATTATATAAAACAAAAAAATGTGTACAAATAAAAGTTACTTTTGCCTCAGGCGGACCGATGTGGGCACCCTTCCCTACAGGTTGCTTCGCAAAAGTAAGTTGCAATATACCATTGATACATTTAAATTGCTGATTCGGGAAATATATGAAATGAGGTGATTGAATGGACAAAAACAGAAAGAAGCATTCATTTTTCAGTAATATGCTCTTTATTTTTAAGACTGCCGCAAAATGGGACAAGACTCTTATTCCTATGAGTATGCTTATGTCGCCGTTTATTATTCTTATGGAGCTTATTGTGGCTTACTTTGTAACAACACTCACATGGTGTCTTGAAAACGAAAAGGGACTTACCGCCATAATCGGGGCGGCTGCAGGTCTTGCGGCTTTTTCCGTGCTTACCGCTTTTATCTCAAACAAACTCAACGAAAAAATAAATGTAAAAAAGAATGAAATAAACAGACGCTTTTCCTTGCTCTCGGGCGAAAAGATTATGGATATGGACTTTGAAATTGCAGAAGGTCCTATCGGCAGAAACAAATACCAGAAGGCAAAAAACGCCCTTGGCGGAGAAGGCTTCTACGGCTTTGTGAGTAAATTTACCGTGCTGTTCACAAACATAATCGGTATTTTTACTTTCGGCTCAATTACGGCTTCTCTGAACCCATGGCTTATCATTATTCTTATCGGTGCGCAGCTTCTCGGAATGCTCACAAGCGTTGTTGAAAATCTGCTTGTAAATAAGACAAAGGACCCTCTGGCATCGGTTGACAGAAAGCTTAACTATATAACAAAAACCTCCCGTGATTTTGCCATAGCAAAGGATATCCGTCTTTTTCATTTAAGAGAGTACCTGCAGCAAATGAGCGAATATTTTGTGGGTGAGCGCAAATTCTGGACTCAGAAGATGTATTTTTACTATTTTATTTCCGATACTATGCGTCTTATTCTCAATGTTGGCATTGAAATCGGTATTTTTGCCTACATAGCATACGAGGCTCTGAACGGCGAAATGTCGAAAACGGCATTGGTGCTTTATGCTGTTTCCGTTACGGACTTTTCCTATTGGGTTGAATTAATAGGTGAAACCGTTTCTGAGATTATCCCCGCAAATATGCTGATTAACGATATACGCGAATTTCTTGACATCAGAAACTCGATGAAAAACAAAAACGGCAAGACTTTACCGGATGAAAAGCCGTATAAGATAGAAATTGAAAATCTCTCCTTTACATATCCCGGAACCGAAAAGGAAATTCTCAGTAACATCAATCTCACTATAAATGCAGGTGAACGGCTGGCGCTCGTCGGTGTGAACGGAGCTGGTAAAACAACACTTGTAAAGCTGCTGTGCGGTCTTTACAGACCAACAGCGGGAACAATAAAAATCAACGGTACGGATATCTGCGGAATAAACAGAGATGAATACTATAAAACCGTGTCTGCCGTTTTTCAGGAGGCGAGAATAATTCCCTGCTCAATTCTTGAAAATGTGTCTATGCTTCCCGGAGAAGAAAGCGACCTTGAAAAATTCAATTTCTGTGTAAAGCAGGCGGGACTGTATGAAAAAATACAAAAGCTCCCCGAAAAGGAAAACACTCTGCTTGTTAAGAATGTAAACGAAAACGCGGTTGAATTGTCGGGCGGTGAAATGCAAAGACTGTTACTGGCAAGGGCAATTTACAAGAACGCACCAACACTTATTCTTGATGAGCCTACTGCAGCTCTTGATCCTATCGCGGAAAATGAAATTTATCTTAAATACAGCGAAATATCAAGGGATAAAACCTCAATCTATATTTCACACAGGCTTTCCTCCACACGCTTCTGTGACAGAATTGTGCTTTTAGACAACACCTGTCTTGCCGAAGAGGGCACACACGAAGAGCTTATGGCTCTTTCGGGGAAATATGCCGAAATGTTCTCACTGCAGAGTCAATACTATGAAAAGGAGGCAGAAGAAAATGGAAAAGAACAAGAGAACTCTTAAAGAGGATTTCAGACTTATCTCAAGAGCTGTTAAGCTCATAGAAAGCAACACTCCGCATTTTCTTCTGCACACATATCTCTATTCCTTTTTCAATACGGCGGTTTATGTTATTGCGAATTACATAACAGCATCAATTGTTGATGAGCTGACGGGAGCTAAGGACATAAAAAAAATAATCTTTCTCCTTTCAATGTATGCTGCCGAAATAATACTGAAAATTTTTCAGGATTTCTCCTGGCGAAAAATACGCACATTCAATATTATTTCAAACAAATTTGAAGAGGTTTTATTGAACAACAAAAGCTTTTCAATGGACTATCCAAATATGGAGAACCCCGAAATAAGAGCAAAGCGGCAGCTGATAACAGACAGCCGTGCTACAGGGGGGCTGGGAATGCTTATGGAGCATTTTATTCCCCTTTTCAGCGGTATAAACAAGCTCATAATGTGTTCTCTTATTTCTCTTGAGCTGTTTTTCAAGCATTCCGAAAAAACCTTATCGGGCTTTGAAAAATTTATTGACACCTCGGGCTTTACAGTTGCTTTTTTCGTGTTTGTTGCTCTATGTGCTTTGGGTGAATATAAAACCACATCAAAATATAACCGTCTTGCGGTTGAAAAGGTTAAGGATATTTCCTTGTCGGAAAGATTGCTGCACTATTTTCTTGATGATTATATTGATGACAGCAAGGCTCAGAAGGATATGCACATTTTCGGGCAGAAGAAGCTTATCCGCCATCTGTCCGACAAAATTTACGGCAAATGGCTTAACGGAAACAAGGAGCTTCTCGCGCTTCAGAGAAAAAGAAACAACCGCTTCAATTTGTTTTATGTTCTTACAACCTCTGCAACATACCTGTTCGTTGCGCTCAAAACTTATATCGGGGCATTCGGACTTGGCGGCTTTATCAAATATCAGTTCTGCGTTGCACGCATAGTTGAAGCGGCAGAAAGCTTTTCGGGTGCCTTTACTGCTCTTCGTACAAATAACGACTATCTCGAAATATTCTTCGATTACCTTGATACTCCCACCGAAATGCACTACGGCACAATACCTACAGAAAAGCGAATGGATAATAAATACGATATTGAGTTTCATAATGTAAGCTTTAAGTACCCCGGCTGCGAAAATTATGCAATAAGAAATCTCAGCCTTAAATTCGCAATAGGCGACTCAATCGCGGTTGTGGGTATGAACGGCAGCGGAAAAACAACTATGATAAAGCTGCTGTGCCGTCTGTATGACCCGACTGAGGGCTACATTACACTCAACTCAATTGATATTCAGAAATATGATTATGAGGATTACCTTGACTTGTTCTCGGTGGTGTTTCAGGATTTCAGGTTGTTCTCCTTTTCCGTGGGCGAAAATGTTTCGGCTCAGGTCGATTTTGACGAAGAAAAGGTATGGTCTTCACTCGAAAAAGCGGGTATGCTCCCTCGGGTAAAGGCGATGCCCAAAGAACTCCATACTCCCGTTTACAAGGATTTTGAGGAGGACGGTGTTGAAATCTCGGGCGGTGAGGCACAAAAGCTTGCAATAGCAAGAGCACTGTATAAGGATGCGGCATTTGTTATCCTCGACGAGCCCACAGCCTCCCTCGATCCGATTGCCGAGCACGAAATATATTCGCGCTTCAATGATATGGTCAAGGACAAAACGGCTGTATACATCTCCCACAGACTCTCCTCCTGCCGCTTCTGCGACAGAATACTCGTATTCCACGACGGCAGACTTATCCAGGACGGTTCACATAAAAAACTGCTCAAAGACACAAACGGTAAATACTATGAGCTGTGGAACGCTCAGGCTCAGTATTATGCAGAAAATTAAAACAAAAAAAAAGCATCGGTGCCGGCAAAAACCGGCACCGATTATCTTTCTGAAATTTCCGTCCTCAGTTGGTAGGGAACGATGCCCACATCGTTCCGCCTGAGGGAAAAGTTTCTTTTATTTGCACACACATTTTATAAGACATAATGTTGAATTTCTTGTAAAATAGTCAGAATTAGCCTTATACGGAACGAAGTGGGCTTCGTTCCCTACCTGACGAGGACGAAAATTTGCTGTAAAATTCTTAGGTTGCTTAGCTTACACCGGCTCGTCCATACTGTAAAACTTACCTTCGTATCTGTTACGCAGGTTTTTTTGTTTGCTCTGATTTACTGCGAATATTTTGTTTTCGGAATGCAGAATTGCGATTTTTATGTTTTTATCTATATTTTCCGTAAAATATTTTTTCACCCTTTTATAAAGCGGCTCGTTGATTTTAAGGACATCGGGGATTTGTACGGATGATGATGAGCAAAGCAGGTCACAGATGATTTTTTCTCTTAATTTCTCCTTATCGCACTTATCGGAAAAGAAGCTGTAAAGACTTTCGGCATATTCGCTCAGCTGCATTTTGTTGCCGTTTACAGCATTTCCGAAGTCATTGAAAAGGTTAAAGGGGGAAATGCCGACCTCATCCGTCAGGTAATCGAGTGTATACAAAAATCTGCCGCTGTTATAAAGTCGGTCGAGGGCATCTTCGCAGTTTTTGAGCATCTTTATTTCATCTTCACCCAGCCACGGATTTGATGTAATTTCATAGGGCGGCTCGCCTGAAAAGCTGCACGGATATTTTTCACTGTCCTCCCGCATATCAGCACCGTAAAGAAGCTTGAGAAAGCCCAACTGCAGCATATGCGCTTTGAGTGAATAGCCTATGTTAAAGCTGTTTGTGAAGCTTTCAAGATTTTCTCCCGTAAGACCTGCGATAAGGTCAATATGTATGTGCATATTATTAAAGCTTATCAGTCTTTTTATGTTGTGTATAAGCTTTTTTGTGTCGGTTTTTCGGTTGATATTCCGCAAAACCTCCTCATTAAAGGACTGCATACCGATTTCCAGCTGTACTGCCCCCACGGGCAAAGACGCAAGTATTTCAAGTGTGCTTTCCTTTAATATATCCCCTGCGATTTCAAAGTGAAAGCATACATTTTCGGGGATTTCTTTGCCGTAATTTTCTTTGATGAATGTGAGTATTTCATTTGCTCTCCCGGCATTCGCATTGAAGGTACGGTCAACAAATTTCACCGTCTGAGTGCCGCTTGCAGAGAGTCTTAGTATATCTTTTTTAACCCTTTCCAAATCAAAAAAGCGAAGCGGAGAGCATCTGCCGGAAAGACAGAAGGCGCAACGGTACGGACAGCCTCTTGCAGTTTCAATATATGTAATTCTGCCGTTTAGACTATTAAAAAATTCATCGCAATAGGGTGAGGGAGGAGTTTCGGAATATTCCTTTTCGGGAATTGTGACGATTTCTTCGTTTTGTCTGTATGTAAGTCCCGATACAAGGGATAAATCTCCGTTTATATTATCGAGAAGCTTCGGAAAGGTCCACTCCCCCTCTGAGGCAAGAACAAAATCGACAAAATCATATTTGCTGAGGACATCTCTCTGACGGTAGGCAACCTCGGGACCGCCGAGGACAATTTTACAGTTGTGCTTTTCTTTTATAAGCCTGCAGACCTCCAAGGTTTTCGTAATGTTCCATATATAGCAGGAAAAAGCAATAATTTGGGGCTTTTCGTCTGTGATTTTCTGCGCGAAAGAAAGCATATCCCCGTTTATGGTGCTTTCCATAACAGAAGCCTCATACTCCCCCTCGGCAAATTCCCGAAGCCCTGCAAGCAGACACCAGGGAGAAAGTGAAGCATGTACAAATTTTGAATTAAGGCAGGATATAATAATCTTCATATTTTCTCCTTTCGCAGTCGATTTTCATCCGAATGTATCTGAAAAATTGTAGCATAAATTCACAAGGAAATAAAGGGCTTATTTCACCGTATGAATTTTTTTGCAAAATATATTGACAAATCCACTCTACTGTGTTAGAGTGTATATGTACTCTAACAGATTAGAGAAAGGAGCGGTACTTATGGATACACCGAAAATTTTTGAAAGTGAATACCGATTTTGTCTTATTTTATGGGAGCATGAGCCGTTGAAGAGCAGTGAGTTGGTTAATCTCTGCAAGGAACAGCTCGGCTGGAAGCCCACTACTACATACACCGTTATCAAGCGTTTGTCTGAAAGAGGTGTATTGAAAAACGAAAACACCGTTGTCACTTCCTTAGTCAGCAAGGATGAGGTACAGGCTGCCGAGCTTAATGAAATGCTTGAAAAAACCTTTGAGGGCTCTCTGCCTGCATTCATTGCGGCATTTACAAAGCATCAGAAAATCTCCGAAAAGGAAATTGATGAGGTACAGAAGATGATTGACCGATTCAGGAAAGGAGAAAAATAATGCTTGATATGTTCTTAAATGAAACGGCTGATATATTCCTTAAAATTGTAAATATGAGTATTTCGGCAGGCTGGATTGTGCTTATTGTTCTGCTTTTGAGATTTCTGCTTAAAAAAGCGCCTAAATGGATTACGGTACTGCTTTGGGGCATTGTTGCGGTAAGACTTATCTGTCCTTTCAGCATTGAGAGTATATTAAGCCTTATTCCCTCTGCCGAAACCGTAAGTCCCGGGATAATGAATCAGGCTATACCGCATATAAATACGGGAGTTCCTGCAATAAACAGCACGGTCAATCCCGTTATAGGCTCGGCTTTCTCCCCCGAAGCGGGTGCAAGTGCAAATCCCTTGCAGATACTCATTCCCGTGTGGGCGGTTATATGGCTTCTCGGTATTGCGGGTATGCTTATATACACAGCTGTAAGCTATTTCACAGTTAAGAGAAAAATCGGGACGGCTGTTTTACTGCGTGAGAATATTTATCAGAGTGAAAATATCCCATCCCCCTTTGTGCTCGGTATTATAAAGCCTAAAATCTATCTTCCCTTTTATATAAAAGAAAAGGATATTTCGCATGTTATTGCTCACGAAAAGGCGCATCTTCTGAGAAAAGACCATTTATGGAAGCCTTTAGGCTTTTTAATTCTCAGCGTGCATTGGTTTAATCCCCTTGTATGGCTCGGATATGTATTGCTCTGCCGTGACATTGAGCTTGCATGTGATGAAAAGGTGGTAAAGACACTCAGTAATGAGCAGAGAGCAGACTATTCCGAGGCTCTTCTTACCTGCAGCGTAAACAGACGGATGATTGCGGCTTGTCCTCTTGCATTCGGCGAGGTGGGCGTTAAGGACAGAGTTAAATCCATACTTAATTACAAAAAGCCGGCATTCTGGGTAATTGTTGTTTCTGTTATTCTTTGTGTTGCTCTGGCAATAGGCTTTCTTACAAATCCCGTAAATTCTTCTGTTTACAACAGCAGATACGAAACGGGTAAGTGCTTATTTAATTATGTGGTGAGCGCAGATAAGGAAACAAAAAACAACGAGCTTGTTTTTGATATTACATCTGACGGCAAGGTTTACAAAAGCTATCCCGACGGTATGACAGATGACCTCGGTGTGCTTACCGAGTCTGACTACACAGCCGAGGACCTTAAAGAGGCTATGAAAAGTCAGGGTGAAAAGCTGAATATAGGAAAAATCGAAAGTGCCTACGAATTTTCAGATTATATTCTCCTGCAGAAAAACAACGGAGCTGTTTATCTTGTATCGCTCTTTACTGACGGCAGAATAATGAGTGTATTTAAGCTTGAAAGAACGGGCGAATGTGATTCTTCAAAATCAGACTTTGAGAAATTCACATGGAATTATTCGCCGATGTTAAGCCATACCTCATACAGCTTTTATGCATTTGCGTTTGATACGGGGTATTCACATATCGTAGCTTCATGCGATAACGGTAAAATGAAAAATCTCGAAGCAGACAAACAGCCTGAAGATAAAACACTCCGTTTTGAAAAAGGACAGCATGTCTATTGGACACCTGACGATGCTGTTACGGAAAATATCCCGAATACCTCAAAGGTGACCTTTACGGTGTTTGACGGCGAAAAAGCAAAATATACCGTAAGCGTTGTTTTTGAATGTATATACAGAGATTTAGCTTCTGCTGTTTTTGAAATATATCTTGCAGAATCTGACGGACTGTATCTTTCAGGAAAAGACGGTTTTCTGTATCTTTCCGAGGATAAGAATATTTCATCTGACAAAACAGAATCCGCTGTGCCTTCCCTTGACAATTTAAGACTTAAATACCCTCAGTACTTTGATGTTTCAACAGACGGCGGACTGACTGTTTATGTTTGGCAGATGGCAGAAAACAACTACAGATGCCATCTTGCAAACACTGCCCTTGAAGCTCTTTCCGATAACAGCTTTATTTATACCACAGGTGCAACAATAGAGGAAATGAAACTTATTCTGTCAACATATGATATTGACAGAGAGGATATAACAATTCAGCCTGTAACAAATCCCATTTCAAGCTATTATTATGTAATTGATGAAGCGTACTCAGAGAAAATAAACAAGCTGTTTTGGGGTGACACAGCCGTTATCTATCCTGTATATGACGGTAAGCGTATTCCCAAGCTGACCGTTTTCTGCGGTGCCGTTAAAACCGAGGCTGTTACAGGTACTTTAACCTGGACTTGCGAAGCCGAAAACGGCACAATGCAGACCATAAATGCGGACAGCTCTCACCCTACTGCTCTTATGGAACATCTTCTCCCCCTTGCATTAAATATCAACACCTCTCCGGAAAATGAGCCTGTTGCAAAGCTTCATTTTGATAACCCGCCGAATAAAATAAGCGTAAAAGGGTGGTATGTTTACGGGAACGAAAAAACAAAGGAATTTGATGTGCAGACCGAAGGACTTAATGTCCTCTTAAACGACACAAAGGAAACTGCTGTTTATGAAATTATTGCAGAATGGAACGGCTCGGCAAAATATTACGGTACGGTGAGATATTCTTTCTGTGTTGTCCCAAGTGCAAATGACTATGAAGCTTATATTCAGTACGGCAACAACGATCAGTATATATTCATACACAAGGACACCGCTTTCGGCTCGTTTGAGAATCCCTATAAAATCGGCGATACGGTAAGACTGCGTCACAGTGATACAATAGCGGCTTCTCAGTCAAACATTTTTGAGGTATACGATTATAATGTTACCCTTGAGAATGTAATCAGCGGAGAAGAAGCAAAAAATCTGCTCACTCAGAACTGCACCAATTTAGATGAATGTGCCCAATTCCTTAAAAAAAACGATGTATATCTTGTTAAAATAAAGCTCGATATTAATGAAGAAAGTGACATAAAAGAGCATTTCCCAATAAACTATTTTGTAGACGCAATCGGCTCTGACGGAAAATATATACCGATAGAAAGCATATTAGAATATTCTCAATATCCCCTTGACGACGGTTGGGTTCCCGTTTTTGCTGAAAAGGGTGAGGATGTAAGGCTCGGCTTCTGGCTTGGCGAATGGCTGGCTGCCCCAGGACAGCTCGCAACGGTGTATTTTGATATGGGAAAAGAAAACGGAGAGTATGTCCGTTACGGTAATGCTTATCAGTATGTTTATGCACACAAGGACAACGCCTACGGCTCATTTGAACAGCCCTACAGCATCGGACAGAGTGTGCGTCTTCGTCACAGCGATATTATAACCTCGGGCAACACTTCGTCCGACAAGGCTTCGATTTATGATTATAATGTCACAGTAGAAAAAGTGCTTACAGGTGAAACAGCAAAGCTCTTTATCAAAGAAAACTACACAAATTTTGATGAGGAAGAATTTTTGTTTGAGGATAATGATGTTTATTTGGCAAGGGTATACATCGAATATAACGATGAAAGCGAAATAAGCAATCATAAGCCCGTTGACATCTTCTTGTCGGCTGTTGACAGTGAGGGAAATTATGTGGCGACGGAAAACCGTTTATCGTTTTCGAACTATAAATACAGAACAGAAAACTCAAGTGTGCGCAACTGGTATCCTGTTTTCGTGCCGAAAGGAATGGATGTAAAGCTGGCATTTGTAATAGGCAGTCAGTTCGAAGCCCCGGGTGCTGTTGCGGCGGTGCATTTTAACACAAACAGCGGAAAAACCGATATTGTAGATTCTTCGCAATTCGTTGAAAGCTCTGCGGCGGCTTATTATAATCTGCTGTATTCTGATAACCCGAGCTTATCAGAAGCAATAAAGCAGATTACAAAGCAGACAGACGACAAAACCTTACTCAGGAATGAAGTTTCTGTGTCTTTGGGAAAAATCAAAGAATTGCTCCCTGATACTTTCTCTGAAGCTCTCAAAGAATATATGGCGGCAAAGCTGTTTTATTACTCAGTGGGAATTGTGTTAAATAATGAGTATGGACAGATAACATCATCGGATTTTGTTGTTGCTGAGCAAAAAACAGTTGACGGATATTTGGTTTGCAAGGTTAACTGCACCGTATATTACAGAACAGCAAAGCACGGTTCAGATGCTTTCGCCGCATCAAAATCGGGAGAACAGCTTCAGATAGTAGTTGAAAATGCAGAAAATCCTGTGGTTATTGACTGCTATAATGCCGGTAAGACATCATCCTTTGATTCAGCAATCCGCACATACGAGCTTGATTTGTTTGAAAGAAAAAATTGGCTTGATAAGACAGATAAAAATACACTCAGCGAAAAGCTTACGGATATATGTGTTGGGTCGTTTGAAGCATTTGTTCTTTTGCAACAATGAATTGCTTGCAGACGGTTGCGATTTGTACTTGTAGGGAACGATGCCCACATCGTTCCGCATTTAGGAAGAGTAATTTTCCGTTGTATACATTTGTTTTTTGCAAACAATAAACCGGTTTATAAAGAATGAATTTGCCTTGGAACGGAACGATGTGGGCATCGTTCCCTACCATGGCGAGGACAGAAATGCGTGCATAAAAAAACAGCTGTCGGGAAATTTCCTGACAGCTGTTGCTTTTTAAGTGTTATTATTGCCGCTGGCAATAGTGATATTTTCTCTTCGTGAAAGTGTTATTTTCTTTTTTTCGCAAAATTAAAGGTCTGTAACGGTAGGGAACGATGCCCACATCGTTCCGTATAAGGCAAATTCTAACTATTTCACAAAAATTTCAACATTATTATCTGACAAAAGATGTGTGTAAATAAAAGTTACTTTTCCTTCAGGCGGAACGATGTGGGCATCGTTGACTACCATGGCGAGGACAGAAATGTGTGCATAAAAAAACAGCTATCGGGAAATTTCCTGACAGCTGTTGCTTTTTAAGTGTTATTATTGCCGTTGGCAATAATGATATTTTCACTTCGTGAAAGTGTTATTTTCTGCTGCCGCAAAAAGTGGTATTTTATTCGCCCGTAACTGACCGCAGGTCAAACATAAGTGCGAAGCACAATAACACTGCGAAGCAATACCACTCGCCGTAAGGCGAATAAAACTACTGACCAAAGGTCAGTTAGCTGCTGTACTGAGCTTGTTTTCGAGCATTTCAACAACATCGCCTACTGTTTTAATCTTGGGGAGAGATGCATTGGAAATTTTTATGTCGAACTTTTCTTCTATTGCAACTGCAATGTTCATAAGGTCGAAGGATGATGCGCCGAGGTCATAGCGCATTGAGGATTCGGCTGTTATTTCTTCGGGATCAATTTCAACATATTCGCAGATTATTTCTTTTATTGTTTCAAGCATTTATAATTCCTCCAATATTTCTCCGATTGTCTTTTCGGGATTTTTAACACCTGCAAGAATTGCATTCACAACACCGTTGTGGAAAAGGTAAACCTCATAGTCCTTTGTGAGCGCGGTGCGATGGATGTATGAAAAAACATATCTTCCTGTTTTTGCTTCCTGCATTGTGAGTGTATACAGGGGCATAACATAATGCCCGAAATTATAGGCTGTAAAATCAAATTCTCTTCCGTTGAAGCCGTTTTCGCCTGCGGGCAGATACGAGAACATCATACTGTTCCCCGTCTGCATAAGGGAAAGTCCGTAGCGGTCTCTCTCCATCTGGCGGATGGCTGTGAACGGAACATCTGCGTGACGGAACAGGAAAGCCTGTGTCTGACCTAACTGTGCCGCGGTTTCTATGAACGATTTGTTATCATCAAGAATTTCTCTCCAAGGTAAGGGGGACGCGAGTGTGCCGCCGCAACGCTTTTCTTTGACTGTTCTTCTTCTCGGGCACAACACCCAGAATAAGGTGTCATTTGTATGCTTGTTGATTTTTGAAAGGTATATACGGAAGCCTAACTGTATTACCCACTCTGCGCTGAGGTGGTTTTCCTGTATAAAATCGGAGATAAGCTTACTGTCTTCCTCATTTAAGTGACACTTGATAAGATGTGTTTTATCAAAAACAGGCATATAAATATGGGGCATATTCATATCCTTGCTTCTGAAAAGCTTTCTCTGGAAATCGAGCACCTTTGTACCGTTTATTGCATTATAGAAAGGCTTGCGGTCCATTGCAACAAATTCATCAAGGATTTTTGTATCTCTTTTGATTCTTTCCTCAAGCTCGGGGTTATCCTGCTCTTTTATTATGATATCCTCGTACTTTGCAAGGGGCTTTGGCAAGGGAGTTCCGTTTTTAAGACTGTCGTAAACAGCGATAAGGTCCTTGAAAAAGGTGAATGCGGCAACAAAGTCCATCATCATATGCGAAACACAGATAAATATACCCGTTTTGCCCTCATATGTCTTAAAGAATATTATTCTGAAGGTTTCACCCTTGAAAACCTCGAGCTTTGTTGAAGCAACCGTATCAAAATACTCTACCTGCTCCTCCTTTGAGGAAAACTCCTTATAGAGTATCTTTTCGAGCTTGTATTCATTAAGGAAATACTGCTTGATTTTAAGTCCCTCGCGGAATATTCTCAGCCTCATACAGTCATTGCGCTCAATCTCAATATTGACAGCTCTTGCAAGAAGCTTCAAATCAAATTCCTCATCAAATGCAACGGCACAGGGAATCTGGGTGGACTGTGTATGTATGGAATATTTCCACATATACTGCACCATTTCCTGTGAATGTATTAACTTGTATACTGTTTCACCGTTTCTGGGTTTCATTATTACTCTTTTCCGACAACATGCTGTCTGCGTTTGATTTTTCCGAGCTCGGTTTTTTCAAGAGGAGTGTCACGCACAATAAGCTTTGCAACTATGTGTGAGGGTAAAGCTGTTTCATTGAGCTTGTCTGTCAGCTCCTCCAGTGCTGCCTTTATGTCAGTTATGCCGTTTTGCTGTGCAAATTCCTCGTTGGGGAAAATTTCTGCAACGATAAGGTCATTTTCAGCGTAAACCACAACCTCACCTACAAGTCTGTTTGTGAGATATCTGTTTTCAATTCCCTCAGGAGAAACATTTTCTCCGTTTGAAAGAATGATAAGGTTTTTAAGTCTTCCCTTGATGTAAAGAACTCTGTTTTCATCAATTCTGCCGATATCCCCTGTGCGAAGCCAGCCATCCTCGGTTATTACCTCGGCAGTTTCTTCGGGACGCTTATAGTAGCCGAGCATCATACCGGGAGTGTCGAGCTGGATTTCACCGTCATCTGCAATACGGGCATTTACCGTACTCATAAGTCTGCCTACGCTGTCAACGGGACAAGCGGGATCGGGAAGTGTTACCTTTGCGCTGGCTTCACTCATACCGTAGCCCTGTCTTAAGAAAATGCCGTAGGGCTCATATGCCTTGCACAGTGCGGGATCAAGATAAGCTCCTCCCGAGAGCATCATATCAAGATTTCCGCCTGTAACCTGCGCTGCAGCTTCCTTAGGAGAAAGTGCAGGATTTTTGGCCTGTATTGCACGGATTCTTGCAAGAATTGCCTGAGCTATCATAGGAACAACTCTTATCTGGTCAGGCTTGAAAACAAGAAGATTTTTGAAAAGCTCCTTCATTTCGCCGTTAAGACAGACACAGGTACCGATGTTAAGCGGTCCGATATAACCGCAGATAAAGCAGAAAATGTGATGAAGCGGTAAAACTGAAAGAACTGTGTCAACACGGACAGTTATGGGGTCATAGGGCTCAAAGATAAGATTGCTTACAAGTGCTTCGCTTGAAAGCATAACGCCCTTTTTATCGCCTGTTGTGCCTGATGTGTAGATAATAAGAGCACATTTTTCGGGCTCCATTTTGTAATCTGAAAGTGCAGCGTATTCCGATGTTTCGGAAAACTCTTCATAAATCTTACTGAAATTTTCTTCGCTTATAACCATTTCATACTGAAGCTTCGGGCAAAGAGCCTTTACCTCGTTTATTTTGTCGGCAAATTCTGCACCGTACAAAACAGCGGTTGCATCCGAATCGTTTATAATTGCAGCCGTATCGCTGACAGTTGAATCGGGGTCAACGGGTATAGCAACATTACCTGAGCAGAGAACACCTGTCATACAAGCGATGTATTCATATGTACTCTTGCTGATAATTGCGATATGGTTTCTTTCGGCAATGTCGTGACGAAGCTTACGGCAGACTGCAAGTCCGTCGCTTCTTACCTCACTGAACTTCTTTTCAACGATTTCACCGTCACGAAGATATTTGATGAATGTTCTGTCATTGTGCTTTGCGGGAGCAACATCCAGCAAATCCCTTATGGTGGGTACATTTTCAAGTTTCATTTTTTATTTCTCTTCCTTTAAACCAAATAGTTCACATCATTTTAACATTTTTCACACACGAAAAGCAATTATGTTCAAAAAAATTCACAATTTCTTTACACTTGTACATATAATGAATTTTGCTTTCCGTTTTAGCAGTAAAATCGCATACAAATTGCGCAAACTAATTTACGGTAAATTTCACTTGACAAATAATGTCTTAAACAGTATAATCACTTTATTAAAGGTAATGATCGGGAAAAGTAGCAGAAAGATGTGCTTACAGAGAGCGCCCGTCGGTGGGAAAGGCGCAGCGGCAGTTTTGTGAAGAACACCCGGGAGCCGTCAGCTGAAAGGTTTTTTTTCTTAGTAGGCGCGCCGGATGCCGTCCGTTACAGCGGCAAGCTTTGTAATAACACGAAGTGAAAAGAGGCCGAAAGGCAATATAGGTGGTACCGCGGGTTACAGTTGCTCGTCCTATGAAGTGAAAGCTTCACGGATAGTCAACTGTTTTTTTAATATATAGGAAATTGCTCGCAAAAGTGAGCAATTTGCTTATATCAAGAAACACCTTTCCCCCAAGATTGGGGGCAGGGGGTTGATAAATCGTAAGATTTTTTCTTATTATTTCAGAAAAATTTTCACGGAGGCAAACGAAATGAAACACACAGACATTAAAGACATCGTATCAAAATCGGATTTTCTCGGCACTCAGGTTACAGTTTGCGGATGGGTGCGCACTGCAAGAGATTCAAAAAATATGGCTTTCCTTGCACTCAATGACGGTACAACTCTCAACCACCTGCAGATAGTTATTGACAAGTCAACAGATGTTGTTCTTCCCGACGAAGCAACAAAGCTCGGTGCGGCACTCAAGGTTGTGGGTGAGGTTGTTGAAAACATCAACAACGGCTCAGTTGAAATAAATGCAAAGGAAATTACCGTTTTGGGTGAATGTCCTGCAGATTATCCCTTACAGAAAAAGTTCCAGAAGCTTGAAACTCTGCGCGAAATGCCTCACATCAGAGTGAGAACAAACACCTTCAATGCAGTTTTCCGTGTCCGTTCCGTTATGGCTGCAGCTATTCACAGATTCTTCCAGGACAGAGGCTTCGTTTATGTAAACACTCCCCTCATCACGGGCAGCGACTGTGAGGGCGCAGGTGAAATGTTCAAGGTAACAACCATCGGCTATTCACACGACTATAAGACAGAAGAAGAATACTATGCAGATGATTTCTTCGGCAAAAAGGCAGGTCTTTCCGTTTCAGGTCAGCTTGAGGGCGAGGTTGCCGCAATGGCAATGGGTAAGATTTACACCTTCGGCCCCTCCTTCAGAGCAGAAAAGAGTAACACCGTGCGCCATGTTGCAGAATTCTGGCATGTTGAGCCCGAGGTTGCTTTTGCTGAGCTTCCCGACCTTATAGAGCTTGCACAGGATATGATAAAATATATCATCAAGGACTATATGGAAAAATGTCCCGAAGAGCTCAAATTCTTCGAGGAACGCTTTGAAAAAGGTCTTACGGATAAGCTTCTCAATGTTGTAAACAGCGATTTTGCTATTGTTGACTACACCGAGGCTATCGAAATCCTCAAGAAGGCTGATGTAAAATTCGACTACAAGGTTGAATGGGGCTGTGATTTACAGAGTGAACACGAAAGATATATCACAGAGGTTGTTTATAAAAAGCCCGTATTCCTCATAAACTATCCTAAGGAAATCAAATCCTTCTATATGAAGCAGAATGCTGACGGCAAGACAGTTGCCGCAACCGACCTTCTTGTTCCCGGCATCGGTGAAATCATCGGCGGCAGCGAAAGAGAAGCAGACCTTAACAAGCTTCTTTCCGCTATGCAAGCTAAGGGTATGTCCACAGAGGACTACAAGGATTATCTTGACCTTCGCAAATACGGCACCGTACCCCACTCGGGCTTCGGTCTCGGCTTTGAAAGAGTTATTATGTATTGCACAGGTATGGGAAATATCAGAGATGTTATTTTCTATCCCAGAACAGTAGGAAACATCAGGTGATTTTATGAGAAACTGCGTATACCCCGAGGGCTACAGCTCAATACTGACACTCAGAGATACACAAAGAGCTATTAAGCTTACCAAGGATACCTTTCAGGTGAAATTAGCCAAGGCTCTTAATCTTGACAGAATTACGGCTCCTCTTATGGTAAACAAGAATGCCGGTATAAATGACGACCTCAACGGTGTTGAAAGAAAGGTTCATTTCACAATGAAGGAGGTTGACGGCACGGCAGAGGTTGTGCAGTCCCTTGCAAAGTGGAAGAGAATGGCTCTTTACCGTTACGGCTATGAGCCCGGTGAGGGTATCTATACAGATATGAACGCTATCCGCCGTGATGATGACTGCGACAATCTCCACTCCCTTTTTGTTGACCAGTGGGACTGGGAAAAGGTTATCACAAGAGAAGACAGAAATATTGAATATCTTAAAGATACTGTCAGAAAAATCATAAATGCACTCGCAGACACAAACGATTTGCTGAAAGAAAATTTTCCCTCACTCCACACCGAAATAAACAGAGATATATTCTTTGTAACAAGTCAGGAGCTTGAGGATATGTACCCCGATTTTTCGGGCAAGGAGAGAGAAAACGCAATAACAAAGGAACACGGCAGCGTGTTTATTATGCAGATCGGCGACAAGCTCAAATCAGGCAACAAGCACGACGGCAGAGCTCCCGACTATGACGACTGGACCCTTAACGGAGATATTCTTGTATGGAATCCCGTTTTAGAAAGTGCGCTCGAAATCTCTTCAATGGGAATAAGAGTTGATGAAAAGGCTCTTATGTCACAGCTCGAAAAGGCAGAGGCTCTCGACAGAGTAAACTTCCCCTACCACAAGGGTATTCTTGACGGCACACTCCCCCTCACAATAGGCGGAGGCTTGGGACAGTCAAGAATCTGTATGCTGCTTTTAGGCAAGGCACATGTAGGCGAAGTACAGGTATCAATCTGGCCCGAGGATATGAAGGCTGATTGCGAGAAAAACGGAATAGTGCTTTTGTAAATTTATATTTTAAGTCCTCACTTCAGTGGGGGCTTTTTTGCTGCCCAAAAATTAAAAATATTGCTGCAAATTTGAGGTTATGAATGGTAGGGAACGATGCCCACATCGTTCCGCAAACGGAAAAAGTAACTTTCCGTTGCACACATTTATTCCCCCGATAAACATTAATTGGATGTAAAAAGATTGAATTTGCTTTATAACTTAACAAAAGCAAGGGGCCGTACCGGTAGGGAACGATGCCCACATCGTTCCCTATTAAGCAAATTCTAACTTTTTTGCAAGAATTTCAGCATTGTATT
>JAZNOZ010000028.1:0-8608 GCA_045589395.1 Acutalibacteraceae bacterium | reverse complement strand
CATCAAAACCGTAACGGGAACGAGCTTTACGGACACAAGCACATCACTTGTAAAGGGTAAGGCATATTACTATAAGGTAAAGGCAGTAGGCGCCAACGGTTCTTCTGCATACAGCAGCGCAATAAAGGCAGTACCGCTGGGTAAGGCAACAGTTTCCGTAACACTTTCAAACGGCTCACCCAAAATCAGCTGGAAGGCAGTTACGGGCGCAACAAAGTATGCGGTATACCGCTCAACGAGTAAGGACGGCACATATACCTTGATAAAAACAACAACAAGTCTTAACTATACCGACACAAGCAGCTTGCTTAAAAACGGAAAAACATATTACTACAAGGTTAAGGCAGTAAACGCCAACGGTTCTTCTGCATACAGCAGCGCGGTGTATAAAAAGGTTGCAAGATAAATATAAAGGAGATGTGAAAGCTTTCGTTTTTGCATCTTCTTTTTTTATTATTTATACCAAAATTAAAATAATTCGTATTGACTTTTATGTGCTGAATTTGATATATTATATTAATATATGATACGGAGGTGCACTTATGTTACTTGGTATTATCAACGGATGGGAAGAAGGCAATTTCAAGGCAGTTGCCGATAAAAAGCTTGATGCTGTTGAGTTTTGTGTCAATCATAATTACAACAGCGAAGAGGTTCTTGCCAAAGCACAGGATATAAAGGCATACAGTGAGAAATATAATGTAAAGGTAGGCTCAATAGGCCGTTGGGGAATGGACAGAATTCTTGAAAACGGCGAAATTGATGAAGAAGCTCTTAAGCACGATAAAAACCTTGTTGACTTAGCTTCAACAGTCGGCTGTCCGGTCTACAATGTCGGTATAAACGATATAGAGGAGCGCAGCTTCTATGAAAACTGTCAGAGTGCAATAAAATATCTTTCCGTGCTTATTGATTATGCAAGAGATAAGGGTGTTAAAATCTGTGTATATAACTGCCGTTGGAGCAACTTTGTGTGTGAAGACAAGGCATGGAGCGTTGTTCTCGGTGCACTGCCTGAGCTTGGAATTAAATATGACCCCTCGCACTGCATCTCAGACGGCGGCGACTATTTGTGGGAACTCAGCAAATGGGGAAGCAGAATAGGTCACTTTCATGTCAAGGGTATAATAATGATAGGAGATGAGCATTTTGATGATCCTCCCGCAGGACTTGATATGATAAACTGGCGTGCTGTTATGGGTATGCTGTATGCTGCCGATTATAACGGAATGTTATCCATCGAGCCTCACTCCGGTGTCTGGCACGGTGCAAAAGGACAGTGGGGAATAGATTTCACCCGCGATTTCATCCGCAGTATGATGATGCCCGAGAGCTGTTCGTATGAACAGGTTGATCCTTATATGCCTTAATAATTTGTTCACGGAGGAATAAAGTTGGAATTTATTAAAGAAATATCGGAGTTTCTTAACACCCCCGGTAATTTTGTTTATGTATTCAGAATAGTGCTTGCAGCTGTCTGCGGCGGTATTATCGGTGTTGAAAGAACTCTCCGTCAGAAAGATGCAGGCTTCAGAACCCATATTATAGTTGCTTTCGGAGCCGCTGTAATGATGATTGTTTCAAAATACGGCTTCTTTGATGTTGTTGTTTACGACAGTATTCAGCTTGATGCTTCAAGAGTTTCCTCGAATATTATAACCGGCATAAGCTTCTTGGGCGCAGGTATGATTTTCGTAAAGGGATTTTCCATAAAGGGACTTACCACCGCGGCAGGTATATGGTCAACGGCAGCCGTAGGTATGGCTATAGGCGCAGGACTTTATGTTGTCGGTATTGTTACGGTTATTATGCTGCTCTTGGTGCAGATAATTTTCCACAAGTTCCTTATAGGCTTTGATAAGGTTCTTGCAAACGATAACTTTATTCCCTGTTTCCTGCAGATAGACAACACACCCGATTGTGTAAAGGCAATGAAAAGCTATTTCAGTGCAAATAAAATTCATATTTCGGATTCTGTTGTTTCTGAGGGAAATAATATACTCACAATCCATATGAATATTCAGTGCGGAAATGAGGTTGACCTTGACTCTGTTATGGAAAGATACCTCGAGCTTGACGGTGTTCATCAGGCATTTACCTTATAAAATATAAAAGAAAACAATAAAACTGAATTTATTTAAAGCAATCTCGGCTAAAATGTGAAAGCTTCATATTTTAGCCGAGATTTTGTTTTTTTTGTGATGAAAACGGGATGTTAAATCAGATCATAGCAGAACTCAAAGTCTGCACTTTCACCTGCAACGCGCAGAGAAACCGTTCCGTTAACATTTTCAAGAGTATAGGTCTGTATGACCTCATTTATCTTGAAATCGTGAACTATCTCATCGTTATAAATAAGCACAATTCTTAGATTGCCCGAGTTGACATAGGTGTTGTACAAGGTTATGTCAAACCGGTTTGTTATAAGATTAGTGAGATAAATTTCCGAAACACCTGTGTACTTATCTGACTTGTACACAGGAAGATCGTTGAAAAGCTCATTCGATTTAACAAGATTCAAAGCTCCTGTATCCATATTTATGATGTTGTCGTCGGTAATTTCTTGCAGGCTGTAGTTATCCGCGCCGTTGGTGTCTTCAATATGCTCGATGCCCGAATTGAAGACCAGAAAACTGCCTGCGACAAAAATTATAACTATCGCTATAAGGACAATTAATTTTTTCATAATTGTTATCAGTCCTCAAAAAGAATGTTGATTTTTTCAGCACACTTTTTGCAGATTTTCTTTTCCTTGTAGGTGATGATGTCAGTAAGATTGCCGCAGAAAACGCAGGAGGGCTCATATTTTCTGAGAATTATTGTGTCGCCCTCAACGAAGATTTCGAGTGCATCATCCTGTGAAGCGAGATTAAGCTTTTTGCGAAGCTCCATAGGGATTACAAATCTTCCGTTTTCATCAAATTTTCTTACAATTCCTGTTGCTTTCATTTTATCTTTCTCCTTTGTTTTGTTGTTATGTGTTAAAAATACCATAAATCGCCATAAAAGTCAAGAGTTTTTACACAAAAAAAGATATTTTTAATATATTTCGCCAAAAAAAGACAAAAATACACAAAATACCATAATATGTTAACATTTGTAATATTCCCGAGGGCCTGACCATATATTGAAGTATGATGAATTATATATGGGTTTTAATGATACTTATATCCTTTGTGTTTTCTCTGATAAACGGCACAACTCGGGAGCTTTCCTCTGCGGTGCTTCAGGGGGCAGCTGATGCTGTGAGCTTCTGTATAAAGCTTCTGGGTACTGTTTGTCTTTGGAACGGGCTTATGGAAATTGCAAAGAGGAGCGGACTTACCAAAAAAATTGAAAAGCTGTTGTCGCCCTTATTGAAGCTGTTGTTTCCGAGATATTCAAAAACAGATGCAGTTTCTCCCATAGCATCAAACATTACAGCCAATCTGTTAGGGTTGGGCAATGCAGCAACTCCGTTAGGGATAGAGGCTATGCAAAGGATGAAAAATCACGGCAAAACATCGGTTGCGGACTCGGAAATGATAAGGTTTGTTGTTATAAACTCTGCTGCACTCACTCTTATTCCCACAACGGTAGCCGCGCTCAGACAGGAGATGGGAAGCACACAGCCTATGTCTGTTATGCCTGTGATATGGCTTTCCGGTCTTTTATCACTTGTTGCAGGACTTATTTGTGAAAGGATATGCAGTAAATTGAAAGGTAAGTGGAAAAAATGAAAAAAAATATGTATCTTGCGCTTTGTGTTGCAATTTCTATGACAGTACTGCCGTTATGTATGTATAACAGCTCGGTTGAAGCTACGGAAAATACGGTAGCTTCAACCGTTGCCTCTACTGAAATGCAAACAGAAACCGAGAGTGTGAATGAGAATGAGAATATTATCCCTGAATCCACAGAAAAAGACAATTCATCGGATTCTCAGGAAACGATTTGCATATATCTGAGTGATGAAAAGAAGACGCTTACCTTGTCCTTAAGGGACTATATAATCGGGGTTGTTGCAGCTGAAATGCCTGCAGCATATGAAAAAGAAGCACTGAAAGCACAGGCGGCGGCTTCAATTACTCTTGCGAGAAGAAAAATGCAGACCGTAACCGATACCGCAGAGCTTGACGGAGCAGTTATAACAACCAATTCAAAAAAGGACCAAGGTTATATGAGCGTTGAGAAGATGCGCGAGCGTTGGGGAGAGGATTTCGGTACATACTATGAAAAAATAGCCGCAGCAGTTGATGAAACATATTCTTATCAGATTGAATATGACGGAGAGCCGATTATTGCGGCATTTCACGCTATAAGCACAGGTACAACCGAGTGCGCAGAAAATGTGTGGGCTGAAAAGAAGGATTACCTTGTCAGCGTTGAGAGTGAGGGGGATAAGCTCAGCGCAACATATGAAAGCACTTTCAGTTTAAGCGCAGACAAGCTTGAAAAGTATCTTAAGGATGCGAAGGGCTTTGAGAGCAAGGGTAAAGAAAGCGAGTGGGTAGGAGCGTGTGAGTATACCGAAGCGGGAACGCTTAAAAGTGTTGAAATCTGCGGTCAGAGCTTTACGGGAGCTCAGCTTCGGGAGATACTGTCCTTGAGAAGTGCCGCTATGGATATTGAATATTCCGACGGTGAGTTTGTTTTTACCGTCAGAGGCTACGGCCACGGAGTGGGACTTTCCCAGTACGGTGCCGATTATTATGCACGGCAGGGCTATAGCTGGCAGGAGATAATAGCACACTATTACCCCGGAACACAGATAGAAAAGATATAATCTTGACTTTTTTTTCTTATTACATTATATTAGTTGTATAATGTAATAAAAGGAGAAAAGAAAATGTTTGAAGCGGTAAGAAGTTTTTTGTGTATGGTACTGTCCTTTCTTATGGGCTTTTCCACTTTCCCGATGTCATTTTTTCCCTGTAAAAATCAGGCGGATTTTGTTATCAGTACAGGTGAGTTTTCCGAAAGCTCAATTACTGTAAATGCTGAACCGACTGCTGTTACAATACAGGGTAACTCAGCAATTGATGAAAACGGTTTTCTTGTTGCAGACGAAAAAATCACCCTTGAATTTGCCGATGCATATTGCGGCTGGTTTAACTACTTCGGTCTTTCATATTTTTCAGACTCTGCCGTTAAGGGGACAATAAGCTATAAGGCAGGCGTAAAGGAATTAAGCGAGGAATTTTTCCTCGAAAAGGGCGAAAAAGAGTTTTTCTCCTTTATTGACGGCTATTTCAGGTCCGTAAAGGGCAATAAGCTTCTTTCAATATCACTTGAGCCGCTTGAAAATGAGAGTATGAAAATAAAGCTCTCCGGTATTGCAACCTTTAACCGTGAGCTTGTGAAAAAGGAAGTATACCTCTCAAACGATAATTACAAAATAGGTGTAAATCTTGAATGGGGCGGAGCTTTAAGCTATCTTGAAGACCTCAATTCCTCTGTTCAGGCAGTAATCGTTGACGGCAGAACATATGTTGATTCAAATGCTTCTGAAAGATACGGTGTTAAGAGCGTCAATAATAATGTAAACCTTATCAATGCCAACGATACAGGCAGACTTGTTCAGCAGTCCTATTACGGTATCGGAAACTCCGAGCAGTACGAATCTGCAAAATATAACGACACCTTATGGAACTACAACCCCGTGCAGGGCGGTAATCAGTATAACGAGAGCAGTAAGATTGTTGATATAAGAATCCGTGAAGACAGTATATACATAAAATGCCGTCCCCTTGACTGGGCAAAGAGTGCCGAATATATTTCTCCCTCATATATGGAAGCAACATATTCACTCGAGGATAACTTGGTTTATGTTTCCTGCCGTTTTGTTGATTTCTCGGGTTATGATGCAGTTTACACCACACAGGAAACTCCCGCATTCTATTGCATAGAGCCGCTTAACACCTTTGTTTATTATAATGACGGTAAGCTTCACAAAGAAGAAGAGCTTATTTTCTGGCCGGATGCCGGCTATCCCAACTTTACATCGGATGAACACTGGGCAGCATTTGTGGGCGAATTTGAAGACAGCTTCGGTATAGGTGTTTATGTCCCCGATGAAGATAACTTCCTTGCAGGCGTGTATGCGCGGGAAACAACAAACAGTGCAGACCCTGCCAAAGCAGGTCCTACCTCATACATAGCACTTGTTGACTGGATGACCTTTGAAAGCTTCAAGCCTTTCCAATACGATTTCTACCTCTCAACAGGCACAGCAACCGAAATGCGAGAAAACTTCTCGGCGATAGAATAATATATGTAAACAATCCCTCCGACAGCACAATCGGAGGGATTGTTGTAATTTACTGTTTTGTATGGTAGGGAACGAAGCCCTTCTTCGTTCCGTTGAGGGATGGGTAACTTTATTCGCAGATATTTAATATTTTTGTTTAACAGAAAAACAGTGCTTCACATAAAACTTATCTCATTTTTGTTATAAGTTTTATATAAGCAAGAGTAATATGAGTGAAATAAATATCACCCTGAATATTGCGTAAAGCGAAAAAAATAAGCCGTGTGTCCGGGTGACACACGGCAAATCTATGTATTTTTATGCCTTCTTCGTGTTATCCATAGCAGCGGCAATACCTAAAATAAGTGTGCCTACAAGGAGAAGTATACAAACCTGATAGAAGTAGCTCAGCTGCAGGGTGTCTACCTTGGCGACCATATTCATAAGTCCGGAAAGCAGACCTGCACTTTCGCCTGCGCTGCCTGCGAGAGAGCCTAAGCTGATTTCGCCGCTCAGGAAGGGCTTTGCGATAAAGCCGAAAACTGCTTTCATTGCAAAGCAGCTGACAATTGAAACTACATTAAGAATATTGCATACAGCATATTTTTTTGTAAAGATTGCGAAGCCTGCAAGCACCAGAGCTGCAATTAGCATAAGTGCCAGGAAAACAACGAATGTTATTGCATAGCCCTTGAGCCCTAAAATAGAATCACCGAGAGCGTTGTCGCCTGTTAAGATGTTGGATATAATGCTTCTGAAGAACTGAACCGTTGCACTTTGCTCATCTGTTACCGCAACGATAACATCCTTTATGCTTATGAATTCACCAAGTCCATAGGTTTCAAGGATATTTGCACCGCCGAGAGAGGAGGAAACCACCATTCTTATCATAGGCAGAAAAATTATTACGGGAATGAGTAATACACAAAAAATCGGAGCTAAAACTCTGTAAATAGATTTCATTTTTTATACCTTCTTATTTTTTGTTGTTCCAGGAGGAATTGAGCTGTACTGTTCTGTTGAAAATGATATTATCCTCGCTTGAATCCTTATCAATACAGAAATAACCGTTTCTTACAAACTGGAATGCATCCTGAGCCTTTGCATTTCTGACAGAGGGTTCAACAAGACAGTCCTTGAGAATTACGAGAGATTCCGGATTTATTGCATTTTCAAACTCTTCATCAGAAATTGAAGCGGGATCTTCATCATTGAAGAGCTTATCGTAAAGTCTTACCTCGGCCTTAATGCTGTCGTTGCCTGCCCAGTGGATTGTGCCCTTGACCTTTCTGCCGTCAGGTGAGTCGCCGCCCTTTGTTGCAGGGTCGTATGTGCAGTGAAGACAGGTAACCTCGCCGTTTTCATCTGTTTCATATGATGTACAGGTAAGGAAGTATGCACCCTTAAGACGCACTTCGTTTCCGGGGAACATTCTGAAATACTTTTTGGGAGGCTCAATCATAAAGTCGGACTTTTCAATGAAAATTTCTCTTGAGAAGGTAACCTCTGACTTGCCCATTTCAGGGTGGTCGGGGTGACGGTCTATGAGCAGCTTTTCGGTCTGTCCCTCCGGGTAATTGTCAATAACTACCTTGAGAGGCTCGAGGACCGCCATAACTCTGGGTGCGTTGGCATTGAGGTGATCTCTCACGCAGGACTCTAAAAGTGAATAGTCAACAACGGAATAAGCCTTTGAAACGCCGACCTTTTCTATAAATGTTCTGAGAGCCTCGGCAGGATATCCTCTTCTTCTCATACCGCAGATTGTAGCCATTCTGGGGTCATCCCAGCCTGATACCATATTGTCTTTAACAAGACGGATATTCTTTCTCTTGCTTGTTATGCAATAGTTGATGTTAAGACGGGCAAATTCAATCTGTCTGGGGGGCTCCTCGAAGCCGATTTCTTTTATAAACCAGTCGTAGAGAGGACGGTGGTTTTCAAATTCGAGAGAGCAGAGTGAATAGGTAACGCCCTCTTTTGCATCAGAGAGAGGATGCGCAAAGTCATACATAGGATAAACACACCATTTGTTTCCTGTGCGATGATGCTCGGCTTTCATAACTCGGTAAATTACAGGGTCACGCATATTCATATTAGAGGATGCCATATCAATTTTTGCGCGAAGAACCAAACTGCCGTTTTCAAATTCTCCTGCAGTCATACGGGCAAAAAGGTCCTTGGTTTCAGAAATTGGTCTGTTTCTGTAGGGGCTTTCTTTTCCTGGTTCGGTAAGGGTTCCTCTATATTCTCTGATTTTATCTGCAGAAAGTTCATCAACATAGGCAAGACCCATATCGATAAGTTTTAGCGCACATTCATAAATAAAATCAAAATAATCGGAAGCGTAATATACATTGTCCCACTGAAAGCCTAACC
>JAZNOZ010000027.1:0-151200 GCA_045589395.1 Acutalibacteraceae bacterium | reverse complement strand
TACTTCTTACCAACTTCCATAACAACATCGGAGTACATCTGAATGAATCTTCTGTAGCAGTCCCAAGCCCAACGGGGATTGTTTGACTTTTCAGCCATTACATTAACAACTTCTTCATTAAGACCGAGGTTGAGGATTGTGTCCATCATACCGGGCATGGAAGCTCTTGCGCCTGAACGAACGGAAACGAGAAGGGGATTTTCCTTATCGCCGAACTTCTTGCCTACAACTTCTTCCATCTTAACGATGTATTCCATAATCTGTGCCTGGATATCATCGTTGATCTTTCTGCCGTCTTCATAGTACTGTGTGCAAGCTTCAGTTGAAATTGTGAAGCCCTGAGGAACGGGAAGACCGATTTTTGTCATTTCTGCGAGGTTAGCACCTTTACCGCCGAGAAGTTCACGCATTGAAGCGTCGCCCTCGGAGAATAAGTAAACATACTTTTTGCTCATGTTTTTGCCTCCAAAATTTATTTTCGTTTGTTTCATCCCTGCAAAAGCCACAAACTTTGTCAGGGAAATCTTAACCTTACATATTATAGCAGACTGAAAAATATTTTTTCAAGTCCTTTTATAAATAATTTGCAGTAAAATCACACATATTTTTTGTGTAATATAACAAATATAAAGAATACTCTAGGATTTTATAAAAAACATTTTGTTTTAAAACAAGAATTTTTAATAAATCTATTGACAAAATACCCCTAAAAATCTTATGATAGATTTCGTATGAATATTATTAGGGGGATTAACTAATGAAAACCAAAAAGATTTTATCTCTTTTACTTGTTGCCGTTATGCTTCTTCTTACGGCATCCTGCACAACAAAGGTTGTTGTTGAGGTTCCCGGTGAATACTTTGATTCATTGAACTCACTTCTGGACGGTTCTGTTCAGACAAACAGCTCAAATAATTCTCAGACAACACCGGAAAACACGACCGCGGCTCCCGTTGAAAACACAACTGCTGCTCCCGTTGAAAACACAACTGCTGCACCTGTTGAAAACACAACTGCCGCGCCTGTTGAAAACACAACTGCTGCGCCTGTTGAAAACACAACTGCCGCGCCTGTTGAAAACACAACTGCCGCGCCTGTTGAAAACACAACACAGGCTCCCGTTGAAAACACAACAAAAGCTCCCGAACCCACAACCTCTGCTCCCGCGGCAAACAAAGCTCCCTCCGGCAAAGCAGAAATTATTGCATACTATTGCACAGCATACAATAAGCTCGCAACAGACGGTGCTAAAATTACAAGAACATATGACTACACATCAAACTATAACAATATCTGCCAGGTTGGCGATAATGCAAAAATCGCAGATCTTGCTTCCTCTCTTATGACTCAGTTTATGGTTGAAAACACCGAGGCTGTTGAATTTACAGCTGCAGATCTTCCTCCCAAAACAACAACGAACCTTTCAATCTCTGCAGACAAGATTTCTTCTGCAACCTGCACCGATAAGGGTACATACTATGAAATAGTTCTCAAATCCACAGGCACAGACAGCAATCCTGAAATTGACTCTCCTGCAGGCACAGGCTCTGCCGGTTCAATCGGTCCTGTTCTTGATCCCGCAGATGTTTCAGGTGCAGTTCCCTCTTCTGTTGTTAAGTTTGACGGTCTTCACACAAAGTACGGCACAGCAACAGCTACTGCTCGCATTGACAAGGCAACAGGTCATATGACATACCTTGAATACAATACTCCTTCAATTCTCCACTTTGACAAGGTCACAGCATTGGCATTCATCAAAATAGAAAACTGCGACCTCGGTCTTCTCTTCCAGCAGAAGTACGATATAACTTATTAAAATAGAGTCTGTAAACTAAAAATTACCGCTCCGGCAGAAATTTCTGTCGGAGCGGTTTTCTTATGCAACATAAACAGTTATTAAGCTTAATTATTCTTCTATCCGCTGATATGTAACATCCTCAAACTGCATTGTAACCTGTGCTTTTTCTTCCTCGCCTGCAAAACCTGAAGCGTAATAATTAACTGCTTCACAATCAAATGAGCCGTCGGGAGAAAGCGTGATTACTGTACAGCCTCTCTGAGAGCCTTCCTTGCTGATACCTATATATGCAAGGAAATCTATGCTGTAGCTGTAGGTAAGGCGTACTCCCTTATAATCAAGTGAGAAGTTATTGTAATGATCGTGTCCGCAGAATATTGCTTTGGTGGAGTCAAGCTCAAGTACTGTTTCAAAAAAATCATCCTCGTACATTCCGTGATACACAACTCTGCCGGTTTCACCTGCTATACCGTAATGATATTTAACATTATCTGTGTCCTTATATCCTGCCTGGGCAAATTCAGTAAGCGCATCCTTATATTCTACAAGCGGAATGTGAATAAATGCCATTGACTTTACATTTTCTTCATAGCCGCGAGCCTCGTTTTCCCTGTTCATTGCTTCAATCTGTTCCTTGTACCACGAAATCTGGTTTTCGTGAAGATTGTCATACTTCCACAGAATACCGAGATAGTCACCGTCTGCATACGCATGGGAATCCATACAGATAAGTCCCTGTGTTATAATACCGTCAGTATTTTTAACCTTTATAACATAGTTTCCGTAACCGTCAACCTCTTCGGGCCCCGGTGAATACAGACAGTATTTATAATCGGGGTTCGAATAAAATTCAGACATCTCTTCTCTGCCGTAATAGCTGTAGCTTTCCGTATCGTGGTTGCCGAAAATTACTGTCCAATATACTCCGAGGCTTTCCATAAGCTCGGCAAAAATCCGAGCGCCTGATTTGTTGTTAAATGTTCCTGCCGCATAAGGCACGGGGAATGCAATGTCGCCTGTAACCATTACAAGGTCAGGCTTTGTTTCTCTGACCATAGTAGCAACCGCAGTCAATGCAGATTTATCCTTTGCAAGTGACAGAAATCCGCCGCCGAGATGTACATCGGTAATCTGCAGAACATTGAATTCTTCATCGGTAGTAAAGGTCCAGCAGCCACTCTCATCCTTTTCGGGTATCAAAGCATTTTCTTTTGCAACATTTTGAAAAGCTGCGGCATAC
The DNA here is from genome assembly GCA_045589395.1 of Acutalibacteraceae bacterium. Taxonomy (GTDB): domain Bacteria; phylum Bacillota; class Clostridia; order Oscillospirales; family Acutalibacteraceae; genus RUG806. Next base: position 148,162 of record JAZNOZ010000027.1, on the reverse strand, counting down.
TGAGTGACGGAATTGCTTATTACCATATTTGCAACAGCAACTGCACCAACCAATATTACTAAAGCTGCTAAAACTGTAAGCAATACTTTTTTCAATTTTTGGTTCGATTTTTTACTCATAAAATTTCCTCACATTTCAAGCAGTTTCTTTATTGAACCGCCGTCTTTATATATTTCATTTATAAATTCGTGCGCCCAGAAATTATGTCTTTCTCCCTGCCGTTTATCAAAAGCAAAGCGTATTCTGCCGTTTACGCAAAGCTTTGCAGCAAGCCAATAGGAATTAACAATATCATTATTATAGAAAGAAATGTCAAATTCGTATTTCCTGACTTCTCCGCTTTCAATTTCAAAGCTTTGCTCATACGGAGAAACACAGCCTGTTGCAGACTGATTGAAGCAGGAATAATCCCATGTTTCATAAGGACTTGCAAGCATAAGCGTTCCTGAAAGCTTCTGCGAGGTGGCATTTTTAAGAGTACATATAGCCTTATTCTTTTCTATCTTAAGTGTGACCTCAGGTGTAAAGCAACCGAATTCAAATACATCGGTAAAGGTCTGCTCATCATACTCATAAAAAATTCGGACTATTCCCTCTTTTGTGGTGTTATCTGCTGTTATTTCAATCGGGTAAACATCTGCCTGCAAAGGCTCGAGATTACAGTCTATTTCAGTTTTGTCCGAAGTTAATCCCTGAGAGCATACAATTTTCACCTTAAATGAAACTGAAGCATCGGTGAAATTGTTTGCCGTATTGATATAAAGGCGTGTTTTGTTTTCACTTAAGCTTACGCTCTTTTTATCAATAACGGCTGAAACTGCCATATAACCCATTGGCAGACTTCCCATATCGTGCTCCCAGCTTCTTGTGAACACAGGCTGCAGTGCTTCACAATTCACATACGGATTACACTTTTCTATAATTTCACAGGGCATTGTTTTCATAATAAATGTTTCAATGCTGTGGGGAGGCACAGTAAGCTTTACGAAACTTGCAGAGGTCTGCACAGGCTTGATATTTTCCTCAAGCAAATCACACATTGAAGCACCAAAAAGTGCAAAATCGCTTGTAATTTTAACCTTGGAATTTGCACCATCCGTTTCAAAACCTCTTAAAACAATACCTCTTGAAAGTATATCCTCATGCTTGTTTTTAAGACTTGCTAAAGGATATCCGCCGGGCTTGAATGCGGTTACAGAAAATGAGCCGTTTACCTTCATAAAGCTCTTTTCTTCGGGAAGAAATGCATTTTCTCTTGGCTGTACATTGCTTATTGCGAACAAGGGATCGTTGAAAGCAAAGGCTTTAAGGTATACATCTGCTTCACGGTAGGAATTCTTGTGGGGATACAGCGAATAGGTGAATACATGTGTTTTCTGTTCGGGCACCATTTCCTTGCCGCCCGTCACCTTTCCTGCATTGCCGTAGAATGCCGCTGTGTGGAAAAGCATCATATTGAGTATATTTTTCTTCTTTCCCTCAACCGAGCATGCAGGTGTGCCGTTATTGAATATAAACACACTGTAATCATCGGCTTTTTCGGGAAAAGCATCTGCTACAACATTTTCGGGAGCAAACACATAAGCGTTTCTTATGTCGTTTTCTATTCTTTCTATGCAGGCGGAAAGTACATTTTCATCCTTTGCTTTAAGCACAAGAACATCAACTTTTTTCTTATAAATATTATCGGAATCTTCAAAGTAGTACCACACAAAGCCGTTTTTGTCTAAAAGCTTACTTGCTTTCTGCTTTGATGCGCTTTTAAGTGTAGCGAAGAGTTTTTCGGCATATTCGTTTTTATCATTATCAAGACACAAAACAAAACGGGTATCTGTGGAATATATATCCTCATTGAAATGAATTATTTTACTGCCGTGATATTCCTGACGGGTATCAGGGTATGCCGTTACGGGAACAGCCTTCCTTGAAAGCGAGAACATAAGTCTTTCTGCACATTTAAGAGTAGCAAAATTCTCTTTTCTTATAAGTGCAGTCATTCCTATGTTAAAGGAGCTGTTTTCTGAAAGCTTAACGGTAACACTCGGTGACACACCGAACCATTGGTTTGCAGGCAAAATTCTGCAGCCTGAAAATGATGCATACTGATGTGTCTGGAAAGACATTTCTTTTTTGCTTGCCGTTGAAATATGAGGCGCAAAGCGGTCATCAAACACCACAGCACCGCCTTTTACATTGACGGGGAAGGTTACGGTAAACAAATCATCCTCGCTCTGATAGTCTTCAACAATACACTTGAAATCTATTGCTTCGCTGTTCTTGAAAAGTGTGATCTCGGTATTGACCTTTGCAACACAGTCAAGCTGTACGCTGATTTTAAGCTTCTGGAAAACATCGTTTTTCTCACTCAGCACCTTTGCTTCATATTCATCGGAAAGAAGCTTGTGTCCCGTTGTGTAAATTTCGTGCTGTGTTTCCATTCTATCGTGAATTTCTTTGAGTACATTTATTGTGTTCCCGGGATGGGGGTTGCTTTTATCTATAACTTCCCTTTTCTCTTTTTTATCCCAGAGAGATACTATACCGCCGCCTCTTTCAGGGTCAACAGTAAGCTTATACCTGCTGTTTTCTATTGTGCAGTCTGATGCTTTGACTGAAGACAGAACATTTTTATTTTCTTTGATTTTATAAACAGCATATCCTAAAGATGGTATTACGCCCGTAACGAACACATATTTATATGCATTTTTTGTTTTTGATATAAACTCTGCAGGGTATTCTCTGCCCTTTGTGTCGCAAAGGACAAAACTGTTTTCGGGGAGGTCCTTTTTGTCTATAATAAATTCACATTTTTCGCTTCTGTCCCACATATGGGGATTGAAAACAAAAATACTTTTGTCTTTGTTGGTTTTAACACCGGAGGCAATAAACTGCGTGCTTCTTTCTATCACTCCTGCAGCCAGAGCCGCACACTCACGGTATTCGAGCATTAAATCAACAAATGATATTTCATTGTTTGTGCCTGTTATTGAATCGTGGTGCTGACCGCACAGAAGCTGTCGCCAGGCTTTATCGAGTACCTTTTCGGGATATTGAGCACCGTACATAGCCGCAACAGTTGCAAATTTTTCGGCTGTAACAAGTAAGTTTTCACAAAGTCGGTTTGCCTGTTTTAAGTCTGTTCTTGTAAGAATAACACCCGAATGGTGCTGAGTTATATCACGGGAGGTAAAATCTATCGGCGAAATACCGTCCTTTGCGGTGTTTTCGCTGACTGTTTCAAGAATATCCTTATGAAGCTCGGAGAAAACGGAGAAAGAGGCATTTGAAAGCGTCTGCTTCATCCAAGAGGTATCCCCCTCTCTGGGGTATGCTTCTATATGTGACAAGGCCCCCGAAGAAGCATCACAGGACTTTACGCGGTGTCTTAATGCAGACTGCCGTGAATTGCCTTTATCGTGAAGCATATATGTGCCGTCAGGTGAAATGTGATTAAACAGAGTATCAACACCCAACATATATTTGCCCCATTTGAGTGAGGTACACGAACCCTTTTTACACACCTGCGACAGCTGACTGAAGTGTCCGAAAACATCTCCGGGGGCATAAACAAAGCATTTTCTGCCCAAAACATCACGGTGATAAAGCTGACCGTAAACAAGATTTCTCACAAAGGCTTCGCCCGATGAAGTAAGGTCATTCGGCTGATTATAAAAGCAGTCTGCCTCTGCCCTACCCTGAGTGAATGCATCAAGCAAGGCTTTTCTGTGCTGCGGATATATACTGAAATAGGGATGAAGATAATCTATTTCTGAAAGTATTGCCTTAAAATCGGGATTAACTGTCAGTCTGTCAATAATAGATTTTGTTATATGAAAAGCACCGAGAGCATATGTGCGCTGCTCCTGATGATATGTTGTGTCAAAATGGAAGTCGGAGAAAATCCGTTCGTTTCCCGTAAAGCCGTCAAACTCACTTACGGGGAAATATACTGTTTTACTTTCTCTTTTCTCCTTGCCCTCAACAGTTATTTCGGCGGGAACATTTCCGTTACCGCCCACGGCAAATCTGTAAATACGACAGCTTCCCTGTTTTGCGGCTTCAATTTCGGTTTTGTCGGAATAACCGCCGCCTGCATAGGAAAGGGTGCCGCCGACAGTATCCTTTGTTGCGGCAATAAATGCGGGGAAAACCTGAGCCGGATTTTCCTTGTCACCAACATATGCTTTCGTTACGGTTGGATAAGTCACACCGATTCCGTCAGCTTGGACCGCTATCGGAAAAATCGAACAGTTGGACATTGATATATCCATACTGTCTGCAATATATCCCGGTCTTAACTTGAACAGAACAAGGTTTCTGCCCTCCTTGAAATGAACACAGACCTGATATCCCATTCCCCAAAGACCTTTTACTCTTCCGTAGGGCTTAAAATCTGTTTCTTCACCGTTCACGAAAAGAGTGGAGCCTGAATTTTCGTAGCATATAACTGCATTTTCTTCCTTTTTGCAATCAACATAAAATGCTGCATAATACACGGCATTTCTCTGCTCGGTTACATACAAAGCTTCATCGCAGGCATCCTCTTCTCTGTCAAACCGGAGCGAATTCCATTTGATAAAGCCTTTTACCCATGCAAGATACTCCGGACCGTAATAGTTGTTTTTAACCTTCATACCGAGATACGGAGCAATACTTTTCTCGCCGCCGTCAGACCTGAGATAATCTTCAAGAAGGATCTTTTCTCTTTCATAGAAATGCTCTGTCTCAAATGCTCCGTCTGTTGGCAGTACAAAGGGACCCACCGTCATAAAATCAAGTATTCTGTTATTAACAATCGGGGTACTCTGAGTAGGGATAAAATCCTCAAAATTAAAAACACATATGTCGCCTTTTACATTTTTATAAGCACTATTATCCATAAGAACATCTCCATTTGAGCTTTTTATTAGATATTAACACAAATTTTTTTCAAAATAAATATCCTTATTGACTTTTTTATTATATTATGAGAAAATTGGATTTGATTTTTTATCTAAATAAGCATGGGGGTAATATTTATGTCAACAGAAAATTATGCTGTTTTCAAGGATTTTATCTTTGAAACAATAAAAAAGGAAGAAGAACGCCAGGCTGCAAATGTTGAGCTTATCGCATCAGAAAACTTTGTAAGTGCAGATGTTCTCAAGGCTATGGGCAGTGTTCTCACAAACAAATACTGCGAGGGCTATCCTTCAAGAGCAAATGTTGAAAAATTCAAGGAAATGTTCCCTGACTATGACCACGCAGGCTCCTGCGGAAGATACTACGGCGGCTGCGACTGCGCTGATATGGTTGAGCTTGCAACAATTTATGCTTTCCAGAAGCTTTTCAATACTGATTACCATGTAAATGTACAGCCTCATTCAGGATCAAGTGCAAACCTTGCTGCTTATCTTTCAGTTCTCAACGAGCACGATAAAGTGCTTTCTCTTGAACTCAATCAGGGCGGACATCTTACTCACGGCTCACCCGTTAACTTCAGCGGCAGAATCTTTGATTTCACATATTACCCCTGTGATGAAGACGGCTATATTGATATGGAGAAGTTAAGACAGACTGCTCTCGAAATCAAGCCCAAATTAATTCTCGCAGGTGCAAGCGCATATTCAAGAGTTATCGATTTCAAGGCATTCAGAGAAATCTGTGATGAGGTCGGAGCATACTTTATGGTAGATATGGCTCACATTGCAGGTCTTGTTGCCGCAGGCGAACATCCCTCTCCCTTTGAAGCAGGTGCAGATATCATCACAACAACAACTCATAAGACCTTGCGCGGTCCCAGAGGCGGTCTTATCTTCTGCAAGCGAGAGCTTGCAAAAAAGGTTGACTCCGCTGTGTTCCCCGGCTCACAGGGCGGTCCTCTTATGCATGTTATCGCTGCAAAGGGTGTTGCTGCTGCAGAGGCTTTACAGCCTGAATTCAAGGAATATATGAAGAATGTTAAAGAAAACTGTGCTGCAATGGCTAAGGTTTTCACCGATAAGGGATACAAGGTAATCACAGGCGGTACAGACAATCACCTGTTCTTACTCGACCTCTCCGACCATCCTCTTTCAGGTAACGATATCCAGAAGCTCGTTGAACACGACTTCATAACACTCAACAAAAACTGTGTTCCCAATGAAAAAAGAAAGCCCTACGAAACAAGCGGCGTAAGAATCGGTACCGCTCCTATGACAAGTAAGGGCTTTACAAAGGAACAGTTTGAAAAAACTGCAGAAAAAATTATTGAAATTCTTGAAAATAATAAATAACAATCTTAACTGTCCGAAAAAAATAAAAATTTTCGGGCAGTTTTATTTTGTATTAAAATTGACATAAAAGCTTTTTTTGGGTAAAATATGTAGTAAAAAATACCGTAATAATAATTAAAAAGGAGAAGCAATGAGGCAATTCGATGTAACGGGAATGACCTGTGCGGCGTGCTCTGCAAGGGTCGAAAAAGCGGTTTCTCAGCTTGAAAATGTACAGCAATGCTCAGTAAATCTGCTCACGAACTCAATGACGGTTGATGGCAACGAAAGCACAGAAAATATAATAAAGGCAGTCCAAAAGGCAGGCTACGGTGCAACGCCTAAAGACAAAAACAACAGCAAAAACACAAAAAACGAAAAAGATGCGTTTGAAGACAAGGAAACTCCTCTTCTTAAAAAGCGGCTCATTTCTTCACTTGTTTTTCTGATTATACTTATGTATTTTTCAATGGGTTATACTATGTGGAGCTTCCCTGTTCCCTCTTTTTTTGAGAATAACCTCATAGCTATCGGTCTTTTACAGCTTCTTCTGACCGTGATTATTATGGTTATAAACCAGAAATTCTTTATAAGCGGCACGAAAGCTATTCTAAATAAAGCACCTAATATGGACACCCTTGTGGCTATGGGTTCGGGAGTATCTTTCATATACAGCGTATGGATGCTGTTTGAAATGACTCAAAGTACTATAGAAGCACAGCACGCATATCTGCACGAATTTTATTTTGAATCGGCTGCTATGATTTTAACGCTCATCACATTGGGTAAGATGCTTGAAGCAAGATCAAAAGGAAAAACAACAAATGCACTTAAAGGCTTATTGAAGCTCTCCCCCACTACCGCTACCGTTTTAATTGACAGCAAGGAAGTCAGTATACCTATAGAACAGCTGAAAAAAGGCGATATTTTTACAGTCCGTCCCGGAGAGAGCATACCTGCAGACGGTGTTGTTATTGAGGGACACAGTGCAGTTGATGAATCTGCTCTCACAGGTGAAAGCATACCTGTTGACAAAGGTGTAAACAGCACTGTTTCTGCGGCAACAATAAATCAGTCGGGATTTATAAAATGCAGAACTACATCTGTAGGCGAAGATACGGCTCTTGCAAAAATTATACAGACCGTAAGCGATGCGGCAGCTTCAAAAGCTCCCATAGCAAAAATTGCAGATAAGGTTTCGGGAATATTTGTTCCTGCAGTTATTATAATCGCTCTTATTGCCGTTGCAGTCTGGCTGATTTCAGGTGAAAGCGTAGGATTCGCACTTGCGAGAGGAATTTCGGTGCTTGTCATAAGCTGTCCTTGTGCTTTAGGTCTTGCAACTCCCGTCGCTATTATGGTAGGCTCAGGAATGGGCGCAAAGCACGGTATACTTTTCAAAAATGCTGTTTCTCTTGAAAAGGCAGGGAAAATAAATATCGTTGCCCTTGATAAAACCGGTACGGTAACAAAAGGTGAACCTAAGGTTACAGACATACTCAATTTTTCCTCATTAAGCGAAGAACAGCTTTTGTGTATTGCAGGCAGCATTGAAAGCAAAAGTGAGCATCCTCTGGCAAAAGCCGTTATGGAATATGTTACTGAAAAGAATATAAAACTCAAAGAAACAGAAAGCTTCTTAGCTGTTGCAGGAAACGGTCTTGAAGCTGTCATAGACACCAAAAAAGCTTTTGCGGGAAATATAAAATATATTTCATCAAAAATTACTGTTCCCGAAAATATAAAAGCAAAAGCCGAAGAGCTTGCCGAAAACGGAAAAACTCCTCTCATTTTTGCATATGACAGCTCTGTTATCGGAATCATTGCAGTTGCAGACACACTGAAAGAGGATTCCGTGCAAGCAGTAAGCCGCTTAAAGGATATGGGTATAAGAGTTGTAATGCTCACGGGCGACAATGAAAAAACCGCCCTTGCAATAGCAAAGACAGCAGGAATTGATGAGGTCATAGCAGGGGTGCTTCCGACCGAAAAGGAAAAGGTTATAAAAGAGCTTCAGAAGCAAGGCACGGTAGCAATGGTAGGCGACGGCATAAACGATGCGCCTGCACTCACCTCGGCTGATACGGGTATAGCAATAGGAGCAGGCACGGATATTGCAATAGATGCGGCTGATGTTGTGCTTATGAACTCGCATCTTTTGGATGTTCCCGCGGCAATAACCTTGAGCCGTCAGACACTTAAAACCATACATCAGAATCTGTTCTGGGCATTCTTCTATAATGTTATAGGCATACCTCTTGCGGCAGGTGTATGGATTCCCGTATTCGGTTGGACACTAAGCCCCATGTTCGGTGCTGCAGCAATGAGCCTTTCAAGCTTCTGTGTTGTTTCAAACGCATTAAGGCTTAATTTAGTTGATATATACAAGGTTAAGGTTAAAAAGATAAAACAGAAAAAAATAAAACAAAAGGAGAACAAACAAATGGAAAAAACAATGTCAATTGAAGGTATGATGTGTATGCACTGCGAGGCAAGAGTAAAAAAGATTCTTGAAGCAATAGACGGAGTAACAAGTGCAGATGTAAGCCACGAAGAAAACAAAGCTGTGGTTCATATGGAAAAAGAAGTAAGCAATGAAGCACTTAAAAAATGTGTTGAAGATGACGGATATACAGTAACAGACATAAAATAAAGCATCAACAGCCGTACGGAAATCCCGTACGGCTGTCACTTTTTCACTGTTACCTATTACTTCTTACCTCAAATTATACCCACCACATATCGCCTGTCTGCTCTTTTATGAGAACATTTTTGAGTGTCGCAACTGCCTTTGAAAGTCCTTCGTTCTGACTCATAAGTGAGTCTTCGTGTTCTATTGACATAACAAGGTCGTAGCCCACAAGACGGAGATTGCTTACGATATCTTTCCAGTAAAGCTCATCGTTGCCGTAGCCTACGGAACGGAAAATCCAGGAACGGTTGATTTCGTCAGCATAGGGCTTTGTATCAAGAACACCTGTTCTTGCTGTGTTATACTTATCAATTCTTGTGTCCTTTGCGTGAACATGGAAAATAGCGTCACCGAGAGCACGGATAACAGCAACGGGCTCCATTCCCTGCCAGATAAGGTGGCTGGGATCAAAGTTTGCACCGATTTCGGGACCTACTGCCTCGCGCAGGCGAAGAAGAGTGTCTGTGTTGTATACACAGAAGCCCGGGTGAAGCTCAAGAGCGATCTTGTTTACGCCGTGAGCCTTTGCGAATTCAACAAGGTTCTTCCAGTAAGGAATAAGCACATCATTCCACTGATATTCAAGAATATCAAGGAAATCGTTGGGCCAGGGGCAGGTTACCCAGTTGGGGTATTTTGCACCGTCGTGGTCACCGGGACAGCCTGAGAAGGTGTTTATCTGATGAATACCCAGCTTCTCAGCAAGCAGAATTGTATCTCTGATAACCTTATCAGCAGCTTTGGCTTCTTCCTTATTGGGATGAACGGGGTTTGAGTGACAGCTCAATGCGCTGATTTCAACATTATACTTTTTAAGCAAAGCCTTGAAGTCCTCAAGAGCTTTTTCATCATTCAGAAGAATATCGGGATTTGCATGAGCGTTTCCGGGATATCCGCCGCAGCCGATTTCAACCATTTCAATTCCGAGAGAAGTGAAATATTTAAGAGCTTCTTCAAAAGAAAGATTGCTCAGAAGAGTTGTAAAAACACCAAGTTTCATATATGTACTCCTTTGTCTGTTTTGTCTGTTATCTTGCGTTGGCTTCAAGCCACTTCATACTTCTTGCAACATCCGAAAGTCCGTCGGGTACGGGATCGTCATTTTCAAGAATGAGCCATTCGATATTATTATCTCTTGCAGCCTTAACTACTGCGGCAAGGTCATTGTTACCCTCTGCCAATGCCATAGGCTTGCCGTCAATACCGTCCTTGATATGAAGATGCACTATTCTGTCTATATTTTCGCTGATGAGAGAATAGTTGTCTTTTCCTGCGTGGAAGCTCCAGTATGTGTCTATCTGCATATGGCAGGCAACTTTGAGTCTGTCAAAAATAGTACCGGGCTTTGTTGCGAACAAGGGAGCGGCAAATTCCTGTGTATGGTTATGGAAATATACATTGATGCCTTCCTTTTCGGCAAGCTTATCTGCATTACCCATAATAGAAATAACATTTTCGAGTGCTTCCTCTGTTGAAGTGTCTGCACCGCCGATACCGACTGTTTTTGCACCGATAGTCTTTGCAAATTCAAGTGTTTTTGCGAGAGCATCTTCTTTGAAGTCATCAAGTCCCATATGCGCACCAACGGCAACAAGACCTAATTCGTTTAATTTATTTTTGATAATTTCGGCACTGAGTCCGAAAAAGCCTGCGAACTCAACACCGTCAAAGCCTAATTCCTTTACCTTTTCAAGGATTGTCAACAGATCATCACCTGTTTTTATATGCTCTCTTAATGAATAGAGCTGTACTGCTAATTTCATATACTTTCTCCTTTTATAAAAATCGGGAGGAGTTTCCCCCTCCCCGAAATTTTCATATCAATCAGTCTTCAAAGTATACAGGCTGACCTGTTTTTGCTGATGTGTAAATTGCTTCAAGAATCTTTGTTACGCAAAGTGCCTGTTCGGGAAGAACACAGGGTGCTGTGCCATTTTCAAGAGCTGTTATCCACTGATACATATCAAGCTCGGAAGCATCACCCTTCTTTCCGTCATAGAAAGCAACACCGCCTGCATCAAGGTTGGGCTCTTCAACAGTCTGTCTGCCGTATTTGACCTTGTTTACCTTTACGCCGTCCTTGGTGTCAACACCGCCGTCGGTTCCGCAAAGTGTGTAGCAAGCTTCATAGGGTTCTGCAACATTGAGTGCCCAGCTTGATTCAAGCATAATAACAGCACCGTTCTTCATAACAATATGACCGAAAGCAGAATCTTCAACCGTAAACTTTTCGGGATCCCAGTCGCCCCATGCATTTGCTGTGTCTGTCTGGTCAGCAAGCTTTCTGAATGTGTTACCGACAACCATCTTGGGCTCGTAGTTATTCATCATATAAAGTGTGAGGTCAAGTGCGTGAGTACCGATATCGATAAGGGGACCGCCGCCCTGTTCGTATTCATTAAGGAAAACACCCCATGTGGGAACTGCACGGCGACGGATTGCGTGTGCCTGTGCATAGTAAATTTCACCGAATTCACCGGCCTCGGCTGCTCTCTTTACATAAAGGTTTTCTGTGCACTGACGGTTCTGATAACCGATTGTGAGAGTTTTGCCTGTTCTCTTTGCTGCTTCAAGCATAGCCTTACCCTCTGCATATGTCTTTGCCATGGGCTTTTCACACATAACATGCTTGCCTGCTTCAAGAGCATCAATAGTAATAAAAGAGTGTGAACGGTTGGGAGTGCAGACATGAACTACATCAATTGTTTCATCCTTGAGAAGCTCCTTGTAGTCCTCATAAACCTTTGCATCCTCTGTACCGAATTTTTCTGCAGCCTTCTGAGCTCTTTCAAGAATAATATCGCAGAATGCAACAAGCTCAACCTTATCTGTAAGCTTTTTGAGGTTGGGCATATGCTTGCCGTTTGCAATACCGCCGCAACCGATAATACCGATTCTGAATTTTTTATCCATAAAAAACACTATCCTTTCCCGACCGAAATGTCGGTAAAAATATTAAAAGGCAAATATCCTTAATGGCTTACTACCTCAAAAGCAATTATAAAAAGAATAAAAAATATATTCAAGTATTAATAAAAAAGTAACCGTAAAAATATTAGTATTTTTTTTAGCAACTTTGCACAAAAATACACTACATACCTCTTTTTGCAGCAATATCTTGCATAAAGGGAGTTTTTTTAGGTACTTTTTATTAAAAGAAATTGTAAATTTGATTTGTTGTCTTGATTTTGAGTTTTGAGTGTGATACTATTAGTTTGTATTTGTAAAAATATACATACTGAAAGGAAGTTTTTTATGGCTGAAAACAGACTTATCGGCGATTATCCCGTAATTGGTATCCGTCCTTGTATTGACGGCAGAAGAGGTCCTCTCGGTGTAAGAGAATCTCTCGAAGAACAGACAATGAATATGGCTAAAACCGCTGCTGCTCTTATTTCTGAAAATCTCAGATATTCAAACGGTGAGCCCGTTAAAGTAATCATTGCAGACACAACTATAGGCAGAGTTGCCGAAGCTGCTGCCTGTGCTGCAAAGTTCAAAAAAGAGGGCGTTGACATCACTCTCAGCGTTACTCCCTGCTGGTGCTACGGCTCAGAAACAATGGATATGGATCCTATGACAATCAAGGGTGTATGGGGCTTCAATGCTACTGAAAGACCCGGTGCCGTTTATCTTGCTTCTGTTCTTGCAACACATGCACAAAAAGGTTTACCCGCTTTCGGCATCTACGGTCACGATGTTCAGGATGCTGATGACACAACAGTTCCCGAGGATGTTAAAGAAAAGATTCTCCGTTTTGCAAGAGCTGCTGTTGCTGCTGCAACAATGAGAGGCAAATCATATCTCCAGATCGGCTCAATCTGTATGGGTATCGGTGGCTCATCAATAAGCCCCGAATTCATTGAAGAATATCTCGGTATGCGTGTTGAATCCGTTGATGAGGTTGAAATCATCAGACGAATGAGCGAAAACATCTATGATGAAGAAGAATATCAGAAGGCTCTCAAGTGGACTAAGGAAAAGTGCAAGGAAGGCTTCGATAAGAACCCTGAATTTGTAAGAAAGTCCCGCGAGCAGAAGGACAGCGACTGGGAATTCGTTGTTAAAATGATGGTTATCATCAAAGACCTTATGAACGGCAACCCCAATCTTCCCAAGGGCTGCGAAGAAGAAATGGTAGGTCACAATGCTATTGCAGCAGGCTTCCAGGGACAAAGACAGTGGACAGACTTCTATCCCAACTGCGACTTCGGCGAAGCTCTTTGCAACACATCATTTGACTGGAACGGCGCAAGAGAGCCCTACATTCTTGCAACAGAAAACGATGTTCTCAACTCCATTTCAATGCTGTTTATGAAGCTTCTTACAAACCGTGCACAGATGTTTGCAGATGTTCGTACCTTCTGGAGCGATTCTGCTGTTAAGAGAGTTACAGGCTATGAAATCGAAGGCAAGGCAAAGGAAGCAGGCGGATTTATCCACCTTATCAACTCCGGCGCTTGCTGTCTTGATGCCTGCGGTGAGGTTAAAGATGAAAACGGCAATGCCGTTATGAAGCCCTGGTATGAGGTTACCGAAGCTGATATAGACAAGATGCTTGCTGCAACCGAATGGGCTCCTGCTGATAACGGCTACTTCAGAGGCGGCGGATACTCATCCCGTTTCCTTACAAGAGCTGAAATGCCCTGCACAATGATAAGAATTAACCTTGTTAAGGGCCTTGGACCCACAATTCAGATTGCTGAGGGTTACACAGTAAATCTTCCCGATGAGGTTTCAGACACTCTCTGGAAGAGAACAGACTACACATGGCCCTGCACATGGTTTGCTCCCATCTGCACAGGCGAAGGTCCCTTCAAGTCTGCTTATGACCTTATGAACAGCTGGGGTGCTAACCACGGCGCTATCTCCTACGGTCACATCGGTGCAGACCTTATCACACTTTGCTCAATGCTTCGTATTCCCGTTGGTCTTCACAATGTTCCCGAAGAAAAAATCTTCCGTCCCGCTTGCTGGAACGCATTCGGAACAAAAGACCTTGAAAGCGCAGACTATAGAGCTTGTGCTGCTTACGGTCCCCTTTACAAATAAGACAAATTGACCGTTAAAACAAACTAACATAAGAATCCCGTCAGTTTCTGAGCTGACGGGATTTTTTTCATCATATTTTTAAATTTTCTATTTATTTTTTATCCGGAAGCTTGCATATTATTTAATTAACTTATCGTAATCTCTTTTTGCGTAAACTACTCTTGCTATCGTAACATTTTTTTCTTTTTCATCTACGGAATAAAATATCAGATAATTCTGAACGCTTATTTTTCTGTATTCATTTTTAGTGGGACGAATCGGTGTATATACCGGATAAGAGTAAGGAAAATCCGCAAGTCTATCAGTTGTTTTTATGATTTCATCCGCTAAGCTGTTTGCTGCTTGTTTATTATGCAAATCATTTGCAATGTATCGTACAATTTCGACCAAATCATTTTGTGCCAAAGGGAGAAACAAGACATTATACATTTTATTTCTCTCCTATTGCCTCACGCATAGCTTTCAAAACATCCTTTGACGAATATCGGATATTTGTTAATTCAGCCTCTCTTTCTGCTTCCAACAACTTGCAATATACATCACTGTTAAAATGAAGCTTTTCAAAAGCTTCCATGCTCATAACAACCATATCACCATAACCGTTCTTTGTCAAAAAAACAGGCTGTGATGTTTCGTGTACGGTTTTTGATATATCGGCAAAGTTGTTCCGTAAATCTGATACAGGTCTTATCATTTCCATATTATCTACCTCCCGATCAATATTTTATCATAATTATGATAAGTTTTCAATATAATATTCAGGAATTTTAAAATTTATAAAAAACAAAAATATACGCAAATTCTGTTTCGTATTCTTTCAGCAGCTTCAAGGATGAATTTTTTGCATAATTTTTAATATCGGTGGGATTATCGGGAAAAACCCTGATTTTTGAAATACCTGCATCCAAAAGTTCATCCTGATTTTTATCAATAGACAAAACAAATCTGCCGCTGTCATTCAGTATATTACTGACTGTATCAAAAGCTTTCTGTTTTTGATCAATGTGCAGAAATGTCAGAGAAGAATAAATCACATCGAATTTTTCAGAAAACGCATATTCGAGGAAATCGTCGCAAATCAGATTAACATCACCGAGGTTTTCTTTTGCCTTAATTACAGTTTTTTCCGAAACATCAATACCTGTAAATTTCTTGCACAACGGCACAACCTTAACGGCAATTCTTCCCGTTCCGACACCGATTTCCAGAACGGATTTTGTTTTATTGAGGCTCATTTCGTCAATAAAGCTCTGACCGTCCCATTTGTTCATATATTCTTTTAACGGCGCGGGATCAAAAACAGGATCCTGCCCGTCGTCAATCAGTAAATCATAATGCTTTGCGGTAGGGTTCATTTTTTTGCTCCTTATTTTAGGTCAAAAAGTTGCGTAAATTTCTTCTTTAATCGTTCCTTTTTTCTTGGAGTTGATACAGATAGTCATTATATGTATAAAAATCATCGCTTTGATAAATGAAGTCCTCGCAGTAGTTGAATGATGTGACCGGGCGATTTTCAAACATATTGTCCTGATTAAAATCAAACAATTCACACATATCTTTTTTGCTTGTTATTTTCAGGTTCTTTGTGCAGAAAAGTAGATTTTCTTTATTTCCGTACGGACACATATTACCGTGGCGACAAGTCATACAGCAAGCAAGTTTCACATCTTTGGGAAGCTTTGTTTGCAAATCAGCAAAAGTATCTGTCCAGAGATAATCTGCTCCGACTCCTTTATATTCGATTGAGTCATAGATTAATCGAATTTCAGATTTCAGAATAAACAACTCTTCATCATCGTCATATGTGATTTGTACAGGAGCAAGCGTTCTCCCTGACGGTGAAAGCAATACAACTTCTGCTGTCAGCATCCTTTTCATTTCATATTCTCCTTTGCAGTGTTGATAGATTTTATAAGCAATACTCGTATCGTTGAACATAATCTGTCAAGCTTTTTATACTCTGCTAAATCAATGTATTCGGTTTTATATAACATTTCTAACCATTTTCCTGTTTCACTTGCTTCTTTCAACGCAATCTGCAATTTTGCAATAAAATCTGCTCTTCCGTGAGCATACCTACTTTCGGCAATATTCGCACATACACTTGATGCACTTCTTCCGATTTGATTAGAAATAACAGTTTCTTTCTGTGCTTTAAGTTTTTTACAAAGATTTAACACATCAACAGACAATGCCATTGATAAATCTCCAAGTTTGTCTTCTCTCATAACATCACCAAAGTTATTGTATAACAACCAAAATTAAAAGTCAAATCCGTTTGCCGGAGGCAACTTCGTTGTGCCGTAAGGCACACTTCATTGCGTACGCACTTCATTTGCTATAAGCAACTTCATTCATTTATGTCCGAGTCAATGAAGTTCGGTTGATACCGAAATGAAGTTTGTGATGCAAGCATCACAAAATGAAGTTATGTCCTGCGGACATAAATGAAAAATCGACAAGTCAAGGCTTGTCGATTTTTGGAGCTGGTGACGGGAATCGAACCTGCAACCTGCTCATTACGAATGAGCTGCTCTGCCATTGAGCCACACCAGCATATTAAATTTACAACAAAAGCTATTATACAACATACAAAAATAAAAATCAAGGCAAAGTTTATGTATATTTGTGATGCTTTGACAAAAAATATCAGCATAATTATTTTGCTCCGGAGGGAATTGAATGGATTATCTTTTTGCCTTTCTGGTCGGAGGAACACTTTGTCTTATAGGGCAGATTCTTATAGATAAAACCAAGCTTACACCTGCAAGAATTTTAGTGGGCTTTGTTGTATGCGGTGTTTTGTTCGGTGCGTTGGGATGGTATGAAAAGCTCGTTGAAATCGGAGGGATGGGAGCAACGGTCCCTTTGTCGGGCTTTGGTAATCTGCTTGCGACGGGAACTCGAGAGGCTGTTGACAAGGACGGGCTTTTAGGAGCAATCACAGGACCTCTCACTGCAGGGGCTGCAGGTATTATGACCGCTATTCTGACCGGACTTGTTGTGTCCTTTTTTACTAAGCCAAAATCAAAATAGCTTATCCTATGAAAAACAGCCCCGGAAAGTTCGGGGCTGTTTTAATGCAACTAAAACGAATTAAAATATATTTTCAAAAAATATTCTTATCTTTGCGAAGAATGCTATAATTGCGTCAATAAGACCTATCCATGCTTTGATATTGCCTGTGCCCGCGCTCGCAGCCCCGTCATAATCGGATGTGAACTGTGAAAGCCAGGAAATCATACCGTCGGGATATGTAAGGGTTACGGCATTGCCGTTTCCGTCAACCGTTGAAAGATAAGGATATGCTTCGTTAGAAACACTGAACATATCGTAGGTTACGCTGAACCACGCTTCGTGTGCATTGGAGGAAACCGTACCGTCGGGATAAGCTGTTTTTGACAGAGATGAAAAACGGCAGTTTTCAGCTACATTTGTTGAAGCGATAACATTGTTCCATACTGAGGTAACACCGTTATAGTTTACAACAAAATCCTGTTCACCCGATGTCAGCCACACAGGAATATCAGCAATGTATGCTGTTTCACTTGCAGAGGGTGTCCACGCAGGACAAATGGGAAAAATTGCAGCGAACATTTCGGGGAAAGCAATAGCCATTTTAAGTGTCATTTTACCGCCCATTGAAAAGCCGCCCACATAAATTCTGCTCAGATCTATATTATCATAGTTTGCAGCAATAAATTCATCAATAGCCTTCTTGAGAGGCTCAATCATAGAGTCTGACCAGCAGAGATTCTTAAGCTCGGGAGCACGGGGAGCTAAAATGAATGCACCCGCTGCAGGGAAACGGCTCTGAAATTCTGCGCTTGACCAGAAAGCAATGTCATTTTCCTTAAGCTGCATGCCCTCGGAAAAGCCCTGCCCCATACCGTGAAGCCAGATAACAAGAGGATACTTTGTTGTGTCTGCTTCAGCAACGGGAGAATAATAACGGTAATCAATGGTATAACCGTTAACCTCACTGCCTGAGCCTTTTTGGAACTGACCTCTCAAAGCATCAATTCCTGCAGAAAGAGGCAATGCCTTTGAATCAGCTGTTTCGCAAAAAGCTACAACTGAAAAACAGCCGAAAAGCATAAGGACAGCTAAAAACAATGCAAGGGATTTTTTCATTGTGAACACTCCTTTTAAATTTTCATCTGTGAATTTATTTCTCTCATAAACTCAACATCAACCTTATTTACCTCACGGTCATATGTCAAAAAGCCGTTGAGCTCATCTTCAACATCACTCACCTCTGTATAAACAAGAGCTGAAAGTCCCTTTGACTTGATAAGAGGCTTAAGACGCTTTATATATAAGACTTCAAGAGCCTTCTGCAATGCCTGTTTTGAGTAATATTTACGGTAACCGAAGAATTTTTCGGTATTGAAAACATGACCGTCAATGCGCATTGAATATCCGCCGAATTCGGTAAGGGCAATAACTCTCTCATCGTTTTTGCCAAATTTCGGGAATAAGAACGGGGTGAAATAGATATGGAAGCTGTTAAGGTCGCCTGCGCCCTGGTCGTGCCAGCCACTTGCATGGTCAATACTTCTTGTGGGATCAAGCTCTCTGAAATACTCGGCAGCCTTGACTGAATCAAACTGTCCCCAGCCCTCGTTAAAGGGTACCCACAAAGCTATAGATACTGTGTTATACAAAAGCTCTACCATACGCTTTGCATCTGTGTAATACTCTTCCCTGCCCTTTGCATCTGTACGGGAGAAGAACTTATAGCTCTCACTTGTGTCCTTGATTATCATTTTTGCAAGCTTTTTGGAGCCGAGGAAGGATATTGTGGGCGAAATTGTTGTTGCCATAGGATTATATTCATTTCCGCCGTTTATCATATCCTGCCATACAAGCATTCCGAGTCTGTCGCAATGATAATACCAGCGGAGAGGCTCAATTTTAATATGCTTACGCAGCATATTGAAACCCATATCCTTCATAGTCTGAATGTCATATATCATTGCTTCATCGCTTGCAGGAGTATACATACCGTCACTCCAGTAGCCCTGATCAAGCAGTCCGTTGTGGAAATACGGCTTATTATTGAGCATAAGACGGGACTTGCCGTCAGAGTCTTTTCCCGTGCTGAATTTTCTCATACCGAAATAACTCTTTACCGCATCTTTTCCGTTCTCAATAAACAAGTCGTAAAGCTTGGGATTTTCGGGGCTCCACAGTTCATATCCGCTTAATTTGATAACAAGACTGTCCCCTGTAGCCGAAGCGCTTACAAGCAAATTTTCGCCGTCAAAAACGCCAACCTTTATAGGTA
Source organism: Acutalibacteraceae bacterium (assembly GCA_045589395.1). GTDB lineage: Bacteria > Bacillota > Clostridia > Oscillospirales > Acutalibacteraceae > RUG806. Next base: position 128,895 of record JAZNOZ010000027.1, on the reverse strand, counting down.
AATTGTTATCCGCACGAGTAATTTCTATTTTTACGGTATCAGAATCTATATCGGGAGTTATTTTTACAGAGCTTATATAGTTTTCAGGCACTTCTTCAAGCCATACGGTCTGCCAGATACCTGACTGAGGAGTATACCATATATTGCCTCTTTTTGATGTCTGTTTACCCTTTGCCTGTGAGCCTGTTTCGGACGGGTCTGTAACACGGAGAGTAAGTGTATTTTCGCCGTCTGTTATAACATCGGTAACATCAAATGTAAAGGGGAAATATCCGCCTGTGTGCGAACCTATTTCCGTGCCGTTAAGGCATACGGTGCATTCATAGTCAACCGCACCGAAATGAAGAAGAACGCGGTCATTTGTTTTTGTGAAAGTAAATTTTCTGGAATAATAAAGCACATCATCGGGAGTTACATTTCTGTCAACACCGCTGAGGATAGTTTCGGGGCTGAAAGGAACTATTATTTCACCCTGATAGCCTGAGAACTGCTGTGTTTTCGGATAAATAGCATATTCCCATCTTCCGTTAAGATTTATAAAGGATTTTCTCTCCATCTGAGGACGGGGATATTCGTTAAGAGGTAAATCTTTATTAAGATTTTTACCCCATCGTGTCAATAACTTTTCCATCAGTCTTTACTCCTGTTAATTATTTTTTCTACAGCAAAAGGTACTTCTTCAACGCTTAACACCGTTTCATCAGGCGGTATTTTACATTCTATCAGAGAACTTTTGCATTTCATCCATATTGTCTTACACCCAGCTGACGCGGCCCCCTCAATATCGTTTACGGGGTGATCGCCTACATAAATCATCTGTTCAGCTTCAATACCGAGCCTTCTTGCCATTATAAGAAATATTTCTTTATCCGGCTTATCGACTTTAACATCTCCGCTTACTATTATTTCATCAAAAGCATCTCTTAATCCCAGCATATCTATTTTACGATACTGAAGCTCGTGCTGTCCGTTTGTTATAAGTGCAACCTTAAAGCCCTGTTCCTTAAGTTTTCTCAACATCGGTATTGTTTCGGGAAAGCTTACGGCATTATGGTGAAAATGCTCAACAACAAAATCTCTGTACTCCTCAAACGGCGGAACAGTCTTAAACACGCCGTTTTCAATGAGATTTTCATATATATACTGCCAGCCGCTGTACACAAAGGTATCATCGGCATATATCCATTTTTGAGAAAACTCTTCATCTGTAATATCGGGGTTCATTTCAAAAGTTGCACGAAAATATTTTGCAACAATCTTTAATGTTGAGTGTCGGTCAAATAAAGTGTGATCCAGATCAAAAACAACTGCTTTTATCATTTAAATAATCCTTCAAAATCTTTTCCTGCGCCTGTTTTCAAGGGCAATAATACTTTTTCTCCGCTTTGGCTTGACTTATATATTGCAAGCACAAGCTCCAAGGCATTTCTGCCCGCTTTTGCATCAACATAGGGCTTTGTGCCGTTTTTAATTGACTCAGCTACATCCCTGAAAAGACTTGTGTGTCCGTTTCCGTACACATTTATGGTTTTTTCGTGGAAACCGTTTTTATTATCATCGGGATCATCGGCAAAAGACCAAACATCAATGGCATTTGCACTCGTTCCTCCGAGCTTGACAACTCCCGTTTCTCCGAAAAGTGACAAATGCTGTTCTAAATTTTTGCCGTATACATTAACACTGCCCTCTATTGTTGCTATTGCTCCGTTTTTGAATTCAACAACAGCCGTACCTACATCTTCTGCTTCAATATAGGGGTGAAAATGCCGTTTTGTTATTCCGTAAACCGAAACAATATCATCATCGCAGAACCATCGAAGCAGGTCTATTCCGTGAATACACTGATTCATAAGAGTTCCGCCGTCCGATTCCCATTTTCCGCGCCAGTCACCCTGGCTGTAATACTCGGGGCCTCTGTGCCAGCGAACGGTTATTGCCGCATTGGAAATTTTACCGAATCTGCCGTCCTCATAAGCCTTTCGCATCTGCTGAACAGCCTCATTAAAACGGTTCTGATGACAGGCAGATACCACAACACCTTTTTCCTCGGAAAGAGAGATAATTTTATCAGCGTCCTCTAAGCTCATCGCAATGGGCTTTTCAATAATACAGTTGATTTTTCTTTCAATAACCGCAAATGCCGCTTCGGCATGCAAGCCGCTGGGAAGTGCAATGCTCACAAGCTCAGGCTGTTCATTTTCAAGCATTTCTATGTAATTATCATAACGCTTAATCTGAGAAATTTCTTCTTCAGTCAAAACAGAGCGGGCAAACATATCCGCTATGTTTTCTTTTCTTATATCGCAAACAGCAGCAATACTGAAACCGTTTTCCTTTGCCGCTTTAAGATGATTAGGTGAAACTCTGCCACAGCCGATAAGCGCATATTTCATAACAAAATTCTCCTGAAAGGAAATATATACTTTAATTTTATCACATCAAAACAATGATTACAACACCTATTATGCACTTCTTTGTTATTATCATTTAAAAACTCACAGCCCCGTGTTTTTAGCACGGGGCCGTGAATTTATTCGTTCAGTTTAATTAACTTTAATTAATTAACCGCCAAAAAGACTCTTGAAGAAATCAATAATCTTCTGGAAGAACGCTGCAATCTTTTCGAAGAAGGTAAGAGCACCATCGGATGCGATACCGTCCTGATCGATTACGCCGTCAAGATCAAGATCCACGCTGAAGAATTTCTTGATTACATCAATAAGGTTCTTTGTTGTGGGACCTGCTTCAGCATCAAGGAAGCTATAAACTGCTGACCATGTGCTGTTGAGATCGTGATAGCCATCGTGTGCGGGATCAGCTACTGTGTAGAGTGCGTAGAAGATCCAGTAAACTGCTGCCATCATGCTGCTTGCAGGATATTCAAGATCAAGAGCTGCAAGGATAAAGTTAATGAATGCTGCACTTGACTTAGCTGCTTCTTCATCTTCTGAGAAAACTCCGAGAAGCTCAATGAGAGCTGCGCCGTTGTTGCCTGTTGCAACCCACTTAACAACAAGACGGAGAATGATTGTGATCATATCTGCGAGCTGCTGTTCACTTGCATATCTAGCGGTGTAATATGTGTCACCGTTAGCTGTCTGGTAAGCAACAACTTCACCTGTTGTAAGTTCAGCAACGAAGTCGATGAGATATGTCTGAAGCTGGTTGTCTGTGATGTACTCGTTGAGGAGATCCATAAGAAGGTTCATGAGATATTCGAAGTTGTACTCTGCGAGTTCAACACCGAGAAGGCTCATAAGTGAAACTTCTTCCTTCACGCCGTCACCGTCTGTGTCTTCACCAAGGATAGGTGTGAGAGCTGCAAGAACGGTATCAACACCTGCTGCAAGGTTTGTTACTGCTGTATCAAGACCGTTGGAGTTCACGAAGAAGATAAGTCCGGGAAGAAGAGTAAAGAGATTGTTTACGGGATCTTCGAGGATCTTGTCAACTCTGGTGAGAAGAACATCAATGATGTGACCCATCTTGTCTTCATCGCTGAGTGACTTGAAGTCTTCGGGAGACATAAGTGTTGAAATATTGGTTGTTTCATCAATACAACCGAGAGCTTCAAAGATAGGAGCGATTGCTAATGCATAACCTTCGGAGCCGGGGATTGTGATTACGCCCTGGTTAGCGTAGTAGAACTCAAGTTCTTCTTCTGACATAGCTGCTTCCTGTTCATCTGTGAGAAGGTCAGCATAGCTATAGAAGAGTGTGAGAGATTCGCCGCAAAGAAGTACATCAAGGAGAGGTACTATGGGAGCAAGAATCTTCTTGAGGCCGGTGATGAAGGAATCTCTGTCACCGTCAACAACTGTTACAGTCATTGTGTTCCATGCGCCGAGGTCAACACCGAGAGCAGAGCGGATTATACCGAGGAGAGGTTCACCGAATTCAAGGTCAGTGATAGCTGATACAAGATCCTTAAGAGCGTTAAGGATAGTGTCTGCCATATCCTGAGTATAGAGCATACCGCCGAGGAGACCGTTTACAAGATCATCAAGTGAACAGATTCTCATGTCACCGATCTTAATGCCGAGCAGGCAAAGGATATCTGTTGCAAAGTCAACAAGATTGTCTGTAATGAACTTAGCCATTTCAGGAGTCCAGATCTCGTTGTATGCAGCTTCAGCTTCAAATGATGTGCCGGAGGATTCAATGGGTGAAAGAACCTCACCTGCATTTGTGCTGTACCATTCGTAATCCTTATATCTGTCTGCAGCATCATCTGCTTCGATTTCAAATACTGCCATAATTGCATCGTAAATATCCTGACCGAGAAGATCTACGAGAACTGCTTCGTTCTGTTCATAAGCGGCAAGGTCAAGTACAAGTGAAAGAAGGATAGTGAGCATATCACCGGCATCTTCTTCATCATTGTATGCAAGACGAACGCCTGTCTGACCGTCAACGGAAGTATATTCTACTGCTTCACCGATATAGAATGTTGCGAAGAATTCAGCAAGTACTGCGGGGAATGTGATACCAAGCTCTGTTGAAAGCATATCAAGGAGTGCCTTTGTTGTAAGTCCGTCAAGACCGATATCAGCAAGAAGTGCCTTGATATCAACGTCAACACCGAAGCCCTTGAGTGCAACAAGGAGAGAATCAACGGGAACAAGAAGGTTATTTACAACTGTTTCAACAGCACCTGAATTGAGGAAGTAAATAAGGTTGGGAAGGAGTTCAAGAACTGCGCCTACAGGATCTTCACAGATATCTTCAAGGATATCAACAACACCGTCGAGAATAGCTCTGATCATGCTGTCAATATTTGTTGAGTCGGGAAGTGTGGTGCAAAGATCACCGTTCTTATCTTCTCTTACACAGCCGAGAAGCTCGAAGAGAGGAGCAATTGCATGTGCATAACCCTGACCGCCTGCAAGAGTAAGAAGAGGCTCGTACTTAGGTTCATCTTCTGTGCCGGAGTTTTCAGATTCAACAAAGAATGTGAAGTCTTCACCGATAAGAAGCCATGCAAGAATTCTGTTAGCAGGTTCAAGAACCTGAGCCATAGCATCTACGAATGCATCGCGCTTTTCTGTTGCATCTTCGATTTCATCGATGCCCCATTCGTGTGTGCAAACCCATACTTTTTCTGTTTCAGCAACATATGTGCCGTTTGCATCTACAGTATAAGTGTCTTCACCGTCTGTTGTTACCTTGCTGTACTTAACAACTGTTGCATCAGCGAGCTGCTCTTCAGTTGCTTCAACATATGTTGTTTCATCAACCTGTTCACAGTAGTTGAACCAATCTGCAATTCCTTCAGCACCAACAATGCCGAGAGCACCGAGGAAGTCCTTGAAATCGCCGAGAAGGTTAACAACGAGTTCAATGAGGCTGTTAATTATAGAATCAGAGTAAACGCCGTCTGCGAGGAGATTATTGATAAGATCGCCGAGGTCTTCACCAAGAATACCTTCAACAATTGCACTGAGGTTATCAGCAAGAAGCTCTGCTGCTTCTTCAGTCCAGTTATTCTTATAAAGTGTGTATGCTTCAAATACTGTTGCATTCATACCTTCACGCTCAGGAAGACCGTTTACAAGGAGGTATGCAAGAGAGTCAGCAATAACATCTTCAGAATCAGCGAACTGATCATTGTACATGAAGCCCCAGTTGATATCTTCATACTGGTATCCGCCTGCGGATGCTGCTGTAAGGAAGTCAACAAGTGCTACATAGGTTTCTTCGCCGAGGAGATCTGCAAAGACAGGAGCATTTGCCTCATAGAGAGCAACATCAAGAACAAGGTTGAGGATTACAGTGAGGATATCGCCGCCGTGGTCGTTGATCTTAAGTTTTACAGATGCATCACCTGTTGCAGACTGATAACCCTGAACTTCACATACATAGAAGAATGTGTTGAGGATCTTAATCATTTCAGGAGTGAGTGTAATACCTAAAGCATCAACGAGAAGTCCGAGAAGAGCATCCATTGTGATGTTGGTTATATCAAGACCTTCGATAAGGCTTGCAAGATCAACATCAAGTCCGAATGCGCCGAGAGAATTGAGAAGTGAGCTTACGGGAGCAAGAAGGTTGTTTACAACAACGCTCAGGCCGTTAGCATTAATGAAGTAGATAAGGCTGGGAACAAGTGTGAATACTACTTCAACGGGATTGTCAGAAATAGACTGAACAAGGTTAAGTGCTGAGTCGAAGATACCTGCGATTGCAGTACTTACCATGTATGCATTGTTTTCTTCAGACCAACATTCTTCAAGAGTGGGAAGGTTTTCACAACCGATTAACTCAAGGAGAGGAACAAGTGCTTCAATGTAGCCGTGTCCACCGTTGAGTGTGAAGAGTGCGCTGCCTGTTTCTTCGGAAGCTGTGCCCCAGAAGAATTCGTAGCTCTGACCGAAGAAGATCCATGAAAGAAGTGCGTTTGCGGGATCAAGAATCTTAGCAAGACCTGCAAGGAATGCATCCTTCTTAGCTTCATCGGTTTCTGCTGTATCAACGCCCCAATCGTAGTTACATACCCATTCGGTTGAAGTTGTTGTTTCACCGGTTTCATCGTTGGTTTCTGTTATTGTTACTTCTTCACAATAAGCCATCCAACCGGTCTGAGCATCAGCAACTTCTGTGCCGAGAACAACGTCAGCCAATTCAAGGAAATCTGCAAAGTCTGCAATAAGGTTTACGATAAGCTCAATAATTGTATCAAGCATTTCATCCTTATAGAGCTCTGCGGAAAGAAGACTGAAGACAAAGTCTGCAAGGTCTTCCTGACCTTCCTCAAGAATTGAGGGAAGAATCATATCTACAACTGTGCCAAGGATTGAGTAAACATTAGCTGCTGCTTCTTCTGTCCAGTCTGTTGAGTACTTGAGATAAGGAATATCATCTTCATCAACTGCGGGGAATCCGACCTGGAGAAGCTTATTAAGAGCTTCTGCCTTTGCAGCTTCAATTTCTTCTGCTGTTGCATCTTCACCTACAAATTCATCCATGTACATGTAACCCCAGTTGATATCAACATAAGATACATCAATACCGGAAAGAATTGCGATGATTGCATCGTAAAGTTCTTCGGAACCGATAAGGTCTACAAGGAGATCCTTATTGGTGTAGAGGAGATCAAGTACAAGGCAAAGAAGAGTTGTAAGAGTATCCTGTTCTGTGCCTGCAGTATCTACTCTGTAAGCTGTTTCTCTTACGCCGTTTGCATCTGTGAGAGCAGACTTGTAAGTAACAGGCTTAGCATTGAAGAAGAATTCTTCAAGGATTGTAATGATTTCATCAGTAAGGTTGATTTCAACACCAAAGCCTGCAACAATGTCAAGAATTGAACCGAGTGTGAGGTCTGTGAGGTCGAGCTCTTCCATACCGAGAAGCTCAGCAAGGTCTACATCAAGACCGAAAGCACTGAGATGTTCAAGAAGTCCTAATACAGGAGCAAGAAGGTTGTTTACAACAACACTCAAGCCGTTAGCATTGATGAAGTAGAGAAGGTTGGGAAGAAGCTCAAATACTTCTGCTACAGGATCATCAGAAACTTCCTTAACGAAGTCAAGAGCGGATTCAAAGATACCGACAAGAGCTTCGCTTACCATATATTCGCCGTTTTCGTTCTTGCATTCTTCCATTGTGGGAAGTGTGGAAACGAGTTCGCCGTCTACTTCTTCAACACATCCGAAGAGTGCTTCAAGAAGGGGAACGAGTGCTTCTGAATATCCGTTACCACCGTTGAGAGTGATAATGGGATCAAGTGTGTATTCACCGTTTGCATCCTGTTCGGATGTTGTGAATAATGTGATGTCTTTACCGAAGAAGAGCCATGCAAGAAGTGCGTTTGCGGGATCAAGAATCTTTCTGATACCGTCAAGGAATGCATCCTTCTTAGCTTCATCATCAGCTGCATCGTCTACGCCCCAATTGTAGTCACATACCCATTCGGTGTCTGTTGTTGTTTCGCCTGTTTCTTCATTTGTTTCTGTTACTGTTACTTCTTTACAGTAAGCCATCCAGCCTGTGTAAGGATCGGAAGCACCTGTACCGAGAATAACATCAACGATTGAAAGATAATCAGCAAAATCTGCAATAAGGTTAACAATAAGCTCGATGATTGTGTTGAGGTTCTTTTCTGTATAAACTTCACCGTTGAGGAGATCAGTTACGAGATCTTCAAGATCTTCCTGACCGTCTTCAAGGAGAGAACCGATAAGTTCTGTTGCAATGTTTACAAGAGTGCTGTAAACAGTTGCTGCAGTATCTTCTGTCCAGTCAGTTCTTGTGTAAGTTTCAAGGTAGGTATTTGTGTAGTTGTCAACGAAGGGCTTACCTGATGCTGCTTTGTCTGCAAGCTCAAGGAGAGCTTCATTTACAGTTGTTGCAGGATCGTCTTCATACATGTAGCCCCAATCCATATCAACATAAACTACTTCAAGACCTGCGATGATCTTAACGACTGCATCATAGATACCTGCATTGTCTTCACCAAGGAGATCCTTAACGAATTCTTCGTTGAGAATTGCAAGGTCAAGAACGAATGAAACGATTGTTGTGAGAATATCACCTTCGTAGCCGTCTGTATCAACTCTGTAAGCAGGCTGACCGTTAGCGGATGTGAAGGGAGTAAGAGTGAAGTCGTTGTAGAAGTACAACAGGATGTTCATCATTACTTCAGGAACAACAATGTTGTTGTCTGCAAGAATTCCGTTAAGGAATGTGATGAGATTTTCTGTTGTGAGATCAAAGATATTGAGACCGTCAACGAGGTTTTCAAGATCAAGCTCTACACCGAATGTTTCAAGCTCTTTGAGAATTTCCTTAGCGGGAGCAACAAGGTTGTTAACAACTGTTACAAGACCGTCGGAATTAATGAAGTAGAAGAGGTTGGGAAGAAGTGCGAATACTTCCTTTACAGGGTTAGCGCAAACCTTATCTACGAATGCAAGTACTGCTCTGAGGATTCCCTCAATAGCTTCACTTGTGTTGTAATGACATTCAGCAGCTGTGGGAAGAAGAGTCTCATCGTTTTCATCAAGTCCGAAGAGTGCCTCGAGGAGAGGAACAAGAGCCATTTCATAGCCGTTGCCGCCGTTGAGAGTGATAAGAATTTCATAAACAGGATCGCCGTATGCATCTACAACGGGATTGCCGTCCTTATCTGTCTTCTGGATATGACTGTTGAAGAGAGTGATTGAATCACCGAAGAACAGCCAGTTGAGAAGTCCGTCTGCTGTTGCAAGAACATCTACGATAGCATCGATGAAGAGTTCCTGCTTTTCTTCTACAGTTGCAGCATCATCTATGCCCCAATCCTTTTCGCATACCCATTCGGATTCGATTGTAACTTCGCCTGTTTCTTCGTTTGTTACTTCTGTTTCTACACGCTTGCACCAGTTGAACCACTGTGCTGTATCTACGCCGAGAAGAGCATCTGCAACACCGAGGTACTGAGCAAAGTCACCAACAAGGTTTACAAGGAGTTCGATAACTGTTACAAGAATTTCATCTGTGTATACATTATCTTCAAGGAGAGCATTGATGATAGTCTTGAGATCTTCTGCATCCTCATCAATAAGTCCGGGAAGAAGGTCTGCAAGAAGGTCTTCGAGAAGTGTATAAACCTCTGCAGCAGCTTCATCTGTCCAGTTGGTATTGTATTCAAGATAGGGATTATAGAAGGACATATCAAGAGCTGCCCAGTTCATATCTGTGTATGTTACATCAACACCCTTGATGAGGCTGAGGATTGTATCATACATTTCTTCTGCCTCTGCATCACCGCCGAGGAGGTCAACCACAAATGCCTTGTTTGCAATTGCAAGGTCAACAACGAAGGATACGATAGTTGTAAGAACATCAGATTCGTGATTTGTTACATCTATTCTGTATGCTCTCTTGAGGTTAGCAGATGTGAATTCAACACGGTCGAATTCATTATAGAAGTGTAACAGAATATCCATCATTGCATCGGGAACTACGATGTTGTTATCATCAAGAATTCCTTCAAGGAAGCTGATGAGATTTTCTGTTGTAAGGTTGGTGATTGTGAGACCGTCAACAAGAGTATCAAGGTCAAGATCCACACCGAGATTCTTAAGCTCTGCAAGGAGATCCTTAACAGGAGCAAGAAGATTATTAACTACTACTACAAGTCCGTCGGACTCAATGAAGTAGAAGAGGTTGGGAAGAAGTTCAAATACTGTCTTCAGAGGATTATCGCAAGCCTTATCTACGAAGCCGAGAACTGCTCTGAGTATGCCTTCGATAGCCTTGCTTGTATCGTTACCGCATTCGTCTGCAGTGTAAAGGAATGTCTTGCCTTCTTCATCCAGTCCGAGAATTGCTTCAAGGAGAGGTACGAGAGCCATTTCATAACCCTTACCGCCGTTGAGGGTAATCTGAACATCGCCTGTGTAGGTATTGAACAGAGTGATTGAGTCGCCGAAGAAGAGCCAGTTGAGAAGTCCGTCTGCTGTTGAAAGTACTTCAACGATTGCAGCGATAAACTTATCCTGCTTTTCTTCAATTGTTCCAAGCTCATCAATGCCCCAATCCTTAACGCATTTCCATTCGGATTCGATTGTAACTTCGCCTGTTTCTTCGTTTGTTACTTCTGTTTCTACACGCTTACACCACTTGAACCACTGGTCAGTGTTTGTGCCGAGAAGAGCATCAGCAACGCCGAGGTAGTCTGCAAAGTCACCTACGAGGTTGGTAAGGAGCTCGATAACTGTTACAAGAATTTCATCTGTGTATACATTATCTTCAAGAAGACCGTCGATAACTGTCTTGATATCTTCAGCATCTTCATCAAGGAGTCCGGGAAGGAGTTCTTCAAGGAGATCTGTGAGAACATCATAAACCATATCTGCAGTTTCTTCGTTCCAATCTGTTGCATACGCAAGATAGGGATTTACGAATGTGCGGTCAAGAAGTGCCCAGTTCATATTTACATATGTTACGGGGTAGCCCTTGATTACCTTAAGGATTGTGTCGAAAATCTTTTCAGCTTCTTCATCACCGCCGAGAAGGTCAACAACAAAATCTCTGTTTGTTACTGCAATGTCAAGAACAAGAGATACAAGAGTTGTGAGAAGGTCTGATTCGTGACCTGCTGCATCAATTCTGAATGCCTGCTTGCCGTTTGCAGATGTGAAGGATGCGAGTGAATAGCCGTTGTAGAAGTACAACAGGATATCCATCAATTCTTCTTCAACAACAATGCCGTTGTCTTTGAGAATCTTGTTAAGGAATGTAACAAGATTTTCTGTTGTGAGGTTAAGAATATCAAGTCCTTCAACAAGGTTTGAAAGATCAAGCTCAACACCGAAGGAATCAAGCTTATCAAGAACCTCTGCTGCGGGAGCAAGGAGATTGTTAACAACAGCAACAAGACCGTCTGATTCAATGAAGTAGAAGAGGTTGGGAATAATTTCAAATACTGTCTTTATGGGATTAGCGCAAGCCTTGTCTACAAAGCCGAGAACTGCTCTGAGTATGCCTTCAATAGCAATACTTGTGCTGTAGTATTCGTTGATTACATTACCGTTTTCATCGGTTTCTGTAACCTTACACTGTTCAGGTGTGTAAAGGAATGACTTGTTGTTTGCATCCACGCCGAGAATTGCTTCAAGGAGAGGAACAAGAGCTTCTGCATATCCGTTACCGCCGTTAAGTGTAATCTGAATATCACCTGTGTAGGTATTGAACAATGTGATGGAATCACCGAAGAAGAGCCAGTCAAGGAGTCCGTCTGCTGTTGAAAGTACATCAACAATAGCATCAATGAAGAGTTCCTGCTTTTCATCGTTTACAGAACCGTTGCCGTTTTCATCAGTAGCTTCATCTATGCCCCAATCCTTTTCACATACCCATTCGGATTCTGTTGTAACTTCGCCTGTTTCGTCGTTTGTTACTTCTGTTTCTACACGCTTGCACCACTTGAACCACTGTTCAGTGTTTGTGCCGAGAAGAGCATCTGCAACACCGAGATAATCAGCGAAATCACCGAGAAGGTTTGCAAGAAGTTCAATAACTGTTACAAGGATTTCATCTGTGTATACATTATCAACAAGTATACCGTCAATGATTGCCTTGAGGCTTTCTGCATCTTCGTCAATAAGGCCGGGAAGCATCTTTTCAAGGATATCCTTGAGAACTTCATAAACCTTATCAGCTGTTTCCTTGCTCCAGTCTGTGTTGTACTTGAGATAGGGGTTAACGAAATTCTTATCAAGAGATTTCCAGTTGATGTTCTTATAGTTAACATCCATGCCCTTGATAAGCTCAAGGATTGTCTTAATCATTTCTTCGTAATCTTCACCGAGAAGACCTGCAAGGAATTCAGGGTTATTGACAGCGAGGTCAAGTACGAAGGAAACGAGTGTTGTAAGAGTATCCTTGTTATAGTTCTTAGTATCTGTTTCTGTTACAACTCTGTAAGCTGTAAGAGTATTAGCAGATGTGTAAGAGGTTACTTCATAAGTATGATAGAAATACTTGAAGATGTTAAGCATTTCATCAGGAATAACAACGCCTTCAAGAAGTTCAAGATTAAGAACGAAATCAAGAACTGCATCTGTTGTGAGATTTGTGATATCAAGGCCTTCAATAAGAGTCTTGAGATCGAAATCTACACCAAATACTGAGAGAGCACTGAGAATTTCCTTAACGGGAGCAATAAGGTTGTTTACAACAACAACTGCGCCGTCAGAGTTGAGGAAGTAGAAGAGGTTGGGAAGAAGCTCAAATACTGCATCAACAGGGTTAGCGGAAACCTTGTCAACAAATGCGAATACTGCGTTAAGAATTCCGCGGATAGCTTCGCTTGTGTTACCTCCACATTCAGCAGCTGTGGGAAGAAGTGAATTGCCGTCATTGTCAAGTCCGAGAATTGCTTCAAGGAGAGGAACAAGAGCCATTTCATAACCCTTACCGCCGTTGAGTGTGATAATGGGTTCAAGTGTGAATTCACCGTTTTCATCCTGTTCGGATGTTGTGAACAATGTGATGGATTCACCGAAGAAGAGCCAGTTAAGAAGAGCATCTGCGGGAGCAAGAAGCTCAACAACTGCATCGATAAAGATCTTCTGATTATCATCGATGTCTACATCGCCGTCTTCATCAGCATCCTTTGTATTGAAGCCCCAGTCAGCAAGGTCAGCCTTAACTTTCCATACCTTTTCTGTTTCAGCAACATATGTGCCGTCTGCAGCTTCAACATAGGATTCTGTTTCATCAACAGTTACCTTATTGTACTTAACAACAGTTGCATCAGCGAGCTGTTCTTCTGTTGCTTCAACATAGGTTGTTTCATCAACCAGTTCGCAATATTCAAACCAAGCTGCTACATCAGTATTAAGAACTGCATCAGCAACATCCAAGTAATCCTTGAAGTCACCGAGGAGATTTGTGATAAGCTCGATAACCATATTAAGGATATCGTTGGAGTATACATTGTCGTTGAGCATTGCATCTACGAAATCTGCAAGTGAATCAGCGTCAATAAGATCGGGAAGTAAATCCTTAAGGAGATTTTCGAGAAGCTCGTAAACTGCCTTAGAAGACTTTTCATTCCAGTTAGTGTTGTATGCAAGATAAGGATTCTTAAAGGTGGGAACCAATGCAGTGTGACCTTCAACAGCTGCTTTAAGCTGTTCAAGTGCTTCTGCTTCATTGTATACCTTACCGTTTTCATCCTTAAGTTCATACATGTAATCCCAGTTCATATCGGAGTAAGTTACTTCTACACCCTTAATGAGCTTGAGAATTGTGTCGATTATTGCATCATATTCTTCACCAAGAAGACCTGCAATGAAATCAGGATTAATAAGTGCGAGGTCAAGTACAAATGAAACAAGAGTTGTGAGTGTGTCTTTTTCATAGCCTGCTGTTACAACTCTGTAAGCTGTTTCAGCGTTAGCTGATGTGTAAGACATAATCTTGTAATCATGATAGAAATACTTGAAGATATTAAGCATTGTATCGGTGATCTTGAGGTCTGCAAGAAGCTCCATATTGAATACGAAGTCGAGGAGAGCATCTGTTGTGATATTGAAGAGATCAAGACCTTCAACAAGATTTGCAAGATCAAATTCAACACCGAACATGGGAAGAGCATTGAGAATTTCCTTAGCGGGAGCAATGAGGTTGTTTACAACTACAACTGCACCGTCAGAATTGAGGAAGTAGAAGAGGTTGGGAAGAAGCTCGAATACTTCATCAACGGGGTTAGCGGAAACTTCATCAACAAATGCGAGAACTGCTTCAAGAATGCCGCGGATAGCTTCGCTTGTGCGATAGATACCCTTTTCTGCATCGTAGCAATCAGCTGCTGTGAAGAGAGTGGACTTGCCTTCTGCATCTACACAACCGAGAAGCATTTCAAGGAGAGGTACAAGAGCCTTAGCGTAGCCTTCGCCACCGTTAAGAGTTATCTGAACTTCGCCTGTTGCTTTGTTGAATAATGTGATGTCTTCACCGAAGAAGAGCCATGCAAGGAGACCGTCTGCGGGAGCAAGAAGTTCAACAACAGCGTCAATAAAGATCTGCTGCTTATCTGCGCCTTCTGCATCGAAGCCCCAATCCTTAGTGCAAACTAAGTCGCCTTCTTCATTACGGACATAAGTACCGTCAGGATTCTTATCACAAAGTGCGAACCAAGCAGCGATGTCTGTATCAAGAAGCACATCTGCAGCAGCAAGATACTGTTCAAAGTCTGCAAGAAGGTTTGTGATAAGCTCGATAACCATATTAAGGATATCGTTGGAGTATACATTGTCGTTGAGCATTGCATCTACGAAAGCTGCAAGTGAATCAGCGTCAATGAGGTCAGGAAGGAGATCCTGAAGAAGAGTTTCGAGAAGTGCATAAACCTCTGCTGAGGTTTCAGCATCCCAGTTTGTGTTGTATGCGAGATAAGGATTGTTGAATTCAGGAGCAATAACAGTGTTGTTTGCAGCAGCTGCCTGGAGTTTTGCAAGAGCTTCAGCTGCATTTGTTACATTACCTTCTGCATCCTTAACTTCATACATATAATCCCAGTTCATATCAGTGTAGGTTACTGTTACACCCTTAAGAAGCTCAATGATTGTGGTAATCATGTCTTCATAACCGTCGCCGATAAGACCGGCAAGGAACTTGGGATTCTCAACAGCAAGGTCAAGCACGAAGGATACAAGTGTTGTGAGAGTATCCTTATTGTGGTTGAATTCTTTACCGTCTTTTGTTGTACCTGCTGTTACAACTCTGTAAGCCTTTTCACCGTTAGCTGATGTGTAGGACATCATCTTATAATCATGATAGAAATACTTAAAGATGTTAAGCATTGTATCAGAAACAGTAAGCTCAGCAAGAAGATCCATATTGAATACGAAATCAAGAAGAGCATCTGTTGTAAGATTTGTGATGTCAAGACCGTCAACGAGATTTGTAAGATCGATTTCAACACCGAACGCACCGAGAGAAGTAAGAATACCGCTTACGGGAGCGATGAGGTTGTTAACAACCGCAACAAAACCGTCAGAATTGAGGAAGTAGAAGAGATTGGGAAGAAGCTCGAATACTTCATCAACGGGGTTAGCGGAAACTTCATCAACGAATGCGAGAAGTGCTCTGAGAATGCTGCCGATAGCTTCGCTTGTGCGATAGATACCCTTTTCTGCATCATAGCAATCATCTGCTGTGAAGAGAGTGGACTTACCGTCTGCACCAACGCAGCCGAGGAGCATTTCAAGGAGAGGAACAATAGCTTCTTCGTAGCCGTTACCACCGTTAAGAGTGATAAGTACTTCGTAAATAGGATCACCGTTTTCATCAGTATCAACTACCTTAGAGCCATTGAAGAGAGTTATTGTCTTGCCGAAGAAGAGCCATGCAAGAAGACCGTCTGCGGGAGCAAGAAGATCAACAACAGCGTCAATAAAGATCTTCTGATTATCATCAGCATCTACATCGCCGTCACCGTCAGCGTCCTTTGTATTGAAGCCCCAATCAGCATATTCTGCCTTAACTTTCCATACCTTTTCTGTTTCTGCAACATATGTGCCGTCTGCAGCTTCGGTATAGATGTCTTCGCCGTCAACAGTTTCCTTGGAGTACTTAACAACTGTTTCGTCTGCTTTCTGTTCTTCAGTTGCTTCAACATAAGTTGTTTCGTCAACCTGTTCACAGTAGTCAAACCAATCAAGAATGCCTGTTTCAAGGAGAGCGTCAGCAAGACCTAAGTAATCCTTAAAGTCACCGAGGAGATTTGTGATAAGCTCGAGAACCATATTAAGGATATCGTTGGAGTATACATTGTCGTTGAGCATTGCATCAACGAAGGCTGCAAGGGAATCAGCATCAATGAGGTCAGGAAGAAGATCCTGAAGGATTGTGCCGAGAAGAGTATAAATCTCTTCTGCTGCTTCAGCATCCCAGTTTGTGTTGTATGAGAGATAGGGATTTTCAAAGGTAGGATCAATATCTGTGATATCAGCAACTGTTTTGTCGAGCTGAGCCTTAGCTGCTTCTTCATTTGTTACATTGCCTTCGTTATCCTTAATTTCATACATATATTCCCAGTTAACATCGACATAATCGAATTCCATACCGGAAATAATAGCAACAATTGCATCATACATATTGCCTGCATCTTCGCTGTCACCGAGAAGACCTACAATGAAGTCTCTGTTTTCGGAAGTTTTAGCAAGATCAAGAACAAGTGAAAGAAGGATTGTAATTACATGTTCTTCATAACCCTTGACATTAAGTCTGTATGAAGTCCAGTCAACACTGCCGTCTCTTGTTAAGTAAGCTGCGGAATCATCGATAACAGCAAGCTTACCTACATAGAGGCTGAGAATGATATCTTCGATTTCATCAGAGATAACAAGAGGTAATGAGCCTCCTAAGAATGCGGGAAGCATTTCAAGAATCTTAGCAAGTGTGAGGTTAATGTGGCCTGCCTGAGGATGTCCTTCAGGATAGGTTACATTAATATCCATGCCGAGAAGCATTGAAAGAAGACCGTTGATTGAGAAGTCATCTTCAACAAATGCATCTACAATTTCAAGATATCCGAGTACGGGAGCAAGAAGGTTTTCAACTGAGGAACCGATACCGTTTGCATTGAGGAAGTAAATAAGGTTAGCAACGATATCAAATACAACACCTACAGGATCGGCATCTGCTCTTTCAACAAGTTCAAGAGCGGAGTTGAAGATACTTCTGATAGCAACAGTGGCATCATATGTACCTGTTGCAGGATCATAACATTCTGCTTCTGTAGCAAGGTTTGTGAAGCCGAGAGCTTCAAGAATGGGAGCAAGACCCATTGTGTAGCCGTGACCGCCTGAAAGAACAAGGAGATCACCCTTTTTCTTATAAACGATTTCGCCGTTTTCAGCGTATTCGCCTTCGGAAGCTGTGAAGAACGCATAGTCATCACCGAAGAGGAGCCATGAAAGAACGCCGTTCAGAGGTCTGATGATTTCAGATGCACCTTCAAGGAATGCATCCTTCTTAGCATCAAGTGTTTCAGCTTCATCAATACCCCATTCCTTTGTGCAGACAACTGTCTTCTTGGGAATCTTATGGCCGTTATCATCGAGCTTAAAGCTGCCGTCTTCGTTTGTTTCATAAACATAATCACAAAGAACAACATACTTTGTTACTGTGTCATCGGCAATGTCTTCGGGAGTAGCTTCTTCATAAACATATGCATGAAGATCATCATCAAAATAGCTGATATATCTTGTTAATTTCTTATCTGTTGTGCTTGTTGCTACTTCATACTGAACTTCACCGTTTTCATCAAGAATCGGTTCATATTCATATGTAATATCAATAAAGTCAACCAGATCAACAACAGATGTGCCGAGAAGAACATCAACAACACCAAGAAGACCTTCAATCTGAGCAAGAAGCTCGCAAAGCATAATTGCGATTGAATCCATCATTTCATCAGAATAAAGGTTATCCTTGAGAAGGTTGCTTACAACATCTGCTATAGAGGAGCCCATATCACCAAGGATATCGGGAAGGAACTGATTCAGGATACCGTTAAGAGCAGCATAAACATTCTTTGCGGTATCAGCAGTCCAGTCAGTCTGATAAGCAAGATAACCGATAGAGGGAACAGGATTAAATGTGCCGTTCTTGGCAGCATCTATAATATCCTGCTTTTCATCTTCGGTATTGCCCATATAAGCCCATTCGGGTATTGTGTAATCAACCTGAATACCCTGAAGAACTTCTGCGATTGTGGGATAGATATCTGCAAGCTCAGGCATTTCAAGCATTCCTGCAAGCATGCCGAAGATAACATCACCGTTTGTCTTGGATGTATCCTGTGCAGGATAGCTGAGACAATCGAGAATACCGGTAATGAGCAATGTGATAGTATCAGCAGCTGAAACGGGAGTCTTATAGCCTGTGCCGGTTACAGACTCATATTCAGTTGCACCTGCACACATACCATTTATAGACATGCCTACAAGACCGCTGTCTGTAAGGTTGGTGCCGAAGAACTGGTCAACTGCTTTAATAATATTTGAGAGATTGAGATGCTTGATATCAATATTAACGCTCTTATATTCAATATCAGTCATAGCGTTAGCATTAATACCTGAGCCAATAAACTGAAGGATTGAGTTAAGATCAAACTCATAGCCATTGAGAAGGTCGGAAACGATAAGTGAAAGAAGTCCGTTGACATTTACATCAATCAGAGGTCTTACTGTATCCACAATAACCCATACGGGCATAAGCAGATTCATAAGGAATACGGAGAGACCGTCACTTTCGATCCAATAAATGAGATCGGGAACCATTTCAAGAACATCTTTAATGATATGCTCTGAGTTGAGAAGCTGATCAATTCTGTTTGCAAGGGCGTGAAGCGTCTGACGCAAGCCTCTGTTTACAGACTGACCCCTTGCAGAGAAAGCAGACTGCGGGGGAAGATTTTCAACACCAAGCATTTCAAGAAGAACACCGAGAGTTGTTGCATAGGACTCATAACCCTGGAGTTCAAGAAGGTTACCGAATACAGAAATGTTCTGACCGCCGAAAAGGAAGCCGATTACGATTTCCGCATAGTCAAGAAGGTCACAGATAATGTCGATAAACATATCCATATCACCGTCTTCAAGAGCTTCGCCCTTATAGAACCAAGTGATTGTACCGTCTTCATTTGCTGTACCGGTTACATTTTTGAAGTGGTTTACATAAGCATTATTATCGGGAGTAATAACAACAGCATCATCTTTCCATGTGGAAACAGGATAGAGATAACCGAAGGATTCAAACCAAACACAGATATCAACACCGAGCTGGTTTGTGAGAATTTCATCCATAACAGCACTGGGTGAGTCACCGAAGCCGGCGAGAAGCTCAATAAGTGTTGTTAATGTAGCGTTTGTGAATACACCGTCGAGAAGCTCTTTAACCATATCGCTGATTACGATAGGATCGGAGCCGGTCATATTCATAACCTCATTGAAAATTCTGTCAATGTTATCAACAAGGTAATTAGCATCAGCCTCAGACCAGTCGTTACCGTACTCGAGGTAAACGATATCTGTGCTTGTTGCACCGTCAACCTTGGAATAAGACCAATCATTCTGAGCCCAATTCATATCTATGAGCTCATATTCGGGATCGCCGTTAGCATCCTTATTGGGAACAAGAAGCTCAATGATAGCAGCAACGATATCATCAGGATGAGCAAATACATTAGCTGTAACGGAATTTATGAGTTCCTTGATAGGAGCATCAACAGAATCACCGAGAAGACCGTCAAGGAAGCCTTCCTGCTTGAGAGCAAGTATAAGGTAATCAAATATTGCAAAGAGGATATCTGCCTTGTTAGCTTCGAGATCAACTCTCATTGAGCCGTTTGCAGATTTCTTTTCTGTCCATGTTGATGAGAACATTATCTTGGTCTGATCAAGATAGGGCAGAGCCATTGAATCGCCGACAAGAGTATTGATAATATCTCCGAGGTCTGTGATATTGAAGTCGAGCATTGAATCGAGATCAAGAAGCTCACCGAGGTCAAGGTTAAGGTCGAAGGAAATAAGTCCGCCGAGAGCACCTTCTGCTACGGAAACAATGTCACCGATAGCACCGGAGAGGTCTGTCTTAATATCAATTTCAGCAACCTCAAGATTAAGTGTAATTACAAGCTGGGAAATAATTTCTGTTACCGAGTCCATTGATAAGAAGTATATCAGATTCGGCAGCATTTCAAGGATTGATGTCAGAGGAGCTGCAACAATCTTATCAAGAAGTGCCTTGACAGGATTCAGAATAGCTTCTGCAACAGCAACACCGTCAAAGTCACCCTTAAGGGTGGGAATAGCACTTGAGGGAACACCGAGTGTTTCAAACAACGGAACAAGCAGGTTAGAATAAGCATTAAGAGGATTAATGCTGAGTCCAAGGTCACCGACAGCACCAAGACCGTGTTCTACACCCCAGATTTTAACCTTACCGTACAGGAATGCTGCATCGGATGCATATCCGTCAAATGCAGTATTACCGAGGGCTGTCTGAAGCAAGGGTATAATAGTTTCAAGAACATTACCAAAAACTTCCGTAAATGATTCAAAGTCATAAATACCCCAGTCAAGGTCAAGTGCCTTGCTTTCATCTTCTGCTGTTTCGGGATCATCCTCAGAAACAAGCTTTGACCAGTCTCTGCCGACACCGGGAGCAGTAAGAGTCTTATAGAATTCGGTATCGGGACCGAAAGCAGCAGGATCAAGCTGTGCCATGAAAGCAGCAAAGGTATTGGGGTAAACATGAAGACCTAAATCAGCAAAAACTGAGGGGAAGTCTCTCTGCAACCTATACATCTCGCTGCCGGGGCCCTCTGTACGGCCGTTACCGTCATGGTCATGCCAGTCAGTATCTACGAAAATATTAAGATTACCCGTAAGTGTAGCAATCGTAATATCAAAGTCAAGATAGTATGCACCGCTTGCATTACCCCATTTAGCATCGGGAGTACCAAGATCCTTAAGAACATCTTTAAGTGTGTTATCAAGAAGATCTGTAAGCAAGGGGAAAATCATACCTACAAGCATATTCATGATATCATCAGAAAATGCTTCTTCAAACAGAACATTAACAAATGAAGGAAGGTCAACTATCTGTTTTGCAGCTTCTTCATCAATTTCAAGACCGAGTCCGCTGAGTGAGCCTGCAAGGTCCTTAAGTCCGATAAGAGAAGCAAAGTCACGGGATGTAACAGCATTATCTATCTTTGTGATAAGAGAGTTGATTTCATCTTCTTCAACAGAATAGTTATCATCCGCACCGTCTCTTGCGATATCATTGGGATAACCTATCTGTACTTCATTTTCTTCATTGTCTACGATTTCAGTTATAATCTGACTGCCTGCATGACGGATAGCATACAAGCCGTTTTCATCAGCAAAGGTGAAGTTATGATCAAAGGCCTCATAGCCCTTTGTCTGAACAAAAGCTTTCCAGGAAGCAAGAAGTGATTCCTGAGTGTTATAAATAGCAAGCTGATCGCTTGTTACCCAGTTTTCTTTTGTGAGAGACTTTTCTTCTTCATTTCCGTCCTTATCAGTTCTGGTCCATGTTACATTTGTAGCAAGACAGTACTGATAGAGATCTTCATCAAAATGAACAAGAACAGACTTAAGCTGAGCATAATTTGTGAAGTCTACGGTGAGACCTGTGGGATATGCAGCAATGGCATTGAGCTGAGCAGCATTACGCTCTCTGATATAAAGCTCAAGCACAGACTTGCTCTGAACATAGTTTGCGGAAATAGCATCCTGGAGGAGAACCTTTTCACCGTTGTAATCAATTGTGAAAAGCTCATCTGTCCAAGTCTTGCCGTATTCAGCAACAAACTGGTTGTATACTTCAACAAGATCTTCATACTCATACTGAGCATTCTTATGGAGATCCATAAGCTCTTCATTAGAAAGCTTTGTGAAATCCTGCATAAGATACTCATAGAAATAATCAAGGTAAGAATCAAATACAACCTCATCATCTCTTACTGCGAGCTTTGCTTCAAGGTTAGCAACAAAGGTGTTCCATTTTGCCATGGTAAATTCTTCGTCGCCCTCTGCAAGATCAGCATTCATTTCTGCGAGTATTGCATTGATTTCTGCTGCAATGAAGTTATATGAGCCGTTGAGAGCAGCATTATAACCCTGTACCATTGACAAAACAGCAGCAACCTGAGTTGTGTCAAGATCATCAAGCTTATTGATAGCTTCTTCATCTTTAACATACTGCCAGTTAGAATCATATGTGCTTTCCATTGACTGGAGAAGCTCACGGAGATTCTGCATGCGCATTGTGTTATACAAATCTGTAAGATATGCCTCAATAGCCTGAGTCATAGCACCGACACTGTCGTACTTAGCAACATAATCAGGATAATTTGCAACAATGTAATTAACGGCATCAGCTAAATCAGAGCTGCTGTTCTTTACATCATTGAACACTTCATATGCCTTAGTGAGTGAGCCGTAAAGTGCAGCCATCTGAGCATATGAATATTCTGAATAATCTGTGTCGGGAATATTATTGTTAAGCACATCAAGAGAGTCCTTGATAAGAGCAACACAATATGCATCCCAAAGATTATCTCTGTAATCAATAACATTCTGATATGTATAGCCTGCATCATTCTGCTCAAAATGATTGATAACAGTAGACTGATATCTGTCTGCTACAGCTACAATTCTTTCTTCTGCAACGAGATAAAGATTGTACAGGTCAGCAGCTGACATTGTGAGCATTTCATCAAAGGTTACTCCAAGGGTATCTTCGTTAAAGTATTCAACGAATTTTGTAAGCTCTCTTTTAGCTTTATTATCCTTGGTGTTTGCCTTTGTGGTAGCCTTTGAAAGGTAGTTCCACTTATATGCAGTATACTGACGACCGTTATTTCTGTACATAGCGTAACGACCGCCTGAATAGGTGTATGAGAAAGAAACCTTTGTGGGGAACTTGTTGGGAATATCTTCTACGCTGTCAAAAGACAGAAGATATTCTGTAAGCTCCTGAGTTGACAGCTCGGTAATGAAAACATGGGTAAAGTTACTTTCTGTAACAGTACCGTAGTCACTATCATTCCATTCAACCTTAGAATAATCGTTCTCAGTCAATTCGGAGCCTCTGCTACCACCGTCACTACCTGTTATCGGAAGAGTACCATCGTGATTACTTGAGCCATAGCTAACAATTGAGTCACCGCCCGATGCATATGCACGGGGGTTAAGGACATAGTTAACAAGGGACTGTTGATTACCGGCCGGAATAGCCAGGTCTGTAATGAACTGAGCAGCTATTTTTGCACCTGAAGAATAGACATATTCTCTGTTCGATGCCTGAGCCCTGTTATAATAGGTATTAATGGCATAGTCAAAAACAGCCTGTGCTGCTTCGATAACTTCCATAGAACCCGACCAGGTGAACTGGTTGGTTCCGGCAGTCGAAGAGCCGGTGAAATTATTCGCTGCTTTTTCAAGCAATTCTTTTACTTCGCTGACTTTATAAGCGCCTGCGGCAAAAGAATCCGGTGCCAGATTAGGCAACGCGATACTGAAGCAGCTGAATGCCATAAGTACCGAGAGGAACAAACTAAGTATCTTAGTTGGTAAGTTCGCTCTTGTTTCCATAAAAACACTCCTTTAAGTTTTTTTACAAATTTAATACAAATACACACCCGATTCCCCACTACACCTAAAATGGGGGCACTGATGGGTATACTATATCGTTTTCATTATAAACAAAATTTTGGCAAGTGTCAACGGGATATGGGAAATTTCTTGTCAAAAATGTAAAGCAAAATATATGCCATTTGCACAAAAGAAACCGGTTCATTTTTTTTATTGTTCAAAACAAAGTTGAAAAGTGGTTCAAACAGTGTTTACACCGTGTTTACAGCCGCAAAGGAGGGGTATATAGAATGTAATAAAAAATTATAATTATTAAAAACATTATATTGTTAAAAACACAAAAAGAACAGACACATCAAAATGGGGATTCCCGGACAAGAATTATTCCGAAAAGGAAAAATAATCACACCGAAAATCAGCCGTATTTTACCATAAAACGGCAATTTAAAAGCCTTCAAAGTAAAGTATTTTACCTTTACTTCTTTATTTCCCGTTTTTTCAAAAAAGAAAGAATTTTACTTTACACCGACAAATATAAAAATAAAAAAACACTACCTGTTGTGGTTGATATTACACAAAACACAACAGATGATATAATTTTTTCATTTACACAAATTAACCATTTTATAACATATATGGCAAACATTAAGCTTTTTATATTTTTTCATCCTTAATTTTTTTCACAGCTCACCCAAAGACAGACGCTTTATAGTTAAAAAGCACCCGGCAGGTAAAAAAAATAAAAAAACAGAGGTCATTTTCATAACCTCTGTAAAATTTATCATTTTTCATTAAGAAACACTCTGAATAACGGCAGACAGGAATTGAAAAATTGCTTATATGCCCTGCAATAATCCTCGCTGAGCTGTGTGCGTTTACACCCTCCACCTCGGCAGAGAGGGTAAACATTGCATTTTTTACAGCGTTCGGGTATTTTCAGGCTCTCTCTGATAAAGTTTTTTGCGGTATCGCTGTTTGCCATTGCCGGAAAATTGTCCGTTTTTATATTTCCTAAGAGATATTCATCCGTACAATAGAAATCACACGGATATATATTTCCGTTAGCTTCTGCCACAAACTGATGCGTACAATGCCCCATTATACCGCATTGCTCGGTAGGCTGGCGCAGAAATGAGCGTACCCAGTTATCAAACTGCCTTATGCTCACATAATTATGCCTTACATAGTCTTTTACATAAAGATTGAATACCTTTATAAGAAAGTCAGCATACTGCTCACTTGTCATATAGAGTTCACTCTGTTCATTACTGTCAAACGGGCGTAAACACGGGATGAACTGCAGATATCTGTAGCCTCTTGAACGGAAAAATTTATATATTTTCTCCCCGTTTTCGGCACAATACCCCGTGAGAACCGTCAGAATATTAAAATCAACATTATGCCGTTTTAGAATTTCTGCGGCAGAGGTGATTTTATAGTATGAATTCTCTCCGTTTGCCTTTTTTCTGAATTTATTGTCTTCATAGCTGCCGTCAAGACTCAAGCCCACAAGAAATTTATTCCGGGCAAAAAACGATGCCCATTCCTTGTCTATAAGGGTTCCGTTGGTCTGTATGCTGTAAAAAACGCTACTGCTTTTAGTGTTAAGCTGCTTTACCGTTTCAACGAAAAACTCAAAAAAATCAACTCCCGCAAGAGTAGGCTCTCCGCCCTGAAAGGCAAAGGCAACATTCTCTCCGGATGCAAATTCAAGAGCCTTGCGGATAAGTATTTCTGCAACTTCCCTGTCCATTTTTCCGAAGCCTAAATGCTCACGGTGCTCGGAAACATCCTTATAAAAGCAGTATTCACAAGAAAGATTGCACAGAGAAGAGGCAGGTTTTATCATAAGAGAAAGCGGTGGCAAAATAATCAGTCCTTTAATGCAATTCCGCGTCTGTTTTCCTTGAAATTAAGCTGAATTTCATCAAGCTTTTCGTGGAATTCATCTGCAATTTCAGGGTACACAACCGAGCGGTTATAGTTTTCTCCCACATCATCGGTGAGAATGTGAAGCCAGTTCTTTCTGTTTTTATCCCAGAATGCGGAGTTGTCGTTCTGAATTTTATCAAAATACTTGAAGGTTATAAATTCATTGTCATTAAGCACAGCATAATCATAGTCGGGATATTTTTCTTTAACCTCTGCAGTTGAAACAGTATACTGAATAGCCTTTATATCCTCACGCTTCATATGAAGAATGGGATGCTCTGCAGTGTGAATAACCTCATCATTTTTAAGCACGGGCATCATTGAAACACCGTCAATAACACGGTCTGAGGGCAATGCGCTTTCCTTGCCGTCAACAGTAATTCCGCAAAGGTCAATAAGCGTGGGGAACAGGTCAACAAGGGTTGCTGACTGCTTTCTCTCGGTTCCCTTCTCCCCTATCGCACCGTCCGCATTATCCCAGCGGATCATAAAGGGAACCTTCTGTCCACCCTCATATGCAAGATATTTACCGCCTCTTAAATCGGCAACAGAGCCCTCAAGTGCAGGGCCGTTATCACTTGTGAACACAATAATTGTATCTTCAAGAACTCCGAGCTCTTCAAGCGTTGCAAAAAGCTTACCGAGATAGTGGTCAAATTCGGTTACGCAGTCAACATATGTACCCATACCGCTTGTGCCGTCAAAATCATCACCTGCAAAAACGGGAGCGTGAGGCCAGGGAGAGGCATAATAAGCAAAGAAAGGCTCTCCGCTGTTGACGGTATCCGTTATCCACTTATCAATCTCTTCGTGTATAAGCTTTGTTGCCGCTGACTGGTCCTTAAGGTCCTTTGTGGAGTGAACTATCTCCCACTCGCCGTCTTTCTCGGTTACATGGTAAAACGGAGTCATATCATTCACATGGTGACTGCCGTAAAAATAGTCAAAGCCCTGATTTGTGGGCAGATATTCACCGTAGTCACCAAGATGCCACTTGCCGAAGGCACCTGTTGTATAACCGGCATTATTGAAAATTTCGGCTATTGTAATTTCATCACCAAGCATACCGTCTGCATTTGCACCCATTTCAACAGAGTTGAAAATTCTTGTGGAGGCAAAGGGTGAAATTGTGTCAACCGTCGGGTAAATTACATTATCCGCATATCCCCTGTATGGGTATCTGCCGGTAAGCGCAGCAAAACGCGCAGGTGAACAAACCGAATATGAGGAATAGAAATTCTCAAAATTAACACCGTTTTCACCGATCGAGTCAATATTCGGTGTATCGTAAATAGCTCCGTTAAGGGAAATATCCCCGTAGCCTAGGTCATCCATCATAATTATAAGCACATTGGGGCTGTTTTCTGAAGCAGTATCGACCTTACCGAGGTAATCATCATGTCCTTCCCAGAGTCTTTGAGTGTTAGGCTTTGAACGCAAATTCATTGTAAGCACATAAACAACACTTGTTGCAATAAGGCAAACAGTAAGCACTGCTGAAAGGAGCTTTTTAGCATTATCTTTCTTAAAGCTTTTTCCTGCAACAAAGAAAAGTCCCCACAAGGAAGCGGCACTCGGTAAAACAAGCAGAATATTACCGATAAGTCTTGTAAAAAGGTTACCCTCACCCGTGAGAAGCGGATGCTCGGCAGAGGAAAAGCCCGTAAGCCCCGAAGTAAATGCACCGAAGCCTGCATCTGCACCCCATATCACATAATACAAAACTATACCTAAACTTACCGCAGCGTACCCGAAAACCATAGGCGCATACACTTTTTTCTTTATTATAAGACTCAGTGCAATAACAGCAGACATTATACAAAGAAAAGCCACCGCAACAACACATACAAAATTAAGTCTTAAAATCAATGTTGCCAGCATTATAGCGATGCCGAAAACCATAAAAATCAAAGGAATTGCTTTTTTTGAGCAATCAAGTTCAATTTTCTTTTTCATAAAAAATACAGCCTCCTTATTTATATAGTTATATTATAATATAGTGCCGGAAAATGTCAATCTTTTGATTAATAAGAAAAAATACTTGCCTTTTTTTCTTGTATGAGTTATTATTATAATGTATATTTATCTTCGGAGGTATGAAAAATGAAATTAAAAAAATCGCTCTCCGTTATTCTTTGTCTGCTTATTGCATTTTCAATGTTCGGAATTTGTGCAAGTGCGGCAATGACAGGCAGCGGAACAAAATCAGCTCCCTATAAAATAACATCTGAGGCAGATTTAGCAGAGCTTGCAAAGAAAGTAAATGCAGGCGAAAGCTATTCGGGTAAATATTTTACTCTCACTGCAAATATATCTCTCTCTGATGATCACACTCCAATAGGAACAAAAACAAATCCTTTCAGCGGTATCTTTGACGGTGCGGATAAAACAATCTCATATCTTACCGTTTCAGCAAGCAATTATGCCGCTCTTTTCGGCTACATAAAAAATGCAACCGTTTCAAATGTAAAAATCAAGAACGGTGACCTTTATGCAGAAAATTCTTATGCCGGCGGTATTGCAGCATATGCGGTTAATTCAAAAATCGAAAACTGCCAGTTCTCGGGTGATGTATACGGCGACAACTATGTAGGCGGCATTGCAGGCTTCATTGAAAGCGGCAGCATCAAAAACTGCAGCACAACATCCTCCTCTTATGTTATCGGCTATGTGAAAAACACAGGCGGTATTGCAGGCTCCTCAGCTGCAGCTGTTTCAGACTGCACAAACAATGCAACAGTTGAAGGTGAGGCTGTTACAGGCGGTATTATCGGTGAAGCAAAGGCAGCTGTTTCTTCCTGTGTAAACAAGGGTAATGTCAGTGCCGAAGCAACAAACTGCGGCGGCATTGCGGGTACAACAAAGGGCAATATCACTCTTTGCATAAACAACGGTAAGATTTCAGGTAACGGCAACACAGGCGGTATTGCAGGTACAAATTCTGCAGCAAGCATCACTTTCTCCTACAACGATGCAGCTATCAGCAATGGCACGGGCAACTACTGTGCAGGTATCGTAGGCTCCACAACAAACGGTTCTGTTGCTAACTGCTATAATGAAGGTAAGGTTACAACTGAAGGAAAATACCGTGCAGGTATTTTCGGCTACAGTATGAAAACAAAAGTTTCCTGCTGCTACAATGCAGGCAGTGCAACAGGTGCAGGCATCGGCGGATATTCTGCAGGTACAAACACTAATGTATACTGGCTTTCAACCGCAGCAACAAAGGGCTTCACTTCATCAGCCGGAACAAACACAAGCTGTATTGCTCTCACCGCTGCAAAAATGAAGGATAAGGCTAACTTCACAGGCTTTGACTTCAGCAAAAACTGGGAAATCACAGGTTATCATTCAGACTACCCCACCCTCAAGGCAATAGAATACCATAGCTTCACAAAACTCGGCTCAACAGCTCCCACATGTATCGCAAAGGGCTATGACACATATATCTGCCTTGAATGTCAGTATAAATACAATGTCGACACCCTTGATAAAATTGACCATACACTCACGCAACAGGCTCTGATTCCTGCCACATGTACAGAAAAAGGTACAAAGACACTTGCTTGCACAGTTTGCTCATACACAACGACCGAAACTCTTGCAGCATTGGGCCATGTCGATGAAAACAAAGACGGCACCTGTGATGACTGCCTTGCAGATGTTCCGCTCATCCCAAGCATAATCCCTGACAGCGGACTTTCCTTCTGGCAGAAAATAGTTCAGGCATTCCAGAAGTTCTTTAACTGGATTGAAAGCTTGTTCAATTTCAAGAAATAAAATATCATATAATCAAAAAAGCTGTCTTAGAGTCGTACTCTAAAGGACAAAAAGAGTTAATGTAGCAAAAACTGCATTAACTCTTACTTTTTTGCACTGTCACTAAAAGTGGTGAGTAAGTGTGCTTTTAACTTTAAGTGATATTATGCACTTTTCGGCATAGTGATATTGAAATCTTCGATTTCAGTGTTATTTTATTCGCATAAAACTGTCCGAAGGACAATATCACAATGCGTAGAATTATATAACTGCGAAGCAATATCACTCGCCGCAAGGCGAATAAAACTGCGTGAGTGTCCTCAGGACACCCACGCATTGCAGGACAGCTTTTTTTGATGTTTCCGTTTGTGTATTGAAAACTTATAAAAAAAATCATTAAACTTTTTAATAAAATTTTTCATAAAATCAAAAATATGCTTGACAAGAGCTAAAGTATTATGTATAATATCTTTCGTTCTCAATAAGTATGCGGATGTAGCTCATCTGGTAGAGCGCCACCTTGCCAAGGTGGAGGTAGCGAGTTCGAGCCTCGTCATCCGCTCCATAAAAAGCAATCTTCACTGGGAGATTGTCTTTATTTTTGATAAGATAAAAATGAAGGCATAGCTCAGTTGGTTAGAGTACTTGCTTGACATGCAAGGGGTCGGTGGTTCAAGTCCACCTGTCTTCACCAGGGAGTATAGCTCAGCTGGGAGAGCACCTGCCTTACAAGCAGGGGGTCACAGGTTCGAGCCCTGTTGTTCCCACCAAAAAAACAGCTTCGCAACAGCGAGGCTGTTTTTTTATCCAATCCGAAGGATTGGCATGTAATTGACGCAAGGCATATGTAATCACGCGAAGCGTGTATGTCATCACCAAAGGGGTGTTTTATAATCCCTCGTATTGATTACATACCTTTCTCCGACGGATTGCATTCAAGGCTCAGCCTTGATATATATCACCTCAACAAAAAAATACATAATTTCTCCCAAAAAGTGTTGATTATTATACACTTGTCTGATAAAATACATGTGTATAATAACAAAGGGGGAACATTATGGCAGACAAAAAAGTTCAGAATTCACAGGACAGACGAGTTAAACGAACAAAAAAAATTCTCAGAGAAAAGCTTTTTGAATTACTTGAAGAAAAAAGTCTTGAAAATATTTCAGTAAAAGAGCTTGCACAGGCAGCAGACATAAACCGTTCAACATTTTACTTCTATTATAATGATATAAAGGATATGCTCCTGCAGATACAGGATGAAATATATGCTGTTTTTGTTGATGAGGTTTTATCTCCCGATGCAAATTTTGTTACATTGGATGACTTTGTTGCATACTGCACCCGTTTTCTTGTTTTCTGCAAAAAAAACGAGGCTATCTGCAAGTTTGTTATCAGCAATGACCCTAACAACTCCCTTACGAACAGAATAAAACATGATTTACTGCTGCGCATCCCCGATTCAAAAAAGGTTTTCAGTGAAACAAATCCTAAATGCTATCTCACCTGCTATGCAGTTTCGGGAATATGGCAGACAATTCTTAATTGGATGTATGACGGAATGAAAATTGCCCCCGAAGAAATGGCATTGTTTTTAAGCAATGTGTATTTCTACGGCGGCAGAACTGTTGTTACTATGAATTAATTATTTAAAATACATATAAACCTGGCATTTTATCATACCGTTATAAAGCTTTCTTCTCTTATCGGCTTTTCTTCCGAACGCTTTTTCAAAGTCTTCGTCGGCAGTAATGATATAATACGCCTTTCCCTTACCGGGAACAAAAAGTGAGCCTAAATCCTTGTAGATTTTTCTTGCATCCTCAGTATCGAGTAGTCTTTCTCCGTAAGGAGGATTCACGATAACCGTGTATTTCTCCTCATCGGGTGCAAAGCTTCTGACATCCTTTTGAGTGAAAGAAACAAATTCCTCAACACCTGCTCTTCTTGCATTTCCCTTTGCAATACTGAGTGCTTCGGGGTCTATATCAGAGCCGTATGCCTTAAAGGGGATATCTCTCTTTTCAAGTGCGCGTGCAGCGGCTCTTTCCTCCTGCCACACATTTGCAGGAACCTGCTTCCATTCCTCAGCGGTAAAGCGTCTGCTGACACCGGGAGCAATATTACATGCCATAAGTGCCGCCTCAATAGCAATAGTACCCGAGCCGCACATAGGGTCATATACAGTATGATACGGTCTTACTCTTGCAAGTGCGCAAAGGGAAGCTGCCAGAGTTTCTTTAAGCGGTGCTGCATTTGAAGCAGGACGGTAGCCTCTTTTGTGAAGTCCTTTGCCTGATGTGTCAATATACAATGTTACCTGATTTTTCATAATGGAGAACTGTATCTGATACAACGCGCCCGTTTCTTCAAACCACGGAATTTTATATTTCATTTTAAGCCGTTCAACAACGGCTTTTTTTATTATAGACTGGCAGTCACTCACGCTGAACAAATCAGAATTGAGCGAATATCCCTTTACGGGGAAACGGTCTGTTTTGCCCACCCAAGCTTCCCAGGGAAGCTTTTTTGTACCCTGAAAAAGCTCCTCAAAGGAATGTGCCTCAAAGGTACCGAGAACAACAAGTATTCTTTCTGAAAATCTTGAACGGATGTTTGCTCTTGCAAGAGTATATTCATCACCCGAAAAAAGCACTCTGCCGTTTTCGGCATTGACATTTCGGGCACCCATCTCTCTCAATTCATCTGCAATAAGTCCCTCAAGTCCTAAAAGACAGGGAACACAAAAATTCATATCCATAAAATTTCTCCGTTTTTGTTTTCGATTTAGGGTGATGATAGTAATCCTATATTATCATAACTTTGCACAAAAATAAAGGGGATAATTCAACGATTTGTCAAAAATTAATAAAAAGATTGAAATAAAAGCAAATACAGTGTAAAATGTTATTTACATATTGTTTAAGTGAGGGATTTTATGCAAATTATCAACAAAGCAAAAGACTTTATCTCCGATGCGGTTGTCTACTGGAAAAAGCCTCCCGTAGGAAACTACATAAATTACCGCAGTATTTTCGGTTACTCTGTCGGTGGTATCGGTGTGTATGCACTTATTTACTTATACACCACAATAACTGTAACCGGCACTAATGTTATATTATCAAACGCAACAGGTATTCCGCCCGAACAGCTTCTGATAATGTATTATATTACCTTCTTTTCAAGTATTTTCCTGACAGGCATCAGAGCAAAAATGGTTGACTCTGCAAGAAACCGTAAGGGTAAATACCGTCCTTATGTTCTCTCCATGGGTATTCCCACAGCCGTTATTGCCGTGCTGATTGTCTGGATGCCTTATGATAAAATCACAAGCTATGCACTCAAGTGGGTTATTGTTTTTGTTCTGAACCTTGCTTTGCAGTTCACATACGGATTTTTGTACGATGCATACGAAAACCTTATTTTCGTAATGTCACCCAACACTCAGGAAAGATCAAATGTCCTTTCTGTAAAATCTGTTGTATACTCTTTTGCACCCACAGTACTCAATCCTCTTATCCCCTTATTGCAGAAGCTGCTCAACACCGATGATATGTATGATATCTCAATCTACCGTGCATTTTATCCCGTAACCGCAATAATCGGTGCAGCTCTCACAGTTCTTGTTTATGCATGGACTGAAGAAAATATCGTACAGGCGAAAACACATGTTGTCCAGATTCGTTTCATGGACGCTTTAAGAGCTGTTGCAAAAAACAAATATTTCTGGATAATCTCTCTTGCAGGATGGCTGGGCTTCCTCGAAAGCACTCAGGGCTATGTTCTCGGCTGGCTTTACAACTATGCTCAGATGTGCACACCCGGTCAGTATTCATTAATAACTATTATATTAGGTAATGCCTCGCTGTGGGGCATGATTGCCGCCCCCTTTGCTATTAAAAAATGGGGCAAGAAAAATGTTCTTATCGCAACAAATATATTGAACATTGTATTTATTGCAATGATGTATCCCGCAATCAAATGGTGGGGCTCTATACTTCTTGTTGCCGTCTGCATTTATATGAACTCTCTGTCAGGCTCCTTTGCTCACATACTCACACCGAGTATCAATGCAGATATCCGAGACTATCAGCACTATATTTCAGGCGAAAGAATTGACGGCATGTTTGCCGCTGTTGGTCTTATAGGCAGCTTTGTTACCCTCATCACAAGCACCGTAACTCCTCTTATTTTCAAGGCATACGGCATAAGCGACGACAACGGCTATGCAAATGCTTACGACATACTCAAATATGATAAGGATGCATTATTCAGCCTTATCTATCTTCTGATTATTCTGTCGGTTGTGGGTGCAGCACTCAATGTTGTTCCCTACTTCTTCTATGACCTGACGGAGTTCAAACAGAAATCTATTGTAAGGATACTCAAAATCCGTGCACTCTTTGAAGACTACGGCAACTCTGCTCTTAATGACGGCGAACTGGTTGAAGCCATTGACCTTGTCAGAAAAGCAAGAACAGTTGCTCTCGAACAGCCTGAAACCATTGACAAATCTTTGGTAAGCAATGCAAAAGCTCACGGCAAGGATGCTGTTAAAGCCGCTAAGAAAGAGCTCAGGGCAAAAAAAGAGCATAACGAGGAAATTGAAATTTCCCGTAGAGTGGTTGAAGAGCTTAACAAATTCTCAACCAAACAGATGCAAATAAAGCTTGCAAGAGCAAGAGAAACATATGCTCTCGGTCTTCAGGGCGTTTTCTCTGCAAGCAACTCTGTTCTTAAAGAAGCAAAGGCTTTGCCTAAAGCAACTCCGGAGGAAAAGCTTATCCGTGAGGATGCCATTGACACTGCAAAGAATGTAAAATTGGGTAAAAAATGCGCTCTCAGAAATTTCCCGAACGGCATTCCCGAATACGACACCTCCATTTTCGCTGTTCTTTTTGATAAGGCAGATGCACTCGACTTAGAGCTTGCAAATCTTTATAAAGAAAAGTACATAGCAAAAGATGCAAAAGACAAAGAAAAGTTAAGCAGTATAGAAGCTAAAATCAAAGAGCTTAAAGCTCAGAAGAGCATAAACGAAAAGGCAATAAAAGAAGAAACAAAGAAAAGCGCACTCTATAACAGAGCAGCAAAGCCCTATCTTGATGCTAAAAAGCTTATCGCTCAGGAAGAAAACTACAAGCATCTTGCCGATATAGAAGAGCTTTATGATGAAGCAAAGGCAAGATATGAAGAAAAATGCCGTATAGAAGCCGAAGAAGCTGCAAGACTTGATGAAGCAAGAAAAGCAGAAAAGGAAGCTATGAAGGCTGCAAAGAAAAAATAAATTTTCTTAATGAAATAAAGAAACAGGGGTACCGCTCGGTATCCCTGTTTTTTCTTGCCGAATTTTTATTTGTTATTCTTAGCCTTCAATTTATCGAGTTCCCTTTTATACTTATCTCTCTGTGTCATTGCCTTTTCGGCATCTTCGAGATAATCTGCAATTTCGCTCTTGTATTTTTCGGCAACTGCAGTGCTCTTTTTTGCTTCATTTGCAAAATCAAGAGCTGCAAGAACAAGTCCCTGGGTGAGAGATATTCCCGTACCGCTCATAATTGCATTGAGCTTTTCGTTAAGCTCATTTGAAAGGGCAATTACATTTTCAGGGGGTTCACTTGATATTATAGTGTAATTCTGATTTCTTACACTGATTTCAACCTTTGATTTTTCCATTTGTGTGCCTCCTGTTATCAGTTTTTCTTGAACTGCTGTTTCATACGCTGTTCTTTTGAAAGTATCATTTTACGAAGTCTTAAGGATTCGGGTGTTACCTCAAGCAGTTCATCATCGCTCAAAAATTCCATACTCTGCTCAAGGCTCAGAACTGAATGGGGAACAAGTCTTAAAGCATCATCGGAGCCTGCTGCACGGGTGTTTGTGAGCTGCTTTTTCTTGCAGACATTGCAGACAATGTCTTCTGCCTTTGAGCACTCACCTACTATCATACCCTCATACACGGGAACACCGGGACCTATAAACAGGCGGCCTCTGTCCTGAGTGTTGAAAAGTCCGTAGCCTGTGCTTTCACCTGCTTCGTGTGCAACAATGGAGCCTCTTGCTCTTGTAGAAATATCACCCTTATAAGGCTCATAGCCTGCAAAAAGATTATTCATAATACCGTAACCGTTGGTATCGGTTAAAAATTCGGAACGGTAGCCGATAAGTCCTCTTGCGGGAATCTTGAACTCAAGATGTGTTGTACCGCCGTCACGGGTACCCATATTTTCAAGCTCACCCTTACGGGAGCCTATCTTTTCCATAACGGGGCCTACATAATCCGTGGGAACCTCAACAATAAGAAGCTCCATAGGCTCATGAAGCACTCCGTCAATAGTCTTATAAATTACCTTGGGACGGGATACCTGGAATTCATAGCCCTGTCTTCTCATTGTTTCAATAAGAATGGAAAGGTGCAATTCACCTCTGCCCGAAACCTTGAAGATATCTGTATTTTCGGTTTCCTCAACCTTCATACTTACATTCGTTTCAACTTCCTTGAAAAGTCTTGCACGGATATTTCTTGAGGTTACAAACTTACCCTCTTTACCTGCGAAAGGAGAGTTGTTTACATGGAAGGTCATTGAAAGTGTGGGCTCATCTATCTTGACAAAGGGAAGCGGCTCAACGCAGTTAAGGTCGCATATTGTTTCACCTATATTAAGTCCGTCAATACCCGAAACTGCAACAATGTCACCCATTTCGGCTGCATCTGTTTCTGTTCTGCCAAGTCCTGTGAAGTGATAAAGTCTTGAAACCTTTACCTGCCTTCTTTCGCCCTCACCCGTACATAAAATTACCTGCTGACCTGCTTTGATTCTGCCTCTTTCAATTCTGCCGACACCTATTCTGCCTACATAATCGTCATAATCAAGGCTGGAGAAAAGAAGCTGCAAGCCGCCATCTGCATCTCCCTCGGGAGCAGGGATATTCTCAATAATAGCATCAAGCAGAGGACGCATATCTCCGCTTCTCTGCGAGGAATCAAGAGTAGCATATCCCTCACGGGCAGATGCAAAAATCACGGGGAATTCTATCTGATCCTCGTCTGCCCCCAGTTCAATGAACAAATCGAGAACCTCGTCTATTACCTCCTCGGGTCTTGCCCCCGGTCTGTCTATTTTATTAATTACAACAAGGGGCTTTTTCTTGAGAGCCAAAGCCTTTGAAAGCACGAAACGGGTCTGGGGCATACAGCCTTCGAACGCATCAACCAAAAGCAGAACACCGTCTACCATCATCATAATACGCTCAACCTCCCCGCCGAAGTCTGCGTGACCGGGAGTGTCTACTATATTAATTTTTACACCGTTATAATTAACAGATGTATTCTTTGAAAGAATTGTTATACCTCTTTCTCTTTCAAGGTCGTTGGAGTCCATTACTCTGTCTGCAACAACTTCATTTTCTCTGAAAGTACCGCTCTGCTTGAGAAGCTTATCAACAATTGTTGTTTTGCCGTGGTCAACATGCGCTATAATAGCAATATTTCTTATATCCTCACGCTTTTTCAAAACTTCACCTTCATTTTTAATGCTTTTATTTTTTCTACAACAATATATAATACTGCAAAATCCCGCGAATTGCAATACTGACTTGTTATTTATACCTGATTTTTGTGCAGATAAAGAAAAAATAACACAATAAAAAGAACGGTTGAAGCAGATACAAATACCATTACATGTACTCCTCCGACAGCACAGGGCTGTTTTCAACACTTATATAAAAATACAGGGATTAAGTCTTATTTTTCAACAATTCTACTCATAGTAGAGAGCATTACTCTCTATAGGGTAGAGTTGTTTTTTTTGTTTGTAGGGTGACAATCTTCCGGTACGGTAATACAATAAAATCACAAAGATATATATGGGTGTGATTTTATGTTTGATTTCAGTAAGGTACCCTTGCCCGACTATTCAAGAAAAGAAGATATGATAAACTGCATAACCCATGCACTCGGTGTGCCTGTATGTGTTACGGCATTGATTATGTGTTTTATAAAAATGGGTTCCTCAATAACACCCTTGCAGATATTTACTATGCTGCTTTGCGGTGTGTGCAGCATTATACTCTATCTGGGTTCAGCCTTTTATCACGGGATAAAGCCCGGCAGATTAAAACAGATTGCAAGAGTGCTTGATCATTCAAATGTTTTTCTTATGATAACAGGAAGCATGTCTGTTTTCTTTCTGATGAGTCTTATTGAACACAACCGTCTTATGGCAATTATACTTTTTGTCGTTTCCTGGGTTCTGACGCTTCTCGGCATTTTTCTGACCTTTATGGATCAGGAGAGATTCAAAAAAGTGCAGATGGTTATGTATATATTCCTCGGATGGCTTATCTTAATCGGTGCAAAAATAGTGTGGCAGGCATCCGAAAACGGCAAAAAATTTATGCTTTTTGTTATTGCGGGCGGCATAATATATTTAATAGGAGCTGTTTTTTACGGTTTAGGTAAAAAACGCCCCTATATTCATTCGGTATTTCATATATTTGTTCTCGCAGGTACGGTGTGTCAGTTTACAGGAATGTATCTGTATCTGATTTAACACTCGCTGATTCTTTTATTAATATAATTGAGAACATCCTTTTTATTGCCGCTCCACAGTGGGGCGGCAAGTGTTTTTTTATTGCCGTCACCCGTCATACGGTGTACTGCCGTTTTCTCGGGAAGCATTTTAAGAAGCTGTAAAAGTATGTCCGTATACTCTTCTTTTGATAAAACGGGGATATCTCCCTTTTGCCAGAGCTTATACAGATCGCTGTCCTTGAGTATGTGAAGCAGCTGCAGCTTTACGCCGTCTGATTTATTATCTATGATAAACTGCAGGGTATTCTTCATATCCTCTTGTGCTTCTCCGGGAAGACCTATTATCATATGCGTTATGACATAAATTCCTGCATTGTGAAGATTTTTTACTGCGCTTTCGTACTCTTCATTTGAGTACATTCTTCTTATAAATTTTATGCTCTCTTCCTTTGAAGTCTGAAGACCCAATTCAACCCAAACGGGTTTTATTTTGTTGAGTTCTGCCAGTAATTCGACAGTTTCCTTTGGCAGACAGTCGGGGCGAGTGGCAATACTTAAAACATCAATATCGTTTCTTTCTATAACCTCATAAAACAGCTTTCTGAGCCTTTCAACAGGCGCATAGGTTGAGGTAAAGCTCTGAAAATATGCAATGTATCCACCGTTTTTGTTTTTTGAAGCAACTCTCTGTTTTGCTCTTTCGATTTGTTTGTTAAGGTCAGTATCGCTTTCGGCAAAGTCACCCGAGCCGCTTTTTGAACAGAAGATGCAGCCGCCTGTCCCCTTTGTGCCGTCACGGTTGGGACAGGTAAAGCCGCCGTCCAAAGACAATTTATAAAGCTTTTTGCCGAATGTTTCCCGGCAATAGTCGTTTAATGTGTAAATCTTCATTTTATACACCGCTTAAATCAAAATCAGGAGTATATTCCTCCTTTGCGGAGGACAATTCCTGCACAAAGCCGTTTTCAAAGCCTGAAAGATATAAATAGTCAACCGCACGCGAGTATTCCTCCTCGGTAAGCCGTCTGTTAAGTGAAGGGATATCAAGCTGTTTTTTTGGGGGAGTGTACTGACTCATAAGACTGAAAAGAATCTGGCTGTCATTGAAGCTGCCCGTTATTTTGTCTATAACATCAAGGGTGTTTTCAATAAAGCCGGGAAGAACAAGATGTCTTATAAGAACACCTGAGGTCATAAGCCCGTCTTCGTCAAGCTTATAGCATCCCCGCTGACGGAACATCTCTTCGATTGCAGAAAATGCAATTTCGGGATAATCGGGGGCCGAGGACAGCTTTTTTGCAATATCGGATGACGCATATTTATAATCAGGCAGATATACATCAACAAGTCCGTCAAGCATTTTAAGAGTATCTGTTTTTTCGTAAGCAGAAGTGTTGTAAACAACGGGTACAGGGAGCTTTTCCTTTGAAAGTGCATCGGCAATTATATCGGCGTAGTGAGAGGGCGTTACGAGATTTATGTTGTCTGCTCCCTGATAAATAAGCTCGTCGAAAATTTCCCTGAGCCTTTTTTCGGTGATTTCCTTGCCCGTCTGACCTCGGCTTATTTTTTCATTCTGACAGTATATGCACTTAAGAGAGCAGCCGCTGAAAAATACAGCTCCCGCACCGCCCCAGGCACTTATACAAGGCTCTTCCCAGAAATGAAGACCTGCTCTCGCGAGAGTCAGAGAATTGCTTACATTACAAAAACCGCGCTCTTGTGCACGGTCTTTGTTGCAGTTTCTCGGACATAAATTACAAACCGACATAGCTTACCTCAAAATTTAATTTCTCATAAAAATTTTTATTTTTTTCTTCACAGAAAACAAAAGGAGCTTTGTCCTGTTTTGCGCAGAAGCTTATACAGGCTCTGATACATTCTGCGGCGTTCCCTTTGTTTCTGTGTTCGGGCAAAGTAAAAACATCTCCGATTAAGGCAGCTGTTTTGTTTGAGGCACTCACTGCGGCAAAGGATACATATTTTCCGTTTTCTTCTATACCGAAAACTGCCCCAAGTCCTGCAGTTATAGCCTTCATATAGCGAACATAACGGACTTCTTCATCTGCAGATAAAGAGGCTTTACCCGAAATTGCCTTATACATATTCTGTATTTCTCTGCCCGAAAGGAGTTTTGCCTCACTTCGGCAGAGTTCTTTTTTGCCTTTCAGAATATATATTCCGCTTTCGGGTAATCCGAGCCTTCCGAGATTTTCGTTGCTTGAAAAAACATTATTACCCGAAAAAGCAAAAAAGTTCTTTGCATCCTCAAAAAAGCTGTCATCGAAAGCCGAAAACAGAAAACGGTCACCGTTATTATATATAATACCTGTGATTTCTTCTCCGTTTTTTGCTATGCGGAAATTATCTCGGTTGCTGTCTGCTTTTAATGCAGTATAAATTTCGGCATTTAGTATACCGTTTTCGGTCTGCTTCATTAAATAGTATATTGAATTTTCATGGGGGATACAAAAACAGGTATCAGACATATGCAAAATATTCCGCCATCACTTTTGTGAGCTTCATAGCGTTTTCAAGGTCATTTTTATCGCACACGCATGAGGGGGAGTGGATATATCTGCAGGGAGTATTTATTGTCAGAGTGTGAACACCGCCTCTTGAACAGTGTACGCTTCCCGCATCGTTACCGCCTGCAACCTTTGTTTTAGGCTGGATTTTTATTGAGTTTTCATCAGCAAGCTCAAAGGCTTTCTTGAAAAGTGCGGGATTGTATATTGTGGCACGGTCCATAAAGGAAACTGCCGCACCCTTGCCGAGAATACATACAGATTCACTTTCGGGTACATCTATTATGTCTGCCGCAGTTGTTGCTTCAAGAACTATTGCATAATCGGGATCTACGGAAAATGTTGCCGTTTTTGCGCCTCTCAGTCCTACCTCCTCCTGAACGGAGAAAACACAGGTGCAGCTCGTTTCAAAGCCCTGCTTTATAAGAGAGAGCATAACAGCACAGCCTGCACGGTCATCAATAGCCTTTGAGAGAAGCTTATCGCCCATTTCAACAAAATTGCTTGTGAAAACTGCCGTATCACCGTGTTTCACATATTTAAGTGCATCTTCCTTGCTCTCGCAGCCTATATCTATCAGCAGAGTGTCTGCATCGGGTACTGTATTTTTTGCGTCACCGAAGGACAGATGTGTGGGCTTTATTCCGATAATGCCTACCGTGCCGTTTTCAAATTTAACGGCTCTGCCGACAAGTATAGCTGCATCAATTCCGCCTACGGTGATAAATTTTATCATACCGTTGTCAAGTATATTTGTTGCGATAATGCCAACCTCATCCATATGAGCGCAGAGCATTACCTTGTTTTTAGCTTCTTTTTTCCCTTTTACTTCAACAATAAGATTGCCGAGGTTATCAACAGAATAAGGGTGATTTCCTATATGATTTATTATGTATTCTCTTACCTTATCCTCATGTCCCGATGTGCCGTCTACAGCACACAGCTCCTTTAATGTATCAAGCATTTTTTATTCCTCCCTGTAAAACAAAAGCTTCAAGCATTTTTGCCGCAAGCTCTATGTCACTTATTGCGGCAATTTCAACGGGTGTATGCATATTTTTAAGAGGAATACTTATAAGCCCCGTTTTCACACCCTTGCCCGAAACGGTTATAACATCCGTATCGGTATGTGTTGCTCTGCCCATAACTTCAATGCTGTATGGAACCGAAATTTCTTCTGCAAGAGTGCAAAGAGCCCGGGTCATTTCTTTCTGAATAATAGGTGATGCACCTATTGCAACACCCTTGCCCGTGCAGATATCGGTAACAACACCGGGAGCTGCTGAGAAGGTTACATCCAGCACAAGAGCCTCATCGGGAGCGAGTGAGAAACAAGCGGTTGCTGCTCCCTGCTTGCCGGTTTCCTCCCTTGTTGCAAAAACAACGGACAAGTCGCAAGGGAGTGCTTTTCCTTTCAGCAAGTCAAGTGCCTTTATTATTGCGGCAATGCCTGCGTTGTTGTCAAGAAAAGTGCCTGATACCGTACCGTTTTTAAGGGTAAAGAAATCGTTTGTTATTTCAATTCTGTCGCCGGGGAATACTATTTCTTTTATTTCTTCGTAAGGTAAACCGCAGTCAACGGATATTTTACCTGTTTTTTTGTTGCTTTCTCCTCCGAGATGCGGAGGCGTTGAGGGTATAACGCCGTCAAGCACCTTTTTGCCGAATACCTTTACTCTCTGTGCAGACATTATTCTTTCATCGGCACCGCCGCATTTATCAACACGCAGAAAGCCTGATTTTTCATCAATACCCGTTACAATAAGCCCGACTGTGTCGAGATGTGCTTCAAGCATAATGTGCTTTTCGCCCGTCCCCTTTATTTTTGCTATACAGTTTCCTAAAGCATCAGAGTAAACATCGGGAGTATATTCCCCCAGTATTTTCTGCAGATACTCATTTTTGTTATGCTCTGCACCCGAAATACCGCATAATGCAGATAAGTTTCTGAGAATATCAAGTGTTTCCATATATGTACCTCATCAGTTTTTGTCGTTTAACAGTAGGTTGTCAAGCACAAGAGAGAAGCTGTCTAAAAATTCTGAAATGAAAATATCTGCCTCTTCGCAGTTCATTTTTCTGACAGCCTCTTTTGTTGATATTTCTGCCGCCTCAAATTCTATGTTGCCTGTTTTCTTTTCCTCAATACATTTTATCAGAGCCGATATTTTATCCGCCGCTTTTACAAGTCTGTAAAGCTCGGTTGATTCATCTGGGATAAGAAGCTCCTTATATTCACTTCTTAAATCCTCGGGGAGAGAATCGAGCAATGCCCCCTGAGCCGCTTTTTCGATGTCACCGAAGCAGCGGCGGATGTCCTTATTATAGTATTTTACGGGTGTGGGCATATCGCCTGTTATGATTTCAGGCATATCGTGATAAATCCCCAGCAAGGCTGCCTTTGAGGCATCATAATTTTTGTTGAGCCGCTTATTTCCGATAACCGCCAGCGCGTGGCTTATTGCCGCAACCTCAAGGGAATGCTGACTTAAGGATTCGTTGGTCGAGTTTCTCATAAGCGACCAGCGGTTTATATTTTTCATTCTTGAAAATAAAGAGAAAAAATGACTTGCCATAATCTGCTCCTGAAATTTTGATATTCCTATTTTATTATATATTCGCTCAAATATCAATTAAATAAACAAAAAATTATTCCACCGTAACAGATTTTGCAAGATTTCGCGGCTTGTCGATGTCGTTTCCTGAAAATAAAGCGCAGTGATAAGCTAAAA
The DNA here is from genome assembly GCA_045589395.1 of Acutalibacteraceae bacterium. Lineage (GTDB taxonomy): Bacteria > Bacillota > Clostridia > Oscillospirales > Acutalibacteraceae > RUG806. The sequence continues at coordinate 85,784 of JAZNOZ010000027.1, read as the reverse complement.
GCTGCAAGGGGATAACGGCAAGCGACACCCCTAAGAAGTCGGGGGCATCGGGCAGAGTGATTACACCGTCACAGAAATCAAGTCTGTGTCTGTTTTTTTCAAAGCAGACAGCGGTGACAAAGGCTCCCCTTGCTTTCACTTCCTTTATATTGCTCAGAGTTTTTTCAAAGACATTCTCCTGTGTTGCGATTGCAATAACGGGAGTCCCCTCGCTTATCAGAGAAATAGTGCCGTGCTTTAGCTCCCCCGCGCTGAAGCCTTCCGAAAAAATATACGAAATCTCCTTAAGCTTCAAAGAGCCCTCAAGTGCTGTTGCAAAATCAAGCAACCGTCCTATAAAGAAAACAGAAGAAGCCGAGGATATTTTTTTCGCGATATCCTTTATACCGTTTTCCTTTTGCAAAAGCGAATTTATATATACGGGCAACTTATAAAGCTCTTCTGCAGCACGGTTTTCTTCTTCATTTGTCAAAATTCCTTTTGCTTTTGCAAGTGAGAGAGCAAAAAGGTAAACTGCGGCAAGCTGACAGGAAAAAGCCTTCGTTGTAGCAACCGCAATTTCCGGACCTGCCTTTGTAAGGATAACAAAGTCACTTTCTCTTTCCATGGAGCTTTGAATACTGTTTACTATTGAAAGTGTCTTCATATTGTTTTCTTTTGCTTTTCTCAATGCCGCAAGAGTGTCTGCAGTTTCACCCGATTGACTTACGAGAAGTGTTAAGCTGTTTTCTTTTACAGGGAAGCTTCTGTAACGGAATTCACTTGCAAAATCTGCTTCACACTCGGTTTTTGCAATACCTTCAATAAGAAGCTTTGCCGCAACACCGACATGGTACGCACTTCCGCAGGCGGCAATATGCACTTTGGTGATATTTTTCAGAAAATCGGTAGAAATCCCCGAAAAGCTTATATCAATTTTTCTGTTTTTTATTCCGTCAAGCAGTGTTAATTTTACTTTTTCCCCTTGCTCCTGAATTTCTTTTTTCATAAATGTATCGAAGCCATTTTTTTCGATATTTGCGTTTTCTTCAGAAATGGGTGTGAATACGACCTTCTTTTCTTTGCCATCGGAAGAATATACTTTTATTTCATCCTTTGTGATAACAGCCATTTCATTTTCACCGAGTACGGTATAATACTGTGCTTGCTTGCCGAAGGCGGAGATATCGGACGCGATAATGTTCTGATTTTCTCCTTTGGCAATACACAGAGGACTTTTTCTGCATACGGCAAAAATACTGTCGGGTTTATCCCTTGCAAGAATTGCCATAGCGTAGCTTCCCTGAAGCTCAGAGCGGATTTCTATCATTGCTTCAACAAAATCACCGTTATAGTGCTTCGCAAAAAGATGGGCAACGGCTTCTGTGTCTGTTTCGGAAATAAATTCTATGCCCTCCGACAAAAGCCTTTGCTTTATTTTATCCGAATTTTCAATGATTCCGTTGTGAACTATCTGTATTTTTCCGTCAAATGAGCTGTGCGGATGGGCATTTGTCTGTGTTGGCTTTCCGTGGGTTGCCCAACGGGTGTGTGCAATCCCTGTTTTTACCTCATCCGTCAGATACAGAGCGCTAAGCTTTTCCTCCAAAAAATCAATTCTTCCCGCAGCCTTGATGTTGAGTGTTCCGCCGTTGATTTTTAATGACATTCCCGAAGAATCATATCCTCTGTATTCAAGCCTTCGCAAAGATGATAAGAGCTTTTGTCTTATATCATCATTACCTGCAAATCCAACGATTCCGCACAAAAAAATCTCCTCCGATACAATAGATATATACCTATTATATCCGAAGGAGAGCAAAATAATGATTGGTCGGCAAATCAGTCGATAAAATTGAAATCGTCCTTATGCTTTTCCATAAATACGGCATAGATTTCGTCAACAAGCTCCTGACTTTCTATACCAACATATGTGTCGGTATCGGAATCGATTTCCTCAATAACCTCAAAGATATAAACGCTGTCGGGCTCGTCGCCGTTTTCTGAAACGGGAAGAAGCACCGCATAATCTGCACCCTTGTGTGTTATCATATCAAGAAATTCAAATTTTTCAACATTACCTGCTTCATCTGTAAATTCAAGGATATTGCCCTGCTCCTGCTCATCAAGAGGCTTCTGATTTTTGCTCATTTTTTATTTTTCCTTTCAAAAAAGTTTTCAAGTCCTACTGCCGCGCGAAGAGTGAGTCTTGCATCGGAAGAGGTTATTTTATTATCTCGGTCAACATCTCCTGCAAGAAAACGCCTTCCCTCAAGAGAGGTAAGACCTACTGCTGCACGGAGAATTGTTCTTGCATCCTCTGCTTTTATGTTTCCGTCACCCGAAACATCGCCCTTTGAATAAACGGCAGTTACAAAAACAGAGAATACATATGAAAATTCCTTATAGGTAACAACAACATTCTGAACACCTGTTGTGAGATTATCAATTTCACTGACGGTGTAGTCTGTGACCTCCTCGGTTTTCCCCGAATTGTATTTAAGGTAAACCCTCATTGAGGAGATATCAATTTCTTCACCCTTGATAAAGGTCAGTACAGAAGGCAGTGAAAGCGTCAGTCCCTCTGCCTCCAAGGGGGTGTATCTTAATTTTACCGAAACTGTAAGTCCTTCGTATTTTACCTTGACTGTATTTCCGTCACCTATGATAAAATCGGAGGGGGTGCAGATTATTTCACAATTTCTTGCGGAAATTTCCTCTGTGTCACCGTTGTCGTATTTTGCCGTAAGCACCATACCGTCAAGGGTGGGAACAAGAGTGTTGTAGTATACGGTAAGGGAGGTGGGCATGGTTTTTATTGTCAGAGATGTGATTTTTCTTTTGCTGACCGACACCGTGAAGGATGTTTTTATATCGGAATATTTGTAGCTTATCTGTATTGTGTGTGTGCCTGCTTTAAGCTTTGTACCCTGCTTTTCCTTGTGACAGCTTGTTACCGTGAAGTCGGGGTCGTTAAGTATCTGTTCTAAGGTAAAGGATTTTTTCGCTCTTCCGTCGGTATAAGATGCAGTCAGCACAAGATCTGTGAGGTCCAGAGCTTCATTTTCCTTATAGACAGTTTTTTTCGGCTTTGATGTAACCGAAAGTGACTTTAACGGAACCTTGTTTACAGTTACAGTAAAAGACGCGGTTACGGCTGTTTTTGAATTTTCGGGCAGATATCTTACGGTCACGGTTTTTTTGCCGTGTGTTGAAAAAGAGGGACAGTAAATTTCATAGCCCTTTATTTCTTTTTTTGTGCCGTCAGCGAAAACCGCACTCACCTTAAGTCCCGTTGAATCAAAGGTATCTTCATCCTCGGTGTATACGGTGATTTTCGGCAAGGAGGTTATTTTAAGTCCCGTAACATTGCTGTCTGCTTTTGCGGGGATAAAAGTCAGATTGTCTAAAAATACCCAGCCTGAAATTCCCGTATCCTTCATTTCGCAGTAGCCGAAGGAACCTTTGACTTCGGTTATTTCAATATATGTGTTTTTCGGCACTTCACCTGTTTTTACTGCCATAAGGCTTGCTGAATCAAGTATGGTTACAGCACCGGCCGTTACTCTGTATTTTCCCGTTTTATAGCTTGCCGCACTTGAAAAGCTTACAAGCATAACAAGGAGTACAGAGATACTCAGAATAGTGTATAAAAGCCTTTTCATTAATCTGCACTTCCCATATAGGTTATTGCGTTTTTATATTTTTCAAACATTTTATCGTTGTATTCATCGCCGCCGTCAACATTTGCGCTCATGAATACGGGCGGCTCAAGACCGTTTTCAACATATAAGCCTACTACCTCTGCACAAAGAGAGTTGATTATTGCCGCGCCCGTTATCGTTGAGGTTGCAGCAGTTTTTCCTCTGAAGCCCTCAATATCTATTGCTGCATCGCCAACACATCCGCAGTTATCGATAACCATATCGGAAACCTCATATAACCGCTTTCCTGAGGAATGGCGCGAGGATGAAGCCGAGGAGGTTGTTATGTTTGTGATACAGGCAACAAATATACCTCTCTTTTTTGCTTCTATAGCCATTTCAACCGGCACACCGTTTCTTCCGGAAACGGAATGAACAACTAAAAGGTCACCCGCGCAAATGTTTGTGTTATCGAGAATTTCGTGGGCATATTCCTCTTTTCTTTCAAGCACCGTTGTGTCTGTTACGGGAACAGTTTCAAGCGTAAGTCCTTTGGGAAGAATGGGGTTTGCCGTAACAAGACCGCCCGTTCGGTAGAATGCCTCCTGCGCAAGAATACCTGCGTGGGAGCAGCCGAAAAAGAAAAGCTTTCCGCCCCTTTGTGATGTTTCAAAGCATTTTTCAGCAAGAGCGCGGATGTTATCTTTTTGTGTTTCAAAAAGAGTGTCCAGCAATGAGTGGATGTGAGAAAAATATTTTTCTGTATAGGTCATACTTCTTCTCCTTATATAAGATTGTTTGCTTTTAATATGTCTGCAAGACTTTCAAGACCTACCGCAATTCTGAGAAGTGTTCTTGCATCTCCCGAGGTCAGCTTTCCGTGGCGGTTGAAGTCTGCTCTTGCGATAATATTATCAGGCAATTTTTCAAGACCTACCGCTGCGCGCAGAGCAATTCTTGCGTCTGCAGAGGTGACCCTGTAATCTCCGTCAAGATCTCCCCAGAACGCTTTTCTTATATCGTAAAGCTCTTTTTCCTCATCGGTAAGCCATAAGGCGTATAAAACAACATCACCCGATGAGCCTTTCGGGATTTCATTTATTTTTTCTCCCTTGAATTCAGGATTATCAAACCACCCCTCAAAAACAAAGCCTTTTACGGGAGAAGCAAGATCTTTTATTGCTTCGGCTTTTTCGGGTGTGTACTTTTTCGGATTTTTTTCATTTTTTACACCCGAAAAATTATACTGCGGATGTGTTGTTATAACATAATTGATTCTGTAGGTTTTAGGAAGCCATTTTGCAGTCAGAGAGGCATATCTCGTTTCCTTTGAAAGGCTGTTTATGTTTTCCTTGTCTTTATTCTCCCAGCCGTCAAAGGTGTATCCCGGGCGTGCGGGATTTGCCAGAATAATATCCTCTGTTAAGGGATAAGAGAAAAAATCGGGATTGAGAGAATTATCCGTTTTTTCGGACAGGTCATAATCAATATATCCGAATTGTGCAATCTCTGTGCTGACAACCCGGGAGGGTGAGGATTTAACAAAATAGTCCTGGGAAGCCGTGAATTCATAATTGCTGTTTGAAATAAGAAATCTTATCTGAAGCTCAAAGCCGTTCCACAGCTTTTTCATATCAACACCGTTTCTTTTAAGACATGGGAGTGCTTCCTCATATACACACAGAGTTAATGTGTCGGTATCGGCTGCGGCGGTTTTTACGGTATACCAGCTTTTGGAGTCTGCACTTATTTCGCAGATGAGCTTTACTTCGCTGAGAAGATACAAAAAGCCGTTTTCTGCGAGCTGACTGTCTGTGTAGGTATCCTTAAGACCGTTATATAAAGTTATTCTTGTCTGCTCATATTCTGCGGCATTAAGGGTGTTCAGACTGAAAGACACACAAGAGCTTTCGGCGGAATAATCCGTAATTTCCGGAGCGGGTGCAGATTTTATGTAAACCTTTGCCTGTGACGGTAAAGCGAGAGATAAAAGTAAAGCCGTGCACAGGAAAAATGAAAGTATTTTTTTTCTCATTTTTTTCTCCTTGGGTAGTATATATTTCATTATATATGTTTTGATCATTACAGTCAACAAGCAAAAACATACAATTGATGTATTGACAAACCTTTGTATTTTGTTGTACATTATAATTTAGTATTATATTTTAAAACAATCTTAAAACAGGAGATGCGAAAATGAAAAAATATTCTAAATATCTTTCTTTTCTTCTTGCGGTTGTGTGTCTTGTTCTGTCTTTTTCGGCGTGCAGATATGACCTGCTTATAGGTGACCTGAGCTTACCCGGCTCTGCAAACCCCACAGAAGAAAACACAACACTTCCTCCCGTAGCAGATACAACCGTTCCGGGAACTGTTGAAACAACCTTACCTACGGTTGAAACAACTACCTTGCTTCCCATTGTTGAAACAACAACTCTTCCTCCCGCAGTTGAAATCACAACACAACCTCCTGTTGTTGAAACAACACAACCTCCCGTTGTTGAAACAACAACTCAGCCTGCACAGAAAACTCCCGATACCATGACAAAGCAGGAGCTGCTTGATTTCTTCAATTCAAGCGTCAATGCTCTTAAAACAAATAAGGTAGGCTTTACCCGTTCAAAGCTTACAACAATGCAGGATCTTGTTCTTTCAAATTCGCTTGCAAACTCACTTGTAGGTCTTGTAAAGGGAATGCTGTTCTCTGATGAAACGGAATATGCAACAGCAGTAAAGGGGCAGTCAAACAATGACCTTCTTCCTCCCTCAGGTCAAGCCTTTGCATCTGCACTTACTTTGAATGATATAAAGAATATTTCCGTACAGAAAAACGGCAACAGCTATGTTATAACCGTTGTAGGAGTTGACTGTGTAAATCCCACCCAGGCAAGTCCCTGTGCAAAGGTGTTTGACTATCTTACCGTAGATGATGTTATGAATACATATGTTCCCAAGGTAGGTGCTACCGTTGCAAGAGAGGATGTGGGTGTTTCCTTCAAAAACAGCAGTGCAGTTCTCACGGTTTCCGCCGACGGTGTTGTTTCCGCTTATGAAACACTTACATATAACTATCTCACAATGAAGAACGCATCTATCAAAAAGGGTGTAACAATAAGCACAGACCTTGATGTAACACTTTATACCGTTACAAAGTTTTATGATTTCCAATATTAATCATATTGTGAAAAATGTCTAATTTTGAAGCAGCGTTTTTTACACACAATGCGGATATTACAAGTTTGTTAAAAATAAATTAATAAAGTCACTTGACAATTTTTGAAAGATGTTGTAAATTAGTTGATGTATTGTACATATTGCGTGTGTACAGCACCATAAAACGCGGAAAAATTTTTCCGAACATATTGAAAGGGGTAAAAACCTAATGAAGAAAAACGTATTGAGAATTATCTCTCTTGCACTCGTTGCTGTAATGGTTTTCGCTTTTGCTTCCTGTAAGCAGGAAATCCTTGTTCGTTTTGTAGACGCAAACGGCAATGACCTTTTCCAGGCAGGCTCAGTTTCCGTTAACGGCGACAGCACAACTCCTGAAGACACAACAGCTGCTCCCGTTGTTGAAGACACAACAGCTGCTCCCGTTGTTGAAGGCACAACAGCCGCTCCCGTTGTTGAACAGACAACAGCTGCTCCTGTAGAACAGACAACAGCTGCTCCCACAACACAGGCTCCCGTATCAAACGCTCCCTCCTCAAAGCAGGATATCGTAAACTTCTATGCTAAGGCTGCTAACGACCTCAAGAACAACGGTGCTGCAGGCTACACAAAGAAGGAATGGCAGGTTGTTGATGAAATCAACATCAATCCCATGGTTAACGGCGCAATCAAGGGCGTTCTCGGCTCATTTATGACAGTTGAAAAAGATGCAGAAGAGCAGATTAATGCAAAGGGCTCAGACGACGCTAAGAGACGCAGCTTCGGTTGGACTCTTACAGACCTTTCAAAGGTTACCTCCGCTAAGTGTGATGTTCTTCCCAACGGCAACTATAAGATCACTATCGTAATGGCTGATGAAGATACACCCAAGAAGACAGGCAGCACACTCGGACAGGTTACCGGTGCTCTCCTTTATTGGGAAGACATTGAAAATACTCTTACATCTGACCCCACAGTTACAAAGATTCTTTCTGAGTTCAGTGATATCCATGTTAACTACAAGCACTTCACAATCACTGCTGAAATGACTAAAGACGGTAAGTTCGTTACTCTTGACCACACAGCAGATGTTGACATTATCCTTGGCCACATCAAGGTTATCGGTATCAGCATTGACAACAAGAGCGGTCATATGTACAACTACTGTAAGTTCTACAACTTCAAGTATTGATAATCTGTTAAAAACAGTATAATTGATTAAAAATACGGCTGCAGGCTCTCTACAGAGCTTGCAGCCTGTTTTTTTTGTTTCACTTTTTTGCAATAAATATTGACAAAGTCTTTTATATTATTTATAATAATTATTAGTTGTGTTGCCGAAAAATAAAAGTGGCAGCCAAACGAAGAAAACGGGGGTAAAAAGATATGGTATTATTTTATATCTTCAACTATAATGTAATTTGGGCAGCTATTATTTCTGCTCTCATCGGCGCGGGTGCTGTTTTTGCTTATTTCTTTTTCTTCAGAAAAGATGCTCAGGCTAAAGATAAGGCTCCTAAGGCAGCAGATATTATTGTAAGCGGTATTGCAGAAAATGCAGAAGCCTTCAGTGAAATGTATGAGCCCTTGTGGGCTGTTGCAAACGGCAAGCTTAACAAGAAAGAAGCTGTTTTTGAGCAGTGGAACGAGGTTGCTGAAACTGTTGGTTTTGGTGATGCTTTCAATGAAAAGTTCGGCGGCCGTGAAAGCTGGAAAAAGGGCAAGAAGTGGTCTAAGAAGGCAAACCAACTTGTTAAGTACATATTTAAAGCAGGTGTTACCCGTTCAACACAGATTTCTGTTCTCGGTGATGACACAACAGCAGAAAAGTATGTTTATGCAGGTTCCGCTTCAGTTGAAGCAGATGCAGAATATGATGTTCTTGCTCCCTACTGGGAATCAAACAACACCGTTGTACATAAGGGTGTTATCAGATAATTATATTTTTGTATAATTAATTGCAGGGAGAAGGTCCTTGGGCACTTCTCCCTGTTTTTTTCTTTATGTAGATAATAAAAAGTATAATTTTGTTTTGTTGTTCGGAGGATACCTGAAATGGCTAAGGCAGGATTTGACAATCAGAAATATTTGCTTCTTCAATCAAAATGCATCAAAGACAGAATAGCACAGTTTGGCGGCAAGCTTTATCTTGAGTTTGGCGGCAAGCTTTTTGATGATTTCCATGCATCCCGTGTTCTGCCGGGCTTTCAGCCTGACAGTAAGGTCAGAATGTTATATGAGCTTCGTGACGATGCCGAAATGGTTATTGTTATCAGCGCAGATGCAATAGAGAAAAACAAGCGCAGAGGGGATCTCGGTATCACATATGATACTGACTGTCTGCGACTTATTGATGCATTCAGAGAAATCGGTCTTTTTGTAGGAAGTGTCTGCATTACACAGTTTTCCGAACAGCCTGCCGCCATTCAGTTCCAGAGAAGACTTGAAAGTCTGGGAATGAAGGTGTACAGACATTATAAAATCCCTGATTATCCCACAAACATACCACTTATAGTAAGTGATGACGGCTACGGCAAAAACGATTTCATAGAAACCGAGCGCTCCCTCGTTGTTGTTACCGCTCCCGGCCCCGGAAGCGGAAAAATGGCGGTATGTCTTTCACAGCTTTATCACGAATATAAGAGAAATTCAAAGGCAGGATATGCAAAATTTGAAACCTTCCCTATATGGAATCTTCCCTTGAAGCATCCTGTCAATGTTGCTTATGAAGCCGCAACGGCAGACCTTAACGATGTTAATATGATAGACCCTTTCCATCTTGAAGCATACGGAGAAACAACCGTAAATTACAACAGAGATGTTGAGATTTTCCCTGTGCTCAATGCAATGCTTACCAAGATTTCGGGGGAATGTATATATAAATCTCCCACAGATATGGGTGTCAATATGGCAGGCAACTGTATTTTTGATGATATGGCAGTATGTGAAGCCTCAAAGCAGGAGGTTATCCGCCGTTATTATGATGCAGCTTGTCTTGTAAAGCAGGGACTTGAGGAGGGCAGCACAGTACACAGAATTGAGCTTCTTATGAATCAGCTCGGAATTTCTGTTACCGACAGGCCCTGTGTTTCGGCTTCCCTTAAAAAAGCTGAAGAAACAAACGCTCCCGCAGCGGCGATGGAGCTTGCAGACGGCAGTGTTATAACGGGCAAGACCTCTGTACTTTTAGGTGCATCCTCTGCAATGATTATAAATGTGCTTAAAAGACTAGCAAATATACCGGATGAAATACCTCTTTTGTCCCCCTCGGTAATTGAACCGATACAGAAATTAAAGCTTGAGCATATGGGTAACCATAACCCTCATCTGCATGTTGATGAGGTGCTTATTGCTCTTTCAATCTGCGCCGCAACAAACCCGATGGCACAGAAGGCTATTGACCAGCTTCCTCTTCTCAAAGGTCTTGAAGCTCATTCAACGGTTATGTTAGCCTCCGTTGATAAACAGACCTTCAAAAAGCTCGGTGTCAACATGACAAACGAGCCTAAAACCCAGACTAAAAAGCTTTATTATAAATAATCAGATTTTTTGAGGGTATTTATATGCGTAAATTTATTTTCGGCACCGATTGGTGGAGTGACTGTGATGATGCCGTTGCATTGAAAATTCTTTGCAATGCACATAAAAAAGGTGAAATCACACTTGCGGGTATAGCAATAAATGCGTGTATGGAATACTCCGCAGCCTCTGTTGACGGTTTTCTTGCAAAGGAAAATATAAGAGATATACCTATAGGCATTGACCTTGAAGCAACGGATTTTGAGGGTAAAGGGACTTATCAGAAAGGACTCTCTCAGTATGCCGAGCGTTATAAAAGGAATGAAGATGCCGAAAAAGCCGTAAGGCTATACAGAAACATTCTTTCTTCAGCAGAAGAAAAGGTCGAAATCCTTGAGGTCGGTTTCCTTAATGTTTTCGCTTCCCTGCTCGAAAGCGAAGCTGATGATATAAGCGAAAAAAGCGGCATTCAGCTGATAAAAGAAAAGGTGTCATCAGTATGGGTAATGGCAGGCAAATGGGATGAAAACGGCGGTAAGGAGCATAATTTCTGTAACAATCACCGTTCAAGAAAAGCCGCAAGGATTTTCTGTGAAAAATGCCCCGTTCCCGTCACATTTTTGGGCTTTGAAATCGGTGCAGATGTAATAAGCGGGCAGCATCTGTCAGACAGTGTTTTAAGAGATGTTCTTGTTGACCACGGCTCCGAGAAAGGAAGATACTCCTGGGACCCGATGACTGCGGTACTTGCTTTGACGGGCGATCCCCTGAAAGCCGGGTATACGGTTGTTCCGGGAACGGCATCGGTTGACGAAACAGACGGCAGAAACTTTTTCACCGAAAACGAAAACGGCTTGCACTGCTTTGTTAAACGCAGATTTTCCGCAGAATATTATTCGGATATAATAAATTCACTTATAGATTAAACTTAAAGAGGATGCAAAATTTATGCATCCTCTTTGTTCTTATATATCTTCTTTATGTAGTCAACACTGCCTATTCCAAGCAATTTAAGGTTTTCGCTGCAAAATTACGACTACGAATGGTAGGGAACGATGCCCAACGCAAGCAACTTAAGGTTATTTATGATATATGTCACCTGCTTTTGTGATGAAACCAAAGGTCTGTACCGGTAGGGAACGATGCCCACATCGTTCCGCCTGCGGCAAATTCTATCTTTTTTGGCAGCCAATTTTTGTTTTTGCAAAAAAAAACAAACTGTGTATAAATAAAAAATATGTACAAATTAAGTTACCCATTCCTCAACGGAACGATGTGGGCATCATTCCCTACCTGACGAAGACGCAAATTTATGCATCCTCTTTTTTAGTGTTTAAATATATTTTCCTGTATATTGTTTTGTTTTCAAGCGTGTAATCATTCTGATGCAGACTAAACTCTTTTTTTAAGTGTTTTTCGGTTTTAAGAGAGAAAAACACGGCATAGGAATCGTTTGACCTTATAAAAAATGAAAAACGGGGAATGAAAAGCTTTATGTCTTCATTTATTTCATAGCGCTGATAAAAAAATGTTTTATTGCTCAGAAGTGTTATTGCAATGACAAGTACAATAATATAAATAATTTCCTCGGGCATTACTTTATCCCTCTGTTATATTACCGTCGCCCGAAAGGTCAATGGTTTCGCCCATATATTCCGCCTCGGGCTTTATAAGCGTATATAAAACATCCTTTACCCTTGCAAGCACCTCTCTTGCATCGCGCGCCAATTTTCCCGAATATTCGTGATACTCGGTTGCAACACCGTAAGCCTCAACACCCAATTTTTCGGCTATGTATAAGCTTCTGTAGAGATACATTTCCTGAGAAACAATAATTATTTTATCTGCTCCGAAAATTTCCTTTGCACGGTAAATGCTTTCATAGGTTGAAAGTCCTGCATGGTCAAGGAAAATGTCCTCGGATGCAACACCCTCTTTCAATGCATAGGCTTTCATCGCTCCGGGCTCATTATAATCATCATATTCGTGGTCACCGCTCATGAGAAGCTTAGGGGCTGCCGATAAATCATAAAGCTCTATTCCCTTATTAAGTCTGTCCTCAAGAAAGGACCCCGGCGAGCCGTCTGCACGCACAAAACAACCGGGAATTAGTATACAGTCAATATCAGATAATTCACACGCAGCTTCGACAGTTATTATTCTGTCAGAGGTTGCCTTTTTCATATATTCGCTTGTGCCCCACAAAACAGCCGTGATTATTGCAACAAGACTGATATATATGATAAAAGAAATAAGTAATACCTTTTTATGTGTTTTTATAAAGCTTTTCATATCTTGTCCTTTTTTGTCTTTTTTCTTTAATATAATTCACTTGTAGCAACAAATCAATATTTTTAATAAAATCTTCAAAAAAAGATAAGATTTTTAAGCTTTTAAGGAAAAGTAAATATTAACAAATTATAATTTTTATTAAGAAACAATTAAGTTTATTGATTGTGACAATTTACTTTGATATAATTAAAACAAAGGAGGGCTTTTTATGATTGAAGTTAAAAATCTCACAAAAAAATACGGTAAATATACGGCTATTGAAGATATATCATTTTGTGTTCCCGATAACTGCATATACGGTCTTATAGGCTATAACGGTGCAGGTAAAACAACCCTGCTTAAAACAGCCGCAGGTGTATATAAGGCTAACGGCGGCATGATATGCTATGACGGTGAAAATGTGTATGACAATGCAAAAATCAAGGCTCGCATTTTTTATGTGCCCGATGATTTGTATTTTCAGTCTTATGCCAATATGGAGAAAATGGCGGACTTTTATAACGGCTATTATCCTCGTTTTGATTATAAAACAATGAGAAATCTTGCTCAGGTTTTTTCACTTGATACGAAAAAGAGTCTGAACGGTTTTTCAAAGGGTATGCAGCGTCAGGCAGAGCTTGTGCTTGCCATGGCAACTAATCCCGATTTTCTGCTGCTTGACGAATCCTTTGACGGTCTTGATCCTCAGAAAAGACAGATTATAAAAAATCTTGTTGCGGAATATGTCAAGGACAGAGGAGCATCTGTTATTATTTCCTCTCACAATCTGCACGACCTTGGCGGAATGTGCGACCGCTTCGGTCTTATCAACGGTAAAAAATTAGTTCTTGACCACGATATGAAGGATTTGGGTGAGGATTTTGTTAAATTCCGCCTTGCCTTTGATGAGGGAATAACAGCTACCGAGGAGGATTTCTCTGATCTTGATGTAAAGAAAATTACCTTTGACGGCAGACTGATAATTCTCACCTGTAAGGGTGATGTTAACGAGGCTGAAACAAAAATCCGTGCTAAAAAGCCTGTTTATATTGAAAAATTTCCGCTTTCAATGGAAGAAATATTTATGGAAGAAGTGGAGGGTATCGATTATGATTTTTCAAAAATCTTTGGCTAAGAAAAAGGGCAGAGCTTATGCTTTCTTTTCAGGTCTTTCCTCGGGCTTTGTTCCTGCTTTAGCGCATACACTGTTAATGTTCGGCATAACCTTTGCTATTGCGCTTACATCGTTTTCTGCAAGAAGTGAAGCTCTTGAAGAAGGCGAAAAATTAAGTGATACAATTAAATACATAATAGGCTTTGAAGAGGCATTATTTATAACAGAAAACATAAGTCTTCTGATGGGTGCTGTTGTATGCATAGGAATTTTGATGGCTATAAGACTTTTTTCCTTTGCCGCAGACAAAAGGACGGTTAATGTTTACTACAGCTTAGGCATAAAAAGAGTAACTCTCTTTGCATCAAAGTTTTTTGCAGGTGTGCTTCTTATCTGTGCTGCAACGGCATTGCCCATTCTTGCAACATATCTTGTGAATGTGGCTTTTGTCGGCCCCTCAATTCAGTTAAGCCTTGCACTTTTCCATTATTATGTGGGATTTTCTCTTACGGCTCTTTTCGGCTTTGCATTATCCCTTGCCGTTTTCTCTGCCGTGGGTACGGTTTTTGAAGGTGTTTTATTCTCGGGGGTGCTTGCATGTACTCCTGCAATAATGACAACCTTTGCAGGTATGTTCTCAAGTATTTTCCTTAAAAATTCAACAGTATCGCTTTATTCAAATAATTATATAGATATAACAGGAAGGTGGGGAAGCTTCTCCGAATCAATAAGCTCGTTCTTTACAAAGCTTAACCCGATAGCATTTTTTGCAGCAGATTTCCAGATGTATTCAAGCTGTACCGTAAACTCTGAAGATAAGCTTATGCTCGGAGAAACCGAGTGGATTTCTCCCGATATTCTTTCCCTTTTTCCGTGGTTCTTTGCATTTGCCGGAGTGAGTGTGATAGCCATGCTGCTTTTCAGGCATCGTAAGAGTGAAACCTGCGGCTTCCTTGATTCAAATAAGCCTCTCAGCAATCTTACTCTGAGTGCTGTTGTTTTTGCATGCTTCCTTATGGGCTTTTATTTGAATTACTATTCATATGAGGATAATATTCTTGAAGCAGGAATAATCGGTGTAATATTTGCAGTTATAGGTTATCTTGTTGCAGATTTTCTTCTCAAGCGCAGATTCAAGCCCCTGCTTAAAGGATTGGTAAAGCTTCCCGTGCATCTTCTTGTTGTTGCACTTGTTATCGGCGGTTTTTACCTGTCAAATGATTATTATGCTTCATATATGCCCGACCGGGAAGATATAAAGAGTGTTAAAATTTCAACTATTGTTTCCCCCTCAACATTAAATGCCCTGAATTCAATTGATGTAAGCTCTATGTCTGCCGGATATGTTACATATTCATTCTCATACTATCCCGTTATGCTGCCTGAAATGACAAGTGAAAAGGATATTAATACGGTGCTTGACATTCACTCAAGGCTTATCGAGGAATGCGGAAGAGAAGATTCATTGAAAAACAGTCAGGTTTATATAATATATGAGCTTAAAGACGGCTCAACAAAGTCAAGAAAATATGAAATCTCTGAAGAAAAAACTGTTGAAGCTTTGATTGCCTGTATGAACAGCGATGCGGTCAGAGAAAGAACGGATGATGTGTTTACGCTTGAAAAGCTGCCATCAGGCATTCAGGGAATTCCGCAGCTGACTTATGAGTATTCGAGCGTTACGGCAGTAAGCCCCAATCTCAACGAGGGATATATATTGAATTTAAGCGAAGCGCAGTTTAATGAGCTTAAAAATGCTATAGAAAAAGACCTGCTTTCAATGACCTATGCCCAATATGTAAATGCAGAGAATACACAGTACGGCTTCCTTCGTTTTAACTGTAATATCGGCTATCATTATAACAGAGATGATTATGTAATATATGATGAAGAAATCACTATGTGGTATCCTGACGGAGAAATAGTTTTTGATGATGCTGAAAGCGAAGATGAAGAATATTCTGAGGAAAAAGAGCTTTTAGAAAAAACATATCAGGACTTTGCTGCTCTTTTCCATGCATGGCAGAACAACTATGATGTTATCATTTCCGACAAGATGGTGAATACTCTGGCTTACCTTAAAAGCATCGGCTGTGAAAGCTGCTTTGAGAGCACATACGAAATAAAATCCGTTTCTTTCGTTGAGTTTGATTACGAAAACCTTGTCGCCGAAAACGATTATTATTACGGAATTGATGATATTTATATGCGTGAAATTGTTGCTTCCTGTTACTATTCAACTGAGGAGGATAAGTATACTCTTACAGGTGAAAACAAGATAACGGACAAGGAGTTGATAGCTGATATCCTTGAGGACTGCTGTCTGTATTCTCTAGCAACAACTCCGGGTTACATATGTATTGTTGAATATGAGCAGGATTTACAGACGGTTTATGAATCAATGTTCTTACCCGCTTCACTTGCTCCCGAGCAGGTAACAAGCTATAATTATGTGAATAACAGCATTGTTCCCGCCCGTTAATAAAAAAGAGATGCAGAAACCTTTGTTTTTGCATCTCATTTTTTTTACTGTATAAGCTCAGATATATTCTTTTCAAACAAATCAAAGAAGCGTTCAACCGTTTGTTTGTCCTCTTCATTGCCTTTAACACACATAGACATTGTTATTTCGTTTCTCATAGATGTTGCAGATAAAAGCACATAGGGCTTGTATTTGACTGCACCTGTCATATATCCGTCAGTCGGTTCATTACCGCAGAGAGCCAGCTTTCTGTGGTCTAAAATACCTATATTGCTCATAGCGAGCAAGGGGTTTGAATAGCCGATTTTTATGATTTCTTCACTTGCCGTGTGGGGTAGCAGTCTGTAGCCGAGCTTCAGCAGCGGTAAACCGTAAAGCCCCATAAACTTATCCTTTTTATATTTGTTGGAGCTGTTTACAACATAGCGCAAAGTTTCAAAAATATCTTCTCCTCTTTGCGGAATGTTGCACTGCATAAATGCCGTATGGTTTGTTATTCCCTGCTCGGAGGTGTCTTTTATATGCCGTCTTAAATCTATGGCACAGGAAATTGTCACACTCTCTTTTTTGCCGAAATCAGCAAGCTCATATAATGCGAAGAAGTATGCCGTCAGAAGCATATCGTTAATTGTTGCGCCCTTTTCCTTGCCTGCCGCTTTAAGCTTCAGGAATGTGTCTTCAGTAAGCTTTCTTCTTGCAATAAAGGATTTATCATTATCACCGGGATTTGTAAGCGGGAATTTGTGAGTATCTTTTGCACATACATTCTTATAAAGATTTCTCGCCATCTTCTCCTGAGTTTTAGAAAAATCGGCATATACACTGTCATACGAGCGCGTGCCCTCACGAAGGGCAACGGGAGCCTTTTTCTCTGTTACAAGCTTTGTGTATGCCGTGCAGAATTCATTCAGAAAGTACTTGAAATCTCCGCCGTCCATACACATATGGTTTTCTACCATACAAAGAGTTGTTTTGCCATTATGGAAGAACACGCCCACCTGTATCTGCAGAGAGCTTTCGGGGGGAATATACTGAGTGAGAAAGCAGTCCGTTTCCTCCGGTAAATTTTCGGGATAGAAAACATGCAAAACATCATCAATATTATACGGCATAACCTCCCAATAGGGGGAAACATGGTTATCAACAAATCTTGAGTGAAGCACAGGTGCTTTTTCGAGAAAACAGATAAGTACGGTTTTAAGTGCATCGATGTCTATTTCAAAATCATAGTGCAGCTCGAGATGCACCATTCTGTCGTTGAAATCACGGAAAAGATAGTGCATCTTATCCCATAATTCAGCATTTAATTTTCTTCCCACGGTGCTTCATTCTCCTTTTTATTCGATTTTTTGATAACAGCAAAAAATGCAATAAGAACATCAATTGCCAATGAAGCAATAATTATAATCCATGAGGGATGCCAGGGAATAACTGATGTGAGTCCGCCGATGACATAAGTACAAGTTGCAATTGCGGGTATATACAGCACACAGGTCAGAACTGCTGTTTTCTGCTTTAATAAAACGGAAGTGGCTATATCAACAATAAGGCTTAAAGGAACAGCCGCGATTATAATAATCCAGGCTTTGGGGATGTTTGTTAAAAACATTACCAACAGGAAAACAGTAACGCAGGCAAGCATTACAGCCCCGAATATCATAATACGGGATAAAATAGAAGCAATAGTGCTTCGTTTCATTATTTTTACAGCGCCCATAAACAAAACGCCTGCAACGGGAAAGAGAATGCCTGCAACTAAAATAAGCCAGGTTTTTGCCCACGCAGAGGTGGCAAAGCTTATAGTAAGGAATACCGAAACAAGAATTAAGATATATGCTGCAGATCCGAGAATACTGAGATTAAAGTTTCTTACCTTTTTCTTCATCTGTTTTTTTGTGCTTTGTGTATTATAGAAGCCTTTTTTTATGTTTTTGAATTCACTTATAACAAGCTCGTTCAGCACATCATTATCCGAAAGGCCTGTTGCAACCAGCTCATTTGCTTTCTTTGTCATACTGTCTATAACCTTCTGCTTGTAGAGATATGCTTCTTTTGTGTTAGGTAAATCCGATAATTCTTTCATTGCCCAATCTGAATAATTCATAAATAAAGCCTCCTTAATAACATTATTAATTGTATAATAACACACAATGGTTAAAAAATCCATAAAAAATAATGCCGTTACCAAAAAAAGTAACGGCATTAAAATTTTATTTACTTGTTTATATCAATAAACTTTTTGATTTCTGCAATACCTGCATACTTAACAGTTTCACCGTCCTGTGTGATAACAAGGGTGGGAGCCTGCTTAAGGTCAAGGGATTTTGCAAGTGCTTCGTGCTCGGATACAAAGTATTTTTCATAACCGATACCTGCTTTTTCAAGCCAGGATGCAGCTAATTTGCAGTTAGGACAGGTCTGTGTTGCAAAGAGAATAACTGATGTTGAGTTATCTGTTGAAAGCTCGGACTGTACTTCCTCTTCTTTTTCAACTGCGTGGCTCTTCTTAAGAACGGATGTGCCGATGTTGTAAAGCTGTCTGTCTGCATATTCCTGAGTTTTACCGTCGTTCCAGTTCTGTACGGGACGGTAATAGCCTGTGATACGGGAATATACTTCTGTTGTTTCACCGCATTCGGGACAAGCCTTCTGTTCGCCTGTAAGATATCCGTGATTCTTACATACTGAGTATGTGGGAGAAATTGAATAGTAGGGAAGACGGTAGTTATCTGCAATCTTTTTTACAAGCTCTGCAGTAACCTTCCAGGAGGGAAGCTTTTCGCCGAGGAATGCATGGAAAACAGTACCTGAGGTGTAAAGAGTCTGTAATTCGTCCTGAACATCAAGAGCATCAAAAATGTCTGATGTAAAGCCAACGGGAAGATGCGAGGAGTTTGTGTAGTAGGGTGTACCGTTTTCGTTAGCTGTGATAATTTCGGGGAACTTCTGCTTATCGTGCTTTGCAAAACGGTATGTGGTTGATTCAGCAGGAGTTGCTTCAAGGTTGTAAAGGTCACCGTACATTTCCTGATAGTCGGAAAGGCGTTCACGCATATGATTAAGAACATTCTTTGTGAATTCCTGGGTTTCCTTGTTGGTGAGATCCTTTTTGAGCCACTTTGCATTAAGACCTGCTTCGTTCATACCGATAAGACCGATAGTTGAGAAGTGGTTATTAAATGTGCCGAGATATCTCTTAGTGTAGGGATAAAGACCTACATCAAGAAGCTTTGTGATAATGTCACGCTTAACCTTAAGAGAACGGGCGGAAATATCCATCATCTTGTCAAGTCTTGCATAGAATTCTTCTTCGCTGTTTGAAAGATATGCAATTCTGGGCATATTTATTGTAACAACACCGATTGAACCTGTGCTTTCACCGCTTCCGAAGAAACCGCCTGACTTTTTACGAAGCTCTCTCAGGTCAAGTCTTAAACGGCAGCACATTGAACGGACATCGCTGGGCTCCATATCGGAGTTTACATAGTTTGAGAAATAGGGTGTGCCGTATTTTGATGTCATTTCAAAAAGAAGCTTGTTGTTTTCTGTTTCGGACCAGTCAAAATCCTTTGTGATGGAGTAGGTGGGGATAGGATACTGGAAGCCTCTTCCGTTTGCATCGCCCTCAATCATTGTTTCAATGAAAGCCTTGTTTACCATATCCATTTCTTTTTTACAGTCGCCGTATGTGAAATCCTGAGGCTTGCCGCCTACGATAGCAGGCTTGCACGCAAGGTCAGCAGGAACAGTCCAGTCAAGAGTGATATTGGAGAAAGGAGCCTGTGTACCCCAACGGCTGGGTGTGTTTACACCGAAAATAAAGGATTCGATGCACTTTTTAACCTCTTTGTATGTGAGATTGTCAATCTTAACAAAGGGAGCAAGATATGTGTCGAATGAGGAGAAAGCCTGTGCGCCTGCCCATTCGTTCTGCATAATGCCGAGGAAGTTTACCATCTGATTGCAGAGTGTTGCAAGATGGCTTGCAGGAGAGGAGGTTATTTTTCCGGGAACACCGCCCAAGCCCTCTTCAATAAGCTGTCTTAAGGACCAGCCTGCGCAGTAGCCTGTGAGCATTGAAAGGTCGTGAAGATGAATGTCTGCATTTCTGTGAGCATTTGCAATTTCTTCATCATAAATTTCAGAAAGCCAGTAGTTTGCAGTAATTGCACCGGAGTTGCTGAGAATAAGTCCTCCGACAGAATATGTTACTGTTGAGTTTTCCTTGACTCTCCAGTCATTAACCTTAACATAGTTATCAACAATTTCTTTATAGTCAAGAATTGTTGAACGCATATTACGGATTTTTTCACGGTTTTTTCTGTAAAGAATATATGCCTTTGCAATATCTGCATAGCCTGCCTGAACAAGTACGGATTCAACAGAGTCCTGTACATCTTCAACCTGAATAAGGTTATCCTTGATTTTGGGTTCAAAATCTGCAGTTACTTTGAGAGCAAGAAAATCTATAACACCGGGATGATACTGTTTATTCTGTGCTTCAAAAGCCAGAGTTATTGCCTTGGAAATTTTTGCTATATCAAAATCAGCAATTTTTCCGTCACGCTTAATTACCTGATATGCCATAATATCTCTCCTTCATTTTTTAGAATAATTCTATTTTCCTTTTCTTTCGTCAACGCTACATATGATAGCATAGGAAAAGCGTGATGTCAATATGTTGTGGTCGAAAAATAAAATTTTCGTAAAAGTGAACAATATATTGATAAGTTTTTCTCTGTCAAATTCCTCGTATTGTCACATTCGACAAATATTTTCTTGCGATTTCAGCCATTTTATTCATATCGCTTTCACTTACCTCACCGTCGGTTATATCGCCTAAGAGAAAGTTGTCCTTAAATGCCTGTAAATAGTATGCTTTGGCTCCGTGAATCCATTTAGCTATTTCTTCTATATCTTGTGGTGTATGAAATCCGTTGACAACGGTTGTGCGGAATTCATAGTCAACCTTGTTTTCAATAAGAATTTTCACACTTTCTTCAAAGGGCGTAATATCTATATTCTGTATGCCTGTTGTGAGGGCATATTTCCCCTTTGAATTTTTTATGTCCATTGCAACGAAGTCAACGAGTCCCTTGTCAATAGCCTCTCTGAGCTTTTCGGGGTAAGCACCGTTTGTGTCAAGCTTGACTAAAACGCCCTCATCCTTTAATTTTTTCATAAAGGAGAGTATATCCTTTTGCAGTAAGGGTTCACCGCCCGTTATTGCAATGCCGTCAAGAATACCCTTGCGCTTTCTCAGAAGCTCAAAAACCTCTTCTTCGCTGTATCCATCCTCGGCATCGGGACACAGCACAAGCACTGCATTGTGACAGAACGGACAGCGCAGATTACAGCCGCCCGTAAATATTGTGCAGGCAGTTTTGCCGGGATAATCGAGTAATGTTAATTTTTGTAAGCCTTGAATATTCATATTTATATCCTTTAAAAATAGGCAGTAAAAAACAGATGTTTTCTACTGCGCTTTTTTTACATTCCCTTTAGAATGCGAAATACTTTTCTCTTTGTCTTTGAATACGGCCGTGCATTGCATTAAGGAGCATTTTTGCTTCTTCCTTTTCCTGTGCGGTGCCGTAAACATACTGCTTCATAAGTCTGCCTTCCTCAAAGCAGAGAGCATCGTGAAGAGGGAAGAAATTCTTAAGCAGGAAGCAGGTGTATCTTGCAAGACGGGTGTCGCCAACGATACGGAAATCCTCGTTGATGGTATCAATTGCAACGCTGTAGTAGTCCTTGATTGCCTTGATTAAAGCCTTTCTTTCGTTTTCGGGAGCAAAAACAAGAGTCTTACAGATAAAACCGTTTCTGTTTGTGTGGTAAGAGGAATGGCTGTCGGTTGAGCCTACAACGGGAACACGGTTGCCCTTTGCACACTCATCATAATAACGGTGAGTCTGGAAGCCGTTGTGTTCATAATAGTTTTCACCGCCGAGAACCTCGAAGGCATCAAAAATTCTGTTATCGAAAAGATAGCTGATAAAAACCTCGGGAACATGGAAAACATTTGAAATCCATGTGGGATGCGGGAAAATACCAAGACCGCCTGCTTTTCTGATTTCATCATAAATCCATTTTGCGGTTGCGGCATTGATTTTATCAACACCCTCGGGAACAGTTATTGTTTCTGCAAGAGCCTCCATTTTCTCGGAGAACTGTTCGAGAGTCATAACCTCGGGACAGTCTTCAATAATTGAGCGCATGGATTTTGTTTCTCTTGCTATAATTTCGTCTTCCCAGTCTTCGGGATCCTCAACAAGAGCGTTGATGCTGTATTCACCGCCGAAGTTTACTATATGCGCTTCAAGTCTGCAACCGTTTGTCATCTCGGGAAGATGTACCTCTTCACCGGGAACAATGTTGAATTCTGTGGGAACATCCTTGTATGCCGCAATAGCTTCAAGAGCAGGATAATATCTGTGGTGGTCTGTTATTGCAAAGAAGTCGTAACCGTGAGCGTGATAGTTCGCAGCAACCAAAGCGGGCTCCTGATGACCGTCTGAACGGCGTGTGTGCATATGAAGATCCCCCATATAAGGATATCTGCCTGCCAGATCCTCATCAACACAGTATACAGGGAACTGAACAAGCTTTCTGCCGTCAGCGTCAACAAATCTTAAGAAGTATTCCTGCTCACTGTCAAAGGTATGTGTGAACACAACTGCACAGCTTTCATCAGTTGTAACCTTTTTTTCTCTGAAGTCGCCCGAAGCGGGATACAACTCGGGATTGCCACCGTTAAGAGCACAAATAACGAGAGTATATTCGGTGTTGGGATTAAGTCTGTTATCGTTGCCGCCTGTGGGAGTGATATGTATTTCAGTTTCCTTGTTTTTAACAAAAACCTTGGGATAAACATCAAAGCCGAGAAGTATTTCATCCGCCTTAAAACCGTTAAAAGCCATAAAAGCACCTCTTTAATATTGAATAATGATATTATTTTATCATAATATATTGACTCATACAAGCAGTTTATTGAAATTAAACATAACAAAAATCAAAAACAAATAATCAGGGGGGTTACAAAGGACAGAAATAAATAGTCATACATTGTGAGACACTTTTTACAAGGTGTCTCGCATTTTTTGACAGAAAACTGACACTTTCAGTCTGAAAGTGTCATAGTGGGTTATTATATACTTTGAAAGCAATCAAGCCAATCTGAAAACAATTTTTTTCGGTGTGTATAAGTGTTATTGCAAATTAAAATTTGCAGTTATATTTTTGATAAATCAAAAGTGATATTGAAGCCTTGCGGCTTCAGTGTTATTTTATTCGCATAAAACTGTCCGAAGGACAATATAACTATGCACGGCATAATATCACTGCGAAGCAATATAACTCGCCGCAAGGCGAATAAAACTGAAGAGTGTCCTTACGAACACTCGGCTAACATGTCTGTTATTTTTTTCTTTCCCTTAAGCACTATTGCAATCCCCCCTTGCTTTGTGCTAATATATTATATAACATTTTTTAAGGAATAGTAATGAACAGAAATCACTTAAAAATAATTGCCTGTATATCTATGCTGGTTGACCATATAGGATATTTTCTTTTCCCGCAAATTGAAGTACTGCGCTGGATAGGCAGACTTGCCTTTCCTTTGTTTGCCTTCTTTATCGGGGAGGGCTGTGTTTACACATCTTCAAGAAAAAAATACCATTTATCTGTTTTTCTTCTCGGCGTCGGATGTCAGACAGTATACTTTGTTGAGGATTTATTAAGAAACGGCAGAATTACATTTTCCTCCGACTGCCTGTTTCTGAACATACTTCTCACCTTCTCCTTGGGCATTTTCGCCTGCTTTACAATGTGTGACATACGCGAGGCCTACCATAAAGGTGAGAAAAAAGCAGTTATAACGGGATCTGTAATTCTTATTGTGTACATCTTATCGCTTTTCGCTATGTGCACGGTTTTGTGGTTTTTCAGAAAACAGGGAGATTCACTGTATTTTGACTATGGGATCTGCGGTATGCTTCTTCCCCTTACCGCTGCCGTTTACCGCGACAGAAAATTAAAGCTTCTGCTTTTCACTCTCGGTGTGCTGATATATTGTCTTGTTTTCACCCATTCAATGCCGCATGTGTGGTTTTCTCTTCTCTCTCCCGCTCTTTTACTGTTCTACAACGGAAAATCAGGCTCAAAAAAATTCAAATACGGCTTTTATATATTCTACCCGGCTCACTTAGGAATAATTTATTTATTAGATTTCATTATCTGAGGTTTTTATTATGGATAAAAGAATTTGTGATTTTATTGACTTACAAAAAGAAAATTTTGTACGCGACATTGAAAGACTTGTCAATATAAACAGTGTAAGAACTTCTCCTGCAGAAAATGCTCCTTTCGGCGAAGGCTGCAAGGAGGTTCTCGCAGAAGCTGAAAAAATTCTCTGTGAACACGGATTTTCAATGACAAACTTTGAAAATTATGCGGGCGAGGTTAATCTCGGAAAAAATCCCGAGCTTATGCTTTTAGCACATCTTGATGTTGTTCCCCCGGGGGATAACTGGACACATCAGCCCTTTAAGATGGAACGGAACGGTGATATCGTTTACGGCAGAGGCACAACGGATGATAAGGGTGCGGCAGTTGCTATGATTTACGCT
Organism: Acutalibacteraceae bacterium; assembly: GCA_045589395.1. Taxonomy (GTDB): domain Bacteria; phylum Bacillota; class Clostridia; order Oscillospirales; family Acutalibacteraceae; genus RUG806. The sequence goes on along the minus strand of JAZNOZ010000027.1, from coordinate 60,995 downwards.
CTCAAAGCCGTGAGGGAGATTTACGGTGACTCCGAAAAGGGGGTCCGGCTTGTTCTCGGCTGCGGTGAGGAAACAGGCAGCGAGGATATGGATTATTATTTTTCAAAAAGAGAAACTCTCCCCTATACCCTCTCCCCCGATGCGGATTACCCTCTTATCAACATTGAAAAGGGACGCTTTGCTCCTTTCTTTACAAAAGCAGTTAATCCTGACGGGGATATAATTTCAATAAACGGCGGAGATACACAGAATATTGTCCCCCCCAAGGCAGATGCCGTTATAAGCGGTATTGATATTGAAGAAGTAAAAAAATACTGTTCCGATATACAAAAAGAAACTCTCGCCGAAATAAACTGCGAGAAAGAAAACTCAAATATTCATATTTTTGTTACAGGCACTGCAGCTCACGCTTCCCAGCCTCACAAGGGCAACAATGCACAGACTGCTCTTATAAAGCTCCTGTCTGCATTGCCCTTAAAAGGAGAAGCACACTCTTCCTGCAGACAGCTCAATGAAATTTTACCTCACGGAGAAACAGACGGCTTTAGCATAGGTGTTAAGATGTCCGATGAAAAATCAGGTGAGCTTACCCTTAATTTCGGCGTACTGAGCTACATAGACGGCTTTTTCAGATGCGGCACGGACCTTCGTTTGCCCTTAGGCGCAACAAAAGAAAATATTAAAGATGTTATAAGCAACAAGCTCTCAGAAAGAGGCTTTTCTTTCGAGGGAACCCCCGAAATGCGGCCCGTTCATTTTGTGTCCGAGGATTCACCTCTTATAAAAACAGCCTTAGCGATATATGAGGACTATACAGGCAAAGAGGGCAAATGCCTTGCAATAGGCGGCGGCACTTATGTGCACGATATTGAGGGCGGTGTTGCCTTCGGCATTGAATTTGAAGGTAAGGATTACCGCATACATTCAAACGATGAATTTGCAGATGTAAACGAATTACTTTTAACAGCAAAAATGTATGCGCAGATAATAAAGGATTTATCCTATTAAAGGTGACGGTATGAATAAATCTTCTTGTGAATTATTAGCTCCCGCAGGGAGTATGGAAAGTCTTAAAACCGCTTTGTATTTCGGTGCGGATGCCGTATACTGCGGCGGTCCTCTTCTGCAGCTCAGAGCAGAGGCAACAGGTTTTTCCTTTGAAGACTTGAAATATGCGGTTGAATACACGCACTCTCTCGGGAAAAAAATATATGTAACCGTAAACAGCTTTGCAACAGATGAGGAAATTGAAGCTCTCGGTGAATATGCAAATTCCCTTTACGCGTTAGGTGTTGATGCCGTTATAGTATCGGACCTGGGTGCAGTTGCCGAGATCAGAGAAAAATGTCCGTCGCTTCCCGTGCATATCAGCACTCAGGCAAACACCCAGAATTTCAGAAGCATTAAGGTGTATAAGGATATGGGGGTTGAAAGAGTTGTGCTCGGCAGAGAAATGACTCTTGAAGCTATAGAAAATATGAAGGACAAGCTCCCCGAGGGAATGGAAATTGAGGTTTTCGTTCACGGTGCTATGTGTATGGCATATTCGGGCAGATGTCTTTTAAGCTCCTTCCTTTCAAACCGCAGCGGCAACCGCGGCGAATGCTCACAGCCGTGCAGATGGAACTACTATCTTGTTGAAGAAAAAAGACAGAATATGTTTATTCCTGTTTCTCAGGAAAACGGTGCAACAGCAATTTTAAGCTCAACAGACCTTAAAAGCATTTCTTTCCTCGACAGGCTCGAAAAAGCAGGTGTAACATCCTTCAAAATTGAAGGCAGAATGAAATCTCCCTACTATGTTGCAACGGTTGTTAATGCCTACCGCCATTTTATGGACGGAACTGCAACTCTCGAACAGTGTGATGAAGAGCTTGAATGTGCCTCCCACCGCCCGTATGCGGCAGGCTTCTACTTCGGTGAAGCAAAAGTAAGCCCGAATAACGACGGTCTTTACAGACAGACCTGCTCATTTATCGGTATTGTTTTAGAGGACTTAGGTGACAATATGTATCTCGTTGAACAGCGAAACCGTTTCGCAAAGGGCGAAACACTCGAAATTCTCTCACCCTCAAGCATAGGTGAAAGCTTCGAGGTCACCGAAATTTACGGCAAAAACTCAGAGCTTAAAGAGGTTGCAAATCTTGTTCAGGAAAAAGTAAAAATATACTGCCCCAAAAAGCTTCATGAGGGCGATATTCTCAGAAGAAGAATTAAAGCAGAAAGTTAAAATAAAAGCAGACAACATCTTTTTCGGTGCTGTCTGCTTCTTCTTTATTTAATTTCCTGAACCAATGCTTTTCTGAACGCCAGGAATGTTTCGTTCTCCAAGGGATAGCTTGTAAAATTGATATCGCCTAAATGCTTTTCAATAAATTGGAGTGCATATTCTCTTGATGTCTGCTTTTCGAGTAATCTCAGCGCGCTTATGTCCTGTATACCCTCATAGAATACCTTTTGTCTTAAGGAGCTCAAGGGCTTTCCGTCTTCGCCCGGATAAACTATATAGGAATCTCCCGAGGGAAAATGTCCGCCTGCGTCGGATACCTCAAACGGGTTTATGTGCTCTTTTGAATACTGGCTGTTATAGAAATTAAATCCCCAGTGCAAAAAGCCCTCACAGTCATACTTATAAAGCAGAACACCCAAAATTCTGTTACGGATTGACGGTAAGCAGAAAAATCTGTTCGGAGCATTGTTGTCTATCGGACCGCAGCAATAATATGTCCACAGATTTTCGACCTTGCCCTTAAATTCCTCTATATTTCTCTCACTCGGGATAGGTGTGCCCACAAGTCCTAATTCAAAGATTTCATAGTGTGACAGGGCATCTATATCCCTGTAAGCCGAAAAATATTCGTGTGTTATTGCTGAAGCCTTTGCATATGTGCGGATATTGTCATCATTCGGCTCATCGGAGGTATGAACAAAGCACAGATGAGTTATATTTTTTTTGTCCGTGTATTCCTTAAAAGCAAGTGAAAACTGTCTTAAAAAGCTCTTATAACCCTGAGAATCTCCCTTGTTTTCCCATCCGAATATTTTTCTGTAGCCCGTGGAGGTCATTGCCATAATTTTCGGACAGTATTCTGCGCCCCACTGTGTAAACAGATGTGAGATTTCAAAGAACTTAACACCGTTTCTCAAAGCCATATCAACCCAGCGGTCAAGATTGGAGAAATCAAAGGTATATGAATATCCTTTTTTGGTAACACCCACAAGCTGTACTGTTGTTCTCTCACCGCCCTCTTCTGTATCAAGAGGAGGAGTAAAAACAGGAGTGAGCAGACAGTTTATACCGTGGCTTACCGCATTTTTCACAAAGTTTTCTGTGATTTTCCAGAATTCCTCGCTGAAAACCTCCACCTTATAGAAATCGGCAAGGCAGTCTGCGTGAAACCAGTTCATATGCTTAAGCTCCTGCGCAGGAAGCTTTTGTGTTGCGGTATATACTGTTACCTTACGGCATACACTTTCCTTAGCACTTTCAACAATAAATTCAACAGGATATTCTTCCTTTGTAATATTGCTTGAATCAATTTCAAGCCAGAAAACATTTATTGTATCTTTTTTAAGCTCAACATTACCCTTAACATCGTTAAGCAGATCGGGATAGTATCCGGGCTTGGCATCATTGAGGACCGTACAGTTTTCTCTGTCCTCATTAATAGTATAGGATGAATATATTTCATCCACTCTGAACAGCTTTGTCTGTATATCGGATTTTATCTTTATATAAGCTTCAATATTCTCATCGCTTTCAACAACAAACTGTACAGCTCCCCTTTCACCGTTTATAAGATAAAGACTTTCGGTCTGATTTTCGGGAACAGGCAGATATGAAAAAATCTTTTCGAGAGAAGAAAAAACAGAAATTTTTACAGCCATAAAAACACCTCATAATCTATTTACGAAAAATTTTAGCATTATTTTTCCGTTTTATCAACTGCATACAAAAAAAACAGTAACTTGCACAATTTTAAGCTGAAAAATTTTACACGGAATTTTCAACAGCTTTTCATTAACTGTTGACTTTTGACATTTTATTGTATATACTTATAGTGTATAAAAATCTCTTAAGGAGGATAATATAATGAAAAAGACATTAGCAATTATTCTTTGCGCTGTTATGCTTCTTGCAAGCATTCCCGTTATGAGCTTTGCAGCAGAAACAACAGTAAAAGCAAACGAAACACTCACAATCAAAAGCGGTGAAACCTATACAGTTAAATCAGGTGACACTCTTTATGTTGCTAACAAGGGCGCAATCGTAGTTGAAAAAGGCGGTAAGCTCGTTGTAAACGGCGACATTCTTACATATACAGGCTCTGATGTTTATATTGAAGGCACTCTTATCGGTGCAGACAATATTTCAGGCTCAGGCGATGTTGTTGTTGAGGTAAGATTTGACCAGCTCGACAAATATGTAACAACAGACGGAGCAGTAACTGTTTCCTATGCTTTCGCAGATACAGTATCAGGCGATGTAAGCAAGGAAATCACATACGATTCACTTGCTGCAGATAAGCCTTTCTCTGTTTATGTTCCCCTTAACAGCTATCTCTTTATCAAGGCTGAAGTAGGCAAGGATGAAGAAGACCAGCTCGGTCACAACAAATATGATGATTCTCTTTACAATGTTTATATGAACGGTTCCGTTGTAACCTTCGGTGACGGTAACCACTATGTTCAGCTCACAACAGGCGCAGATATTACTTATGACAAGTGGAAGGGCTACAACGCATATCTTTCAACCTTCCCCGTATACCTCCCCTCCGGTGACGGCTACACAGTATTCACCAAAACAGGTGAAAAGGATACCGTAAAGGTAAAATACGGCACTCCTATGAGCTTCTATGTTGAAATCGCAGAAGAATACGATATGTCACAGTACGAAGTATATATCTACAACGGCTACGGTTGGACAGGGCTTGACACATCAACTCTTCTCGGTAAGCTCGATCCCGCTGAACCCGATGAATACGGCTATTACCACATCCCCTCTGTTGTAGGTGACACAACAGTTTATGTTGTTGGCGTTATGGAAAACGAAACAATCACAATGCTCGGCGATATTATGACAATGTTAAAGAACATTTTTGAAATGTTCTCCTCTCTCCTTGCCGAATTCTTCGCAATGCTCGGCTTCGGCACAGCCGGCGAAGCTACAGTTTAATTACAGCTCTTACAGCCCTCAAATGAGGGCTGTTTTTTTAGCCTTTTTTGTTGACTTTTATTATGATTTTTGTATAATAAGATTGATTAATACTTTTAACAAAATTAATAATATTTATTAATAAAAGTTTACAGGAGCGTTACTATGGATGTTCGAAATCTGAAAACATTTCTCAAGGTATCTGAACTCAACAACTTCACAAAAGCCGCACTTATGCTCGGATACTCTCAGTCTGCCGTAACCGTACAGATGCAGCAGCTTGAAACAGAGCTCGGTCTCCCACTCTTTGACAGAATAGGAAAAAATATAAAGCTTACCCAATACGGAGTGAACTTTGTTGACTATGCAAGCAAGGTTATAGAGGCCATGGAAAGAGCCGAAAACTTTGCAATAGAAAGCAAGCAGATGAAGGGTACTATACATTTAGGTATTGTTGACTCAATATTAAACACTGTTTTTATTTCCATTCTCCCCGAATTTACACACCGTTTCCCGAATATCAACATAAGCATTTCAGTAGGAAGCGCAAGGGAAATTGAAGCAAAAATGCGTTCAAATGACCTTGATATTGCCTATATGCTTGACTACAAGGTGCCGAGAAAGGAATGGGTAAGAGTAAGGGAAGAAAAAGAACCCATCATTTTCGTAACAAATCCCGACAATGCACTTGCAGACAAAAAGACTGTAAGATTTGAGGAAATCATTAACGAAAAGCTTATTCTTATGCCCATAGGCGAGGGCTACAGATATCTTTTTGATGATGAGCTTGCCGCAAGAAACCTTTATGCAACTCCGTCAATAGAAATTGCTAATACGGAAACAATACTCAAACTCATTAAGGAAGCAAATTATGTCACAATGCTGCCCGTTTTTATGGTAAGAGATGACATAAAAAAAGGTACTCTCAAAAAAATCAATGTTGAAGACTGTGAGCTGTCACAGTGGTCGCAGCTTACATACTTAAAGGGTAAGGCTATAACACCTCTTTTGCAGGTGTTTATGGATACACTTGATGAATTATTGCCACCCGTAGGTCAATAACATACAGAAAGGAAGCATAACTATGATAAGAGTTCTCGTATGGAATGAATTTATGCACGAAAAGGATGAAAACAACGGTGCATCCCGTATTTATCCCGATGGGATACATAATTGTATTGCCTCATTTTTAGGCAAGGAAGAAGATATTGAAGTAAGCACTGCAACACTTGATGATGAAAATTGCGGAATAACCAAAGAGCGTCTTGAAAATACAGATGTTATTATCTGGTGGGGGCATTGCGGACATCATAAAGTGCCCGATGAGGTTGCCGCGCTCGTTCAGGAAGCCGTATTGAACGGCATGGGTGCAATTTTCCTGCATTCAGCACACAAATCAAAGCCTTTTATGCGACTTATGGGTACAAGCTGTTCTCTCACATGGCGAGAAAGCGATGACCTTGAAAGAGTTTGGGTAAATGTACCCTCGCACCCGATAGCACAGGGCATCGGCAGATACTTTGAGCTTCCCGGCGAAGAAACCTACGGCGAACCCTTTGGAATTCCCACTCCGGATGAGCTTATTTTCACAGGCTGGTTTGAGGGCGGTGAGGTCTTCCGCTCAGGCTGCACATGGTTTAGAGATAACGGCAGAGTGTTCTATTTCCAGCCCGGACATGAAACCTATCCCACATATAAAAATCCCGATGTTCAGAAAATTATATTAAATGCTGTTCGCTGGTGTAACCCCGTAATCCGTATTCCCGATGCAATGGACTGTCCCTGCCTTCCCAGAGTTCACAATTTCAACAAATAAATTATGTTCAGAAAAGTTTATGTTGAAATAACAAATATATGTAATATGAGTTGCTCGTTTTGTCCGAAAACAAAACGGGCAAGGACTTTTATGTCCGCAGAAAATTTCAGTGATGCCGCTCAGAAGCTTCGCAGCATCACTGAATATATATATCTGCATATTTCGGGAGAACCCTTGCTCCATCCCGAGCTTAAAAGGATTATGGACATCTGTGCCGAGCTTAAATTCAAAGTATGCATCACAACAAACGGTACTTTACTGGAAAAGCAAAAGGATATTCTCTTAAACTCTCCCGCGCTTTACAAGGTCAGCATTTCGCTTCACTCCTTTGAAGCAAATACTGTTGATTTTTCTCTCAAAAGCTATATAAGCTCTGCGTGTGAATTCGCAAAAAAGTGTTCGGAAAAAAATATTATCTGCTCGCTAAGACTGTGGAACTTAAACGGACTTGACTCACTGAACGGAAAAATACTTGATATAATAAAAAAATATTTTCCCGATGAATGGAAAGAACATCACAGAGGCTTTACGCTTAAAAATAAGGTTTTTCTTGAAAGGGCTGAAAAATTTGATTGGCCCGATATTAACGGACAAATAAGAAATGTGAGCTTTTGTATGGGAGGCAGAGATCAGTTGGGTGTGCTTGCAGACGGCACGGTAGTCCCCTGCTGTCTTGACAGTGAGGGGACTATCCCTCTCGGAAATATTTTCACACAGGACCTCAGCGACATTCTCTCGTCAGAGCGCTACAAAAAATTCTTTGACGGCTTTTCTCAGAGAAAACCCATTGAAAGCTTATGTCAGCGCTGCGGCTATGCCGAAAAAATGTTCAAGAAATAATAATACCGCAGACAGTCCATTTTTCCGTTCTGTCTGCGGTGTTTTTGATTGTTATTTTTGAATAAATCTTTTCATTGCATCAAATGTTTCATCACTCATATGATGCTCCATTTTGCAGGCGTCTTCACTTGCAACTGTTTCACTGACACCTAATTTTACTAAAAACTGTGTTAAAACCGTGTGCCGTTCATATATTTTTTCGGCAAGCTCTTTTCCCTCTTTTGTGAAAGAAAGATAACCGCTTTCATCTGTTTCAACATATCCTGCCTTCTTAAGAAGTCCCATTGCACGGCTTACACTCGGCTTTGAAAAGCCCATATATTCGCCGACATCAATGCTTCTCACGGCAGAGCTTTTCTGCAAAAGCACATATATGGTTTCAAGATACATTTCACCAGATTCCTGTAAATGCAAAATGAGTGCCTCCTTTTTTGGGTTTTTTATAATTATACCATATTTCAGTATGCTTTGCAAGTTCTTTACACAAACATAAAATCCTGCAAATTTTCATAAAAAAGTATTGACAAAATAAAATTTCTGCTGTAATATATATTGCAGTTAGCAGGTGCTAACCAAGTGAAATTCACAAAAAAATCTTGATTTTCAGACTTTCTGAGGGAGGAAAAACTGTGAAAACACTCAAAAGTGCAAAGATAGGCGAAACCTTCAAGGTAGTCAAGCTTCACGGTGAAGGTGCGATAAAACGCAGAATTATGGATATGGGCATAACAAAAGGAACTTCTGTTTTTGTCCGCAAGGTAGCTCCTTTGGGCGATCCTATTGAAGTTACCGTCAGAGGCTATGAGCTTTCTTTAAGAAAAGCAGATGCCGATATGATTGAAGTGGAATAATTTTCAGGTATCTGGCAATCCGAAGGGGCAGAATGCCCCATATTTTACGGCATACGGTTAGCAAACGCTAACCTCATACGAAAGGAGAACTGTTTATGGGTTTAAGAATTGCTCTTGCAGGCAATCCCAACAGCGGAAAAACAACACTTTTCAATGCCCTCACGGGATCAAATCAGTTTGTAGGAAACTGGCCCGGTGTTACGGTTGAGAAAAAAGAAGGCAGACTAAAAAAAGACAATAATATCATTGTTACTGACCTACCGGGAATATACTCACTTTCACCTTATTCTCCCGAAGAGGTTGTTGCAAGAAATTATCTTTTAGGTGAGCGTCCCGATGCTATTCTTAACATAGTTGACGGCACAAATATTGAGAGAAACCTTTATCTCACAACCCAACTTACCGAAATCGGTATACCTGTTGTTGTTGCCGTTAATATGATGGATGTTGTAAAAAAGAACGGGGACAATATTGATATTGAAAAGCTTTCAATGCTGATAGGCTGCAAGGTGGTTGAAATTTCTGCACTTAAGGGAACGGGAATTGATGAGGCTGCAGCAGCGGCTGTTGAGGCTGCAAAATCGGGAACAACTGAGCCCTTACATATTTTTTCAGGTGAGGTTGAACATACTCTTGCTCACATTGAGGAAGCAGCCATTCACAGTATGGATGCAGAAAAACAGCGTTGGTATGCGATAAAGATTTTTGAACGCGATGAAAAAGTAATTGAAGAGCTTAAAATCCCTCAGAATACTCTTGAGCATATTGAAAAGGATATAACTGCCTGCGAAAAGCTTTTTGATGATAATGCTGAAAGTATTATCACAAACGAAAGATATGACTATGTAACAAAAATAACGGCAAAGTGCTGCACTAAAAAGAACAAAGGCGGGCTTTCAACCTCTGATAAAATTGACCGAGTTCTTACAAACCGCTTCCTTGCTCTTCCCATTTTTGCTGTTATTATGTTCGTTGTGTATTATATTTCAGTAACAACTGTGGGTACTATTGTTACAGACTGGGCAAATGACGGTGTTTTCGGTGACGGCTGGCATCTTTTCGGTATAGGTACCTCGCAGTATGAAGAAGAAATGAACGAGTATGCAGCACAGAACATTTTTACCGAAGATGTTGTTTTAACAATCGACAAAGCAGTTAATGCGGGTATTATCGGAGCAGATGAGCTTCAGGCTGCTATTGCAGACGGTGACTTCGGTGCTTTCGATGAAGCATATGCTTCCTATGCAGACACTCTGATTACCGGCGGCTTCGATATTTCAGAAACGGTTGATACAGCCTTAGAAGCTGAAAATGTGCCTGACACATCTGAGTACGGCATATGGGTTCCCGGAATACCGGTTCTTGTTGAAAAAGCCTTAATCTCTCTTAATACTCCCGATTGGCTCAATTCCCTGCTGCTTGACGGTGTTATAGGCGGTGTTGGTGCAGTTCTCGGCTTTGTTCCTCAGTTAATGGTTCTTTTCATATTCCTGGCTTTCCTTGAAGCGTGCGGATATATGTCAAGAATTGCATTCGTGCTTGATAAAATCTTCTGTAAATTCGGACTTTCCGGCAAATCGTTTATTCCTATGCTTGTTGGTATCGGATGCGGTGTTCCCGGTATTATGGCATCAAGAACAATAGAAAACCAGCGTGACCGCAGAATGACCATCATCACAACAACCTTTATGCCTTGCGGCGCAAAGCTCCCGATTATTGCCCTTATTGCAACATCTCTCTTCGGCGGTGCATGGTGGGTAGGTCCCAGTGCATACTTTATCGGTATTGCCGCAATTGTTATCACAGGACTTATTCTCAAGAAAACAAAGCCCTTTGCCGGCGATCCTGCTCCTTTTGTTCTTGAGCTTCCTGCCTACCATATGCCCACTCTCAAAAACATACTTCTCAGCATGTGGGAACGCTCAAGCTCATTTGTCAAAAAAGCCGGAACTGTTATCCTTCTTGCATCTATGATTATCTGGGCAGGTTCTGTATTCGGCATTGTTGACGGTGCTTTTGCCTTTGACACTGAAATGGAGCTTAATAACAGTATTCTCGGAATAATCGGAAATGCACTTTGCTGGATATTTAAACCCCTCGGCTTCGGCAACTCAACAGCAACAGTTGCAACAATAATGGGACTTGTTGCAAAAGAAGAAATTGTCGGAGTGTTCGGAGTTCTGGATTTCATGGATATGAACAAAATCACAGCTTACTCTTTCCTTATATTCAATCTCCTCTGCGCTCCCTGCTTTGCAGCTATGGGTGCTATAAGAAGAGAAATGAACTCACCAAAATGGACTGCCTTTGCAATAGGCTATCAGTGTGTTTTTGCGTATGCAATTTCTCTTATCGTATATCAGGTCGGCTCTGCTATTACCGGAAATATGAATATTACAGGCTTTATTGCCGCATTAATAGTTCTCTGTGCTATTATTTATCTAATTGCAAGAAAACCCTATAATCCCAATAAAAAAGCAAAAATAAACTCAAAAGAAAAAATCAAAGCAACGAAATAACAATCATAAGGAGGTATACCGATGCTTGAATGGTTAAGCTCAAACCTTGCAACAATAGTAATCTGCGTTTGTCTTATTGCTGTAGTTGTTCTTATAATAAGAAAAATGATAAAAGATAAAAAGCAGGGAAAATCCTCCTGCGGATGCTCCTGCGGCTCCTGCCCTATGAGCGGCAGCTGTCACAGTACAGACAATGAAAACAAATAACACCCCTTTCAATATTCTTTAAACAGAAACAACCGTCTTTCCGTATTTCAGGAACAGACGGTTGTTGCTTTTCTTTTTAATTAATATTTACTCATTGAATCAACAGAGAGAACAAATACCGTTGCGCCGCCAACGGTTACCTCGTTACCTAAAGCACCCTCCGAGAAGCCCTGTCCGAAGGATTCTGTGGTTCTTGACTGATGTGTTCTTACCATTGAATGCTTACGGATTACTTCCTTTACTCTCTCAACCTTATCATCCTCTGTGCCTATAAGGAAGGTAGTGTTACCAACCATAAGGAAGCCGCCTGTTGTAGAAAGCTTTGTTACCATAAAGTTTTCTTTAGTGAGTGCGGATGCAACCACATTGGAGTCATCATTATTTACTATTGCAACAATTAATTTCATCGGTTTTGTCTCCTCTTATAATTTTGGAAGAAGCATCTTCTGGCTCTTCTTATCAAGTTTTCTGTAATCGGGAATTTCATAACGGTTATCATTACCGTCTTTTATAAGAACTCTGCCGTCATAAAGCGGCTTTATTGATGCTATATGATTTCTGATTTCAAATGAAATTATTCCCTGGTCTGTTTCGGCAGTCCATATCCATATCTGGAACTTATCCGTCATCTTGATAAAACGGGTTATTCTCGGAATCATATAATATTCATTGAGTGCATCTTCTATGACCTTACGGGAATCCTCGTGCAGAGAAGCAATGTCACGGATAATTGCAATCTGCTCACCGTCCTCTGTCATAAGAGCAATATACTTATTTGCTCCGCTTCGCGGAAAAAGACGGTGCGGTTCAAGTCCTGTGAATTTTTCCTTGGTGTGGAAGAATTCAACATCTACAAAAATACCGTCATTTTCGGTAACACGGATTTCAGGTCCGTCAATATAGTTTATCATATTCTTCCCTCACTCTCATTCAAAATTTTCTTCCTGCTTCTGCTTCTGAAGCTGTTCACCCATAGACTGAATCTGGATAAGCTTATAATACTTACCCTTAAGCTTCATAAGCTCTTCGGGCGGACCGAATTCAATCACTTCACCCTTATCAACAACAATGATTTTATTTGCATTGCGAAGTGTTGACAAACGGTGCGCAATCATAAGCGTTGTTCTGCCGCGGATAAGTCTTTCTATAGCTTCCTGAATAAGGTGCTCTGTTTCGGAGTCAACCGCAGCGGTTGCTTCATCAAAGATAAGAATACTCGGGTTTTTCATAACAGCTCTTGCAATGGATATACGCTGCTTTTCACCGCCCGAAAGACCTATACCTCTCTCTCCGAGCATTGTGTCATACGCATCGGGAAGACGGGATATAAAGCCGTGCGCATTTGCAATATCTGCTGCACGGAGCACCTGTTCAACATGTACCTGACCTGCACCGTATGCGATATTATTGCAGATTGTATCCTTGAACATCAGCGGCTCCTGCTGAACAAAGCCTATCTGATTACGGTAATACTGCATATCAATATCCTTGATGTTTATACCGTCAACAAGGATTTCACCCTCATAATCATCATAATATCTCATAAGAAGATTTATGAGTGTTGATTTACCTGAGCCTGTTGTACCTACAATACCGACAACATCACCCGGTTCAATAACAAGATTGATGTTGGAAAGAACCTTCTTTGAACGGTCAAAGGAGAAATTGACATTTCTGAATTCAATTTTACCGTCCATTCTCTCAAGACAGTTGCCCTTACCGAAGTCGTGTTCGGGCTCTGCATCAAGAATGTCAAGTATTTTTTCTGCGGATGCAAGTGTGTTCTGATATGTATCGCTGAAATTAGCAAAGAAGTTTATGGGATTATAGAACATACTCGCATATGAAACAAAGGATACAAGAAGACCTATACTGAAGTCACCTCCGTTAATAACGGAAAGACCTCCTGAGAACCATATGATCAGTGAGCCGCAAGTTACAAGAAATGTCATAAAAGCAGGGAAAAAGCCTGCAATTTTTGCAACGGAATCATCTTCCTTCATCCATTCATCACAATAAGCATCAAACTTATCTACGGCAGATTTTTCGTTTGTAAATGCCTTTATAACTCGCACACCGGGAATAGTGTCGGCAAGAAGTGTTGATATTGCCGAGCCTCTGCGCCAGATTCGCATATAGCGCGGACCTATCTTCTTTCCGAAGATTTTACCCGTTGCAACAACTAACGGTATCGGAAGCAGGGAAAACAGTGTGAGCTTCCAGTTCATACATATCATTATAACAAGTATACCAATCAGAGTGAAAAGCTGAACAACAGCCTCCTGAGAAACACGAAGCACAAAGTTCTGGATTGTTGAAGTATCGGAGTTGACACGGTTGATTACCGAGCCTGTTGAGGTTTTGTCATAAAAGCTCATCGGAAGATACTGTGCTTTTGCATATATATCCTTTTTAAGCCCCACAACAATTTTATCGCCCGTGACTCTGAGAAGATATGATCTTATTGCCGTTACGGAATACTGCAGCACATAAACGCCCAAAAGGAATAATATTACCTTTATAAGCATTGCAGAATCACCCGAGGGAATAACCTTGTCAACCATATGTCCCGTTATATACGGCGGAACAAGTGACATAGCTGTTGTAAACAGTGACAAAAGCATACAGATTATAAGATTCTTTTTCTGCGGCATAGCATACTGTGCAAACTTTGCAAACATCTTATTCTTGCCCTTGCAGTTAAAGCACTCCGCATCGGGATTGGGCAGCTTTCTTCCGCAGGTGGGACAGAAGCTTCTCTGTCTTAAATATGTGCTTTCAACAGCATAAATAAGCTCATCGGAATATCCGTTTTCAATGATTGCATTAACAAAATCTGCACCCGCATCGGCAATATTTGCAGCCGAGAAGGTAAAACGGATAAGCTTGTGCCTCTTACCATCAGTATCGATTACACTGAAAATCGCATTACCGTACATTCTCTTGACTGCGGCTTTTTTCATATCAGAATAAGGCATTGCGATATAGCCGCCGTCATACGATTCATCAAATGCAATTATTTCTTTCTTTGTGAAGCACATAGCAGAACTGCCGTATTTCCGTTTTAGGGACAAATCCCCCACAACCATAAACAACGGCTGTTCTTCACTGAACAGCTTGTTATACTGCTCCCTGTAGCACTCAGGGAACGGACTGTTTGAAATAATCTTCATTCTTTCACCCCACTTTTGTGCAGTTGACAATAATAATATTTTTATTACTGAAGAAAAGCAAAAAATATCACTTTTCACGGACAATTATATGTAAATCTTTTACACAAATCAATAGAATTTTTAAGATATTTTTATTTCCTTGACATTTTTTATTACACAAAATATAATTAAACATCAAGGAGGTGTAATTTTGAAAAATAAAATAACTCTTTCAGCTTTCAACATTTTAAGCGTAATCACAATTATAGGGGTTTTATCCCTTGTTATATCAATTCTCGTTACCTTTGCTCTGACCTTCAATACCGAGCCGCAGTTTGAGCTTAACGGTATCACAGTAGAAAAAGCCGAAGCGAATGATCCATTAAAGCCGGCAAACAGTGGAAACTGGTATAAGGTAACATACGATATGAGTGTTTCCTCTCATAAATTTTCACCGTATTCCTATGAGGTTAAGAGCTTTGCGCTCACCTCTCCCGCAGATTTCAGAAAAAACGGAAAATACAAGCTTTATCACGATGAGGATTTGAGATTTTCAAACACACAAAAGGATGACTTCGTATTAACGCTTTACATCGAAAGCAGCGAAGATATCGTATATATAACAGAGCTTGCAAAAAACAGCGGCTTCGGTATGAGAAAGCTTACTCAGAAGTTCTCATTTCTGAAATATGAGCCTGTAACAGATCTGCCGGGATTTTTTATCTCGGATTTTGAGAATGTGCAGATAGATGTAAAGATGTAAATCAAAAAAACTTATATGCAGTAAAATCGGTTAGCTCTTGTATCTAAACTGATTTATTTTGTTATACGGTGTAGCCTTTGGTTATGCCGTTTTTTCTTTTACACTCTTTTTAAAGTGAATAACCCACCATGACACTTTCACGAATACTCCGTGTAAAAATGATAGTGGGTTACAAAATTAATGTTTTTTGAAAACAAATAAATATTCATGTGCTATTAGTAAAAAATTATATTTCACGCTATTAGTTTTCCAATAGCCTGTTGCCTTGCAGTTATGCTGTTCCTTGATAATCAGTTCTTTAAGTTTGAATCCCGCATCTTCAAAAATACGCATAACATCAAAGGACATAGGTATCATATGACCTTTTTGGCGTGTGTCACCCATAAGAACAGCACAAAACTTATCTTTTTTCAAAACACGGTAGCTCTCTGCAGCCACCTTTTTCATTTCTTCGAGAAAATCTTTTACCTTTAACAAAGACAAATCTTCAGGTATATCTTCGCTATACTGAATAATATCAGCATACGGCGGATGTGTACATATCAAATCAATGTTTTCATCAGGAATAAAATCAAGATTTCGAGCATCGCCCTTATACAAATACACTTTCCCGTTTGCACCTTCGTGTTCAAACTCCGTTTTTTCTTTACAACGAGCAAGTGCAACATCATTTACATCAACACCGATTATGTTTCTGTTAAGTAGTTTGGCTTCAACAAGAGTGGTTCCGCCACCTGCAAACTGATCAAGAACCAAATCGTTTTCCTGAGAATAACGAAGCATTATATTTCTCGGTATATACGGGGACCAATTTCCTCGCCACTTTGCATCGTGGGTTGCCCAATCTCCTCTTTTGGGAAAGGTCCAATGAGTTGTCATCTCAAGTTCAAAATCTTCAGGTTCCCACTTGGTTATTTTCTTTACCATTATTTAAAGACCTCGCTAATTACACCATTTTCTAAATCCTTAATATTGTAGATGTGCTGCATAACATCAAAGGTTTCTTCAAGATTGTTTCGTGCATTTGTCCAACCTTTTCCGTCTGTAAACCAAACAAATGTAAAACCAGCAATTTCTTCGGTTTCCCAAGCAAGCGTCTTATAACTGCGTGCGGTTTCATTTAATTTACTTCCGCCACTACCATAAAAATTAGTTTCGATACCATAAATCATATCAGGCGTTTTGATTACAAAATCGAACCGCTTTTCCATTTTTCCTTGATTTGAAATGGCAGATAAATCTATATCCCATTTATCAGTTATCTGATGAATATACATTTCTTTAAAATAGTTAACATCTTTAATAAAGCCTGCTTTTTGAATAAAGCTCTCAACTAAATCTTCCATAAGGTGTCCGCCACGATTTTTGCGACCGTTAGAATCAAGACCTGTTTCAACACCTGTGGCATAATCAACCAAGTTGTTGACAATGTGATTTCCCAACAAATCAAACAGACCGGTTTCTCTCATGAAATATTTGTAACTGTCAAAATAGGTGTTCCCGTTCGGAGGATACTTATTTGAATCAAATTGATACAAATGACCGCCATTTTTATCCTGACAATATATTTCATTTGCTCTGACTGCCAAAAGCAAAGGAATACATTTCAATACTTCGGGATATTTTTTCAATAAGCTCTCAAAATCTTCTTCGATGTTTTTTGAACCTATAAGAGAATTAAGAATATTTAATTCAATCTTTATACTATCAACATTTCTGTGAACCTTTTCAAAATCTATGTAGTAACCATAGTCTGCTATACTATCACGAAAGCCTGATAACCAAGTATTAAAATCTCTATTCATATATTTTCTCCTTAAAAATTACTGATAAGCAATTCTTTTATCTTCCCTCTTGCTTCACTGTTACAGTTAATCATTCTTGTTGCTTCAACTCTTTTAATATTATGAGTCGAGTAAATATTATCAAAAAAATCATCTTCTGTATTTGAATTCTTCGGATCTGAATTGCTGATTATAATTTTAGCACCCTTTTTGTTCATATCATCAACAAATTTTGCAAGTTCAATTTGTTCTTCATCATTAAACAAATTTTCCGTATATGCAGTAAAGCTTGCCGTGTCGGTAAGCGGTCTATAAGGTGGATCAAAATATACAAATGTATTTTCATCAATAAAGCTTGCAGATTCTCTATAATCTCCGCAAACAATAGTAACCTTTTGTAATTTATCTGTTACTGCTCGAAGATTGTTTTCATCACATATCATAGGATTCTTATACGCTCCCATAGGAACATTAAAAAATCCTTTTTTATTTACACGGAATAATCCGTTAAAACAGGTTTTATTTAAGAATATCATCAAAGCAGCTTTTTCAATGTTTATATTTTCGTTCCCGTTAACCTTTAAGTCGTTAAAACGCTCACGCTTTGCATTATAATAAACCTTTCGGCTATCAGTATCTAACGGGATAAACTCATTTTGCATTGTATAAAGCATTTTGATTAAAGTATCAATATCGTCACGAATAACACAATAAGAGTTGATGAGTTCTGCATTTATATCGCTGATATAAACCTCTCTTAAATCATATTTGCTAAGGATATCAAACAAAACTGCGCCGCCGCCAACAAATGGTTCTGCATATTTCGTAATTTTGCCGTCATCAAAAGGATAATAGCGCTCGATTTCTTTTAGAAGTTGACCTTTTCCGCCTGCCCATTTTAAAAATGGTTTGGCATTCTTTGCATTTGAGTGATTATATCTAAGACTACGCGCATCTTCAGGCTTTTGGGCATCAATGGGTATAATCCACATATTGCCGAGAGTTGCAACATTGGTTATACGATTTTCTTTGCATAAAGTCAGAACTCTTCTGTGCGATATATTCCATTTTTTAGCAGCTTCACTTGCAGTCATATATGCTAACATTTTGAATCACACTCCTATATGTATGATTATATTCCAAGATTGGAACAAAAGCAATACTAATTTAAAAACAATAAAATTTAAGGGAGACAACTTCCTTGCTTCAGAGTGTCTCCCTTGGATAGTATTTTTTTGTTAATGAGCATCCTTTCCCGAGAATCTTATCAGTTCAAGCCCGGGAGCGTTTTCGGCATCAATCGCCTTGTTGTATTCTTCGCAAACATTACCCCACTCAACACCTGATTTTTCAATAAGCACATTTTCGGCATTGCGGATAAAGAACCCCGAGTTTTTGATTTTCTCAACACCGTACTGAAGACAGGGGCGTAAATCATAAAGTCCGCAATCCCATTTGGATGTTTTTGACATTGTCACCCAAACATTTTCAAAGGAAACATTTTCAATCATATTTTCCTTTGTTGAGTGAATAAGAACACCGTTTTCACCATTACAGCTTATATTTCTGAAACGGATATTTCTGATTTTTCCCGCTTTCGTATTTTCATCACGGTTAAAGCAGGTAATAACTATAGGCTCGGCTGTTCCCCACCAATCGGGACAAAAACGGCGTGTTTCTATTATACAGTTTGAATATGAAACATTTTCAACATTTCCGCCGTCACGGATCTGTATTGAAAGTCCGCGGTTGCTTCTTGAAATAATGCAGTTATCAACAATAACATTGCGGAAATCGCCCACACCCTCTGTGCCGATTTTTATTGCGGCAGAGGTTGAAATGAGGGTACAGTCTGCAATAATCACATTTTCCGTGGGGCCGTATTCGGCATTACCCTTTGAAGTCTTAAGACAGATACAGTCATCCGCACATTCAATATGACAGCCGAGTATTCTCACATTTGAGCAGTGGTCGGGATCAATACCGTCAGAGTTTGCAACATCAAGGTCATTTAATATTCTTATTTTTGAAATAAGCACATCGTCACAGCCTGCGGGATGAAGTGTCCAGAACGGTGCGTCAACAACCGTAAAATTCTTAAAAGTAATATTGTTGCTCTTTTCAATGTAAATTACGGTGGGACGCGGATAGAAATTACCTGTCACATAATATCTGTCCTTGCGTTCAACAAAGGCGTGCCCATTGGCGTCAATAGTGCCCTCACCTGAAATTGTGCAGGAGTCTGCCTCATATCCGTAAATAAACACAAATGACGGCTTACCCGTAACAGGGTTTCCTATAAGTGCAGTTTTCGGATCATTTATCATATTGCACGGACGGATATATCCGTTTATATCATCCGTTGCTTTAAGTCTTGATCCCTTTTGCAGATGCAGCTCAACATTTTTCTTCATTCTTATTGAATCGGAAAAATATGTTTTTCCGCTTGTCAGGACAACCGTACCGCCGCCGTTTTTCTCAGCCGCATCAATGGCTGACTGAATTGCGGTGCAGTCATTATTTCTTCCATCTGCAATAGCACCGTAATCCTCAGGATAAAAATATAACATAAACATTCTCCTATGTAAAAATCGGGGATGTAAAAAAAATTACATCCCCAAGCCTTTTTAATTATGCCAACATCATTCTGTCGTTTGCAAATTCGCCATTGCTTGCCTTTGCGAAAAGCTCAAGCAAATCGGAAACATGAAGATTTTTCTTATCTTCACCTGAAATATCATATATTACCTTTCCGTCATACATCATAATAAGGCGGTTGCCGAGTCTGATAGCATCCTTCATATTATGAGTTATCATAAGAGTGGTAATATTTCCTGCAGAAATAAGCTCATCCGTAAGCTTTAATACTTTTGCAGCTGTCTGCGGGTCAAGTGCAGCGGTGTGCTCGTCAAGAAGCAATAACTTAGGATTCTGCATTGTTGCCATAAGCAGAGTTATTGCCTGACGCTGACCGCCTGAAAGAAGACCTACCTTTGAAGTGAGTCTGTTTTCAAGACCTAAATCAAGCTTTTTAAGAAGCTCCTTAAATTCTTCTCTTTCTTTCTTTGTAACACCGTTACGCAGTGTTCTCATTTTACCTCTTCTTGCTGCAAGGGCAAGGTTTTCATCTATCTGCATATCTGCAGCAGTACCTGTCATGGGGTCCTGGAAAACTCTGCCGAAATACTTTGCTCGCTTGTACTCGGGAAGATTTGTGATATCGATACCGTCAATTTTGATTGAACCGCAGTCAACGGGATACACACCTGTTACCATGTTGAGAAGAGTGGATTTACCTGCACCGTTACCGCCGATAACCGTAACAAAATCACCGTCATTAAGAGTAAGGTCTATACCGTTCAATGCCTTTTTCTCATTGATGGTTCCGGGATTGAAGGTTTTATAAACACCGTTTATCTCAAGCATTAATCTTCTCTCCCTTCTTTTCTTTCATTCCTTTTTTGTGACTTAATTTTGATTTCCAATAAGGAAGTCCGAGGAAAAGTGCAACAACACAAGCAGAAAGAAGCTTTAAGTCATTTGCATTAAGTCCTAACTTAAGAACGATTGAAATAACAATATAATAGATAATTCCGCCAAAAACAACACCGAGAAGTCTTAATGCAAAATTCTTGAAAATCTTACCGAAAACAACCTCGCTGATAATAACAGCAGCAAGACCGATTACGATTGCGCCTCTGCCCATATTTACATCTGCCGCACCTGAGAACTGTGCAAGAAGACCGCCTGAGAGAGCAACAATACCGTTTGAAATGATAAGACCGATTATTTTTCTTGAATCCGTGTTAATACCGTTTGCTCTTGCCATTGCCTGATTACAGCCCGTTGCACGGACGGAATGACCAAGCTCTGTTCCGAAGAACCAGTAAAGAATGCCGATGATTGCAACAATGAAGATTGCGCACACCAGTATTGTTTTTGGAAGAACATCGGTTCTTGATGAAACGATAAGGTCATACATTCTCCAGTTAATCGGCACATTAGCTCTTGCACTCATTATACGAAGATTCAGAGAATACAAAGCAAGCTGTGTCAGAATACCGGCAAGAATGGCAGGTATGCCGAATCTTGTGTGAAGAAGTCCCGTTACAAAGCCTGCAAGACATCCTGAAATAAATGCAATTATCAAAGCAAGATAAATATTAACACCTGATGTTGTAAGCACAACTAAAACGGCACCGCCTGTTGCAAGAGTGCCGTCTACCGTAAGGTCGGCAACATCCAGAACTTTATAGGTTATGTAAACACCTATAGCCATAATACCCCATATCATACCCTGGGCTATGGGTGAGGGTAAAGATTGAAGAAATGAAAGCATCTTTTTTCTCCTTATATTTCATTTGTTACAAAAAAACATTATATTAAATAATACACTTTTAACTGACAGCTTGTCAACTGTTTTATTTGATATTTTATTTGTTTTCTATTATTAATTATAATATATAATATTAAAAAACAGGAAACAACGACACTCTGACCAAGCTGCAGCCGGCAAAGTGTCGTATTTATAGCATATCAAAAATCAAAAAACTGTTTCTTCAGCTTTCTGCATCAATATCAACATAATCCTCGGGAACCGTGATACCAAGGAATTCACAGCGCTCGGGAACATACATTTTTGATATTTCACTTGCTGTTCTGATTTCCATTTGGGCGGGATCTGCTCCGTTTACAAGGATTTCGTATGCCATTTCACCTGCAACATAGCCTGCATTGTAATAATCAATACCGGCAACAGCAACACCTGCAAGTCTGCAGGTACCTGTATCACCTGCAATGAGAGGTATACCCGCAGGCTCAAGAACATTATTTACGGCACCTGCGATAGCAGCGACCTGATTATCTGTGGGTGTATAGATAACATCACATTCTGTTGAAGCCTGAGTAACAAGTGAGAAAATATCATTTACATCAACAAAGGTATATATCTTTACCTGCAGTCCGAGCTCTTCAAAGTAAGGAGTTATTGTATCTGCCTGATACTTGGAGTTGGATTCTGTTGAACAGTACAGGATACCGACTGTTTTTGCATCGGGAACTATTTCTCTGACAACCTTAGCCTGAGCATCAAGAGGAGCAATATCCGAAACACCGGTTACATTATATCCCGTAACACCTGTCCACTCAGTAAACCCAAGTGCGGAAGCATAGTCTGTGATAGAAGTGCCCACAACGGGAATATTACTTGTTGCAGAGGCAGCTGCAGTAAGTGAAGCAGTTGAATTTGCAAGAATAAGGTCAACACCGTCAGAAACAAACTGAGAACAGATTGTTGTGCTGTTTGTGTTTTCCCCCGAAGCATTCTGATAATCAAAGCTTACCTTATCGCCGAGCTTTTCAGTAAGCGCATCCTTGAAGCCCTGTGTTGCTTCATCAAGTGCTGCGTGCTGGCTGAACTGACAAATGCCTATTTTATAAGAAATTTCATCTGCAGTGGTGGTTTTCTCTTCTGTTGTTGAACCTGTACAGGCTGCAAAACAGAATATCAGGCTAAAAACAAGAACAAAGCAAAGGGGGATGGAAAATAACTTTTTCATAGACTTCTCCTTTAGTTTTGTATTATATAAAAATGATACACACTTTCATTTTCTTTGTCAACCTGTTTTTATAAAAGACATAAAAACAACCCGAAAAAGACAGAAACGACTCTTTCGGGCTGAAAAATATAAATTTATAAATTATTCGGCATTAATATCAACATATTCATCAGAAACATTAATTCCGAGAAGCTCACAGCGTTCGGGAACATACATCTTTGCTACCTTATCTGCTGTTTTAATTTCCATTGTTGCGGGATCTGCACCGTTTACAAGAATTTCATATGCCATTTCACCTGCAACATAACCGATATCATAGTAGTTAATACCTAATACAGCAATGCCGGCAAGCTCACATGTGCCTGTGTCACCTGCAACAAGCGGAACACCTGCGGGCTCAAGAACATTGTTGATGGCTTCTGCATTGGAAGCTACCTGATTATCTGTGGGAGTATAAATAGCATCACATTCGGTTGAAGCCTGAGTTGCAACGGAAATAATATCGTTGGAGTCAACAAAAGTATATACCTTTACTTCAAGTCCGAGTGCTTCAAAGTGAGGAGTTATGGTGTCTGCCTGATACTTTGAGTTGGATTCTGTTGAACAATAGAGAATGCCTACTGTTTTTGCATCGGGAACTAATTCTCTAACAACAGCTGCCTGCTGGTCAAGGGGAGCAAGGTCAGAAGCACCTGTTACATTGAAGCCTGTTGCACCTGTCCAGTCTGTGATACCGAGAGCGGAAGCATAGTCTGTGATAGATGTGCCGACAACGGGAATTTCGCTTGTTGCTGCTGCAGCTGCTGCAAGAGCACCTGTTGCATTTGCCATAATAAGATCAACATTGTCGGAAACAAACTTTGTGCAGATAGTTGTGCAGTTTGTGTTTTCGCCTGAAGCGTTCTGATAGTCAAATGTTACTTTATCACCGAGCTTTTCAGTAAGCGCATCCTTGAAGCCCTGAGTTGCTTCATCGAGTGCTGCGTGCTGAACAAGCTGACAGATACCCACTGTGTATGTTACATCTGCTACATCGCCTGAGGTGGTTGTTTCATCGTTTGTTGTATCTGTGCAGGAAGCGAAGCATAAGCATAAGCTTAAAGCAAGAACAAAACAAAGAATCTTTGATAATTTTTTCATTGAATGTCACCTTCTGTTAATTTATATTGTGTTTATGATAATACATCGTTTTACCTTTTTTTGTCAATACATTTTTTTATAAATCAAAAAAAATACTTTCCCGAAGTAATTCGGGAAAGTAAATGTTGCATACTTTATTAATTATTCAGCATCAAGAGCTTCATAAGTGTCGGGAACTGCGATTTCAAGAGCTTCGCAGCGAGCGGACATATACTGCTTTGTGAGTTCTGCAGCATACTGAATTTCCATTGTTGCGGGATCTGCGCCGTTTACAAGGATTTCGTAAGCCATCATACCTGCAGCATATCCCATATCATAATAGGAAATTGAGAGAGTAGCGATACCGCAGCCTTCGCAGATGCCTGCTTCACCGGCTACAAGAGCAACACCCATGGGTTCAAGAACATTGTTGATAGCTTCAACATTGGATGCAACCTGGTTATCTGTGGGAGCAAAGAGAACATCGCTTTCCTCTGCAGCCTGAGTTGTTACGGAGATAATGTCGTTGGAATCAACAAAAGTAAATACCTTAGCCTCAAGACCGAGCTTTTCAAGCTCTGCTGTCATAACATCAGCCTGATACTTGGAGTTAGCTTCTGTTGAGCAATAGAGAATACCTACTGTCTTTGCATCGGGGCAAAGCTCTTTGATCATAGCAGCCTGCTGATCAAGGGGAGCAAGGTCAGAAGCACCTGTTACATTGAAGCCTGTTGTTCCTGTCCAGTCTGTGATACCGAGAGCAGAAGCATAGTCTGTGATAGAAGTGCCGACAACGGGAATCTCGCTTGTTGCTGCTGCAGCTGCAGCAAGAGCACCTGTTGCGTTAGCCATAATAAGGTCTACCTTATCAGAAACAAACTGTCCGCAGATTGTTGTGCAGTTGGTGTTTTCACCTGAAGCGTTCTGAACGGAGAATTCAACCTTGTCGCCGAGCTTTTCTGTGAGAGCAGCCTTAAAGCCTTCTGTTGCGGCGTCAAGTGCGGCGTGCTGAACGAGCTGACAGATACCTACTGTATATGTAGCATCAGCTGCTGCATCGGAAGCGGTTGTTGTTTCATCTGTTGATGTGTTTGAGCAGGCAGCAAAGCAAACTGCTACGCTGAGTGCAAGAACAAGACATAAAATCTTTTTTACTGTGTTTTTCATTTTTTTCACCTTTTGATTCTTTTTTTGCCTCTTTAGCGATTTAGTGCTTGTATGCTTTAAATCACCAAAGTGATATGGAGATAATACACCCGATTTTATATTTTGTCAACACTTTTTTCAAAAAAATAAAAAAAAGTGCAAGCGGAAAAAAACCGACTGCTCACAAATCTGAACAATCGGCATAAATACATTAATTATTCTTTTCCCGTCCAGCAGTAGGTACAAAGCTTTTCTGCGGGAAGCCCCGTTGCGCTTATCATATCATCAACACGGAGATATTTAAGAGATGTAAAATGAAGCTGCTTACAGATTTTATCAAGAAGAAGCTGATACTTTTCGGAATCGGGATCAATATATTCCTGAACAAGCTCATTTGTTGCTTCTCTGCCCTCAATTTCAGCAATGGTTCTTCTTGTTATCAGCTCCATTTCAGAGGTGGAACGGGAGAAATTGAGATATTTGCAGCTGTAGAACAAGGGAGGGCAGCCAAGGCGTATATGAACCTCTTTTGCTCCGCTTTCATACAAAAAGTCGGTTGTTTCGCGAAGCTGAGTACCCCTTACTATAGAATCATCTATAAGAAGAAGACTTTTATCCTCAATAAGCTCGTGAATGGCAATAAGCTTCATCTTTGCAATAAGATTACGCTTTGCCTGATTTGTGGGCATAAATGACCGCGCCCATGTGGGAGTATATTTTACAAACGGTCTTGCAAACTGAATCTTTGATTCGTTTGAATAGCCTATTGCGTGAGGAATACCGGAATCGGGAACACCTGCAACAATATCGGGTTTAATGTCCTTATCCCGACGGGCAAGAAGCTGTCCGCATATATTTCTCATATGTTCAACACTTAAGCCCTCATAGGAAGAAGACGGATAACCGTAATAAACCCATAAGAATGTACAGATTTTCATATCCTTACCGGGAGCAACAAGGGTTTTTACACCATGTGCATCAAAAACAACTATCTCGCCGGGACCTAATTCCTTATAATCTCTGTAGCCGAGATTAAGATATGAAAAGCTTTCAAAGCAAGCGCAGTAGCCCTCTTCCTTTTCACCGATAACAACGGGGGTTCTGCCAAGCTTATCTCTTGCTGCATATATTCCCTTAGGAGTGAGAATAAGCATACTCACGGAGCCGTCTATAATTTCCTGTGCATAACGGATACCGTCTATAAAATTTTCTTTCTGGTTGATTATTGCGGCAACAAGCTCAGTCTGATTGATTTCACCGTTCTGCATTTCAAAAAAGTGAGTTGAGCCCTTGATAATCTCTTCGGTTATTTCATTTATATTGTTGATTTTTCCTACTGTGGTTATAGCAAAGGTTCCGTGATGAGAGCGAATCAGGATAGGCTGTGCTTCAAAATCGGAAATACAGCCGATACCCATATTCCCGTGCATTGAATTTGATTCTGAAAAAAATTTAGTTCTGAACGGAGCATTTTCAATATTATGAATAGCCTTATCGAAACCATGCTCTTCGCTGTATACTGCAAGACCTGCACGGCGAGTGCCGAGATGTGAATGAAAGTCTGTTCCGAAGAACAAATCAAACACGCAGTCCTCTTTTGATGCTACTGAGAAAAATCCGCCCACTGCAATCACCTCGTGAAAAAAATATATTATATTCTAACACAAAGAAAGTGACTTGAAAAGTACTATTTTGAATTTTCTTATTTTTTTAATCTGCAGCCCCACGCTGCCGTAATATAAGAAACAATATCTGCAACCAAGGCACACGGTAATGTCCAGGATGTTTTTGTGATACCCACCGAGCCGTAATAGACAGAAATTGCATAAAAGGTGGTTTCGCTCGCTCCGCTTATAACACTTGCAACCCGACCGACATAGCTGTCCGTACCGCAGTTTTTTAAAACATCCTGCAAAACAGCATATGCACCGCTTCCGGAAAAGGGGGAAATAAGACATAAAGGAACAACCTCTGCCGGGATACCGAGCAGCTTTGCAAGAGGTGACAGCATATTGCTCATCGCTTCCATAGCTCCCGACTGTCTGAGCATACTCACCGCAACCATTAATGCCGTGAGCACAGGTAATATATCGAGCACCGTGCTTATTCCTGTTTTTGCCCCCTCAACAAAGCATTCTATAACTTTGACTTTTTTGAAACAGCCCCATAAAAGTATTATAACAACACACATAGGTAAGGTAATGTTCTGTAGAAGCTGCATAAATTCACTCCCTTGTTTATATTTTCTTTTACAGGTATTGATTAATTTGTTAAATTACTATATAATAAATTATTCAACAACTTTCCTTTTTATTCGGAGGTAATTATGAGCGAACTTTTTCTCAGCGACAGTAATGAAATTTTCAGTGAGCTTTCAAAGAAGTTTACTGCAGCCAATACAATAAATCCTGAAAAATATACTAAATACGGAATTAAAAGAGGTCTTCGTAATGCGGACAACACAGGTGTTACGGTAGGTCTTACCCGCATATGCAATGTTGAAGGCTACTATATTGATGACTATGAAAGACTGCCCCGTCACGGCAGACTTATTTACAGAGGCATTAATCTTTACGATTTCGTAAACGGCTGCATTGCAGATGACCGCTTCGGCTTTGAAGAGCTTGTATGGCTTCTTATCTTCGGCACTCTTCCCTCAAAGGATGAGCTTGACGGCTTCTGTGCTCTGATCGCAGAAAACCGTGAGCTTCCCTTTGATTTCATTGAAGATGTTATTATGAGGGCTCCCTCACCCAACATTATGAACAAAATGGGCTCATCAATCACCGCGCTTTATGCCTATGATGAAAACCCCGATGACATCTCAATCGAAAATGTGCTTCGTCAATCCCTGCAGCTTATTGCAAGACTTCCCTCGATTATGGCATATGCATATCAGGTAAAAAGACGCTTCTTTTACAAAAAGAGTATGTATATCCACCCCATCAAGCCCGAACAGCGAACAGCAGAGGTTATACTCAACTCTATCCGTTCCGACAAAAAGTTTACAGACAAGGAAGCAAAGCTGCTTGATATATGTCTTATGATACACGCGGACCACGGTGGCGGTAACAACTCAACATTTACAACCAGATGCGTAACCTCTTCCGGTACGGATACATATTCTGCCATAGGTGCAGGCATAGGCTCACTCAAAGGCTTCCGCCACGGCGGTGCTAACATAAAGGTCTGTGAAATGGTAAACAACATAACGGCAAACATCGCCGATATAACAAATGAAGCCCAGGTAAAGGACTATCTTCACAGGATAGTTAAAAAGCAGGCCGGTGACGGCTCAGGCCTTATCTATGGTATGGGACATGCTATTTACACACTTTCAGACCCCAGAGCCGTTCTTCTCAAGCAGAATGCAAGAGAGCTTGCCGAAGAAAAGGGACTTCTTGACCAATGGACTCTTCTTGACATCATTGAGAGAACAGCTCCCGAGGTTTTCGCTGAAGAAAAGGGCTATTCAAAGGTTATGTGTGCGAATGTAGACTTGTATTCCGGTCTTGTTTACAAGGCTTTAGGCATACCCGAGGACCTGTTCACTCCTATGTTTGCAATAGCACGAGTGGCAGGCTGGTGTGCTCACCGTCTTGAAGAAATTGCAACCTGTTCAAAGATTATGCGACCTTCATACAAGAATCTTTCAACCTCTCTTGAATATAAAAATCTCTCCGACAGATAATTATCGGTTTAATATTTGCGAAAAAAGGTGACTATAATGAAACTGAAAGGCTCGGCAAAAAAAATAACACCCTCGCTTATTCTCGGAATATCGGGAGTGTCTTTTGCAGCGTTCCTTATTTTAAGATTTTATCAGCTTATAAAAATTACCGATTCAGAAACAGGATTTTTTACAGACAAATCTAATCCCTCGGTAATTCTGTTCTACATTTTAGCAATCGGCATTGTTTTTCTCTCCCTCATTTTATCGTTCCTGGCAAAAAATATTCAGCCTGTAAAGCAGGGACAGAAAAATGCTCTGTGCGCTGTTGCCGCTCTGGCTTTTGCAGCTTCTCTTGTGTGGACTGCTGTTGAAAAATTTTCATACATAAAGGAGGCTTTTTCAGGATATTTCGGTTCCTTTGCTTCCTTTATAAAAACGGAGGGTACAATCAGCGTAATTTCTCCTGTTTTTGCAATACTTTCCGCTGTTGTTTTTATTGTTATCGCTTTTTGTTATTTCAAAGGCTCTTCTCTTATTTCAAAAATGAAGCTGAGTCTTCTTGTCCCCGTTTTATGGGCATTTTCACAGACTATAGCCTTTTTCTCAATAACAGCAAGTTATCTCAAGGTAGGTCAGCTTCTTATCACAATTTTCGGCAATGTGTTCTTTATGCTTTTCCTTTTTGAATATGCCCGTCAGATGTCAGGCATAGGTGCTGAGAATTCAGCCTCCCTTTTCTTTGCAACAGCAATAATAAGTGCCTTCCTGCTTTTAGGAGCGTCAATCCCCAATCTTGTTTTCAGCTTATTCCTTGACGGAAAATATATTGTTGCAGCCTCTCCCGATTATGCTTATACAGCTTTTGCAGGACTTTTTGCAATCTGCTCAGTTATTCCCGTAATAAAACAGAAAAAGGTTATTCCTGTTGCCGAGTTTTCAGACACACAGGATGCCGAAGAAATTTAAGAGGTCTTTATTTTGGATTTTTCTTTATTCTTTAACAATTTCACAGTAGCGGCAATTCAGGTTATTATTCTTTATCTTATTGTTGCGGCAGGCTTTTTTATGGACAAAAAAGGTCTTTATACGCAAAAAACGGCAAAGGCTTCAAATGATTTGCTTTTTATGCTTATAACTCCCTGTGTTATCATCGAAGCCTTTATGACAACCGAATTCACAAGTGAAAACACAAAAAATCTTCTCATTGCGGTTTTAGGCGGTATCATAACACATCTTGTCGGAATTGTTCTTACCGTACCGCTTTTCAGAAAAAAGGAAAACAGCAATAATGCCGTATACAAATATGCCTGTATTTACGGTAATATGGGATATATGGCTCTGCCCCTTGCAAAAGCCGTTCTGGGTGAAGAGGGCGTTTTCTATACCTCTGCAGGAATTATTGTTTTCCAGCTTTTTGCATTTACCCACGGCATATGGACTATGCAAAAAGGCAACACGGAAACTTCAAAATTCACCGTTAAATCACTTCTTCTCAATCCCGGTGTTATCGGCGTTCTCATAGGCTTGCCTTTCTTCTTGCTGAAAGTAAATGAGCCCGATATTATTCTGCGTCCCATTTCCCTGATAGCATCAATGAACACTCCCCTTGCTATGCTTATGCTGGGAACCTATATGGCAAATGCAGACTTCAAGACAATATTCAAAAGCAAGGAGCAATATCTTGTTGCTCTGGTAAAAATAATACTTGTACCCACCGTAGTTTTTGCTATAATGAAACTGACGGGACTTATGTCGGGAGCATTACTGTGCGCGTGTATAATTCAGGCAAGTGCCCCGAGTGCAAGCAACACGGTTATGTTTGCAGCAAAATACGGTAAGGACACAGGCACGGCTTCCAAGGTTGTGGCATTTGTAAGCTTTGTTTCTATTCTTACAATGCCCGTTATGATTGCCTTAGCGCAGATGTAAGAGGAACTATGGAATTACAACAGATTTTCGGCGAGCTTCCTTTCGGTGTATCGTCTTTTGAATCGGTACAGCATATGCTTTTCGACTGTGCCGCAAAGAAAAGACTTCCCGAAAACGCAAAAAGTATTATATCGGTGCTTTTTCCCTATTATTTAGGTGAGGAATATTATGAAAATTCCAATGTATCCCGTTATGCGGTAAGTGCCGACTATCATATAATAGCAATGAATCTCTTAAACACATTCACTCAAAAGCTGCAAGCCGCTTTCCCCGAAAACTGCTTTGAAGCGTTTATTGACAATTCTCCTCTCCCTGAGGTTTTCTGTGCGGCAAATGCAGGACTCGGAGTTTTCGGTAAAAACCGCCTTTTTATAAATAAAGAATACGGTTCATGGGTTTTTCTCGGGGAAATTGTAACAGACAGAGAGTTCTGTATACAAAAAAAAGAAATTTCTCTTTGCTCAGGCTGCAATAAATGCATTGAAGCCTGTCCTACAAAGGCCTTAAGCGAAAACGGAGTAAACCGTGACTTATGCCTTTCACATCTCTCACAGAAAAAGGGAGAATTATCTGATGAAGTGAAACAGAAAATGACTGAATATAACTGTGCATGGGGCTGCGATATATGTCAGAAAAGCTGTCCTATGAACACAGGATGTAAGGTGACTCCCATAAAAGAATTTTTTGAAACAGCAAAACCTACGGTACACACAGGCGATCCGGTCGAAGGCAGAGCCTTTGCCTGGAGAGGTCAGAAAACAATAGACCGTAATATAAATGCAATCGAACAGGAGGAAAAGTTTATATGAAATTAGTAATCGCAGTTGTTAACAAGGAAGATTCTTCCGCTCTCATTTCAAAGCTCAACAAATCGGGCTTTATGTCAACAAAGCTTTCAACAACAGGCGGCTTCCTCAAGGCAGGGAATGTAACTCTGCTTATAGGCACGCAGGATGAAAAGGTTGATGAAATTATTGACATTATGCGTGATTGCTGTTCAAAGCGTTCACAGGTTGTCAATGCAACAACAGGCAGCTATGCAGACCAGTTCTTCACAACTCTTCCCGTTGAGGTAACAGTCGGTGGAGCTACGGTTTTTGTTGTTGATATTGATAAATTTATAAAGATGTGAGTAAAACTATGATTTTTAACTCACCCGAAATACCCGAACATACACAAAGGGCTGTCAATACGCTTTCGGTTCACGGCAGGATACCTCAGACCGTTATGCTGTCAGGCGGCAATGAAGCTCTGCAAAAAAAATGTGCACTTGAGCTGGCAAATGCCGTTATGTGCAATCAGTTAAAAAACGGTACGCCCTGCGGTGTGTGTCCGGACTGTATAAAGCTGAAGGCAGGCTCACATCCCGATATAATCAATATTGTCCCCGAAAAAGACAAAAAAAATGTTTCAAAAGAACAGATAGATTCTCTTGTTTTATCATCCCTTTATCTGTCCCCCAATGAAGCGGCAAACAAGGTGTATATCTTTCCCGATGCAAATTCTCTCTCCCCTGTTATACAGAATGCTCTGCTTAAAAGCATAGAAGAACCTCCCGAATTTGTGATGTTTATTTTCCTTTGTGAGCAGAGAGAAAAAATGCTCGAAACAATAATTTCAAGATGTGTTGAGTTTCATCTGGGCGATACCCTTTCGGCAAAGGTAAAAACCGAAAACGAAAAGGTGCTGAATACTGCAAAGGACATAGTAAATGCTCTTTGTAAGGATGATGAATTTACTCTCTTCCTTAAAACCGCGCCCTTGCAAAAAAACCGTCAGCTTACAAAACAGTGTGCTGAAAAAATAACAAATATTGTGCGCGATGCTCTGACCGAGGGCAGTAATGCTCCCCAGCTTTCAGGCTGCGAATTAGAAGCATACTCTCTCGCAAGAAGCTTTTCGACACAGTCTTTGCTTAAAATAAAGGATGCTATGGACTTAATTCAGTCTGATGCATCAATGAACGCCAATGAGAATTTACTGATAACCCGTCTTTCATCCTTATTGGCAGTTATAATGAAAGAAAGAATAGGATGACAATCAAATGGCAGAAGTCATAGGAGTAAAATTTAAAGAAGTCGGCAAGATATATTACTTTGACCCCGCAGGGCATACCCTGAAAAAAGGACAGAAGGTAATAGTTGAAACCATAAGAGGAATAGAATGCGGTGAATGTGCAACGGCAAATACAGAAGTGCCGGAGGAAAGCCTTGTAAAACCGCTTAAAAGCATAATAAGAATTGCAACACCCGAAGATGAAAAGGTGCTTATAAGCAACAAGGAAAAGGAAAAAAAGGCATTTCAGATATGTCTTGAAAAAATTGAGCATTTCAAGCTCGATATGAGCCTTGTTGAGGTTGAATACACCTTTGACGGCTCTAAAATTCTTTTCTTCTATACTGCTCCCGAAAGAGTTGACTTCCGTGAGCTTGTAAAAAGCCTTGCTGCTGTTTTCAAGGTAAGAATTGAGCTTCGTCAGATAGGCGTCAGAGATGAAGCAAAAATGCTCGGCGGTCTTGGAGTATGCGGAAGACCTTTCTGCTGCAAGGAATTTCTGAACGATTTTCAGCCCGTGTCCATAAAAATGGCAAAGGAGCAGGGACTTTCCCTTAATCCGGTAAAAATCAGCGGTACCTGCGGAAGACTTATGTGCTGTCTGAAATACGAGCAGGATTCATATGAATATCTCCTGCGCTCCACACCGAAAACAGGCGCGATTGTTGACACTCCCGACGGCAGAGGTGAGGTTGTTGATGTAAATCTCCTGACGGGAATGCTCAAGGTACGCCTTGACCGCTACCCTGATGCTGCTCCCGGCTCATATAACAAAAAAACAGTAAAGCTCATAAAG
Source organism: Acutalibacteraceae bacterium (assembly GCA_045589395.1). GTDB lineage: Bacteria > Bacillota > Clostridia > Oscillospirales > Acutalibacteraceae > RUG806. The sequence continues at coordinate 27,632 of JAZNOZ010000027.1, read as the reverse complement.
GATGCTCAGATAAGAGTAAACCGTGAAGAAATCGAAGCTCTTAAAGGCATTGAGGAATAATTTTTCCTACAGCATACATTAATATTTTTCATAAGTATAAAAAATATTAATTTCCTATTGAAATTTGATTTTTTTGTGCTACAATGAAGAAAAAGACACAAAGGAGGTCACACTAATGGCATACAGAATTACAGATGAATGCATCGGTTGCGGTGCTTGTGCAGCAGACTGCCCCGTTGAAGCTATCTCTGAAGGCGATGGCAAGTATGAAATCAATGAAGATCTTTGCATTGATTGCGGTGCTTGTGCAGATTCCTGCCCCGTAGATGCTCCCGTTGCTGACTAATCAATAACTTATTTCAATAAGTGAAAAAGACATTGGAATTTTTTGTTCCAATGTCTTTCTTTTTTGTTACATAAAAGCATATGCCAATAATTTAAGAATAAGCATATGTGCAGGATAAAAGGCATAAAAGAAATATTTGTTCATCCTAAAGCCCTTTTTCCCGTTGTATAAAAATATAGGAATCAAAGCCAGAAGCGCATATAGCTCAACATTAACAAAATATAATCCTGTTGATGTGATATTCACACTCAGCACAGCTATTGCCGCAGCATAAGCAGCAAGTCTTGCAATAAAATCCTTTTCGGCAAACACATAGAAAATGAATATACATAAAACTCCCGTTGCACCGTAATCCGTGTTGAGGAAAGCGGCTCCCACGCACGCGATAATCAGAGGCAAAACACTCAGGAAGCCGAGATTTTTTGTCTTGAACAGCTCATAGCACCATATAACAAACAAGCCGAAGAACAGAGTGAAAAATACATTCTGATAGTATATATTAAAGAATGAGGAGCTTACAAAGAAATCAAACGGCACCTCCGAAACAAAGGCAAACAGGAACAGGCGGAGCATATACTTTTCACGGTTTTTTGTCCGCCTTGCACCCTCGGCTATCATAAAAGCAAACAAAGGGAAGCCTATTCTGCCGATAAGTCTTAACACAGTAGTATCCTGTCCGAAGAACGCCACGCTGAAATGGTCAATACACATAAGGACAACAGCAAATATTTTGATAAATGAGTAGTTTAATCCTCTGAACTTAGCCGTACCCTCAAAATAAAGTGATTTATTCTGCGCACTCATTCACTTTTTCTCCGTTAAGTCCGAGTCTTTTTTCTCTTGCTGCCGTTACCTGAGCGGTAATACTTTCCATATATTCGCCGTGAAGCTTAAATCTTGTGCTGAAAACAATTATGGATAAAACAAAGAAGATGGGCGGAATTATATACATAACAGCACTTATGCCGCTTTTAACCTTTTTGGAATATACCGTAATTCCGTTAGCATCGGGCTTATAGGAGTTGTAATCCACAATTCCGAGCACTGCAAAAAGGATAATTGTCTGCACGGTATATGCCATCTTCTGCAAAAAGCCCTTCATTGCAAAGGTCACGGATTCATTTCTCACACCGCTTGTAACCTCACCGTAGTCAACAACATCGGCAAGGAAGACTGTCTGCGAAACAAACATTGATGCCGTTCCTATCTGTGTTATAAGGAAGAAAATATTGAGAAGCATTTTTGAAACAAGAAGCTGTCCGGAAATAAACATTCCTATATAACCTGCAAGTGCAACAGAAAGTGAGAACTGATATGTTCTTCTTCTCGAGGTAAACTTCATCATAACGGGAATAACACCCAAGCCCAGGATTGAACCTACCGCACCGAAGGTGCTGAAAAGCGACTGTGCAGAGGTGTCCTCCATAACTATAGCAAAGAAATAGTCCTGAACACCCGTTGTTGTGTAGAAGCCTGCATTTGAAAGCATCGCAAAGAGCATAAACACTCTTAACTGGTCGTTGTTTTTTATAACATCAAAAATACGCCTAAAGGAGAACTTCTCCTGATTTACGGCATGCTGTGTTTCCTTCACCTTTGACATTGAAAGAAAAGAGAAAAATACAAGACAAACAGAGCACACAACTGCACAAACGGTATAGCTTTTCTGTGTCCAGATGTGAGTAACAGAACCGTCTGCATTGTTAATAACCGTACCCAGAGCATTGAGAAGCATAGGAGAGCCTATCTGTACTATTCCCTGTCCCAGTCCCGAGAAGGTTCTTGCAAGAGTTGCAATAATGCTTCTCTCATTCGGGTCGCTTGTAAAGGACGGCACCATAGACCAGTACGGAATATCTGCCGTGGTGTTTGTCATTCCCCAGAGAACATACATCACAGCTATGTAAACATAAAGCCACACAGAGCCTGTTGAAAAACCGGGATTAAAGAACAGCAGGAACAGAATAACCGCATTCATACAAGAACCCAGAATTACCCACGGACGGTATCTGCCGAATTTTGTGTTCGTATGGTCAACAATACTGCCCATCATCGGGTCGTTTATACCGTCCCATATACGGGCGGCAGCAGTGAGTCCTAAGAGGAAATTGGTATTAAGCCCCAGAACATCGGTAAGATATTTTGAAAGTCTGCCGTTGAACATACCGTAGCTTAAGTCAAGTCCTATCGCACCGGTGCCGTACCAGACCTTATCGGTAAAATCCTTTAACTTTCCCATAAAAATGTCTCCATTTGTTTTTTCTTTATATTAACACTATCCTGACTATTTGTAAAGTTAAATTGTATATAATAATGTTTGACTTTTTTATTATATAATGGTAACATAATTGTGCATACATTTTCACTGGAGGATTTTTATGAACACTTTTGCAGCTGATTCAAAAAGAATTATCGACAATTTCGGAAGAGAACGCATTTTTAACGGTGTAAACATTGTATATAAGGGTTGTGAACCCGATGAAGACGGTGTTATCCGTTATAAATCGGATATAACAGATGAGCTTCTTAAAAAGCTTTCCGCAAAGGGCATAAACATAATCCGTCTTGGTATGACCTGGGCAGGCATAGAGCCTGTTCCCTGTGAATACAACACCGCTTATCTTGACGGTGTAAAAGAAATTCTCGATTTGTGTGAAAAAAATAATATGTATGTTTTTCTTGACTGGCATCAGGACTTATACAGTCCCTTTGCCACCGGTTACGGTGACGGTGCCCCGCTGTGGGCGTGCACGGATGCACACAAGGTAAAGAAAATCAGACTTATATGGGCTGAGGGTTATTTCTTCAACAAGGGTGTTCAGCATTCCTTTGATAAATTCTGGGATAACGAGCCCTACAGAGGCAGAGGTCTTCAGGACAGATTCTGCGATATGCTCAGATACACTGTTTCATATTTTAAGGATTATGAGTGTATTATAGGCTACGATGTGTTCAATGAGCCCTACCCCGGCTCATCAGGCGGTAAAACATTCAGAAAAATTGCCGGCGGTGCTGTCAGAACTCTTCTTTTCCACGAAAAGGTGGACCGCAAAAAACTGATTTCAGATGCTCTCTCAAAAGATGTTATGGAAATGCTTTCCTGCGTTGACGATGAAAAGGTGTACAGAAATATTATCAATGAGGGTAATAAGTACATTTATAAGTTTGATACAGAAAAATTCTATCCCTTTATGAAGCGCTGTGCAATAGCAATCCGTCAGGTTACGGATAAGGGGCTTATCTTTATGGAAAACTGCTACTATTCCAACACGGGTATTCCCTGCTCAACTCCCAGAGTTACCTATGAGGACGGCAAAAAGGAAGAAAATCTCGTATTCTCTCCCCACGGCTACGACCTGACTGTTGACACACCTCTCACAAATGAAGCCAGCCCCTACAGAATTGACCATATCTTCAATGAACACGAGAGAACTCAGAAAAGACTTGACTGTCCCGTGCTTGTAGGTGAATGGGGCGGTATGGTACCCGGCGGTGAAAGATATCCTGCTTTACAGCATCTTGTTGATAAGTTTGACAAAAATAAATGGAGCCAGACCTACTGGCATTATTTCGGCGGTTTTGAGGATTCAAAAATTATGGATATAATATCCCGTCCTATCCCTCAGGCTGTTGCAGGCACAATCAAAAAGTATGAATACGATAAGAAAACAGATTCCTTTGTTCTGTCCTACACAGGCTCATCGACTATAAAGGCCCCCACTCTTATTTATCTTCCAAAAAAACCTCAGGCTATATACTCAACAAAAAAATATACCCTCAAGGAGCTGGGTAAGGCATACCTTCTGCAGGTATCTGCAGGCAAGGGTGAATGTGTTGTCAAGGTGGAATTTTAATGTCACCCGCTGTTAAAATTGCTGTATTCTGGTTTGCGGTAATTTCAATAATAAATGTGTGCCTGACCGTTTACGACAAAATAGCTTCAAAAAAAATCCCAAAACACCGCATAGCGGAAAAAACTCTTATTTGTGCCGGCTTACTTGGCGGTGCCGTTGCACAGTATATCACAATGCAATTAATCAGACATAAAACACGCCATAAAAAATTTATGATAGGTTTACCTGTTATTATTGTTTTACAGGCAATACTTATTATTGTAATATGTTATATCTCATAGGAGAAATCAGATGTTAGAACTTAAAAATGTCGGCTTTACGGTAAAAAACGAAGTCGACGGAAAAAATCTTGAAATAATAAAAGATGTATCTTTCACTCTGGAAGACGGAAAATTCCTTGTTATTACAGGCCCCAACGGCGGCGGCAAATCCACTCTTGCCCGTCTTATTATGGGTATCGAAAAGCCCACAAAGGGACAAATTCTGTATAACGGCACAGACATTACAAATATGTCTATAAATGAAAGAGCAAACTTAGGCATAGGCTATGCTTTCCAGCAGCCTCCCCGCTTCAAGGGACTTACTGTGCGCAGACTTTTAAGCCTTGCGCACGGCAGTGAGCTTCCTGAGGATGAATGCTGCTCATATCTCACAAGAGTAGGTCTTTGCTCAATGGACTACCTCAACCGAGAGGTTGACAACTCCCTTTCGGGCGGCGAGGTTAAAAGAATAGAAATCGCAAGCCTTATGGCAAGAGATTTAGGTCTTGCCATATATGACGAGCCAGAGGCAGGCATAGACCTGTGGAGCTTCCAGATGCTTGTAAAGAGCTTTAAAATGCTTTCAAGCGAAAAAAATGAGAGTGTTATAATCATTTCTCACCAGGAAAGAATTATGCAGCTTGCAGATGAGGTTATAGTTGTTGCAGACGGCAAAATTCGTACTCAGGGTTCAAAGGATGAAATTTTACCCTCACTTTTAGGTGAATTTGACCGTAAATGTGACCTCAGAGGAGAAAAGGGGGCAGAAGAAAATGCTTGATATCAAAGAATCAAACCTTTTGAAGGCAATATCAGATGTTTCCTTTCTTCCCGAAAACAGCGTTTATAATCTCCGCAAAAACGGACTCGGTGTTGAAAGAAAAACCAACGAAAAAATACAGATAGAAAACAAAACAGACAAGCCGGGTATTGATATCCGTATTATGCCCGACACAAAGAATGAAACCGTATATATCCCCGTAATCATCACCGAATCGGGTGTCAATGATATGGTTTATAACGATTTCTATATCGGTGACGGTGCCGATGTTACCATTGTTGCAGGCTGCGGTATACACAACTCAGGCTGTAATGAAAGCCGTCACGACGGTATACACCGTTTCTTTATCGGAAAGAATGCAAGAATAAAATATGTTGAAAAGCACTACGGCGAGGGCGAGGGCACGGGAGCAAGAACTCTCAATCCCACAACAGAAGTGTTCATAGGTGAAAACTCTGTATGCGAAATGGAAAGCGTACAGATAAAGGGCGTTGACTCCACTCTCAGAGAAACACGCGCTACCCTTGAAGCCGGTGCAAAATATATTGTTACCGAAAGACTTATGACACACGGCAATCAGTCGGCTGTGTCAAATATGGTTATAGAGCTTAACGGCGAGGATGCTTCCGCACAGATAATTTCCCGTTCCGTTGCAAAGGACAACTCCGAGCAGGTATTCTATCCGAGAGCCGTAGGTAACGCAAAATGCGCCGCACATGTTCAGTGCGACTCAATCATTATGGATAACGCAAAAATCCGTTCCATCCCCGAAATTGCCGCAAACAATGCCGACGCACAGATAATCCACGAAGCCGCAATAGGCAGAATCAACAACGAGCAGTTATTAAAGCTTATGACCTTCGGACTCGATGAAACCGAGGCAGAGGAAATTATAATACAGGGATTTTTGAAATAAAAATCAAGTGGCAGAGAGCTTTTTCTCCCTGCCACTGTTTTTATTTAGCATAATCCTTTTATCATACTTCCAAAAATCAACATTTTTTCATTTTTGGGAAATGGAAAATTCAAATTACATACATATTAAATGTTACTGTCCTGCAAATTTATATTACGAAAATAGAGAACAATACCATGTGCTGATTTCGCAGCAAATTCGAGGTTACGAATGGTAGGGAACGAAGCCCTTCTTCGTTCCGTATTAAGCAAATTCTAACTTTTTTACAGCCTATTTTTTGCTGCAACTGAAGATACATTCCCATCAAAACGGAACGATGTGGGCATCGTTCCCTACAAGTACAGACCTTCGGTTTCTGCAAAAAAACAACGAGCTGACTCAGATTTTGTCTGAATCAGCTCTTTTGTGTTTATACTATGTAAATTATTTAGCCATTCTCTCAAGAATAAGCTCTCCGCATTCTGAGCAGCCGATTTTTTTGCATTTTGCGGCTTCTTCCTCATCGGAGGGCATAATGTCTGAAGTGCGGTAGCCGTCGTCGAGGAGCTTTGATACTGCTTTTTCAATGCAGTCTGCCTCCTCGGGCATATCGAAGCTGAAGCGGAGCATCATTGCGGCTGAAAGGATTGTTCCTATGGGGTTTGCGATGTCCTTTCCTGCAATATCGGGTGCGGAGCCGTGGATGGGCTCATAAAGTCCGCAGGTGGTTTTACCGAGGCTAGATGAGGGAATCATACCTATTGAGCCTGTTATCATTGATGCTTCATCGGAAAGGATGTCACCGAACATATTTTCCGTAACAACAACATCGAACTGTGCGGGATTTTTAACTATCTGCATAGCGCAGTTGTCAACAAGCATATCCGAAAGCTCAACATCCGTGTATTCCTCTGCTAATTTATGCATAACAGCCTTCCACAAGCGGCTCGAATCGAGAACATTGCTCTTTTCAACTGAGCAGAGCTTTTTGCCTCTTTTTCTTGCTGTTTCAAAGCCTATTCTGCCTATTCTTTCAATTTCTTCTTCATTATAAGCAAGAATATCAATAGCATTCTTCTGTCCGTTTTCTTCAACCGTTTTATGCTCACCGAAATAAATACCGCCGATAAGCTCTCTTACGATTATAAAATCAATGCCCTTGTCAACAATAGACTTTTTAAGAGGAGAAGCGGATGCTAACTGCGGCCAGATTTTTGCAGGACGGTTATTGCTGTATACACCCATTCCTGCACGGAGTCTGAGAAGTCCTTTTTCGGGACGCATATGTCCCGGTACATTGTTCCATTTGTCACCACCTACGGCACCTAAAAGAACACTGTCCGAAGCAAGACATTTCTGTAATTCACTTTCGGGGAGAGGATCACCGTGCTTATCAATAGCACAGCCGCCCATATCAACATCTGTGTAATTAAAGGTATGTCCGTAAAGCTCAGAAATCTTATTAAGCACCTTTAATGCCTGCTCAACTATTTCGGGGCCTATTCCGTCACCGCGGATAACGGCAATATTCTTATTCATTCTTGCTACCTTCTTTCAGAGATGCTAAAAGTCCGCCGCATTTAATAATGTTCTGTATAAATTCGGGGAAGGGCTGAGCCTTATATGTTTTACCGGTTGTTATGTTTGTGATAACACCTGTATCGAAATCAACATTAACCTCATCACCTGCATTGATTTCCTCTGCAGCTTCTTCACATTCGAGAATGGGAAGACCGATATTTATTGCATTACGGTAGAAAATTCTTGCAAAGCTCTTTGCTATTACACAGCCTGTACCGCAGGTTTTTATAACAAGAGGAGCATGCTCTCTTGAAGAGCCGCAGCCGAAGTTCCAGCCTGCAACCATAACATCGCCTGCATTCACATTCTTGACAAATTCGGTGTCTATATCCTCCATACAATGCAAAGCGAGTTCCTTTGCATTTGCAGTATTGAGGTAACGGGCAGGAATGATAACATCTGTATCAACATTATCGGGATACTTAAAAACCTTACCTTGAGTATTCATTCTTATTCCTCCTCGTATTCACTAATATAGCCTGTCAGCGCACTTGCAGCAGCAGTATAGGGAGAAGCTAAGTATACTTCACTTTCAACATGTCCCATTCTGCCTACAAAGTTACGGTTTGTTGTTGCAATACAACTTTCACCCTCGGCAAGTATACCCATATATCCGCCAAGACACGGTCCGCAGGTGGGAGTTGACACAACTGCGCCTGCATCAATAAATGCAGTAACATAGCCCTTTTCAACACATTCACGCATAATCTGCATTGTTGCGGGAATGATTATGCAACGAACACCGTCAGCCACCTTTTTGCCGTTGAGGATTTTGTATGCAGCTTCCATATCTTCCATTCTGCCGTTTGTACAGCTGCCGATAACAACCTGGTCGATTTTTATATCCCCGAGCTCTTTGGCAGGATGTGTGTTTTCGGGAAGATGCGGACAGCTTACCGTGGGTACAATTTCGGAAAGGTTGATTTCATAGGTTTCATCGTATTCTGCATCAGCATCTGCTTCGAATATTCTGGGAGAACGCTCACTTCTTTCGTTCATATACTCAACAGTCTTTTCGTCCACGGGGAAAATACCGTTCTTAGCACCTGCTTCAATAGCCATATTACAGATGCAAAGACGGTCATCCATTGAAAGAGTTGAAACGCCCTCACCTGTAAATTCCATACTTCTGTAAAGCGCGCCGTCAACGCCTATCATACCGATTATTGTTAAAATTACATCCTTACCGCTGCAGTTTGCAGGAAGCTTACCCGTAAGATTGAACTTTATTGCGGAGGGTACCTTGAACCACGCCATACCCGTTGCCATACCTGCTGCCATATCGGTACTGCCTACACCTGTGGAGAAAGCACCTAAGGCACCGTATGTGCAGGTGTGTGAGTCCGCACCGATGATACAGTCACCTGCGGTAACAACACCCTGTTCGGGGAGCAGCGCGTGTTCAATACCCATCTTACCTACATCATAGAAATGGCTTACACAATGCTCGCACGCAAATTCTCTGCACTGCTTTGACTGCTGTGCTGCCTTGATGTCTTTATTGGGTACAAAGTGGTCGAGTACTATTGCAACCTTATCCTTATCGAAAACCTTGTCGAAGCCTGCTTTCTTAAACTCGTTTACGGCAACGGGAGTTGTTATGTCGTTACCGAGAACAATATCAAGCTTTGCACTTATAAGCTGACCGGGAGAAACCTTGTCAAGCCCTGCGTGTGAGGCAAGGATTTTCTGAGTCATTGTCATTCCCATATATATTTCTCCTTTATTTCATTGTATTATATGCGCTGAGAAGTGCATTTGCACTTGCGTGGATAATATCTGTATCTGTTCCTGCTCCCCAATGCATAACGCCCTTTTCGTCCTGTATACCGATATATGCTGCGGCAACGGAGCCTGAACCCTGCTCCTGCATACTGTGTTCTGTATATTCGAGCAGTTCGTAATTTGTGCCTGTGTACTTCTTAAGCGCATTGCTTACGGCATCAAGTGAACCGTTACCCGTAGACTGTATAAGAGTTTCTTTTCCGTCCTCGTTGAAAACAATCTGTGTTTTTATTGCACTTTCGGTACGGAAGAAATGAATGTCGGAAATTGTGATATGTGAATCGTGCAGGAAATAATTTTTCTTGAAGATGTCGAGCACTTCGGACACTTTAAGCTCTCTGTGCTCCTTATCGGAAATATCCTTGCAAAGATATGAGAGATGCTCTCGCATTTTGGGAGGCAGATTATAGCCGTAGGTCTGTTCAAGAAGATAGCCTATACCGCCCTTACCGCTCTGTGAGTTTACACGGATAACATCCGCATCGTATGTACGGCTTATGTCGTGCGGGTCAATCGGGATATAAGGAACAGACCAGTTATGAAGTGCCTTTTCATCACGGTATTTCATACCCTTTGCTATTGCATCCTGATGGCTGCCCGAAAAAGCGGCAAAAACAAGAGAGCCGGCATAGGGTGAGCGCTCATAAACATGCATTCTTGTACATTTTTCGTACTTTGCAACAATAGCGGGCATATCAGTGAAATCAAGCCCCGGATTTACACCGTGAGAATACATATTCATCGCAAGTGTGATAATATCAACATTACCTGTTCTCTCGCCGTTGCCGAAGAGTGTACCCTCAACTCTGTCTGCACCTGCAAGCAAAGCAAGCTCAGCATCGGCAACACCTGTGCCTCTGTCGTTATGAGGATGCAAAGAAACCGTTACATTCTCACGGTATTTAAGGTTTTCGCACATATATTCAACCTGACTTGCATATACATGCGGCAAGCTCATTTCAACCGTAACGGGAAGATTTATTATAACATTGTTGTCTGCAGAGGGCTCAAGAATGTCGAGAACCGCATTACATACCTCAAGTGCATATTCGGGCTCTGTTCCCGTAAAGCTCTCGGGTGAATATTCAAAACGGAAATTGCCCTCATATTCCTGTGCTAACTGCTTTACAAGCTTTGCACCGTCTACGGCAATTTTCTTTATTTCTTCCTTTGATTTTCTGAAAACCTGCTCTCGCTGTGCAACGCTTACGGAATTATAGAAATGTATAATTGCCGAGGGCGCGCCCTTGCAGGCTTCAAATGTTTTTCTGATGATGTGTTCACGGCACTGGGTAAGCACCTGAACGGTAACATCATCGGGAATCATATTGTTATCTATAAGCGTGCGCAGAAATTCATATTCTGTTTCACTTGCTGCGGGAAAGCCTACTTCAATTTCCTTGAAGCCTACCTTGAGAAGAGTCTGATAATAGTCAAGCTTCTCTTCAAGGCTCATAGGTATAATAAGGCTCTGATTACCGTCACGCATATCAACACTGCACCATACGGGCGGCTTTTCGATATGGTCCTTGTTTACCCATTTATTGTATTTTTTCTCCACGGGAAAATATCCCACGCTGTATTTACTTGAATCCATAATTTATTTCTCCCTCAGGGGTGGCGACACCCTTAGATTTCTGCAATAACCTCAACTTCAACCAGAACACTCTTGGGAAGCTCTCTTACTGCAACACAGCTTCTTGCAGGCTTTTCGGTAAAATATGTTGCATACACCTCATTGAATGCTGCAAAATCCTCCATATTACGAAGAAAACAGGTTGTTTTAACAGCCTTCTGAAGTGATGAGCCTGCCGCTTCAAGAACGGCAGAGAGGTTCTTGCAGACCTGCTCGGTCTGTTCTTTGATATCGGTTGCTTCAACAACTCCCGTTTCGGGATTTATCGGAATCTGACCTGATGTAAAAACAAGATTACCCGTTGTTACAGCCTGTGAATAAGGTCCTATTGCCGCAGGGGCTTTTTGGGTATGAATTTTATTACTCATTGCAAAATCTCCTTTAATTTTTAGTGTTGTTCTGATAACAGAATGTCAACAAACTGCTTTGCTATTCTTGCAGAGCGTCCGCCTCTTTCAAGTGCAAAGCGTTCTGCTTTAAGCTCTAATTCATCCTGGCTTATTGAAACTGAATTTTCATTTGCAATATGCTTAACAATATTAAGATATGTTTCTTTATTCGGCTTCGAAAAGCTTATATGCATTCCAAAACGCTCTGAAAGTGACACAAGCTCCTGCATTGTGTCGTTAAGATGCACTTCATCACCCTGACGGTCCGAAAAGGTTTCTTTTATGATATGTCGGCGGTTGCTCGTTGCATATATAACAACATTTTCGCTCTTTGCCGAAACAGAGCCCTCAAGGACTGCTTTAAGGGCGTTGAAATTATCATCATCCTTAAGAAAAGAAAGGTCGTCTATAAACAGAACAAATTTCAACGGATTTTCCGACAGCTCATCAAGTATTTTTGGAATAAGTGATAGCTGATCCTTTCTTACCTCAATAAGACGAAGCCCCTCCCCGAAAAGCTCGTTTGCAACAGCCTTGACGGTAGAGGATTTTCCCGTACCCGCATCTCCCGTTAAAAGAATGTTTGAAGCAGGCTTTTTTGAGAGTAATGCCTTTGTGTTTTCAAAAACCTTGTTTCTCTGCAATTCGTAATCCTTAAAGGAAGAAAGCTTTACGGTATCAGGATTTTTTACAGGGATTATACGCTTGTTTTCATCTATATAAAACATAGGATTTTTGGCATACATTCCGTAGCCGTATTTTCCTATATTCTCTGCCCGGTGATAAAATTGTGCCTTAAGGTCTGTTTTATGAGCTTCAAATCGGGGAAGTGTGCCTGAAAAATCAATACAGGAAATAAGCTCATCACAGGTGATATCACATAAAGCCTGTAAAATCTCCAGTTCATTTTTCACACTTTCCTCAATAAACTCTGCAACCTCTTTGTTTTTCCCTATAAGCTTTACATAAACATTCTCGCTGTTAAGGCAGATATATTTAATGTGCTTTGTGAGAGAACCGCCGTTTTCGCTGTAAAGCAGGGACACAAATGCGGAATATGTACTGATTTGCTCTTCGACAGTCTGTGCCGATAAAAATGCCATAAAAGCACATATAATATCATCCTCAAGAAGCTGTCTGAAAACACTGAGGGTATTGAGTTTTAATTTGATATCAGTTAAATGAGTTTTGTTCATATCAGTTAAGTATTGCACCGTTTGCTCCGCCTGAAACAAGGGCTGCGTATCTCTTAAGATAGCCTGATAGCTCTTTTTTCTTCGGAACAAAATTCTTCATTCTTCTGTCTATTTCAGCTTCATCAACCTTAAGCTCAATTTTGTTTTCGGGAATATTTATGCTTATAATATCGCCCTCTTTAACAACACCGATAAGACCGCCGCTTGCAGCTTCGGGAGTTATATGACCAACACAGGCACCTCTTGTTGCACCTGAGAATCTGCCGTCTGTGATAAGAGCAACGCTGTTACCGAGTCCCATACCCATAATAGCGGAGGTGGGATTGAGCATTTCTCTCATACCCGGACCGCCCTTAGGACCTTCGTAACGAATAACAACAACATCTCCGGGAACAATCTTTCCTGCATTTATTGCAGCCTGAGCATCCTCCTCACAGTCAAATACTCTTGCAGGACCCTCGTGTACAAGCATTTCGGGTAAAACAGCGGAACGCTTTACAACTGAGCCCTCGGGAGCGAGATTACCTCTCAAAACTGCAATACCGCCTGTTTCGCTGTAGGGGTTTTCAATGGGACGGATAACATTGTGATTTGTGTTTATGCAATTCTCAATATTTTCACCGACTGTTTTGCCTGTAACGGTAATACAGTCTGTATTAATAAGACCTTTTTTATTAAGCTCGTTCATAACGGCATACACACCGCCTGCTTCATCGAGCTCTTCGATATATGTTCTGCCTGCAGGTGCCAAGTGGCAGAGGTTGGGAGTTTTTTCGCTTATCTTGTTTGCAACATCAAGATTTATTTCAATACCGCATTCATGTGCAATAGCGGGCAGATGCAGCATACTGTTTGTGGAACAGCCGAGAGCCATATCAACCGTAAGAGCGTTCATAATGGCATCCTTTGTCATAATATCTCTGGGACGGATGTCGCGTCTGAGCATATCCATAACAGCCATACCGGCTCTTTTTGCAAGCTCAATTCTTGCCGAATAAACAGCGGGAATTGTGCCGTTGCCCTTAAGTCCCATACCGAGTGCCTCTGTAAGACAGTTCATTGAGTTTGCTGTGTACATACCTGAGCACGAACCGCAGGTGGGACAGGTCTTACATTCATATTCATAAAGCTTTTCTTCGTTTATCTTACCTGCATTGAATTCGCCGACAGCCTCTGAAATAGAGGAAAAGCTTATCTTTGCACCGTCAATATGACCTGCAAGCATAGGTCCGCCGCTGACAAAAACGGTTGGTACATTAAGTCTGGCTGCCGCCATAAGAAGTCCGGGGACATTCTTATCACAGTTGGGCACCATAACAAGCGCATCAAAGCCGTGAGCCAAGGTCATTGCCTCAGTCGAATCGGCAATAAGATCTCTTGTTACAAGAGAATATTTCATTCCCGTGTGTCCCATTGCAATACCGTCGCAAACTGCTATTGCAGGGAAAACAATGGGAGTTCCGCCTGCCATTGCAACACCTAATTTAACGGCATCAACAATTTTGTCTATATTCATATGTCCCGGAACGATTTCATTATATGAGCTTACAATACCTACCAAAGGACGCTCAATCTCTTCCGTTGTAAGACCGAGTGCATGGTAAAGAGCTCTGTGGGGAGCGTTCTGTAAGCCTAATTTAAGTGAATCACTTTTCATAAAAACACCTCAAAAAAGGAAAATACTGTAAATGCTGTAAAACCTATAGAACGGCAGAGGGAATTCTATCCCCTGCCGTTTAATATCTTAATTATCAGTTATTGATGAGCTTATCTTCGCCGTTCCAGCTGTAAAGCTTTCTGATATCTTCACCAACAACCTCTGAAGGATGCTCGGAAGCTAACTTTCGCATTGCATTGAAGTGTACCTGGCTTCCGGCATCGGACATATCAAGTAAGAAGTCTTTTGCAAAGGTACCATCCTGAATGTCTTTAAGAATCTGCTTCATAGCCTTTTTGGTATCTTCTGTGATGATTTTGGGACCTGTGACATAGTCACCGTATTCTGCTGTGTTGGAAATTGAATATCTCATTCCTGCAAAGCCGCTCTGATAGATAAGATCAACAATAAGCTTCATTTCGTGGATACATTCAAAGTATGCATTTCTGGGGTCATAGCCTGCTTCAACAAGTGTTTCAAAGCCTGCCTGCATAAGTGCGCATACACCACCGCAAAGAACTGCCTGTTCACCGAAAAGGTCTGTTTCTGTTTCGGTGCGGAAGTTTGTTTCAAGAACACCTGCTCTTGCACCACCGATACCGAGTGCATAAGCAAGACCTAAATCCCATGCATCCCCCGTAGCATCCTGTTCAACAGCTATAAGACAGGGAACACCCTTGCCTGCCTGATATTCGCTTCTTACTGTATGTCCGGGGCCCTTGGGAGCTATCATAATTACATTTACATTCTTGGGAGGCTTGATGCAGCCGAAATGGATATTGAAGCCGTGTGCGAAAGCGAGTGTCTTACCCTCTGTGAGGTTGGGCTCAATGCTTTCCTTGTAAAGCTTTGCCTGCTTTTCATCGTTGATAAGTATCATAATGATGTCTGCAGCCTTTGCGGCATCTGCAGCTGTCATAACCTTAAGTCCCTGCTGTTCAGCCTTTGCCCAGCTCTTGCTGCCCTCATAAAGACCTACAACAACATTCACACCGCTGTCCTTAAGATTGAGAGCGTGTGCGTGGCCCTGTGAGCCATAACCGATAATAGCAACTGTCTTGCCGTTTAATTTCTGAAGATTACAATCCTGCTGATAAAAAATTCTTGCCATAATAAATTACCTCTTTCGTATTATAAGTTTGTTATTTTTCTCATTATTGAACTGCCTTTTTCAAGGGAAACAATACCTGTACGGCAGATTTCAAGTATTGTGTAATCACTCATAAGATTTATAAAATCATCTATCTTTCTGCTGTCCCCTGTAAGAAGGAAAATCATAGAATCCTTTGCATAGTCCATAGTTTTTGCTTCAAAGGCATCTGCCGCAGCGCGTATATCTGCGCGTGTTTCAGGCTCATTGCCAACCTTAATCATAAGCATTTCGCTTTTTACTGCGTTTTCATTTGTCAGATCCTTTATGGAATACACATCGGGAAGCTTATACAGCTGATTTATAAGCTGCTGCTTGTTATTCTCTTCACCGTCAAAGGTCACCGTTATTCTTGAATGGTCTATAGATTCTGTTTCGCTTACATTCAAGGCTGTTATATTGAACTGACGGCGGCGGAACATACTTGTTATTCTGTTGAGTACACCAAAGTCATTTCTGACAAGCACCGCTACAGTATATCTTTTCATATTCCGTCACCCACCTTTACAATGATATCATCCATAGAACCGCCGGGGGGAAGCATGGGAAGAACAAATTCATCCTTGTCTATAGAGCAGTCTATAACAAAGGGACCGTCTGTGCTGAATGCCTTGGTGAGTGCCTTGTCAAGCTCTTCCACACTTGAAGCTTTCTCACCGTCTGCACCGAAGGCTCTTGCCAAATCAACAAAATTGGTTTTTCTGTTAAGTACTGTGTTGGAATAGTGCTTATTGAAGAAAAGAGTCTGCCACTGACGAACCATTCCGAGAACACCGTTGTTCATTATAAGAATAACCAGCGGTACATTATATGAAACTGCAGTTGCAAGCTCCTGAAGACACATACCGAAGCTTCCGTCACCTGTGACAAGCACGCTTCTTTCCTTTGTGCCGAAAGCAGCACCTATTGCAGCACCTATTCCGAAGCCCATTGTTCCGAGTCCGCCGCTTGAAACAAATCTGCGGGTAGTGGAGAAGCTGAGATTCTGTGCCGACCACATCTGATGCTGACCGACATCCGTTGCAACAGCTGTATTTTCACCTAAATGCTTATTCAGAGTGAGAATTGCATTTCTCGGAGTGAGAGAGCTTCGATTATCCAGATAATCGTTTTCCTCTTTTCTGAAGAATGCAATTTTCTCCTGCCATTGCTTGCGTTCAACCTTATTTATAAGAGGCATAAGCTTCTGCAGGGTAAGCTTTATGTCTGCTCTTAAGCCGTGTGTTGCATTTATAGTTTTTGATAATTCAGAGCCGTCTATATCAATATGCACTATCTTTGCTTTTGTTGCAAATTTGGCTTTGTTGCCGGTAACTCTGTCATTGAATCTGACTCCGAGAGATATAATACAGTCTGCATTATGCATTGCCATTGAAGAAGCATAATGTCCGTGCATACCCTGCATTCCTAAAAATCTCGGATGGTCTGTGGGGATTCCCGATATGCCCATAAGTGAACAGCCTATCGGAGCATCAATTTTCTCGGCAAGCTCAAGCATTTCCTCCTGTGCTGCCGTTGAAATAAGTCCGCCGCCGAAATATATAAACGGTCTTTTTGAAGCGTTTATACATTCAGCTGCTTCATGTATACGGATTTCCTTCGCAGGCTGCTTTTCATCTGCTGTGACCTTTTCCTTGGGAGTGTATTCACATATTGCAATCTGCACATCCTTGGGAACATCTATAAGTACGGGGCCCGGTCTGCCCGACAGCGAGAGTCTGAATGCCTCTCTGAGAGTATCTGCGAGCTCCTCAACACGGCTTACAAAATAGTTGTGCTTTGTTATGGGGAGTGTTACACCCGTGATATCTATTTCCTGAAAGCTATCTGAGCCTATCTGGGTTGTGGGCACATTTCCCGTAATTGCAATAAGCGGAATTGAATCAAGATATGCCGTTGCAATACCTGTTACAAGATTGGTAGCACCAGGACCCGATGTTGAAATAACAACACCTGCTTTTCCCGTAGTTCTTGCATATCCGTCTGCCGCGTGGGCTGCACCCTGCTCATGTGCGGTAAGGATATGATTTATTTCATCCGAATATTTATAAAGGGAATCATATACATTGAGTATCTGACCTCCCGGATAACCGAAAACAACATCGCAGCCCTGTTCAATAAGGGTTTTTACGATTATGTCTGCACCGGATAATAACATTGAGTTACCTCCTATGTAATACTTTTATAATAATCAAACAATCTTGAAGCCCTCTGCCTTTAAGGCATTGGTAATCTCCTGAACATGTTCGTAATTTCTTGTTTCCATTTCAATTCTGAGATAGCAGCCGTTGATGCTTTCTGTGTCACCTGCTCTCTCATGATGTACGCTTGTTACATTACCGCCGCAATCGGCAATAATTCTTGAAACATCCTTAAGCTGACCGGGCTTGTCGATAAGCTCTATAAGCAATGCACTTGAACGACCCGACTTCATAAGACCTCTCTCAATTACTCTTGAAAGGCTTGTTACATCAATATTACCGCCCGAAACAATGCTTACAACCTTTTTACCCTCTAAGGGGAACTTATTGAACATTGCAGCCGCAACCGCTGTTGCACCCGCGCCCTCTGCTATCATTTTCTGCTTTTCAATAAGGGCAAGAATTGCAGATGAAATTTCATCATCCGTAACAAGAGCAATATCATCAACGAACTTGCTTATAATATCAAATGTATTAACACCCGGCTGCTTTACCGCAATACCGTCTGCAACCGTCTGTACAGCTTCAAGACATTCAATTCTTCCGTCTTTTATCGAATTATACATGCTCGGTGCGCCTGCTGCCTGAACGCCGTAAACCTTTATATTAGGTCTTATTGCCTTTAAGGTGCTGGCAATACCCGAAATAAGTCCGCCGCCGCCTATGGGTACAATAACTGCATCTATATCATCAAGATTATGAAGAATTTCGAGTGCTATTGTTCCCTGACCTGCTATAACATTTTCATCATCAAAGGGATGAACAAAGGTATAACCCTCACTGTCACGCAGTTCAAGAGCTTTTTTGTATGCATCATCATAGCAGCCCTCAACCAGACAAACCTCTGCACCAAAGCCCTTTGTTGCTTCTACCTTTGAAATGGGAGCTGAGTCCGGCAGACAAATGATAGATTTTATCCCGTTCTTTGAAGCTGCCAATGCCACACCCTGAGCGTGATTTCCTGCCGAACAGGCTATAACACCTCTTGCCTTTTCCTCTTCGGAAAGCATCGCAATTTTATATGCCGAGCCTCTGACCTTGAAAGAACCCGTGATCTGCAGATTCTCGGGCTTCAGGTATAGCTTACACTGTGGTGCTATGCCGTATGCTCTTACAACAGAGGTTTCGCGGATTATATTTTTAAGTATTGTTTGTGCATGAAAAACCTTATCAAGAGTAACTGCCATAAAAACAACTCCAAATAAAAAATATTATATTAACAAAAACCGCCTCAAAGCTCTTGCTTTGAGACGGGTGTAGTCAAAAAACACTCGCGGTACCACTCAAATTGCAGTATATACTGCCACTTTTCGGAATCAAACAATTCCTAATGCTTTTACGCAGCCTTCACGGGATACCCTATTTTCTGAAAACCAGCTGTTCAGATACCCGGCTCGGAAGTGATAGGCTCACAAGAAAGAGCTATACCGATTCCCACCAAACATCGGCTCTCTGAAATATCTCAATCAGACCGTCTTCGTCATTGCCTTTATATTAACTTGCATTGAATTATAACACTCAAGCCCTTTTGTGTCAATATTTTTACGGGTGTTTTTATTTTATATATTAATAATATTTTGAATAGCTGTTATTAATAAAATTGATTGATTTTTATATTAAAACACAAAATAATAATTAATTTTTTAATAATACTTATTCCTCACACAAAACACAGTTTTCCGTGTCTTTTTGCAATTTTGAAATATTGAAATCTTGACTTTGTTTTTAAAGCGTGATATAATTATCAGCGCATTTATAAAAATAGCATCGGGGTGTAGCGCAGTTGGGGACGGTTCCGAGCGCCGCCGGTGGCGGATGAAGCGAGGAACAAGGAGTGGCGCCGCAACGAGCATTGCGAAGCGCACCAAGCGAGCAAGGCGACTATGCGGCAACAGGAAGCGCAGCGGTCTGCCTGCTCACAACCGAAGTGATATAACAAAACTGAATAATAATTAATAACGGGGTGTAGCGCAGTTGGTAGCGCGCCTGCTTTGGGAGCAGGATGCCGTGAGTTCGAGTCTCGCCACTCCGACCATAGTGAGTATTCATAACACAAGTGAATACTCACTTTTCTTTTTTTACATTTCCTCATAGTTAAATTTAGGGGGACGGTAGTAATCCTAGATATAATTTGTTATGTATCGGGGCTATATCAAAAATCCTATGTATTCCGATTGCTTTGTTTGTCAGCTATGTGATATAATTACTTTGATAAATAAAGATTTGGAGCAATATTTATTATGGCTATGTGGAATCCTTGGCGAGGTTGTAAAAAATACAGTGATGGATGTCTTAATTGCTATATTCATAAAGGTGATGCCAAACGCGGCATTGATACAAGTGAAATTGTTAAAACAAAAGATTTTTATATGCCTATCGAGAAGCTGAAAAACGGCAACTATAAAATGAAAAGCGGAACGGTTTATATGTGTTTTTCGACCGATTTTCTTATTGAGGAAGCAGACAAATGGCGAAATGAATGTTGGTCTATGATAAAAGAGCGACAGGACTGCATCTTTCTTTTTCTTACAAAACGCATTGAAAGATTTGCTGATTGCATTCCTGATGATTGGTGTGACGGATACGAAAATGTAGTTGTTTGTTGTACCGTTGAAAATCAAAAGAATGCAGATAAAAAGCTGTCGGTGTTTAAAAACTTGCCGATAAAGCACAAATGTATTACTGCACAACCGTTGCTTGAAAAAATAAATATTGAACCGTATCTTGATAATATTGAGCTTGTAGTTGTTGGCGGAGAGTCGGATAAATTTGCAAGACCTCTTGATTATGCCTGGGCGCTTGACATCCGAGAGCAATGCATCAGAAAAAATGTCAGCTTTGAATTCAGACAGTGCGGAACACATTTTATCAAAGACGGTAAGGAATACAAATTGCAGACAAAGGATTTATGCAGTCAAGCAAGAAAAGCAGGAATTGATTTTAATGCTCACAGATAAATAAGAATTTAACGGAGAAATGATATGAAATTGAAGAACATTTTGATTGTTGTTAAAGATATAGAAAGATCGAGAAAATTCTATCACGACTTGTTTGGTATGGACTTGGTGCTTGATAATGACGGTAATATGATTTTAACACAGGGACTTGTCCTTCAAGACGAAAAAATATGGAAAAAGTTTTTAGATAGAGATATTGTTCCAAAGAACAACGCTTGTGAATTGTATTTTGAGGAGCAGGACATCGAATCATTTATTGAAAAATTAGAAAGATTATATCCCATGATTGAATATGTAAATCATCTTATGACACATAGTTGGGGACAACGAGTAATCCGATTCTACGATTTGGACGGTAACTTAATCGAAGTAGGAACACCGATGTAATCAACAAATTCCAACATGTCGAACTTACAGCAACAGCGAGTTGCTTGTTCATTAAACTCTTTAGTGTTATAATATTCTTGAGGTGATAACAATATGGAAACTAAAGATATTATTCTTGAATTGAGAACTAAAAAAGGTTTATCTCAGGATGAACTTGCTGAGAAGATTTTTGTTACCCGTCAGGCAGTATCCCGTTGGGAAAATGGTGAAACCACACCTAATACAGAAACCTTGAAGCTGTTGTCAAAACTATTTGATGTATCTATCAATACACTTTTAGGCTCTCCAAGACAGCTTGTCTGTCAGTGTTGCGGTATGCCGCTTGAGGACGGAAACATCAGCAAAGAAAAAGACGGCATTTTCAATGAAGAATACTGCAAATGGTGTTATGCTGACGGTGAATATATGTATCACGATATGGACGATTTAATTGATGTCTGTGTCGGGCATATGGCAAATGAGCAGTTTACACCCGAGCAGGTACGGGCATATATGAAGGATATGCTTCCGAAACTTGATTATTGGAAGCAGTATAAATACCTCGGCGGTGCAGAAAAGTTTGAAGAATTCAAGCAACAACTCATCAGCGAGTTTAATGATTTACATATCGACGGAATGCCTGAGGTTAAAAAGCTTAATGCTCTTGTGGGAGGATATATTAACCTCGAATACCGTCTTCCGAATGGTCAGACAGTAAAATTCCTTGATGATAACGCAACCTATCTCGGTAATCAGCTTGAGTGCGAATTCGGCGGTGACCGTTGCTTCGGCATCGCTGCTAATATGGATTTTCTGCTTGTTTGCACCTATGAAGAAAACGGAGAAAATCCGGAGTTGGTTATTTATAAAAAGAGATAATCCTGCCTTCGGGCTTGATTATATAAAAATTTTTATTAAAGGAGATTGCTTTTTGAAAAAGACAATCAAAGTAGCGGAGATTGTAGCTTAACCGGGAGGAAGGCTTACAATCTATCCGACCTCCCACACATTGTAGGTCAACAATTTTCAGGAGGAAAAACAATGAATAAAAATGACTGTATAATTCGTAATGAAAGAAAAGAAGAACAAAGAGAAGTTGAGTTTCTTGTTAGGGAATCTTTCTGGAATGTTTATCGTCCCGGCTGTCTTGAGCACTATGTTCTGAATCAGCTTCGTGATGATGCCGATTTTATTCCTGAGCTTAATTTTGTTATGGAAAAAGACGGCAGAATTATAGGACAGAATATGTTTATGAAAGCCAAAATCAAAGCCGATGACGGAAGAGATATTCCGATTCTCACAATGGGTCCTATCTGTATTGCAAATGAACTGAAGCGTCGGGGCTACGGCAAAATCCTGCTTGATTATTCACTGCAGAAAGCAACTGAAATGGGTTTTGGTGCCGTTTGCTTTGAGGGTAATATTGACTTTTACGGAAAAAGCGGATTTACTTTCGCATCTGATTTCGGCATCCGTTATCACGGCTTACCTGAAGGTGCAAACTCATCATTCTTCCTTTGCAAAGAACTGAAAAAAGGCTATCTTGACGGTGTTGCAGGTGAATATTCTCCGCCTCATGGTTATTTTGTAAATGAAGCCGAAGCGGAAGACTTTGACAAACAATTCCCACCGAAAGAAAAATTGAAGCTTCCGGGACAACTTTTCTGAAACACGAACTAACACAAAGGGCAGGACATTTCGGTGTTTTGTGCGTTTTTTGTATATTGAAGACCCGGAACGATATTCAATTTTTTATTCTTTTCACTTCGACCAATCAGTAAAAATTTCGAGCCGTACAAAATTGTACGGCTCGTTTTTGCGGGAAATTATCAGAATTGTGTGATTGTACCTGCATCGTATGCAAATGGTACGAAGCCTGCTTTGAGTGCGGGGCTGTTCTGAGCAAGAGTGAAATCTCTGTTCATAGCGTCTTTGAAGAGAGGATTTTCAAAAACTGCATTGTTGTAATAACCTCTTGCTGTCATTATTACAAGAGTATGTCTTTCAAGAAGCTCCATTGAGTCACCGGAATAGACATTACCGCCATTAGTGTAATCCCAATAGAGGTTGCTGTCGTCAACAAACCAATCTCTTTTTACTGAATGATTGTACATTACAGTATTATCACCGACAAGAATGTTGTTTTTGAGTGTGAGTGAATTGTGGTCCTCATTTCTTGTGATAATAAACTGACCTTCTCCGCCGAATGCAAAGATATTGTTTCTTATAATGTTTTCTTTACCGTAGTGCTGATGGAATGTCTGTGACGAACAATCGTAAACAAGGTTGTTTTCAACAGTCATATAGCTTGAGCCTTCGTCAAGGTAGATACCCCAACCGCCGTAGCCGTAAGCACCCTCATCACAGCCTACATTGTAAATAATGTTGCCTGAAATTACTGTGTCGGGCTGAATACCGAGAGTGTAAATACCACCCATATCAGAAAGCCAACCGTTACCGATGTTGTAAATAAGGTTGTCTTTTATCTGAATATTGTTTGTGGAATTATCGGTATAACCCCAGTTCCAGCCTACTGAAACACCTGTGTACCAGCCGTCGTGAATTTCATTGTTTGAAAGCTCACAATCGATTGCGTGAGTGAGAAGAATACCGATAGCATTATTAAAAATTCTGCCGTAGTAGCTGATGTGACAGTCTTTAATATTGATGTTCTTTGTTGATGCGGGAACAACAAAATCACCGTGAATAAATATTGCATTGGCACCGATTTCATTGAACTTACTGCTTGTGATGTTACAGTTCTGAGCTGCTTTTTCAAACTTAACTGCTGTGTATGAAATGTTTTCAAAAAGACAGTCTGTAAAGTTAATTCCCTCGGATGCAGAAATGAGAATTGCAGCAGGTATTTCAAATGCAGCCTGAGGATGATCTGTACCGTATTTTATATTTTTGTGCAGAGGATGTGAAGCAGGGAACGGAATACCTGTGTGTGTACCGTCAATATGATCCCAGTCTGTGTTTATAAAATCAATACCCTGAAATGCAATATTTTCTGCATTTGTGAAAGTAAGCAGCTGTTGCGTCATACCTGCATAAAGTGTGGTATTATCAACAGTGTCACCCGCTTCGGGGATGTAGTAAAGCTTTTCTTCAGTTCTGTCAAGATACCATTCACCGGGAAGTGAAAGAGCTTCCTTTACATTTTCAAAAATATAGTTATCATCAACTCTGACTGTCATTGCAGAAGCCTTTTCTGTTTCAACTCTGCCTGTTTTTGCATCAACAGAAAGAACGGGAAGAAGGTCGTCACACCAGAAGTGCATAATCTTGACATCGATATCTGTGGGGTTTGCAAAATCAAGAATATCTGATGTATGCACATTAAATGCAGCTGAATGTGTGAAAAAGTTTGCATCGTTTTCGGGAACAATCGCTTCGCTTGTGAGCGGGTCTGCTATCTTGAATGTACCTTTCTTAGGATAGTTTGAACGGGAAAGCCGTTTATTACCCTTGAAAAGTGAACGGAAATAATCGTCATCAGAGCTTATTTCAACATCTGTAACAAAAGCATGTACGCCATTGATTGTGGTTTCGCTCCAATCGGAAATTGCTTTTGCACCCGTAAATTCAACCTTTTCATCGGGATATGAACGGTAAAGCACATTTGCCTTGTCTTCTGCAGTAAAATTCACTGTATCTTCAATAAAATATGTACCCTCCCTGAACCATACGGTTACGGTTTCATCCGTATTGATTGTTTTTACAAGCTCTTTTGCTTTCTCAAGTGTTGCAATGGGAGCATCAACCGTACCTGCGTTACTGTCATTACCGTAAGGAGCAACAACAAGGTCATATTTACCCATAACGAACTCTCCTTCATCAAAAACAACTTTTTCTGTTACTGCAGGCTCGGTGAAAATACCCTCTGCAGGTGTTGCAGGACATAAAATCATAGTAAACCATGTTATAATTGCCGTAAAAAATGCTATAACTGCTGTCATAACTTTTACCTCACTTCGATGTGGATTTTTTTACTTTCTTTTATTATAAATGATAAAAACAAAAAAGACAAGGATAATAATCAATTAATGCTTAACAATGCAACAACCGAGGCTCATTTAAGTGAACCCCGGTTTTTTGCTTAAGCTTATTTAACTTTTCTTTTCAAAGATAATCCAACATGATGTAGCATCTTTGAGATATGTTTCCCAGTTACCCTGTCTACTACCATCTGTCGTGCAAGTAATAGCAGTACCGTTACAAGAAACATTATTGAAGTTTATGCTGTGTATATTGCCTCCGGCTTCAAACCATTCAAATCTGATGGGCGCACCACTGGATTTGTTGTTTGATTTGTAGGAAATATTATTAAGTGTAATATCACTGATAGTTATGGGAAGACTTGTTAAGCAGTTGATAGGTGATGCATCGTTTCTGCAGATTTTAATATTATCAAAAGTAACACCTGAAATACTACCTAAGCCCTGATCACTGCTGACAGCAATAATACCGAGTGCAGGAATGAGATCCTTATCCCATGTTGCTTCGTGAGCGAGAACTGTACAATCCTTGAAGGTTACACCGTTGATGGGAAGATTAACCTCACCGAATATACCGAATGCTCTTGCCTTGCTTGCCCATGCATAACAGTTCTGAACAGTGATATTAGTTGACTTTGAGCTTTCATTTGTTGCAATCTGATTAGCATCTGTAGTACCGTTATAATATTCTGCGCCAAGAGTCTTTACACAGAAGCAGTCATCACCTGTTCTTGCTATACAGTCCTGAACTGTTACATTCTGGGAGTTACAGATATCAAATGCGTCGGAGTTCTGTCTGTAGCCGTAAACATCAACATTGCTTAATAATACTGTGTTACAACGGTATGTTACAACAGCCCATTCACAAGGATTGATAACCTTGGGACCAACCATCTGAATGTCATTTGCACCGCAGAAAACGAAACCTCTTCTTTCACCTCTGTCAAGATGTGTAAAGTCGAAAGCACCAAAACCGTAAATATAAACGGTTGACTGAAGGTTTGAACTGATGAACGGATATCTGTTAAGACCTATCATATTGTTATCGATTGCACCGGCTTCAGGATTACCTGAATTATCAGCGTCACTGTTTATATCAAATCTATGCTTTGCAGTTACATAAGCACCCTGCTTAAGATAGATAACCTGTGCACCGCCGGGAACCTGAATACCTCTGTCATCAGTATGATCACCGTTGGAGAAGCAAACATAATCATAAATATTATCTATGTATCCTTCGAGTACATAAACGGTACAACCGGCATTCTGCATCATTGCTATAATCGCATCATCATCGTAATACGGACGAACTGCAAGAGTATAAACATAATCTGAATCTTCACCGTTAAATACAAAGGTATAAACAGCTGCTGATGTTCCGTTAACAACATCCAATTCTGCCGTAACAGTTCCGTCGTTTGAAATAGTTACAGGATATGTTGTACCGGGGGTTGAAAGAATCTCTGCACTTGTTATATTAAGCTCATTCCAGATTGATGTGAGTTCAATATTGAATTTCTTAACAGGCTCTGAAGCATTGACATAAATTTCAGAGAATGAGTGAAGCGCACCGTGTCCGTTTGCTGTATCATCAGAAACATAAACAACTGTACCGTAGACAGGAATTTCCTGACCTTCAATCTTCACATCAAAGTAGGGTGAAGCAATGATACCGTTATCATCATAGCCCTGAGTTGACTGATAGAGATCATCGCTCTTGTCTGCTCTTGAAAGATATGCTCTCAACTCGCTTGCAGTTGCTTTTTCAACTATTGCTTCCTCGGGATATTCAAGAGGATCGAAACGGAATGCGATCTTTTCTCCGCAGTTATTTGTATCACAATATCCGTCACCGTTTGTATCTGTAGCTACATGGCTGAGCATTGTGTTTTCAATATCAATAGTAACGGCTGTTCCGCAACCTGAACAGTTACCTGTCTGCTTTGCGTTACTTGTACATGTAGGTTCTGCTGATTTTGTGTAGCTCGGTACTGTGTGACCGAGTGCGTCTACATAGGTATCAACATAACTGTCAGAGCATCTTGTACATGTGTGAGTTGTGTAACCCTCAGCGGTACATGTGGGATCTGTTACTACTGCATTATAGTTGTGACCGAGAGGATCAACAATATTTGCTTCATAAGAATGTCCGCACTTTGAGCATGTGTATGTTGTGTGTCCGCCTGCGATACATGTGGGAGCTGTTACTTCTTCATTGTAGCTGTGGCCTGTTGCTGCTGCAAGCTGTGTGCCGCATACTGTACATGTCTGAGCTGCTGTACATGTTGCTGCTGCTCCGGGTGTATGTCCGAGTGCATCTACTGTTACTGTATCTCTGCTGAGTTCAGCATCACATACTGTACAGTAAACTACATTGTCATATGAGCCGTCAGCTGTACATGTGGGAGCTACATTGTTTTCTACAACTGTTTCGCCTGATGTGTGTCCCTTTGCAGGTACTACTTCCTGAGCTGTAAGGATTTCCTTACATACGGAACACTTAACACCTGCTGTAAGTCCTGTTTCTTCACAAGTTGCTTCTACTGCAGGGATTGTTTCTTCTGTATGTCCGAGTGC
>JAZNOZ010000026.1:0-27302 GCA_045589395.1 Acutalibacteraceae bacterium | reverse complement strand
CTCGATAAAAAATCTTCGACCTGAAATCAAAGAGTTTTCAGATGATTTTTGGATGTTGAGGGTGCCGAAAGGCTGACGCCTTTCAAAGCCGAAACGCCGAAAAGCGCTGAAAAGGCTTGATTTCAGGCATGGTTCGGATTGCTACCGTCACCCTAAGCTCGTCGGAGCGCCTGTCGGTATGTATTTTACAAAAGAAGAAATTTATGATGCAATCCGTTTTCAGGAGCAGTATTTTGATACGGAAATTGAAGTTTTGTAAACGAATAGTGCAGTCTGAAATTTGATATATTATAAAAATTTAAAGACACTGAACGGCAGTAAAAAGTCTGTTCAGTGTCTTGTTTTACTATGAAATGATAATCAATACAGATAAAATTTTCTTGAGTATGTCTGCCATTCGGCGGTTTTTTGAGCATGTTTTTTTAAGAATAAATCTATATCAAAATTATCTGCAAATATTTCGTCTGTACCGAGAAGATATGCTATATTAGTGTCAATTTCCAATTCTTTGTGTGTTTTTCTTATAGTATCAAGAAGTCTTACGCCGACTTCAAAAGGAGAAAAAGTATCACGGTCTGTTATGTGAAGTTGTATTCCGTGACAGAAATTGTCTTTATAATCAGAAAAAGTAGGAGTAAATGAACATTCTCGGAGAAGGACCCCCGGTTGCTGTCCGATTGTTTTCAGAACTTTTTGACAGTCAAGCCAAGGGGCACCTATCATTTCAAAGGGCTTTGTTGTGCCTCTACCCTCTGAAATATTTATATCTTCAAAAAGACATGTGCCGATATAAGCAAATGCCGTATCAACGGTGGGAATGTTTGGTGATGGCTGAATAAAAACAAGGTCTGTATCATCATAATACATATTTCTTTTCCAGCCTTGCATCGGAACAACCGTAAGGTCACAGCAGATATTTTCGGTTTCATTCATCATAAGAGCGAATTCACCGATTGTAAGTGCAGGTCGTGTGGGAGTCGGGAATCTTCCGACAAAAGAGGAAAACTGCCTGTCAAGCATTGTTCCCTCAGCCTTTATTCCGCCTATGGGATTAGGTCTGTCAAGCACAACAAACTTTATACCGTTAGTTGCACACAATTTCATAGTGTCTGTCATAGTGTACTGATATGTATAAAATCTTGCTCCCACATCCTGAATATCAAAAATTACTGTATCAAGGGAGAAGAGCATTTTTTCTGCTTCTTCTGTATTATCACCGAACAGGCTGTATACTGGAAGTCCTGTTTTGCTGTCTGTATAAAAAGAAACATCCTCTCCTGCCTGCTTATCTCCTCTGACACCGTGTTCAGGTGCGAAAAGTGCTGTAAGATTGCAATTTTTATGTAGAAAATCTGCAGTTGAATTAAGATTATGCAGAACACCTGTGTGATTTGTTATAAGACCGCATTTTCCGAAAAAATCAAAGCCGTCACGGGCAATTATATCTGCCCCGCATAAAACCTTTTGTTTCATAAGTCACCGCCTGAAATTAAGTTATTGTATTCTTTAATTATACTGTCATAAAAGCCTCGGCGGACAGAAAAATATCTATTTCTGTTTTCTCTGCCGTAATGAACGGCATTAGTAAGAATAATAGCCCACAGACCTGTGTTTTTATCTGTGTAAAGGCTTGTACCTGTAAATCCTGTATGACCGAAGCTTCCCTCGGAAAATAAGTTACCGCCGGGAAAATCCTGTTTTCCTTTTAACTGAAAACCAAGTCCTCTTGATTCTTTTTTATATGGTGTGTAATTTGTTATTGCCATATCAAATGTTTCTTTTGTGAGATAAGTATTTCCGTTTTGTGCAATTCCCATTTCAGAGCACATTCCTGCAAAAGCTATCATATCGTCAAGTGTTGCAAATACTCCTGCATTACCCGAAACTCCGCCGAGGAAATATGCATTTTCATCGTGTACATGCCCCGTTGCCCATTCTCCCGTATGTGGATAGCGTTCTGTTGCCGCAATATTTTTTGATTTGTCGGGATTATAGCAGGCATTATTCATATTAAGAGGCTCAAATACATATTTGCGTGCAAGCTTATCAAGGGATTCGTTTCCTGCCTTTTCAAGAATTTTTTTAAGCACAATATATCCAATACAGGAATAAATAACATTCTCCCCTGCTTTACCGCATCTTTCGGCATCAAGAATTGTGCGAAGCACATCGTCGTTTTTATGATTCATGCTGAACAAAGGAAGTCCGGCAGGCAAACCTGATGAGTGTGTCATCAGATGACGGATTTCGCAATCAGAATAATTTCCCGTATAATTAAAAAATTTGCTTATATTATCATTTAAGCTTAATTTTCCGTTTTCTATAAATTTTAAGCAAAGCATAGTTGTTGCAACAAGCTTTGATAATGATGCAAGGTCAAAAAGAGTATCTTCCGTGAGCGTAAGCGCTGTCGGCTGAATCTGACGCTTGCCGAAAAATTCCCGAACAAAAACCTTATGACCGATACCGACAGCAACCGCAGCACAAGGGAATGCAGTACCGATACCGTTTTTTATAAGTTGTATACTTTCTTCAAACATAGCTTCACTCCCCTTGCCGTTTTCTTTATTTTACATCAATAAGATATTCAGGTCAATATTGTAATTTGTTTAAGAAAAACCCGCTGAGCAGACAAGAAAATCTGTTCAGCGGGTTTGTGTTATATGCTTAAGCTCCTACTTTTTTAACCGTTTTTTGTTTATGAGAATTACAATAGTGCCGATAGAAAGAAATGATACTGTAACTATTCCTAATGCATAGTAAGCGGCGATTATCCCATAGTTGTAGTATTCTCCCGTATGAAAGAATACAATTATTAACAAAATATTGCTGAGAATAACAGCAGAAAAACCTCCGATAAGAGCTGTCAGATATCCGTGAAGTGATCTGCTTGATTTGTTCAGCAAAATACAAATACTGTAAAATATAAATTCGCAAACAATTAAAGCAAGTACCAGGACTCCACCCACTATATCATGTAAAAAAACTATAGAAGCTCCGAGTGAAATGCTCCAGGCAATAATACCGCTGATAACTATACCAATAATAAGCCCTAAATAACGGACCTCCTTTTCTTTACTGTATTCTGCAATGGCTTGAATATTCTTGTTTTGTTCTGCAACATCTTCTTTTGCTTTCCTTTCCCCATCGATTATCTCTCTGACATCAACATCATAGAAATCTGACAGTGCAATCAGAATATCAAGATCAGGCAGATTATTGCCGTTTTCCCAACGAGAAACCGTTCTGCCTGCAACATTAAGCATTTGCGCGAGTTGTTCTTGTGTTAAACCTTTTTTCTTGCGGAGCTCTTTAAGAAAGCTGCCCATCTTTTTTATGTTCATTGTATCACTTCCTTATGCTTAAATTATATCATAAACAGCAGAAATGTACACGACATATTGTGAGAATTTGCCGGTTTATTAATTAGATTAAAAAAATCACTCCGATACTGCTGTTATTTGCATGCTCGGAGTGTTTGTATATTATTCTGCTTTATTGTCGTCTTCTTTTTTCAGGGTATTTCCCTTTTCTTCAATCCGTATTTCCCAATGAATAATAAATGCTAAAAGTGCTCGGATTATAATCACAACGCCTAATATTGCTAACTCTTCAAGGTTGTGTATAATTACGGTTTTTATTATCTCTGCGCCCATTTTGAATTCGAGAGCAAGGGATAATGCTTTGCCGAGATCTACCACAACATGAAACGGCTGTTTTTTTGTAAAGCATTGCACCAGCTTTATCAAAGCTCGCAAAGAGCCTATGAAGATAATTATAATTCCAATAAGCTCCAATGTGCTTGCAGTTATTTCTGCGAAAGGATATAAAAAATTTTTATATTGTGTCACAAAATTTTCAAGCATATTTTTGCACATCCTTATTTTGCATATTTGTTCCAGCCTGATGAATATGTTTTATTGCCGTCGTGAGTTATCCATAGCGCTTCTGCATCAGGGACGGACTCTATAAGTTTGGCACCATCTTCTTGTGATAGGCAAAAAAGAGCTGTTGAAAGAGCATCTGCAAGTCCCGAATCATTGCATACAACGGATACAGATAAAAATCCCTCAGCAGGCATAAGTGTATCGGGATGTATTATATGATGATATACTTTACCGTCAACATAATAGAAGCGCTGATATGAACCGCTCGTTACAAGTGCCTGTCCGTTCAGATTGAGATAAGCAAAATAATCATTGCCGTCAGGATTTTCAATGCCGACTGTCCATGGTGTACCGTCAGCTTTACTTCCGATAGTACGCACATTGCCGCCCACATTAAGCACATATCCTGTAACACCTTTGTCTTCAAGACTCTTTGCTATGCATTCAACCGCATACCCTTTTGCAACAGCACCTACATCAAGTGTCATATACGGATCCAGAAGTGTAACAGTATTGTTTTCTTCATCGATAATTAATTTTTCAATGTCACAATGAAGAGAAGCTTCAGAAAGCTTGTCCATAGGCGGAAGAGATGCCTGTGTAGGATTATCCTTGCCTATTGTGCGGTAATCGTGCCATAATGACAAAACGCTTCCCATAGCAATATTCATAATACCGTCAGTCTTATAATACATCTCTTTTGCATAAAGCAGCATATCTGTAATACGGCGGTCAACCGTTACAGTACAATGCTCTCCGTTTACTAATTCGTTTATTGTGCATAAATTTTCTAATCCGTCAAATCTGTGATATATTGAATACAGACGGTGATATTCGCCTAATTGAGACAAAATATCGTTTGATTGCTCATCGAAAGCTTCCTGTGTATACTCATAACCTGTTATTGTTGTAACGGTATCAAAATATTCCATTGAATAGCTTGTGTATTTTGTTTTTTCGGTATTCTGTGTGCAAGCACAAAAACTGCCGATAATTATGCAAAGCATAACTGAAATACTAATAATTTTATTTTTCATAATAACCATAAAACAAAAAAAGAGAGAAAAAAATTCTCTCTTTTTTAATTTGTAAATTGTTGTTTCCTTAGATTTTTGAAGCAGCTTTAACAAAGCCTGTTACAAAGATTGTGCAGCCTGCAGTCTGAATGTCTTCAACACCCTTGCCGTCTTCACCAACAAAGCCTGCGATTTCTTTAGCAGTCTTACCTATGCAAGCAGCATCAAAAGCAGCAGCCTGTTCAAACCATTCCTTTTCAGCACCGCCGTAAGCTACCATACCGTAGTTTTCGCCCTGTTCTTTTTTAGACGCAACTTCTTTTGTTGTGTCTAGTGTTGCAACACCTTCTGTTGTGAATGTGAAAGAAACTTCAACACAGTCACTTGCAGCAGCAACTACCTTGCCTTCTGCATCAACCGCAGCAGCAAAAACAGTTGTGGAAACCTTGTTGCTGCCATCCTTGTCTTCTGTTGCATCTGTGCAAGTCTGTTCTGTAGCAGCAGTTACCTTTAATGTAGCTTCAGCTGTAACAGCAGATTCTGTAGCAGCATTATATGCCTTTTCTATAGCGGCAACAAATTCTGCAATCATAATTGTGCAGCCAGCATTGATAACTTCTTCAGTACCCTTGTCGCCTTCAGCAACTAAAGCCTTAACTTCATCAAGAGTTTTGCCGGCAACGAGAGCTTCAAAAGCATCAGCCTGTTCGAACCATTCTTTTGCCGCACCGCCGTAAGCTACCATATTGTAGTCGTTACCTGCTTCGTACTTTGTTTTGAATTCTTCTGCAGCAACAGCCTTACCGTCAGCAGTAAAGTTAACGGTGTTGCTTGCTGTGTCAAGTGCACAAGCAACGATTTTACCATCTGCATCAACGGTAACAGCAGCAGCTGTTACATCGATTTTACCGGAACCGTCCTTGTCTTCTGTTGCATCAGTAACGGTAGGAGCGGATACATAAACGCCTGAACCGAATTTAAGAACAGAAGCTTCGGGGGTAACTGTTGTTTCTTCAGTGTTTGTGTTACCGCAGCCAGCAAAAACAGCAGTAACAGCCATAAGAAGAGCTAAAACAATTACTAAACTTTTTTTCATTGAAAAATTCCTCCAATTTTTTATTAGTAAGCCTTTATAATGGTACACAAACAAACATAAAATGTCAACAGGCGTTAACTGATTGTTACAATTTTGTTAAATGTCGGAAATAAATTATTAAAATTTATCAGGGATTTTTTTTATCAGAAACGAACCGCAAAGCCCTATGAATATTCCTGCAATTGTTCCCGAAACTGTAAGTGCTGCGAGATAGTACCCTACCTGTACGGTTGATAACACAAAAATCGCAACCAGTATCTGTCCTATATTATGTGCAACACCGCCTGCTACGCTGACACCTACGGGAGATAAGAATTTCAGTTTGCGCAGAATAACCATAACTGCCAGGCTGAGCATTCCTCCTGCCAGACTGTACATAAGTGCCATCATATTACCGAAGAGCATACTTACAAGCAGAATTCTTACGAGAGAAACAATTCCTGCAAAAAACGGCCCTTTTCTGTATAAGAGAAATATTATAATAATATTCGGTAAGCCCATTTTTATTCCGGGAAGTGAGGGAAATAAAGGCGGTATCAATATTTCTATATATGCAAGAACTAAAGCCAATGCGACACATATTCCCGCAAACGGAACAGTTGTTGATTTATGTTTCACAACAAGCCTCCTATAGTATCACATCGGGAGAATCTGTTTTGTCTGCAGTAAAAACCGTAATAACCACACGGTTAGGTAGGCATACAATACTTTCTCCGTCACGGAAAACAGGCTTGTGAGCAACACATATTCCGTCAGGACATGTTGCACTTTCCACATATGCTTCCCCATCGCTTATAACAAGCCGGTTATGATTCTGATTATTTTCTCCCGAATAAATATCCTCTGTAATATCCTGAGATAAAGAATAACTGCCGTAAAATTTCCCGTCAATGCTGACAGATACCATATTGCCGGTGTCTCGGAAAAAGTTAAGATATATCAGCCCTACAGCGGCAATAATCAGAATGAATACAATCAATATAAAATCATTTCTGATGCTGCGCTTTTTTGTTGAATTCTTGGTTTTTATCATATCAATCCAACAAGCTTTCACAGTCTACATTATCGGGAATATCAGGGAAAAATACTGTTTTAAGACAGCCTGTGGGACATTCTGATACACAGGCACCGCAATGTGTACATTTATCGTAATCAATAACAGCAAGGTTATTTTTTACCGTTATAGCACCATGCGGACAGGTTCGTTCACATTTTTTGCAACCTATACAAGCATTTTTGCATGCCTTTTTAGCATCAGCCCCCTTTTGCTTATTACTGCACATTACAACAGTCGCAGTTTCCTGGGGGATCATATGAATTATTTGTTTAGGACATGTTCTTGTGCACAAGCCGCATCCGAGACAGCGGGAGGTATCAACATGGGCAATGCCGTCAGCAAGACATATAGCTTTTGAAGGACATGCATTTGCACAGTCACCGAATCCGAGACAGCCGAAGCGGCAGGAGTTTGTTCCGCCGTATATCATTGATGCTGCATAACAGGTTTTTATTCCGTCGTATTCGGCTGTATTAAAGGTTGCTT
Organism: Acutalibacteraceae bacterium; assembly: GCA_045589395.1. Taxonomy (GTDB): domain Bacteria; phylum Bacillota; class Clostridia; order Oscillospirales; family Acutalibacteraceae; genus RUG806. Next base: position 19,760 of record JAZNOZ010000026.1, on the reverse strand, counting down.
CGCAGTTACCGTTACAGGACACAAAAGCAACAACATCCTTGAAGGGTTCGGCTTTAACGCCGATAATATCACCGATTTTGTCTGAAACGGACTGAGCTCCGGGGATACAAAGATTGGGCTTTACGCCACCTTCTGCAAGAGCAGCCGCATAATCGTCACAGCCTTTGTAGCCGCAAGCACCACAGTTTATACCCGGCAGACATTCACGGATTTCTGCTTTAAGCGGATTTTCTTTTACCGCAAAGAAATGTGAAAAGACAGTTATAAGAATACCTGCAATAAGGGCAACCGCCAACATTACAAGAAATGCAATTAATATATCCATAAGTCAGCACCTCTTATCAAGCAAAAATATTTTCTACAATACCGCTGAAACCCATAAATGCAAGGGAAATGAATGAAGCGGCAATAAGAGTAACAGCCAGCCCTCTGAATGGAGTGGGCACTTTTGTATCATCGATTCTTGAGCGAAGTCCTGAAAACAGCACCATTGCAAGCAGAAAACCGATGCCACAGCCGAGAGAACTTACCATTGATTCAATAAAACTATAACCGTCAATTATATTGTTGATGGTAACACCCAAAACAGCACAGTTTGTTGTAATCAGAGGAAGATATACTCCGAGTCCTTTGTATAATGATGGTGAGAATTTTTTTAACAACAACTCAAGAATCTGTACAAGAGTTGCAATTATAAGAATAAATGCAATATTCTGAAGATATCCCAGATTCAATGCATCAAGAACATAATACTGAATCGGCCATGTTACTGCTGTAGCAATAAGCATAACAACGGTTACAGCCACACCCATTCCTGTTGCCTGATCAATTTTCTTTGATACACCAAGGAAAGGACAGATACCTAAGAATCTGCTGAGAACATAGTTGTCAACTAAAACGGAGGAGAGAAGTATAATGATTAAAACTTTAATTGTATCCATTAGTTCTCAGCTCCTTTCTTTGTACAGTTATCAACATGGCAGCTGCCTGCATTGGGACAGCCTTCGCATGAGAATGATGTTTTTTTCGGTGCTTTTCCGTGAGTAACAGCATAAATAAAAGCAATAAGAAGTCCGTATACAAGTAATCCGCCGGGTGCTTTTGTGAAAAATTCAATTTTATAATTTTCCATAAACGGAATTGCTATTCCTGCAAAAGAGCCTGCACCGAATATTTCACGGATTGTGGACATTAATGTAAGGGCTAATGTAAAACCGAGTCCCATACCTATTCCGTCTAATGCTGAGGCCACAACGGGATTTTTGTTCGCAAACATCTCTGCACGACCGAGAATTATGCAGTTAACAGTAATCAGATCAAGATAAACACCGAGAGTTTCATATAAATCGGGAAGATATGCCTGAACTATCATTTTAACAATTGTTACAAAGCCTGCAATAATAACAATATAACAAGGAATTCTCATTGTTTCGGGAATTTTTTTACGAAGCAATGAAATAAAAACATTTGAGCAGATAAGCACTGCCATAGCAGCAAGTCCCATACCTACAGCCCCTTTAACTGTAGTTGTTGTTGCCAATGTGGGACAGGTGCCGAGGATGAGCACCAGAACGGGATTTTCTTTCAGAATACCGTTCATCAGAACCGAAAGAGAAGATTTCTGATTCATTATTTGGCACCTCCGTTCAATGTTCTTACTGCATTAAATGCGCGTTCTATCGCCTGAGTATAACCGTTAGTAGTTAATGTTGCACCGCTGATTGCATCAATTTCAGTGTAATTTTCTTCTGTTTTACCTACAAACTGACCGTAGAAGCTTTCATCTGCACATGCATCTCCGAGTCCGTCTGTTTCAGCTTCTGAAACTGTAAGACAATCAATAATTCTGAAGTCGGGAGTTACAGAAACTTTTACAATGATATATTCGTTTGACGCGGGATGATATTCATTTCCACCCTTGATACCGTAGCCTGCCCCCTTTGTTTCAAGAACAAAGTTTCCGCTTGCAGTCTTTTTTGCAGAAACAACAGTTTTTTCAAGGTCAGGATAAGCTGAAATATCAATATCTTCAATTACACTTGCATTGATTGCCGCTACAGCATCTGTAAAGAGAGCTTCATCTTCAACATTTGCGGTAATTACTGTACCGTTTGCATTGACACCGATAAACTGTTCACCGACAACAAATACAAATCCTTGCTGATTTACAGCTTTATAAACGGCATCAATACCTTCAATAAGCTCAACCATAAACAGCTTTTCAAAATTGTTTTCGCCATCAGGGAAGGCTTGATTGAGATTGTCTTTGAGTATCTCTTCTTCAGTACGGATGTCAACTGAACCGCCACCCATAATGATTGCGGTATTAAGAGCATCCTTTACGGCATTTTTGTATGCTTCGGTAGTTTTGGTTGCACCGGCAATAGTGTCAACACCATCAACACCTGAAGCATCTTTATCGGCAAAGTTTTCACCGTATGTTTTTTCTTTGCCGAGTGTTTCGTTTGATGAAAGACAAACAGCTCCTGTTACAATGCCGTCTGCATTAACACCGCACATAATAACCATATCTGAGCCATATCCTGCAGTTACAAGCTTTACAACATAGCCGAGACCTGATGTTTCCCTGTTGACCTCAGATACTGTGGCAGGTAATTCCAATGTGCTGATATCTGCAACCTCAAAGCTCTTGCCTTCAGGCATTACTTCCAGAAGAGCCTGATTTGCAGCCGCATTCTGATTCTGTTTTATTATTGGAGCAGTAACAAAGTTTGTAAGTGCAAGAAGTAATGTTATAACCGAGCAGATACAAACAAACACAGCAAGATTTTTAATATTTGTTTTCATTAGTCTTTTCCTCCTGCTGTAAATGCTTTGCGTTTTGTCCACTTGCAAATGTAGGGATTAAGTATATTCATAAACAAGATTGCAAATGAAACACCCTCAGGATAAGTACCGAAATATCTTATAAGGCAGGTAAGAAGTCCTGCACCTACAGCAAAAATAATTTTACCCCAGGGCGTATAAGGAGAAGTTGTGTAGTCTGTTGCCATAAAAATTGCACCGATAAACACACCGCCTGACATAAGAAGTGATAATGCGCTGACAGCATCAAAGCCTTCCATAAAGAGTGAGAAAATAAATACTGTTGCTATAAACATTACCGGAATATGCCATGAGATAACACGGCGTATAAGAAGATAAATACCACCGATAAGTAAAGCTGCAACACAGGTTTCGCCTATAGCACCGCCGTGATTACCGAGGAATAAATCCAATAATGAGGGCATTGTTTCTGCGCTGAGAGGTGTTGCAGAGGAAACAGAATCCACAGGAAAGGATGGGATTGCCATTGAGCCAAATGCAACAATCATAAAAACTCTTGCTGTGATTGCCGGGTTTACAAGATTTGCACCGATTCCTCCGAAAAGACATTTAACAACGATTATGGCAAACAAGGAACCTATTGCACACTGCCATAACGGAACATCAACGGGAAGATTAAGAGCCAACAATAAGCCGGTAACAGCAGCAGATAAATCGCCGACAGTTTGGTCTTTTTTCACTATCAGATTAAAAATTGCTTCAAATCCAACACAAGTGATAACACAAACGGCAATTACCAATAATGCACGCCAACCGAATATAATGGTTCCTGCAATAGTTGCCGGTAACAACGAAATTAAAACATCTCTCATTATACCGGATGTGGATTTTCCGCTGTGAATGTGAGGAGAAATCATTACCTTAGTTAACGAATTCATGACTTACTTCCCTCCTTTAAAGCTTTGCTTTTTAACAAATTCTTTGATAATTTGTTGATTTGTACTAACGGACGGTTTGCCGGACACACAAAACTGCAGCAACCGCATTCCATACACGACTGTACTGAAAGCTCCTGTAACAATTCTGTATCTTCTTTTGCATAAGCTTCTGCAATATTTACGGGAGCTAAGCTGAAAGGACAGGTATTAACGCATGCACCGCAACGGATACAGGCGGTAGTTTTGGGAAGCTTTGCTTCTTTTTTAGTTAATGCCAGAACAGCGTTTGTATTCTTTAATACAGGGACATCTGCATTGGGAACAGTAATTCCCATCATAGGTCCGCCGTAAATAATTTTTGCAGGCTCTTCTTTAAGTCCGCCGCAAAAATCAAATAAAACATTGAGCGGAGTTCCGATGGGAGCAATAACATTCTGAGGCTGCTTTACAGCACCGCCGTCAACTGTTACACATTTTTCAATCAGAGGCATACCTGTACGAAGGAACGCACCGAGCTGAGCAACCGTTGTGCTGTTAAGAACTATGCACCCCACATCAATGGGCAATTTATTTGCTGCAATTTTTCTTCCTGTTGTATGGTAAACAAGAACCTTTTCGCCGCCTTGAGGATATTTATCGGGAAGAACATTTACTTTTACTTCAAAATCTGAAATTGATGAAGCAAATTCTTTCATCGCGGCAGTAACCTTTTTGTTGTTCTTTTCAATACCGATGATAACCTTTTTTACACCGAGATAACGATGAAGAGCATTGAGAGCAAGAGCCATATCGTTTGAACGGGTAAGCATATTTACAGAGTCACTGGTTACATAAGGTTCACATTCTGCACCGTTAACTATAAGATATTCAATTTTTTCGCAGGGCACATCAAGCTTTACCTGAGTCGGGAAGCCTGCACCGCCAAGACCTACAAGACCGCTAAGCTTTACGGCTTCAACAAAATCCTGCTGATTATTTATAACAGGAGGAATTATTGATTCATCAACAGCCCTTTCATTGTCTGATTCAATAACAATGGCAGGTGTGGTTTGACCGCTGTAAAGAAGATGCTCAACAATTTTTACTACTTTGCCTGATATGCTTGAATAGACATTTGAAGAAACTTTGCCGTCAGCCTCCCCTATTTTTGTGCCGATTTTAACACAGTCGCCTATTTTAACAACAGGAATAGCAGGCTTGCCGATATGCATTGCCATAGGAATAACTACAGTCTGCACGTTATCAATACGGGCAACAGGAGAATCTTTTGTACCTTTTCTGTGTGGAGTGTGTATTCCGAGAAGATATGAACCCATAATAATGAACCTTTCTGCAATATTTGTTTGCTGTGCAACAAGCTACACTTTGTCGCATAAATATACAAATTAATAATAAGTGAAATACAAGTTATTGTCAAGCATAAGTTACTGTTATGCAATAAATTGTATAAATTGCTTTTTTGAAGCAGCTCAAAAGAAAAACTCAATAATTTATTTTGCTGATATTTTATTGCACTTATTCATTATATAGGTTGATGATTATTGACACATCATATTTTTTTTCTTATAATAGTTGCACAGAAAACCGTTGCGTATGCAACTATTAAGAGGTACAGTATGTCAAAATTTATGAAAATGCTGAACAATATCAGCCGTTCACAGGCAATTTACAGGCACAGTAAAATTTCTGCAGATGACCTGCAGAGCAGTCAGTATGCTTTTGTGTTGGCTATCTGTAGAGAACCCGGGCGTTCACAGGAGGATATTGCAAGGGAGCTTTGCGTAAACAAAAGCACTGCGGCAAGAAACATTACTTATCTTGAAGAGAAAGGTTATGTTTCAAGAAAACCGCTTGCGAATGACAGGCGGCAGTTTTCGGTATTCCCTACCGAAAAAATGCTCAATATTCTTCCGGAAATACGGAAAGTATCAAAAGAGTGGATGTCACTTTTATCGCATGGAATATCCGAACAGGAGCTTCAGATTTTTGATTCTGTATTAAGCCGTATGCAGGAAAAAGCAAGAGAAATTATAGAAAAACAAGAGGAATGCAAATGAAGTGGGTGTTAACATACTTAAAACCGTTAGCTGGAAGACTTACAGCAGGTGTTTCTGTTAAAATAATCGGCACTGTTGCGGAATTGATAATTCCTTTTTTACTCAGCTATATACTTGAAAATGTAATCGTGAGCAACAATGTGGGAAAAATACTTTTTTTTGGTACTCTTATGGCTGTTTGCGCTGTTATTGCTTGTTTGGGCAATATTATTGCAAACAGAATGGCGGCAAAAACAACAATGATGTTTGCAACCCGTATGAGAAAGAATTTGTTTAAAAAAACACTTTATCTTTCTTCAAGAAGTACCGACAGATTTACTGTTCCTTCGCTTGAATCAAGAATAACAACAGATACATATAATGTGCAGAATTTTATCGGAATGATGCAAAGAATGGGAATCCGCGCTCCGATTCTGTTGCTTGGCGGAAGCATTATTACTCTTATTATGGACAAAAAATTAGCACTTGTAATGATTTCTACATTACCGTTCATTTTTGCTGTTGTTTACAGTATCTCCCGTATGGGTGTACCTCTTTACTCAAAGGTACAGCAGGCTGTTGACGGTATGGTAAGAGTCGTCCGTGAAGATGCGCAAGGTATCCGTGTAATAAAGGCTTTATCAAAGGTTGATTACGAGAATGCACGGTATGACAAAGCAAATATGACGCTGAAAAAAAGCGAAACCAAAGCAGGCACTATTATGGGGGTTGTGAATCCTGTTATGACTTTGCTTATGAATATCGGTATAGTTGCCGTTATTGCTGTCAGCGCATATTTTGTATCAACAAAGCAATCCTCGGCAACAACTGTTATTGCATTTATGCAGTATTTTACACTGATATCTATGGCAATGATGTCACTTTCAAGAATGTTTGTTATGTATACAAAGTGTGCTGCATCTGCAAAACGAATCTCGGTAGTGCTTGAAGAAGAAAACGAACTCAAGGTAACGGAAGATGACGGTAAAGGCGATACATCTGTGCATATTTCATTTGAAAATGTTTCGTTTTCTTATTTGGGAAAAGCTAACAACTTAACAGACATATCCTTTTCGCTGAAAAAAGGAGAAGCACTCGGAATTATCGGAGCTACAGGAAGCGGAAAGTCAACTGTTCTCCGTTTGCTTATGCGTTTTTATGATACCAATAAAGGTATTATTCGTATAAACGGTAAGGATATACGCTCTTATACCCGAGAAGAGCTTACATCTATGTTCGGAGTTGTATTTCAGAACGATTTTCTTTATGCAGCATCTATTGAAGAAAATATCCGTTTCGGACGCGATATTGAAAATGAGGATATCGTGAAAGCAACAAAAATTGCTCAGGCATACGATTTTATTACTTCTTTTTCAGACGGTTTTGCTCATAGTGTTTCTGCCGGCGGAACAAATCTGTCGGGCGGTCAGCGTCAGCGAGTGCTTATTTCCCGTGCCATTGCAGGTAATCCTGAAATTCTTATTCTTGATGATTCCTCTTCCGCCCTTGATTATAAAACCGATGCAAATCTCAGAGGCGCGCTTTCTGAGGCGCTCCCCGATTCTACTGTTATAACCGTAGCACAGCGCGTAAGCTCCGTAAAAAACTGCGATCTGATTCTTGTTATAGAAAACGGTATTATAATAGGTAAAGGTAAGCACGAGGAGCTTATGGAAAGCTGTGCAGAATACAGAGAGATAAGTGATTCTCAGATGGGAGGTGCTTTCCTTGAATGATAAGAAAGCAAAGCCTAAAAACAAAAAAGGTATATTTATAAGATTAAGTAAATATGTTCTTTCTCAATGGCCGTTATTTGTTACCGCACTGCTTCTGACTCTGGGCTCAAACCAGTTATCTCTTATGGGACCGAGATATTCGGGTGCTGCCATTGATGCTATTGAGCTTGAAGGCGGTGTGGACTTCCCTACCGTACAGAAAAATATTATATTGATGCTCGGCTGCTATCTTGTTTCTGCAATATTATCATATATTCTCTCATTTGTTATGATGCATCTCAGTCAGCGAATTATATATAAGATGCGTAAGCAGGTTTTTGAAAAGCTTACAACGCTTCCTGTAAACTTTTTTGATACTCATGCTACAGGTGATATTATAAGTCATTTGTCGTATGATATAGATACTATCAACAGCACTCTTTCGCACGATCTTGTGCAGATACTGACAAGTATTTATACTGTTGCAGGTTCACTTATATTTATGTGGCAGATTTCTAAGCCAATGATACTTATCTTTGCATTTACCGTTCCCGTATCACTGCTGTTTACTCGCTACCGTTCTAAAAAGGTCCGGCCGCTTTTCAGCAAAAGAGCAAAAAAATACGGAGAGCTTAACGGTTTTGCAGAAGAAATGCTGACAGGTTCACACACAATTGCCGCATACGGCAGACAGGATGTTATATCCTCTCGCTTTAATACGATCAACGATGAAGCAATGGATGCTTTTTATAAAGCTGAATATAATGCCGCTTTGCTCTTCCCTACAATAAATCTGATAAATAATATCTCTCTTACTCTTGTTGCAGTTATGGGCGGAATACTTTATATGTACTCGCAGAACGGCACTGTACTCGCGGGTTCTGTTTTCTTTATAACTCTCGGCGGTGTGGCTCAGTTTGTTCAGTATTCAAGAAAATTTGCAGGACCTATCAATGAATTTTCAAATATACTTCACGAAATTCAGTCAGCTTTTTCCGCAGCAGAACGAGTTTTTAAAATACTTGATGAAGAGCCCGAAAAAGCGGACATAGAAAATGCACAAGAACTAAAAGAGGTCAAAGGCGATGTGGAGCTTAAAAATGTTACATTCGGTTACACGCAGGATAAGGTTATACTTAAAAATGTATCTGTAAAAGCAAAAAAAGGACAGACTGTTGCTATTGTTGGTCCTACGGGTGCAGGTAAGACTACTATAATCAATCTGCTTATGCGCTTTTATGATCACCAAAGCGGTGAAATTCTCATTGACGGTATACCTGCTATAGATGTAAAGCGTACAGATTTGCGTCTTGCTTTCAATATGGTGCTTCAGGATACCTGGCTTTTCTGCGGTACTATATACGATAACATTGTATATGGCAGAGAGGATGCTTCACCCGAGGAAGTCTATGCGGCGGCAAAATCCGCTAAGATTGATTCTTATATCAGAAGCCTGCCTGACGGATATGATACGGTTCTTTCCGATGACGGTGTCAATATATCCAAAGGTCAGAAGCAGCTTATCACTATTGCCCGTGCTTTCCTTTCAAAAGCTCCCATACTTATTCTTGATGAAGCAACATCAAATGTTGACTCAAGAACTGAGATACAGATACAGAATGCTATGACGGCACTTATGGAAAACAAAACCTGCTTTATTATTGCGCACAGACTTTCAACAATTCAGAATGCCGATACTATTTTGGTTGTAAAAGACGGCACAATTATAGAGCAAGGAAATCACGATGAGCTTATAAAACAGGACGGATTTTACTGTTCACTGTATCACTCGCAATTTAATTAAAGCTATTAAAGTCAGAATAACCTCGTACAGACGGATTGTCCGAATGCTGCGAGGTTATTATTTTTTATATCAAACTTTGCATAATTTATCGTTATGTCGTTCAAAATAATAAAAAAATAAGGAGAAAATGAAATGTTCAAACACGAAAAAATGCTTTTTCATCCCGTAGAAGTTGAAAAGCCGAATCCTCAGTATGCTGTGCTTTTGCAGGAACAGCTTGGTGGCGGTAACGGTGAGCTTAAAGCAGCTATGCAGTATATGTCACAAAGCTTCAGAATAAAAGACCCCGAAATTAAGGATTTATTTCTTGATATTGCAGCTGAGGAACTAGGTCATATGGAAATGGTTGCTCAGACTATAAATCTCCTGAACGGGCACGATGTTGATGCATCAAAGGTTCCCTCAGGCGAAATACAATCGCATGTAATTTTAGGTCTTAATCCTGGACTAATCAATTCTTCGGGATACTCGTGGACAGCTGATTATGTTACTGTAACGGGCGATTTGTGCGCAGACCTTCTGAGTAACATCGCCTCGGAACAGCGCGCAAAGGTGGTATATGAATATCTTTACCGTCAGATTGAAGATAAAAAGGTACGGGAAACAATTGATTTTCTGCTGAACCGTGAAGAAGCGCACAATCAGATGTTCCGTGATGCCTTTAATAAGGTTCAGAATTCAGGCTCAAACCGTGATTTCGGAACAACTCAGGCTGCAAAAATGTATTTTTCAATGTCTGACCCCGGCCCAAATGCATTTGCTACAGGTGATACGAAACCTGTAAGCTTTGAAAAATAATAATCCGCTGGGGTGATTGTGCTCATCTCAGCGGATTATCATTTTAAAAGGTATCATAGAAAACTATTTCATCTATATCTCTGTACTTATAATGCATATCAATGGGTTTTGCATCATCTGCAGGATAACCCATCACAAGCAGTGCTGTGGGTTCAATATTTTCCGGAATATTAAAGTTTTCCCTCATTGCAGTCGGATTAAAATGCATTACCCAGCAGGAGCCGACACCAAGATTTTGTGCTGCAAGCATCATAAAAGTAGTAACAATACAGGCATCCACGGGAGAAGAAAGTGCACCGTCATAAACACGCTTCCAGCTTTCGTTCTTGTTGTGACATACAAGCATTGCAGTAGGTGCATCAAAATGACACTTTGTGCATCCTTTCAGCTTCTGTATAGATTCGTCGGTATTCAGTACGAGTATACGCTGAGGCTGAAAATTACAGCCCGTAGGTGCTTTATGAGAAGCCTCAACAATTTTATCAATTATCACCTGCGGTAAATGTTCGTTCTTGAATTTACGCACAGAATAGCGTTCTGCAACCAATTCGTTGAATTCCATATTTTTGTCCTTTCAATATTATTGTTCTTTGGGTTCTGTTACTTTATAAGTATTTTTATCAAGATCAATTGTAATCGAAGTTCCGTCGGAAAAGGTTGTTCTTTGTTTGCGGTAACTGCCGAGAAATTCGTGTTTTATCATTTCTTTGTTATAAAGCCTTGCCTGTAGTTTGCAAAGGGGGGCAATACGAGCCAATTCTTTTTTTAAGTCTTCATCACTCATCATTTCAATATCTGCTGTCCTGTTATCTGTGCCGATTTTACACAGCGAGTTGCCGTAAGGATGAATATAAGGCATACCAGCATTTAATGCTCCGTACAAATCTCCGTTTTCACCCTTCGGAATTCCCCAGTTGTTGAACCAATTCCACGGAACCATTATACAGTCGTGATAAACAAGATTACCGAGAGGTATGGGGATACCCACTGCTTTTCCGTTTTCCTGAGGAATGAGCGCGTGAGGTCCGTGATGAACAAGAGCCAGATGATTAAGCATCTGCATTCCGGGTTCTTCTGAGGACATAATAAATCCTTTATTATTAAGGAAATCAAAACACTCTCCGCGAAGATGCATACTTTCCTCTCTTGTTATGCGGTGTTCCTTATTGAAACATTCATCTCCGGGCATAATTGAAAAAACATCAAGATATGCGCCCTGAACATCAATTCCCTGCTCTTCCAGCTCTGTATAAGTTTTTTTGACAGCATCAAGCGCAAAGCTTGAGCAAAGATATGTGTGTTCTCCACCGTCCCAGATTGAACAGTACGGATTGCTGCCGTCAATATTTGTCACCGCCTTTTGCTTGTCAAAAACAGGACTGTCATAGTAATAGTCTCGGTATTGATCGTGAAGAGCAAAAACATAACCGAGCTCACGACTTACTCGGGAAAATTCTCTGAAGCCTTCCCAACCGCCTGCCTGCTCGCAGGGAGGCAGAATGTATGGATGATTATTGTCGTAGCCGTCTTTTCCCCAACCGTCAGTGTGGATATATAATTTTTCAAGTCCGAGTTCTTTGAGCTTTTTTATTTGTTCTGATCTTTCTGTGAATGTTGCACAAAGGATTTCATTTGTCGCGTTTTTATCATAAAACTGCGATTTTTTATTGATTTTTGAGAAAATTTTATGGTGAAGCACCGGTGCTCCTATAATATTTTTTATGTTAGGGTTTTTAGTAATTTTTTCATCAATTGTAACAAGTTTATTATTTTCAAGCAGATATTTACGGTAATCCTTTGCAACGGTATTATAATCTCCGTTTTCATGGAAAATAAAACGGAGTTTTCTTTCGTAAGAAAGCTTTCCTAACGAAGAAAGCCAATAAACAGAGTTTATAAATGCGCCGTGTTTTCCGAGGGAGGAAAACATTGAAGCATCATACGGTGTTTCAACTATAGCCGTAAAGGAATGCGAATCACACACTCTGCCCCATACAGGCATATATGCATCTCCCGAATTTATCTGTCGCTTTATATTTGTATAACCGATAGCAGGAATAAGATTTTGTAATTTTCCGTCAGGCATAATAAAGCCTTGTCGCATAGAGTCTATATGATATGCAGCTTTTCCTTTTTTCTTTGAATTAAATGGTGCAGGAAAATATACGGCCTGGATATCATAATCTGTTTCATTTTCAGCTTTCAAGGAAAACTCAACTGTGTTTTCACTTGCTATTTCGGCTGTACATACAAGAGAAAAAGGCAGCTTCTTTCCGAATGCTACAAAACCCGAATAGGTAGTTGTAATTTTATTATCAGCAAATACCGTTTGTTTGTTTTTTGCTGATTGCAAAGAGCGTACGGTGTTGACATATTTTCCGTCTTTGTTTTTCTTACGAATAGTAATATTTGACTTTCTTCCGTCGCTTACCCATGAAAAATTTTTATGTATAATTTCATAGTTTCCGTTATTTTTATTGTAAGCGATTTTTATAGTTGTTGATTCCAATTTAACAACCCCCTTGTTATGCATAAAATAGCTTTATCACATTTAAAACATTATATATTTTTTGTGAAGAAAAAGCAACACTTGCTCCGCTTATTTGTTTTTATACTATATTGACATAAATTAAGAATTCACATAAAATGAAACTATACTATTACAGAGGTGAAATTGTTTTGAATATTAAATTAATCGCTTCACCGAAAATTGTTATGACAAACACCGAAAGCCATCACGCGTATTTTGCCTGGCCTACTGTGGCAAAGCTACAGAACGGAAGAATCTGCGTAGGAGCTTCAGGTTACCGGGTTGAACACATATGCCCCTTCGGCAAGGGTGTTTTAGCTTTCAGCGATGATAACGGAGAAACTTATTCAAAGCCCGTTCCTGTTTTTGATACTGTTCTTGATGACAGAGATGTGGGACTTTGCGTTTTCGGAGAAAGCGGTGTTATTGCAACTTCATTCAACAATACACTCGAATTCCAGAGGGAAAATATGCCGCAGACACAGGAATGCTTTGATTATATTAATTCCGTTTCTCCCGAAGCAGAGAAAGAAGCTTTAGGAATCAGCTTCAGAATAAGTAAGGACTTCGGTAAAACATTCGGCAAAATATATAAATCTCCCGTTTCCTCCCCTCACGGACCAACAGTGCTTAATGACGGTACTGTTTTATGGGTGGGAAGAAGACTTGGTATACATAATCATATTGAAGCACATGTGATGAATACTGAAACAGGAGAAATGACACTCCGCGGTGAACTCGGAATTTATAAATATGATGATTTTGAGGGGCTTTATTTTTATGAACCGAATGCATTTCAGCTTCCCGACGGAAAGCTAATCTGCCATCTTCGTACGCAAAATGCAGATGAATCCATATTTACTCTCTATCAGACTGTTTCTTATGATAATGGTGTTACATGGAGTAAACCTGAGCAGATCATAAGAGACGACAGCGGAGCTCCCGCACACTTGTTCATGCATTCATCGGGTACTTTGATTTCTGCTTTTTCACACAGAAGCAAGCCATACGGTATATGGGCAGTTTTCAGTGAAGATAACGGAGAAACCTGGAGCGAAGAATGTGTTATAGCTGAAGGAAAAGACACAGATGACCTTGGATATCCGTCAACAATTGAGCTTCCCGACGGTAATCTACTTACAGTTTTCTATACAAGAGAAAATGACTATGTACCTGCAGTTATAATGCAACAGAAATGGGCATTAAAAAAATAATAAGTACTAAAAAAGGCTCTTTGTAAAACGGTAAATTCGCAAAACAAAGAGCCCTTTTTTATGATAGATTTTCTGTTATCTTTACCGGATAGCCTTTTTCATTGTTTATATATTCTCCGTTACGGTAATAAATTTCAGAATTTACCGTAACAATTGCACCGCAGGGTACATATAAATCAGCTTTAATGTTCTCAGGCAAAGTAAGGTCAATAATATATTCACCGTTGACCTTTTCATATTTTAATGCAATTACTCCTTTTACACTCGGAACACTACAATTAAGATGTTCCGACAATGTGTATTGAGGATCAATTTTAACCTTTTCATAGCCTGCTTCAAGTGGTGCTATTCCTGCAAAATGCTTACTCAATATAACAAGAGGACCGCCGCTCCAGGCGTGATTTTTTGTGCCTCTCCAGGATTCCCAGAATTCCCACAATGTAGAATAATCCTCATTTACCATATCGGAATATCTTTCCTTAATTCTGGTTTCAGCTGCTTCATATTCCCCCATTTTGCAAAGAGCTTCAAGAACATAGTATTCCATATAGGGACTTGAATTTTTAGTGTTTATCAGCACTTTTGCGATTGCAGAATACTGTTCTTTTTCTGCAAGTCCCGATAAAACCGCAAGGGCATTTGCTCTGTCATCACATTTTTTTACATCTTTGCTTTTGAATCCGGTTTGAGTCCAAAATGACTTGTAGCCTTTTGAAATCGCCTGTTTTCTTTCGGCAATAAACTTAATGTCATCATTTTTACCGAGAATATCAGCCATTTTCTCCGTAGCAGAAAGCGCATAATAAACCCATGCATTTTCAATAGCTGTCATATCTGCCTTGCTTCCCCAGTCAGGCCAATCCCACGAACCGCTGCGGTGAACAACAAGATTGTCTTCACCGATTTCCCAAAGCATCAGATAATCCAAGGAAGGTTCATATACTTTTTCAAGGAAAGCTTTGTCACCTGTATACTCATAGTAAGTAAGGAACCCCACAATTCCGGCAAGCTGCTGAACGGGAAGCTCAAAATAGTCACCGTTTATGGGAACTACAGTCTGAAGTACATCAGTGTCATCAATATGGGAAAGCATAGCCTGAACACCCTGCTGATACAGCAGATAGGAATTGCTGTCTAAAGAGTACATCGTCATAATCATTTCACTCGTAACATCGCCCCACCACTGCGCCCTTTCTCTGTCGGGACAATCCATAAAATTGTCACGCATTGTAACATAAAGAGTGCGAAGAGATTTCTGCCAGAGTGTATTCAAAAACTCATCATCACATTTAAAATCACCGCTGAAGTCACTGTTATATCCGGTTTCGCGATACTGCAAAGAAACAACCGTAACTCCTTTTGGGATTTTGTAGGTAATATGTTCACCGTTAAACCATCCGGGAGCTTCAAACTCCTGCTCACCGTCTTTAGTTATATATGTGGTTGAAACTGCACCAATTAAGGTGTTTTCTGTTGTTATACGAATCTTTTTGCCGGCAGGTGCGATGAGCTTAAGATAAGGAGTAAGCTGCGCATTATACGGGATGTCTACGGTGATTTTTTCACCGAAAAGTTTTTTTACGGTATAGTTTTTATAATCATCTGAGTTTTCATAATCTTTAAGACCGTAATCCTTCAGAAATGGTATTCCTCTCGGATAAAGCTTGCCGTAAACACCGTCACCTCCGGTGCCGTATTCTGTTGCATTTTCCCATGCAGAAAAATCATAAGAGGAACTTAACCAATTTCCTGTTTCTTTTCGGGCATCATAATAAATACTGTATTCGGGAAGTCTGTAATTGGGCGGATACAAACAACTGTCAATAAAAGCGGCATTTCTTTGAACCTTCCAGCTTTTGTCAGAAATTATAGTGATATGCTCACCTATTGCCTCAAAAAGGAATCCACCCTGTCCGCTTCCACTATATGAATAACTGGTTTCATTATCCCAATACCACACAAGAGCACAGATTGAATTTTCCCCTTCTTTGAGATAAGGAGCAATATCTATACTGTCATAATATCCGCTGTTTTTATTGGGACCGCGTTTCACACTGCCCTCAAATACAACCATTTCACCGTTTATATAAAGCCAGTATTTAGAATCGGCAGAAATGTATGCTATAAGCTCATCAGGGATATTGGCAAGACTTACAGTTTTACTGAAACACATCCAGACATTTTTCTCCGTAATGTTATCCTTATCCCAGATCCATTCAGCCTTCCAATCTGTTTTTGCTGCGGTAGAAATAACATTATATTCGGGAATACTGTCGGGAATCTTATAATCATTTGTATATGGAACCGTTGTAGTTTCCCCCCACGAAAAAAATGATGAAATAAAAGCAGCAGCTATGGCAAGATAAGATATAATTGTCTGTAGAATTTGCATATTAACCTCACTATTTCTATAATTTATTAAATATTAAATTTTTTATTGTCAAACGACCACGGTCCACCGAAAATATGTGCCTACCCTCAAAATTTTCCACACTTCCGAATCTTTCCGTGTATGCTCTCCTTTTAAATACTACCCAATGCCTGCAATAAAAAATGTGCAATAAAACTCCCCATAACTGTTAGTTACTATATAGAATTCTTAACTATTATTATATCAGAAAAGACAAATTTTTCAACAAAATTTAAATATACATATCTAAGAAAAAAATATAAAAATGGCTGTTAATTTCAGAAAAATCAGTTTTTCATAAATTAACAGCCTTATAAAGAGTAAATATAAAAAGTGAGTATTCACTTGTGTTATGAATACTCACTATGGTGCGGATGTTCATACAGTACTTAAATATTTGCTGGTAGTTAAGTGCACATATTATTTATCTAAGAACAAATAGTGGAGTTCCATTTGACGATAAAATAGCAGAAATTATGTATTTATAATAAACAGTATTCAATGCTACTTGACAATATAAAACAAATTATACGCATACGCTTGACAAAATTTAACTGTTATGCTACTATAATATTGACATTTATATTTGGAGGTTACTATGCGTAACAAAATTCTTGGAAACATTAGCATAAAAACAAAGGAACTCATTGTTGACTCATTAGAAAATTCTGCAGAACTTTTTAAGGATTTCAAATTGCAAACCCCTTTTAATGTAACACATAACTGTTATCCTTCTGCAAGATGGGATGCGATTAATGAAACATTATCCGACTCCTTAAAAAAACATAACCTTCCTTTTGCAGTTACACAAAAAGGCTTTTGGTCATTATTGCTTTTTTGCGATGAAAAAAAAGAAATAGTTTTTTCAGCTATGCGAAAAGACAGATTTTCTTTTATATGTGATAACCCGGAAAAAAATGCTCCGAATTATTTTGATGCTTTAGTATCATTAAATGAAGGTCTTGAAGCACAGGCCTCTCAATTAAGATTTGATGATTGCTATGAGGCAACCGACAAGAATAATCAACTATCTAATCTTTGTAAGTTACTTCCTACTCCAAATGGAGAAAAATATACACATGCAGTTGTTGTGTTTGATGTTTCTTATGATGAAATTGCATCGATAAAACTATGCATTGTCAATAACAGATTTGAAGTTGTTGAAGAAGAAGATATTATTGATGTTGTAATAAAATCTCGTATTCCTCGAGTAACACCTGATGAACAGATTATAAACCAAGAAATAAATAAAACAAAACGAAAAGGATTTGTTTCATTAAAGAAAATAGCGAAAACAGAAGCAAACTAATAACAAAAATTTATAGAAAGACTGTTTATTTATGAAAAGATTTAACGGAGCACGAATAAAAAAAGCCAGACTTTACAATGGTTTAACGGTAGAAGAATTAGCTCAAGAAATAGGTGTAAGCAAACAAGCAGTTTCTCAATATGAAAATAATCAGGTTGAATTACCTATTGAAAAAATGTTTTTATTTTCATCTATATTAAAATTTCCTATAGATTATTTTTTTCAGTCAGATTTTACTAATGTAAAAGTTGGAACAACATACTTTAGAGCTCTTTTAAGAACAAACTCAAAAACAAGAACTCAACAAGAAACTAGGCTTGAGCACATAGGCATTATTTATTCATTTTTAAATCAATATGTTGATTTCCCTGAACTTGACTTGCCTGTTTTTGAAAATGAATTATCCCCTAAAGAAGCAGCTAGAGAATTGCGTAATTACTGGGGATTAGGCAATAAACCAATTGACAACATAACTCAATTATTAGAATCAAAGGGTATTTTAATAACTACAATGGAAACATCAACTGATGATGTAGATGCGTTTAGTCAACGTGAGTGCATTGATGATAAAGAAGTGTTTTTTATTGCAGTATCAAAAGAAACTCATTCTGCGGTTAGATTTCAGTTTGACATCGCTCATGAACTTGGCCATATATTATTGCATGAGTGGAGCGAAAATCTTGAATTATTAGAAAGGGATAAATTTAAAGCAAAAGAGAAGGAAGCAAATGAATTTGCAAGTGAATTTCTTATGCCCAGTGCAGCATTTATTAATGATGTTGTTAATCTTCAGAATAAAATAGAGAGTTATCTACCATTAAAACGAAAATGGAAAGTATCAATTGGTGCAATGGCATATAAAAATAGAGAATTGGGAGTTATTAGTCAACGCCAATATCAGTATTTGTTAAGTATAATGAACAAGAAAAATATTAGAATTAACGAACCTCTAGATGATATCTTACCACTGCCACTTCCTTCGATGTTTGACGATGCTATTTCTTTGTTATTGGAAGAACAAGTTTTTACTCCTACAACTTTTTTGGATGCATTATCAACATATGGTTTATCTATGAACTACTCTGAAATAGAAAATCTTCTTAATCTTCCAAAGGATAAATTAAAACCTAATTCTGCTGGTACACACGCAAAAACAATCAAGTTAAGAAATCAAGATATATAATCCACACATTCGACTAACCTTCTATTATGCGGTAGAATGAAACTACCAAATTACAGGAGGTTATTTTTATGCAATCATTCGACAACTCAAAATTCACGGAAATTCAAAAGAGAGAATTTGAATCGTTACCTGAACAAACAAAAGATTTAGTTTGTAAGGGACATCTTGTTAAAGTCATTTCACTTGAATCTGAAGAGGAAATATGTTCTTTTAATGAAGATACTTATGAAATTCCTAAAAGTGCACTTGAAAGTTTCGTAAGAGCAGTTCTCCCTGATATTGTTGAATACTACAATAATAAAAGAGAAGATTTTACAGAAAAATAAATCCACACATTCGACAAAGCCTCCTTTAATTTGTACAATGAAGCTACAAAATTAAAGGAGGCTATTTCTATGTCAAACAAAACTACAATTCAATACCGTCAGGTTGGCGACTATTTAATTCCTAACCTCATACTCACACCGGAAGAAATAAATGTTACTCTCGGCAAATGGGGTATGATGCACAAGACCTATCTTGAAAAGCATAAGAAGGTGCTTTTTAGCTCCCTGCTTACCCAAGGCAAACTGTATCAGCACTGTGCTGAGGTTGAAGCTCAGGCACGGGATATGTTTGATGTTCTTATTGAGCAGATGAAAGAGGCTGAGGGTGTCACAGAGCAGCTGAAAGAGGAAAATCAGCTTGAGTGGGTATGCCGAATGGGGAATATTGAGCAAAGAGCAAGAGAGGTTGTCTGTGCTGAGCTTATCTATAACTGAAAAAATCAGGGATATACGGCTTTTTCCGCATATCCCTGTGCTTACTTTTTCAGGCTTATGGTTACCACTTGTCTGCAGTGGGGGCATTTTATTTCAATAACTGCTTCATCTGCAGGGTGCTTTACGATGTCAAAGATGCGTTTTTGACATATCGGGCATTTTATTGTTTCCTTTGTGCTTGTCATTTCAACCTCCGTATTTCTTCATTATACACCAAATCCCCGAACGGTCAGTGTCCGGGGATTGTTGGTGCTTTCACTAAGGAGAATAGAACT
>JAZNOZ010000025.1:0-7948 GCA_045589395.1 Acutalibacteraceae bacterium | reverse complement strand
AGTGGTCGAAGGTGCAGCACTCGAAATGCTGTGTGGGGAAACTCACCTAGGGTTCGAATCCCTAACTCTCCGCCAAAAAACGACAAGTTTCGACAGAAACTTGTCGTTTTTTTATCCATTGCGAAAGCAATGGTATATCATCGCCGTTAGGCGTATATCATCACATGAAGTGTGCATATCATCAGCCGTAGGCTGTATATCCGCTTTCGCAATGATGATATACAACGGTTGTCACCGTTGATGATATGCAATTCCTTTCGGAATTGATGATATACAAGGCTGTCGCCTTGATTTTATTTAAGCTTTATAGTATAATCATCGCAAAGGATGTGATTATATGGCTCAGAATTATTTGCTTATTTATTCAGAACAATTAGCAACCGATATTGAATTGCTGTGCCAAAATATAAAAGCACCGTCAAACACTCTTTTCCAAATCCGTAAAAGTTCAAGTAGTGTTTATGCTAACATCCGTGAAGCAAATTACGGTCAAAGTAAAGCTGATATGCTTTCTAAATTTGAGATTTCATTGAAAGAATGCAGTGAAACGGAAGGGTGGTTAAAACTGCTTTTTAACACTGGTACAATTGATGAAGAAATCTTCAGAAAACATAGAAATCTTTGTGGCAGAATAAGAAGAATGTTGATTTCAAGTTGTAAAACATTGAAAGAAAGCATAGGTAAATCAATGGGGTGATATTATGAAAGAAGATAAGTGTACTAAAGAAAAATGGACTCACATGAATAAGAAAATGAATAAAATTCTGAAAATTATTGGCATAATTGGCATTGTTATTCTAGCAATTAGTTTAATTGTGGCTTTTTTGGGATTTTTAATGAACAGTGAGAATGTTTTCTACACCGGCATTTCTCTTTTGATATATGGCCTTCCTGTATTATTTGTTTTATTTTTGCTGATTTTTATAATAGCAGTAATAATTGAAGAAAAGAGCAAGTAGTTAAATTGATAAATCAAATAAAAAAATGAGTTGTTGCTAAATTTAGCTGTAACACTAAATGCTTTGTTGCCAAATTGAGCTGTAAACACAGATAAAACCGTTGACTTTTGTCGGCGGTTTTTTCAATGAAATAAATCCCTAACGGGATTTGTGAAATATGCTACCGCATATGAAATAGCTAACGCTATGAAATACGCTGCGGCGTATAAGGGATTTATTTTATTTCACTTTCTGCGTAGCAGAAAATTTCATAATCCGTGAGGATTGTTTCATATTTTCCGTGAGGAAAATATTTCATTTAAAATGTGTAGAGATTCAAACTCATAGGTCAAAAAATCAAAAGGGTGCGAATTTATGCTACCATTCCTAAAAAACGCACCTTTTGTCAATCGGCAAAGGTGCGGTTTTTACTGTTTACACTTATTATCAATTACTTATCAAGAAAAGCTTCCAGCCGGTAAATTCTGAAGCCGAGGCTTGAAAATTTATGCTCGTATTCTGTTACAATGTTATCGGGAAAATCGCTGTTGTGCAAATCAAGAGATACATTTTTAAGCTTATAGCCGTATTGTGCATACTGTTCAAGTGAATATTCAAAGAAATGCATATTATCTGTTTTCTGATGTATTTCAGCACCGGGTGCTAACAGCTTGTCATAGATTTTTAAAAACTTAACATTTGTAAGTCTTCTGTTGGCATATGCTCCTTTGGGGAATGGACAAGAGAAGTTAAGATAAATTCTTTCCATTGTGTGAGGTTTTATGTATTTTTCAAGAACCTCTGCACCGCAATGCAGAAAAATAACATTTTTTATTCCCTCCTGCAAAGCCTTTTCGCAGGCATCGCAGATAACATTTCTGTTAACCTCTACTGCGATATAGTTAATATCGGGATTTCTTTTTGCAAGAACGGATATAAACTGTCCTTTACCGCAGCCGATTTCCATCTGTAAAGGATTTTCATTACCGAAAATCTCTGCAAAGTTTATATATTCTTTTTCCTTTATTGCCTCCCTGTAGTCCTGGGTAACAGGGGGCATATCAATTAAATTTACGCATTTTTCAAGCTTTTCTTCCAAATGCTTCTTTTTTCTCATTCTCATAATTTACACCACACTGAATTTTTCAAAAAATTGTTCTATAGTTTTTCTGTCTGCCGACAAACGGCCCTGAAGAATATTTCCTCTTCCTCCGCCTCTGCCTGAAAGAGCTGCATTTATTTCTTTGGAAAACAAGGACACCTCTGTTTTGTTGCTTATCAGAGCGTAAGCATATCCCTTGTCATCACAGCCCGACAGCGCAAGGCTTACACCTTTACATTTCTCACTGCAGCCTATAGCAATTTCTCTCAACGAATCCATATCAAGTTCATCACAAAAAACAACTGCATTTCCTTGTGTTTCGGGAGTATTTTCAACAATGAAATTATTGTATTTTGCTTTTAAGGCAAAAATCTCGTTTTTAAGCTCCTTGTTTTGTAAAGCAAGTGCTTTTACGGCATCGGACACTTCATTCTGCTTTGCAGCAAGTAAAGTTGAAACGCTTAACACCTGTGAAAACTTTTCGATATAATCCTCATAAGCTGTTTTGCCGCAAATCATTGTAATTCTCGTTCCGCCGCGGTGGCTTATTGAAGAAAGGATTTTGATAAGACCTATTTCTCCGCTTGAGCTTACATGAGGAGCACAGCAAGCGCACTTATCATAACCCTCTATTGTGACTATCCGTACATTTTCAGTCAAGTCCAATTTACTTCTGTATTGCAAAGCTTTTAGCTTGTCGGAAGAAACGATTTCAGCATTTATTTTTACATTTTTATAAATACACTCATTTGCCTTTTCTTCAATATTTTTGAGCATTTCCTTTGTCAGCACACCGTTAAAATCAACCGTCATTAAACAGTTATCCATATGAAACCCGACATTGTCAAAGCCGTATTGAGAAAATACCAATCCCGAAACAATATGCTCACCCGAATGTGACTGCATACGGGCAAAACGCAGATCAAAATCTATTCTGCACTTTACTGTTTCGCCGACATGTCTTCCCTTTGCATCTGAGAAATGATAGACAACACCGTCAATTTCAAGCACATGGGAAACAAAAGTATTTTCAATAAAACCTTCGTCTGAAGGCTGTCCGCCGCCCTCGGGAAAAAATGCTGTCTTGTCAAGCACTATAGCTTTACGGTTATCAATAGTTACAATTTCAAGAATTTTAGCAACGAACTCTGAAATATAACTGTTTTTGTTGTATAATTTTTCTGTCATAATGTTACTGTTTTCTCAAGTTTTTCAGATTTATTGTTCCAGAATCCGTTTGCGGTTATCTGAATAAGATATTCACCGCGAGAAAGCCGTGTTTTTACTGTAATATTTTCAGGCATATTGTAAAGATAATATGATGAGCTTACATTTATCTGACGGACAATAATTTTGTCGCTTGCTCGCTTAACAACTATTGTATAGCTGTCAACATATTCCTTTTCTATCCTTGCCTGACCGAATTTTATTTCAGCTTCACTGTTAATATAGTCAACAGAAAAGAAAGTATCTTTTTCAAAATACGGTTTTGCCGCTGCTAATGCTCTTTCGTGGGTATAAACAAATGTATCGGGATCCCAGGGACACTCTATAACAGATTCACAGGGGAAGAAATTATCTGTTATCGCATCAACGGGAAGCACTCTGACTGCATTTTCGGCATTTACTTCTACAATCAAAAACTGAGCACATTCATCGCAATCGGGAGGAACCGTTCCGTAAATTTTATCAAATTCATCCAGCTCAAAATAGTTAAAAGAGCCTGTTCCGAAAGAAGTAAAGTATTTCTGATGAACACTTCTGGGATCATTGATGGGAGCATGTGAATGACCTGAAAAATCTATCACCTGCGGATAGTCCATAAGAATTGATATAATATCATCATCACCCCAGTTTATACTGCCGTAAACTGTGTCAGTGAGATGAGGATGCTGAAAACAGAAAATGGGTTTTTTAGGATCATCCGCAGCTGCACTTTCCAGTTGCTCTCTGAGCCATTTTTTCTTGCCGTCTTTTATGCTGCATCCGTCTTCAGTTGATATACAAATACAATGGAAACCGCCGATAACCTTATGATTATCAGGCTGCTGAGAGAAAATTCTTATTAATCTCTCAATAGCATCAGCTTCATTTGTAGCTTTAAATTCATGGCTTGCAAGCATTAAGGTTTTGTCTGTTTCCTGAGCAATGCTTTCCTGCATAACCGCCTTAAATCTGTGCATTTCTTCTTCACTTCCCGAATTCGCGAAGTCACCGACAGCAAAGAAAGCATCTATATTTTTATATTCACTATTATTCGCATAGTCGTAAGCAAATTTCATTCCTTTTCTGAAACGCTCAACCTGCTTATCCTCGTTTGTTTTAACATGAATGTCACTTGTTACAATCATTCTGAAAACAGGTAAAAAACTCATACAATACCTCCTGATAAATTATAAAAAGTATAGCATACAAATTATCATAAATCAATCAAACATGCAAAAAAAGTATTTTTACTGAAAGCTTAAAACAACTTTAATAGATATTTTTCTTTTTTAGAAAAATAAAAGCATTATTTTGTGATAAAATAACACAAATTGTTTCAGGAGATTATCAATATGAATGCTGTTATAAAGGATTATTTCAAGAGAATTGCTACATCCCCAAAGAAAATTGAACTTGTTTATTGGTGGATATTACGCGGACTTATGATTTACGGCATCATTGAAAGTCTGATTTTCGGTGATGAATATCTCGGAAGCAGTCAGCCACTTCAGATGGCTGCTAATCTTTGCGGTATGTTTGCCTATGAAATCTGTCAGGCTATGCCCAAAAAATCAAGATTAAGATTGCTTTCTCCCCGTTTTCAGAATATCACCATTCTCGGATTTTTCTTGGGCTCATTCTGTGGCGCATACCTCAATTTCTATTATGATGTGCCTTTGTTTGACAAGATTCTTCACGGTCTCGGAACAGCTGAAGCTGTATATATAGGTTATGAATATGTTACAGCAACCCAAATTCAGCTCAAAAAAACATGCCCCGTACAGATTGTAAATCTCTGTTCATTGGGAATCGGTTTTATCTTCTCAAGCGGTTGGGAGCTCTTTGAATTTTTATATGACCAGTTCTTCGGCGGAGATGCACAGCATTGGAGTTATCAGAATGCTTTATCTGCAGCAAACGGTGTTGCTGAAGATATCTTCTTCCTCTTCCCGATTGATGATTTAAGCAGATTTGCTCTTATGGATACAATGGGTGACATTGTGCTTAATTTTATAGGCGGACTTATTATGTACGGGGTGCTTGCTGTTATCCCCTACAGACATAAAGGAAAAAATGATGTCAACAAAACAATAGAGGCAGAATTATTGGCAACAAAATAATGCACAATATTTTGCCGCCAAAACATGAAAATTTAAACATTAATATATAAAAGAAACTTTTTTCAATATATTTGTTGACAATGATTTTTGTGAATGGTATACTGTAAAAAGTTAAGAATTAAATATTCCAAATATTCTTTAAGTGCGATACAGAGATATCGACAAGGTGTACGGATTAATCAGGGGCTTTTTTTTACAGTCCTTGGTTTTGTGCGGTCTTGTCATATCGGCAGGACTTTTTTTCTTGTCAAGAAGTATCGGGAAAGGAAAAACGATGTCAACTCTGTTCAAAAATGCAAAAGTTTATCAAAACGGTGCTTTTCGTGTAGATAATTTATCTGTTGACGGCAATGGTATCTGCTTCGGCGGTACTGTCGACTCTTTTTCTTCTTCTTGTGCTAATGAATTCAATAATTGTTATATATTTCCCGGCTTTGTTGATGTGCATGTGCATCTCAGAGAGCCGGGTTTTTCATATAAAGAAACAATTGCAAGCGGAACTCAAGCATCGGCAAGAGGCGGATATACTGCAGTTTGTTCAATGCCGAACTTAAACCCTGTTCCGCATAACCTTGAAAATCTGCAACAGCAGCTTGATATAATAAAAAAGGATGCCGTTATCAATGTTTATCCCTATGCTGCAATTACGGTAAATCAGGCCGGTGAAGAGCTTTGTGATTTTGAAAGCACGGCAGATTATGTAGCAGGCTTTTCCGATGACGGAAAAGGCGTTCAGAACCCGGAACTGATGAAACAGGCAATGATAAAAGCAAAACAGCTCGGCAAGCCCATCGTTGCACACTGTGAAGATAACAGTCTGCTGTTCGGCGGATATATCCATGACGGTGAGTATGCAAAAAAACACTCTCACAAGGGTATCTGCAGCGAAAGTGAATGGGGACCTATCAAAAGAGATATTGAGTTATTAAAGGTGACAGGCTGCGCTTATCATGTCTGCCATATTTCAACGAAGGAAAGCGTTGAAATTATCCGTCAGGCAAAAAAAGACGGCGTGAATATCACTTGTGAAACAGCACCGCACTATCTTGTTCTGTGTGATGAAGACTTACAGGAAGACGGAAAGTTTAAAATGAATCCGCCGCTGAGAAGCAAAGAGGACAGAGATGCGCTTATTGAAGGACTGCTTGACGGTACTATAGATATGATAGCAACCGACCATGCTCCTCACTCAGCAGAAGAAAAAAGCCGTGGGTTAGCATTAAGCGCTTTCGGCATAGTGGGAATAGAAACCGCATTCTCAACAATGTATACCTACCTTGTAAAAACGGGGATACTCTCTTTGGAGAAGCTTATTGAGCTTATGGCAATTAATCCGAGAAAACGCTTCAATATTCCGTTTGACAACAGCTTTACAGTATGGAATCTCGATAAGGAATACACCGTTAATCCCGAAGAGTTCCTTTCAAAAGGTAAAGCAACGCCCTTTGAGAATAAAAAGCTTTCAGGTGAATGCTTACTCACAGTTACGGGCAATTCAATAGTTTACAGACATTCAGATATATAAGGAGAAAACATCATGGCAAAAAGAACAGACATCAAAAAAATTATGATCATCGGCTCCGGTCCTATAATCATAGGTCAGGCTGCCGAATTTGACTATGCGGGCACACAGGCTTGCCTTGCTCTCAAGGAAGAGGGCTATGAGGTTGTGCTCTGCAACTCAAACCCTGCTACAATTATGACAGATACAACAATTGCAGACAAGGTTTATATGGAACCGCTCACTCTTGAATACATTGCAAAAATTCTCCGTTTTGAAAGACCTGATGCTATTGTGCCCGGAATCGGCGGTCAGACAGGTCTTAACCTTGCTATGCAGCTTGAAAAAAAGGGCGTTCTTAAAGAATGCGGTGTTGAGCTTCTCGGTACAAGCAGCGAAAGCATAGAAAGAGCTGAAGACAGAGAGCTGTTTAAGGAGCTTTGTCAGTCAATCGGCGAACCCACAATTCCCTCTGAAATAACATATTCACTTGAAGAAGCAAAAGAGGCTGCCCAAAGAATCGGTTATCCCGTTGTTCTGCGTCCTGCATTTACTCTCGGCGGCACAGGCGGCGGCTTTGCATACAACGAAGAAGAGCTTATAGACATCGGAACAAATGCATTCAAGCTCTCCCCTGTTCATCAGGTTCTTATTGAAAAAAGCGTTAAGGGTTATAAGGAAATTGAATTTGAGGTTATGCGTGACTCACTTGACCATGCAATAACAATCTGCGGTATGGAAAATGTTGATCCCGTTGGTGTTCACACAGGTGACTCAGTTGTTGTTGCACCCATTCTTACTCTTAATGACCACGACCTCAAGATGCTTAATGACAGTGCAATCAAAATCATCAGAGAATTAAAAATTGAAGGCGGATGTAATGTACAGTTTGCTCTTAATCCCACAACAAGTGAATACTACCTTATTGAAGTAAACCCCAGAGTTTCCCGTTCTTCTGCGCTTGCTTCAAAAGCAAGCGGATATCCCATTGCAAGAGTTACTGCAAAAATTGCAGTAGGTATGTCACTAGAAGAAATTGCCATAGCAAACACAACAGCAGCATTTGAGCCCCGTCTTGATT
>JAZNOZ010000024.1:0-12542 GCA_045589395.1 Acutalibacteraceae bacterium | reverse complement strand
CTGCTTCTTGCTCGTGTTATCAAGGTCTGCGGCAGATTTTTCATAGCTTTCAAGTGTTTCAAGGTTAACTGCGGCACGAAGAGCTTGTCTTGCATCGGCAGCCTTAACTTCACCGTCACCGTCAACATCACCGGGAACAATAACTGTTACCGTGTCAAGCACCTTACCTTTTTTGTGTGTGAGAACAATCTGCATACACGTTGCAAGCTTTTTCTTGTCTGCAACTGCTTTTGAATTCTTGTCAAGCACCTTTACATCTGCAGAAACACTCTTTTTGAGGTCTGCAACACTCTGTCCTGCAAGAGCAAAAACGCTGTCCTTTACAACAGTACTTATTTTGATTTTTTCGTTTGCTTTTATTGTTTCAGTTATAGGGGGAAGCTTTGCAATACTTCTTGTTTCCTTTGCATCACAAGCAGTACAAGCTCTTTCTTCCTTACCCTCAGCCTTTACTGTAGCAGGCTTTGTTACTTTCCATTCGCCCCAGGTATGACCTGTTGCGGGAACCTTAACAGTCTCAACACATCCGCAGGTATATGTACGCTTTTCGGAACCGTCCTTTGTGCAGGTAGCCTTTGTTACAGGAGTTGCTTTATATGTCGTGTGATTTTCATTGGCAAAATGAATTGTCTGGTCAGTAAGTCCTGACATATTTTCTTTACCCATAGTGGAGTCATTACACTTGATTGCTTTCCACTGCTTTTCACAACCGAGGAAATATACATCTGTAAGACTGTCACAAGCAGCAAATGCACCGCCGTAAACAGTTGTTACAGTAGCAGGAATTGTTATACTTTTAAGACTTGTGCATTTTAAGAAAGCATCCGGTCCTATAGTTTTAACACCATCAGGAATATTCAAACTTGTCAATGAAGAGCAAAATTCAAATGTCCAAATAATTATCTCTGTTATTCCCCCGGGAAGTGTTATTTCTGTAAGACTGGTACAGTTCGAAAATGCACCACCACCTATATATGTAACACTTTCGGGTATTGTTATACTTTTAAGATTAATGCAGTTTTCAAATGCAAAATCCACTATACCGGTAACACCATCTTCTATGATTACAGTGGTAATTTCATCTCTGTAATCATCTCTCCATGTCGGTTCATCAGGCAAAAAGGACATTTTCCCCTTACCTCTGATGTAAAGTGTACCTTCATCGTCTTTCTCCCAGGTGAGATTTTCACCGCATTTTCCTGCTGTTACCTTATTCGGATTTTTAAGTAAAACAAATTCTTTTTCAAATGTGAGTGCAAAATTAAGTGCGGTTGAACCTCTATAACCGTAAATTACAGCATTATCAGGTACAGTACAGCCTGCCCATGCAATCTCGGTCTGAGGATTATAAAAAGTTACACTGTTAAGATTGGAACACTCATAAAATGCATTCCAACCAAGCATTGTTACACTCTCAGGAATTTCAATATCCAGAAGACTGGTACATTTTTCAAAAGCATATCCGTCAATACTTGTTACACCATTGGGAATTTTCACATCGGTAAGCTTCTCACAGTTTGAAAAAGCATGTTCTCCAATTTTTTTCAAACTATCAGGCATTTTAACATTTTTAAGATTTGTACAGTATTCAAAAGCATTAGCATCAATTGTTGTTACTCCGTCAGGAATAACATATTCTGTTGCAGAATTTCCGCGAGGAAACATAACAAGCTTTGTTTTATTTTTATTAAATAACACGCCATCTTTTGAAGAATATTTTTCATTTCCATCATCAACAGAAATGCTCTCAATTGAAGTATTCTTCAAAAAAGCTTCTGAGCTTATTGAGGAAACCCCTGCCCCAATCGTAATTTTCTTCAGATTAATGCACTTATAAAATGCTGAATATCTGATACTTACAACGCTGTTGGGAATAACAACCTCCTCAATTTCAGTTAACAAGGAAAATGCATCTGTATTGATACAGACTACCGGATACCCGTCAAGAGTATCTGGAATCACTACTTTTCCAGTGATTAAATCATCAACATCGATAATTGTAGCCTTACCTTTTTCCACCGTGTATGTATAATCGCCTGATGTAAATTCCTGAGCACTTGCCTCAACAGAAATATCCATCGGCACAACAGCCACTAAAAGAAGCACAGCTAAAGCACCTGCCAGTAAGCTTTTCAAAGTCTTTTTCATAATAAAACCTCCTTGCTTTATTTAACTAAAATTTTATACTTATTTTTAATATAATGCAATACTTTTTACAAAAACGCTTTAAAATAGAACAAAAATGCTTTAAAAACAGAAAAATCAACCGCCTCTTTTGTACGGGAAGCGGTTGGAAGGTGATGAAATATTATACTATTTTTATATGCAGAGCATAAAGAAAATTCCAACTTTTGGCGAACCTGATGGTATTGTATTAAACAGAAAATATGTGCAAAGGAAAGCTACTTTTTCCTCAGGCGGAACGATGAAGGGCATCGTTCCCTACCATTCATAACCTCAGTTTTGCTGCGAAATTATACTATTTTTATATGCTGTAAGGTTCTTATAACCGAAGCTATAATTATTTTCATTCTGTCTTCTTCTATTCTTATATTTTTTCCTTTAAGAGAAGAAGCGGATTTTATATGTTTGAACATTGTTTTGAATGCGGTGTCTGTGTCGTATTCAAGGAAAGGATAAAGTCTGTCAAGCTCGAATTTGTGCTCATACATCACTTTTTCAAAATCATATGTCACACTGTCATCAATGCCGAGTAAGGAAAGGTATTCTTCAAGGGCAGCTATAAACAATTCCCCGGGAGTACATTTTTCCTTTCTCATTTTTTCACACAATATTGCAGTACAGCCCTTGTGTTTATTTATACGCTGAAAATGTACGGAAGACGAGAAGTCAAAGGAAGCCTCCATTGAGGTGAGAAGTCTTATAAACTCCTGTCCTGCATATTCATATAAATCCTTGTCCTTAAATGAGAATGTATACTTATTGCCGAGATATTTCCCGTATACCTTCATCGTGTCGAAATAACCGAGATTATACGAAAAATCTATTGCATTCTTATCAAAATTAAGAAATGCTCCGAGGTCTTTAGTAGGTCTTATATAAGTAACAGACGGATGATAAAAATATCCCTCATGAAAATTATCGTAGGATAAATCTATTGCAACTACTTCTTCTGCGCCGAGCTTAAAGGCGGAGGCAATGGGAAGATTGTCATAATAGCCGCCGTCTATATAGTCCTCACCGTCTATTGTCATAACAGGAAAAACGGGGAAAGCGGCAGCGGAGGCTGCAAGCCACTCCCATGCAGTATCCCCTTTCTGGCGCATCTTCTCCTTTGTTACTTCAACGGGAGAAACTGACGGAAATTTAACCGTCATCAATGCAAAATCAATCGGTGAGGAAAAAAATTTTTCCGCATCAAAATACTTTTGCATATTATTGTGAAAAGGAGAAACATCCGCCCCCTTGGACTGAATATATGTTTTAAGAAAGGGAACGAGCTGTTCGCGCTGATGATAAACAGATTGGAAAGACTTTTCAAGATTAATGCCGTTTACCATAACGGTGTCTGCCTCAAGATTAAACCACAGCTCCTGTGCCTGTTCAATGCTGCCCTGAACATAAAAAGCAGCGTTTATCGAGCCTATGGAAGTACCCGTTGCGATATCAAATTTTTCACCAAGCTCTTCAAGAGCTTTCCATGCACCCAGCTGATATGCGCCCTTTGAACCGCCGCCTGCAAAGCAGATTGCTTTTTTCATATATTTTTTCTCCTTTCACACTTATTTTTATAAAATTATTTATCTGAATTCGCTTAAATCCTCGCACAGCAAAGCGGTTCTCACAGCTCTTACATGAGTGAGAGAAACACCGAGATAATCACATATACCCTGAGTTAACTGCAAGGGGTTGAGATTAAAGGTACTTCCTGCGGGAAGTATAACCTTAAGTAAAATCAAACCGTCTTTTTCTTCAAGAGAAAACTTTTTTATATTCTCGGAAACATTAACTGTTTTTATAATCTTTTTTCTGCCCGATTTACCGCTTTTCTGACAAGTTAATTCACCCGAGGACAAAGCCTCAAAGAGCTTATCTTCACTTATATCTTCCTTTGAATACCATACATCATACGCGCCGTATGTAATTTCCGCACTTTTGTTAAAGGGCAGAGAGCAATCTGTGATTTCAAGTCCCTCGGGCAATACCTTATTAAGTCTGTCCTTAATTTCCTGAGTTGTCATTTCACCCACTATTCTTATATCAACAGGCTCGTTTATACCCTCAACACCCAAGGACAGCGCAAGAAGAAAGGATATATACGGATGGGGATTGAAGCCCTCTGTATACCACAGCGGAATGTCTGCTCTTCTTACGGCTCTTTGCATAATACGGAACATATCAAGATGTGACACATATTTAAGCTTACCAGTTTTGGAAAGTCTGAGTCTTACTTCAAACATCACAATGACCTCCGTTCAGCTTATTTGCACCGCAGCCTGCACACTTCTGACGGCAATGAGCAGTTGTTTCGGCATTATGTGCTTTTTTGTTTTCATTAATAAGGAACTTCTTGCTGACACCGTAATCAAGGTGGTCCCATGGCAGAATTTCCTCATATTCTCTTTTACGGTTAGCATAAAACTCGGGAGCAACATT
Organism: Acutalibacteraceae bacterium; assembly: GCA_045589395.1. Classification (GTDB taxonomy): domain Bacteria; phylum Bacillota; class Clostridia; order Oscillospirales; family Acutalibacteraceae; genus RUG806. Next base: position 7,925 of record JAZNOZ010000024.1, on the reverse strand, counting down.
TGTTTCCTCAAAGGCTTCAAGCCATTTTTCATAAAGGAACATATCTCCCCAGCCGTCAAACTTACAGCCCTTTCTCCATGCAAGCTCAATAACCTCTGAGAGCTTTCTGTCGCCTCTTGCGAAAACACCCTCTAAAAAGCTTGTGGGGATATGGTGGAAGCTTACATTTATTTTCTTTGAGGGCAGAGTGTCCTTAAGATGCTCCTGTTTTGCCTTGAGCTCATCCGGAGTTGACTGCGGCTCCCACTGGAAAGGAGTGAAGGGCTTGGGTACAAATGATGACGCACTCACGCCTACGGTAACCCCCTTACCCTGAGGTCTGTCGGGGTTGTTATAGAATTCATCAACAACCTTTTTAGCAAGCTTGCCTATTCCCTCAACATCTTCATCTGTTTCCGTGGGAAGACCTAACATAAAGTAAAGCTTTACCGCACAGTATCCGCCGGAAAAGGCAATACGGGCAGTTTCAAGCATTTCCTCTTCTGTTACATTCTTATTGATAACATCTCTCATACGCTGTGTGCCGGCTTCGGGAGCAAAGGTAAGTCCCGATTTTCTGACTCCCGTAAGCTTATCCATAAGCTCCTTGGAGAAATTATCAACTCTTAAAGACGGCAGCGCAACATTTATCTTTTTATCCCCTGTCCAGTCAAGCAGCTTATTGAGAAGCTCTTCCATTTTTGTGTAGTCGCTGCTTGAAAGTGAGCAAAGGGAAATTTCATCATAGCCCGTTGTTTCACAAAGCTTTTTGCACTGCTCGTTTATAACATCGGGGCTTTTTTCTCTTATGGGACGGTACAGAAAGCCTGCCTGACAGAAACGGCAGCCTCTTATACAGCCTCTGAAAATTTCGTGAGTTACTCTGTCGTGCACAACATCGATAAAGGGAACAATAAAATCCTCGGGATAAAAAACATTATCAAGGTCCTTTACAATTCTCTTTGTAACCTTTTCGGGCGCACCGTTTTTCGGGGTAACAGCCTTTACGGTGCCGTCTTCATTATAGCTTATATCATAAAGTGAGGGAACATACACACCCTCAATTTTTGCGGCATCAATAAGGAATTCCTCTTTTGTTGAGCCTCTTTTCTTATGCTCCTTATAAAGGTCCATAATTTCGCTGTTGACTTCCTCACCCTCACCAAGACTGAACAAATCAAAAAACTCAGCTATAGGCTCGGGATTACATGCACAAGGACCGCCGCCCATAACAATGGGGGACAAGCCTTTTCTGTCGCAAGCTTTTACAGGAAGCCCTGCCAAGTCAAGCATATTAAGAACATTGGTATAGCAAAGCTCATACTGCAAAGTAAAGCCTATAAAGTCAAAATCCTTTATGGCATCGCCGCTTTCAAGGGCAAACAGAGGGATATTATTCTCCCTCATTTTTTCCTCCATATCGGGCCACGGAGCGAAAACTCTTTCGCACCATGTATCCTCCCTTGCATTTGCAATGGAATAGAGTATCTTTATACCGAGATGCGACATTCCTATTTCGTATGAATCGGGGAAACAGAAAGCATATCGGATATCAACTTTATTTTTATCCTTTACTACGCTGTTGAGCTCTCCTCCCACATAACGGGCAGGCTTCTGCACAAGCGGTAAAATTTTATCAAGATTAAAATCCGGCAAATTAACACATCCTAAAAATTTATTACATTATATTTTAACATCTTCATATATGTTTTTCAAGTTTTACGGCATTTTTTTACAGTGTTTAACAAACAATACACGAAAAAAATCAGAACAGCAGTAAAATCAATCCTGATAAACATAAAATACACTATTACAGTCAGCAGTAACAGCAATACTGCCGTATCGCATACGAACAAAACATTTTCTGCAAAAGACAGGTCTTTTTTTATACACAAAAGAGAAAAAAAAGCACTGCCGCCGTCGAGAAAGGACATCGGAAGAAGATTTACCGCACCTAACAAAAAATTAAGCTCTGAAACCTGCAATATCCTCATATCTGTAAATTTACGGTATGCAAAAAACAGCAGAACGGACAAAATAATATTAAAAACGGGTGCACTTAAGGATACTGCAATATTTTGTCGGTAATTAAGCTTTTTAAGCGAAGCACCGCTGATTTTTGCACCTGACGGAAGTAATGTAAGCTCTATATTTTTACAACCGTAGCTTATCAGAAAGCTGAGATGCATCATTTCATGCAGCAAGGCACTCACAAAGGCAAGCATAAAAACCGAAGAATACGATGAATTGAGATACAAGCACACTGCGGCGGCAAAAAGAAAGCCTATATGTATTTTAACAGAGCCTATTGAGATACACATAAAGCAGCTTCATCCATAAAAATTGCATTCTCTAAAAGATAATCGGGATCGAACTTTTCGGAATTTATTATGACTTCAAAATGCAGATGAGGCCCCGTAACGAGTCCGGTTGAGCCGACAAGAGCAATGATTTCCCCTTTTCTCACATTTATCCCCTCGCCGACTAAAACCTCCTTACAATGTGCATAAAGTGTAATCACACCGTCAGCATGCTCTACCTTTATATAATTACCGCTTTTCTCCCCTACTCCCGTTTCAAGCACGGTTCCGTCAAGAACACAGTAGATATTAGTACCCTCCTTTGCGGCAATATCCTTGCCCGAATGAAGCCCCATTGTGCCGTATATAGGGTGGGTTCTGTAGCCGAATTCGCTTGTAACGGTTCCGTTCACGGGGTAAACCGCATTTTCACTCGATGAATATTTTTCAAAATTCATAATTTCGAGGCCCTCATCAATGCTCAGGTCCTCACCGCCCGAGGCCGATAAGCTTTCTTCATTCTGCGCGCTTTCCTCTGCTGTACTTTCTTCTTCTGTACTTTCCTCTGCGGCGCTTTCGCTTTCTGCTTCGTCATAAGCTTCTTCGCATTGTGTTGTGCTTTCCTGTGTCTGAGCGTCTTTTTCATCAAAGAACAAAAACACCTCGTCCATACTGAACGGCACAAAATCGTTATAGTCAAAATCTTCTTTCAGCAAATCGGAAAGCTGCTGCTTCATTTCACCAAAAAGCGTGCTGTTCGTTTTTGATATACCGAAAATCACAGCGAATAATATAATACCGACTGTTACCTGTATCAGAGTTATTTTTAAGAACATATCTTCTTTCTTAGTGTATCTTTTTTTCTTTTTCATGAGCTTCTCCCGAAAAAACAATTTTTCCCTATATTGATATGTTAATTCAGGCGAAAATATTTACAAATTTTTCATATTATGTTATATTGATATCATCAAATCAGAAAGGAGAAAGCAAAATGCTCGAAAAAATCATAGCCTTTTTTATGTCAATCATTTCATTTCTCGCATCTCTTTTCGGTATAGAGGTTTTTGATACCGATTTACACAAATACGAAAATCTTTCCTACGGTACACACGAAAGACAGGTACTGGATTTGTACTTTCCTGAAGATACGGACGGTGAGATAGGGCTTGTGCTATCCATCCACGGCGGTGCGTGGATAGGCGGAGATAAATCAGCCTACACAGATATGGCAAAATCCCTTGCAAAAGAACAGGGAATTGCCGCCGCAACAATAAACTACAGATACCTTTCAGAAGAAACAACAATGTTCGATATTTTAGATGATATTGAAGCTGCCGTTAAATGCATAAAGGAAACTGCCCTCGAGCAGGGAGTTAACATAAATGCAATGATAACAACAGGTCACTCGGCAGGCGCACACCTTGCAATGCTTTATGCATATGCAAGAAATGATGTTTCGGCAATCCGAGCAGCAGCGGTTGTTGACTATGCAGGACCTACGGATTTACTCGATTATAACTTCTTTGTTGACAATGACCTCGGTGTTGAAGCTGTTGAAACTCTGTTATCATGGTCAACAGGCAAAAAGGTTACAAGAGATAACTACTTATCCTTTGAAGAAGAATTAAAAGCTGTTTCCCCCCTTTACTATGTAAACAAGAATACCGTTCCAACAATAATAAACCACGGTCAGAAGGACACAACAGTTCCCTATTCAAATGCCGTTTCTCTGGTTGAAGCATTTGACAATGCAGGTGCTGAATATATCTTCAATCCCTTCCCCAATTCAGGCCACGGACTCAGTGAAGATACGGCAACTAATCAGACGGCAGAAAATCAGTTCAGGGAATATATTGATAAGTATCTTAAATAAGAAAATAAACAGCACCCCCGATTCAACGAATCGGGGGTGTAATTATACTGTCATATATTATTTATTTTTTTACGCGTGCAGCTCTTTTTTAACCTCTTCAAATGTTTCTTCGATTTCTTTGTCCTTGTTCTTTGTAAGAAGGCTTACAACTGCTATTGCAACACAGGCACACACAAATGCGGGAAGAAGCTCATAGATTGTAAAGATACCGCCGAGCTTTGCAATGCCGTATTTCCAGATAAATACCATAGCACCGCCCGTAATCATACCTGCAAGAGCACCCCATTTTGTTGTACGCTTGAAGAAAAGACCTGCCAGAATTACAGGACCGAAGGCTGCACCGAAGCCTGCCCAGGCAAAAGAAACTATTGTAAATACTGAATTTTCCTTTCTTGCCCAGAAAACAGCGATAACGGCAATAACAAGTATTGTGAGTCTTGAAATGAGAAGAGATTTCTTGTTGCTGATTTTAAGCTTGAACACATTTACAAAAAGGTCCTGAGATATACTTGAAGAAGCTGCAAGAAGCTGCGAATCTGAAGTGGACATTGTTGAAGCAAGAATACCCGAGAGTATAAGTCCTGCGAAAACAGCAAGAAGCACACCGTTTGAGCTCATAAGCTTTGCAACCTCAACAATAATTCTCTGACCGTCAGAGGGGGAAAGCTCAATAGCACCGTTTGCAATCATACCCGAGCCGATGATACCTATAACAATAGCAACAGCCATTGCAATGAACACCCATACAGTGCCTATTCTTCTTGAAAGCTTAAGCTTTGATTTATCTTCAATGGCCATAAAGCGAAGGAGAATGTGCGGCATACCGAAATAACCGAGTCCCCAAGCGAGAGTTGAAACGACAGTCAGAAGACCGTAATCCTTTGTGCCGCCTGTTGCGTAATCATAGGTTTTGAACATTTCGAGATATGAGGGCATACTCTGTGCGTTTGTAACAACATTTTCCCAGCCGCCTGCATAATTTATTCCGCACACAACAACAACTATCAATGCAACAGACATAACGATTGACTGAATGAAGTCGGTTGTGGAGGCTGCAAGGAAGCCGCCGAGAGCTGTATATGCAACAATAACAACTGCAGACACAACCATAGCCGTAAAATACGGAATTTCTCCGCCCGACAGAGCATTAAAAAGTGTTCCGCAGGCATTAAAGCCTGATGCTGTGTACGGAATGAAGAAAATAACAATAACCAAAGCGGAAATAACGGACAAAATACCCGATTTATCACCGAAGCGCTTGCTGAAGAACTCGGGTATTGTAACCGCATCAATCTTCTGAGAATAAACTCTTATTCTCTTTGCAACAAACAGCCAGTTTATATATGTACCGATACCGAGACCTATAGCCGTCCATGAAGCCTCGGCAAGACCTGCAGCAAGTGCCACACCGGGAAGTCCCATAAGAAGCCAGCTGCTCATATCCGATGCTTCTGCACTCATTGCCGTTACAAAGGGGCCTAATTTTCTGTCACCAAGGAAATATCCCGAGGCATCTTTTGATTTTTTTGAAAATACAGCACCGATTACTACCATCATAACAAGGTATACGCCGATTACTCCTAATGTAAGATAATTCATAAAAACCTCCGAAAGAAAATAATTGCAGAAAGTATAACACTTTTTGTCGGAAACTGCAATATTATATTCATTCAGAGTATTTTTGATATACTTTACAAATTTTAATTAAAAAACTTCAATTTTATATCCTCCCACCATTCAACTATCTTAAAGCGTACAGCATACTGTGACTTTCCCTCTATAACCCGTCTGCCGTCATCATCAAATACACAGTATTCTTCAGTCATATCACTTGCGGCAGGCAGACATAAGGGCGGAAACATAACGCACCACCAGTTGTGTCCCTCACCCTCCCCTAACACAACCTTAAGGGCGGTATATTCGCCTGCCGGCAAGGTTACATCCTCATATTGACGGGTAGCAAAATACTCCCTCGTAATTTCAACCCTTGCCTTATAATCAAAGCCGTTTTCTTTTAAAACCGAATTTGCCGTTTCTTCAAGAAAAGAAATCTCAGGGGTTATCTTTTCGACGGCTTCATCGGCACTGATACTGCCCTCAAAAACCTGAGAACCGCTTTCAAGCAACGCATCGCGTACAAGCAATTTCACATTCTGGTCGCTTTCATTATCGGAGGAAGCAAGAATATGAAGTCTTAATACACCGTCGCGTACTTCCCTGCAATCTGCCGAATACTCAATAATACACAGAAGAAACAGTGAAATGCTTAAAACAAGAATTGACAAAAATGTACTTTTACCTTTTTTTACATATGTTGTTTTCATAATAAAAAACCGCCCTGCTCAGATTTAATTTGAGTATGGACGGCTTTTTCCTTTTTTATGCAATTTTACAAATTTAATTTACGGTTTCGCACACACAGGTGAAATATACATTTTCCCTGAGCTCCCTTTCGCATTTTTCTGCAGCCTCACGACTGTCAAACAGTCCGAAAAATGCTGAACCGCTGCCCGACATTGACGCATAAAAGGCTGAGTGCTTTTTCATTGTTTCCTTTATATACTCCCCTTGCTTTACCTCACTTAACTGCTCAAAAATGTTAAAGGCATTTTCAAGAGCCTTTTTGTATTCCCCTCTTGAAGCATAGAAGAGAAAGCTGTTGTTATCGGGATGACGGATGTTTTCGCTTGTATCAAATCTTGCAAATGCCTCCTTTGTGGAAACACCCTCTTCGGGCTTTGCGATAACAACAAAGGCAGAAATTGCAGGAAGCTCACTCATAACCTCACCTATATTCTGACAAAGCTGTGTTTTACCTTTAACACAAAAAGGCACATCAGCCCCAACCTTAAGCGCAATTGAGAGCAGCTCTTTTTCACTTAGGGGGGAGGAAAAATGCTCATTCAGCAATGTAAGCACGGCGGCAGCATCTGCGCTTCCGCCCGCAAGACCTGCCTGTGAGGGGATTTTTTTATCCATATAAATTTTAACGCCTGTATCGCTTTTGCCGATTTTTTCAAGAAAAAGTGCCGCCGCCTTATATGCCGTGTTAGACATATCGAGCGGTATATTCTTATCCTCTGCTTCAATTTCAATCACACCGCTGTCGGTGATTTCAATACCTATTTCATCGCACAGACTCACCGTCTGCATAAGAGTAAAAATAGGATGATAGCCGTTCGGAAGCACTCCCGTAAGGTCAAGAGTCAGATTGATTTTTGCATAAGCTTTTTTTGTTTTCAGCAAAACACTCACCTCTTTCAAAGATGATTTTAATCACTCTATATATTTTAACATCCGAATACACTTTTGTATATACATTTTTCAAAATTTACAAAAATGTTCAAAACTTTGTTAAAATAAAGTCAGTTCCTTTACATTTTTCCGTGTTAAACTTTTAACAATGTTACTCTCTCAACATTTTCGCATAGGTTTTCAACAAAATGAACAAAGTTTTCAACAAAGTAAAGTCTTTCGCCTTTACCTTTTATATACATTCCAAAGTCAAAAAAATACACCTTTTATTTCTTTTTGAGAACTAAATGTATATTTATTTGTATATTGCACATAATAATCCGAATATTTTTTAAGCATAAAAAACAAACATAAATTGACAAAAAAAAACAGTGGCTGATGCGTGGGTGTCCTGAGGACACTCACGCAGTTTTATTCGCCTTGCGGCGAGTGATATTGCTTCGCAGTTATATAATGCTACGCATTGTGATATTGTCCTTCGGACAGTTTTATGCGAATAAAATAACACTGAAATCGAA
>JAZNOZ010000023.1:0-29874 GCA_045589395.1 Acutalibacteraceae bacterium | reverse complement strand
CTATTGAAACCTTCCCCGGTAAAACTGAAGCTTGGTTGTTGGTCGGTATTGATGACGGAGCAAGGCTTTGGTTTAAAGGTCATGCATCAAGCGACAGTGCTATTGTAGACGTTGAGCTTTTAGGTACAACTACAAATGAATATGCTGAAAAAATGACTGCAGTTGTTTGCGATATCCTTAACCGCGAGCTTGAAATTTCACCCGATAGAATTTACGTTAAATACCGTGAATACGATAAATGGGGCTGGAATGGTCAAAACTTTTAAGTTTAATTATCGATAAAAATAAAACCTTGGAAACTCGATTGAATTTCCAAGGTCATTTTTGTTTGTTTTAATTATTTCTCTTCTTTTTTCTTGTGGAAGAGGATTTTGTCAACAGGGAAATAAAGGAAGAACTGAACTGCTGAACAAATCATTGTTGCAATATTCTTTGCGGCAGTTTCACCGACATTCCAATTAACAAAAAGTTCTTTGAGAGTGGGATTAAGCCACGCAGAAAATACGATAAGTGCAATGGTGAAAACTATGTAAATAGGAAGAGTAACAGCAACATTGGCGCTTGAGTTGAATGTTTTTTCTTTGTTTACAAAGAAAGCAACAATCTGTGCTATAATATTTGCAACATTACTTACAATAAAATAACCGAGACCGCCGATTGCAACCGGATATACAAAAACCCATGCTTCAAAGGGTTGATTATAAAGCTCCTTAATAGCAGGAATAAGCTGAAGTGTGTTAAGAAGTGCGAACTGAACAATCATAGCAAGTAAACTTACAACTATAAATTTAACGAACTGCCATATTGTTTTAATAAGACTTCCCTTTTCCGATGCTTGCTTGTCAATGTTTTTGAGTTTGCTCATAATAATACTCCTTTTATTTTTTGTTTAGACAATATTAGCATATTAATTCATAAAAATCAATAAATAAACAATTAAATATATATAAGAAAGGAAAAAATATTTAACTTTGTTTACTATTGACTGAGAGCCTTAAGAATTGTATAATAAAAGTAAGTTAATTCTTCCGTGTGCGAAAATGTGCACGGAAGTTTAATTATGAAATCAAAAAAAGGAGTGTGAGTTTATGGATAGCAGTGGCAGTAGCACTAATGCGGGCGGTCGAAGTACAAGTATCACCACCGATGCCGATGTGCCGTTATGCGTGAGCTCACGCCTTGACATATTATTTTAATTCGGTGACTTCCCCACTTCGTATTGTGTTCTAACCACCGTAGGACTGTTCATTACCCTATAAGGAGGAAACACAAATGGAAGAACAAGAAAAAACCTTAGTTGAAAAAGCATTAGAGCTTATTGATGAGAAAAAATATGCTTCTTTGAGAGCACTTATAATCGATGAAGAGCCTGCAGATATTGCAGAAATTTTTGAAGAGCTTTCTAATGAAAAAACCATCGTTGTTTACAGACTTTTACCCAAAGAGCTTGCAGCGGAAATTTTCGTTGAAATGGATACGGATAAACAGGAAAATCTGATAAATGCCTTTACCGATAACGAGCTTAAAGCCATTCTTGATGAGCTTTATTATGATGACACTGCAGATATTATCGAAGAAATGCCTGCAACAGTTGTTAAGAAAATACTGAAAAACGCTTCTGCAGATATGAGAAAGGTTGTTAACGAGCTTCTTAAATATCCCGAAGACAGTGCCGGCAGTATCATGACAACGGAGTTTGTCCGTCTGAGAAAAAGCTTTACCGTTCAGGAATCTCTTGAATATATCCGTAAGGTAGGTATAGATAAAGAAACTATTTACACCTGTTATGTAACCGATGAAAAAGGTCATCTTATCGGTATTGCAACAGCAAAGGACCTGTTGTTGGCTTCTCCTGAAAAAACAGTTGAAGAAGTAATGGATGACCATGTAATTTCTGTTGCAACACTTGATGACCAGGAGCAAATCGTTTTAATGTTCGGAAAATACGATTTTCTGGCACTTCCTGTTGTTGACAACGAAAACAGACTTGTCGGTATCATCACCGTAGATGATGCTATTGATGTTATGCAGGAAGAAACAGAAGAGGACTTCTCAAAAATATCTGCTATTACCCCCAATGATACAGAATATCTGAAAACATCTGTCTTTCAGCTCTGGAAGTCAAGAATCCCATGGCTTCTTATACTGATGCTTTCAGCAACCTTTACGGGAATAATAATTTCATCTTTTGAAAGCGCACTTGCCGTGCTTCCTATTCTGACAGCCTTTATTCCTATGCTGATGGGGACGGGCGGTAATGCGGGCAGTCAGGCTTCCGTTACTGTTATTCGCGGACTTTCATTAGGTCAGATTGACTTCAAAGACTTTTTTAAGGTTATCTGGAAAGAATGCAGAGTTTCACTTCTTTGCGGTGTTGTTCTGTGTATTGCAACAGTTATAAAGGTAATGCTTGTAGACAATCTTCTTATGTCAAACAATGAAGTTACTATTTTTGTTGCACTTGCTGTCGGTATTACCTTGTTAATAACGGTTGTAGCAGCAAAAATCATAGGTTCGGCTTTGCCTCTTATTGCTAAAAAAATCGGTCTTGACCCCGCAGTTATGGCAAGTCCCTTTATCACTACCCTTGTTGATGCAATTTCTCTTTTAGTATATTTTGCAATAGCAACAATGATATTAAATATTTAACAATTTGCCGTATTTCTTCATAAGAAAAGAACGAAATACGGCATTTTTATGTTATGCAACCATCAGTTGCGGAATTGCAAAGCCGACTTTGTTGAAAAAACTGACCTGAAAGTGCTAAACTGAATTCAGAAACTGTAAAGGAGATAATAAAATGAAGCTACATGAAAAAATATATGCTTGCCGTAAAAAGGCAGGACTTTCGCAAGAAGCGTTAGCAGAGAAATTAGGAGTTTCCCGTCAGTCTGTAAGCAAATGGGAAACGGGAGAATCCGTTCCCGAAATTAACAAGCTTCCGATTCTTGCAAATATATTTAATGTTACAACAGATTGGCTGTTAAATGAATCCGATGAATACAAGCCGAACAATACAAATGCATCAAATGAAGATGAAAGAATAAGACAGGAACGCATAAAAAAATTCAACAGCGGATTTGCTGACAAACCGCAATACCCGCAATGGATTGATAATGCTCCGAAACTTATAGGACAGTTCATAAAGCGCTTTGGTTGGCTTGCAGGTTTATATGTATCATTTATAGGGCTATTATTCACATTATTCGGCATATTTGCGAAATCTATGACAAAAATGTTATTTAAATATACAGCTTATCCGGTTCCGGATAACAGTTTTTTCCCGAACTCAAGCTTTTTTGATACTGTCATAACAAAAAATCCGGTATCTGCCATTGCCACATTTATAATTATAATAGGTGCAGTATTTATAGTAGCAGGTATAACTCTTGCTTTAATATTAAAACATTATTCTAAAAAACAATAATTCTATATATGTTTGTAAAATGCCGTAATAAAACAGGTGCAAAAGAAAATTAATTCTGCTGCACCTGTTTTTTCTCATATTAATCTTTTATGCTTGTAATAAAACTATCGGGATAAGTAGATAATGCATACACATTGTTGCCTTTGTAATCCAAATCTGTTTTTGAAGTGCCGAGAAGCTTGACTTCACCATTTACAAGTTCATAAATACTAAGTGTGGAATCTCTTCCCTCTTCTTCATTTGTCAGACTAAAAATGCAAAGATAGCTGCCGTCTGTTGTTCTGACATAATACGGTTCAATATATGAAAATCCATATGTTTCATATTCTGATATTTCGGAAGAAATGCTGATAGAATGATAAAATCTTTCATCCTCTACACATTCCCCCGAAACCAGAATTTCTTCTGTTGTATTGTCCCCCGTAATATCCGTAAAGAACGGAACAGATATCGGCAGAGCGACAATATACTCATCAGGTACGAGAGTATATTTTTTGTTGAACAGACCGGGATATTCCGCAAAGGTTACTGTTACTGCCTGAATACCGAAATTTGTTGGTGCAATATCGCCTGCATCGAACCAGAAGGTTACACCGTTGCAGTCAAGAGTCCATGATATGTCTTCTTGCGAATGGTTATTGAAATAATCTATAACTGCAGTTTCACCGTAAGGCTCTTCAGCTCCTATGCGGTTCATAAGCTCTTTTTCAATACTTGCGGGAATTTCAGAATAATCTATCACAACATCGGAAAGAGTAAGCAGCTTTCCGCTTTCGGTATCGTAATTAAATCCGCATAAAGACCGAAAGCTTTCAGTTGAATAGTCTTCAAGAATACTTACAGCAACACTATCAGCACGCCGCACATTAACATCAAGCTTAGAGCTATAGGTTGTGAAGGCTTCGGCATCATCCGAAAAATCATCTGTAGCAAAAGCAATGAAATTCTGATATTCTTCTTCCATTGTTTTTTTACGAGAAAACGAAGTTTCCTCAATTGCTTTTGCAAGCATAGGATATTTTTCTGCACTCGGCTTATCAAGCTTTATATCGGAATATTCACTTCTTACAAGCATTGTTGAAGAATCCTCATACCACTCATAATGAGAAATATACTCTTTGTTGAATGTCAAGAACTCTGTCAGCTCATTGCTTGTGGTATCATCAACAGCTTGTGTTGTTGAAAAATTATCATCTGTTTCTATATTCGGGCTATCTTTTGTGCAGGATACAAAACCTATTGTAAGACAAAGCACAAGAAGAAAACATACAGTTAGTTTCAACTTATTCATAGTAATTAAAATCCTTTAACGATAAAAACTACAAGCTCTGTTGCAGATTTGTCCTCACGCTCATCTGTCATTATAGTGATAATGTTTCCGTCATCAAGAACTGCTGAATCACAGAACCACGGATAATTTGTGCTGAAAAGATCATCATCGGAAATTTCAACAATAAATTTACCGCTGTTATCCCAGATAAGAGCATCTCTCATATTGCCGTCAAAAGCAATATAACCGTTATCGGTCTGAGTGATAAATGTTACACTTCCGAGGCTTTCACCTTCTGCATCACAGAGAGTTTTCTGAAGCACACCTTCTTTGTTGTAAATAAATACTTTGTGTCCGCTGTCGTCAGCAGCACTTGCACAGACATAGATATTATTTTCGTCAACACAAAGGTGCATTATAGTGTCCGCTTCTTCAAATTTAACGGGAGCGGCAGTATATGTATTTCCGTTGAATGTTACAATTTCGCATTCATTAGAAGTGAAAAAGTCAACGCCCCATGTGCCTGACGGATGGATTGCAAGATTGTCGATATCTTCATAAGCTGCAGCTGTTTTGCCGTCTTTAATACAGATAATATCATTAAGGCCTCCGCTTACCCATAATGTACCGTCATCTGTGACTTCTATGCTGTCATAATCATCTTCGGGAAGCTCAATTTTATCAACAAAAGCAAGCACTGTGCCGTCATAATGACAAACACTCAATTCACCGTCAACAAGGATATAAACCATATCACCAATTGCGGCAACAGAATGATCAAATGTTTCAAATGTTGTAACAGGAGCCTCAAAAGGTACAAATTCTGAAGAAATTGTAAATCCGTCTGCCTCAACATCCATATTATCAGCAGAGAAAGGCTCTCCTTCCCATTCCCAGGGACCGTCAACATTGCCGATGTCCTTAAGATTAAAGGTGATATCTTCAAGCAGAGTGTTGATACGGCTGTCGTTAATATCTGTTGTATCAAACTTTACATAAACCGTTGCATTGGCATTTTCAACACGGTTGAAGTAAATAAGAGTATCATCACCATCATCATATCTGAGCAAATCAACTCCGCCGATATTAATGGTTTCATACGCATTGTTATTTTTGTACTCATACTGATTAAAGCCGTAGTAAACAAGATCCTCACGGAACTCATAAGGCTCATCAACCTCGACTTTAATTGTTGCTTCTACAAGATAGTATTCATTATCCTGAGGATCAAGAATCTGAAGTACAGCAGCACAATACTCTTCTTCATTCCTCAAATCATCTTCAATGTTTATCCAGTCACCGTCAAAATTGACTGTAAAGAGTGATGTTTTAATGCCGGCATCAGAATTATTCACAAGAGCATTTGTTGTTTCATCAGGTTTATCTGTTGTTGTATCGGGAGTATCATTATCGCAAGCAGCAAAGGAAAACAAAATTGCCAAGGCAATAAGAACTGCTATCAGTTTTTTCATTGCGTATTATCTCCTTTTTTTATTTTATGCCCAAGGGTCTTCTTCTACAGGAACACGGATGTCTGCAAGACACTGTATATCGTTAAGGAACCATTGTCCTGTTGAAGGTTTTTTGCGAAGCTTTATCGGTCTTGGGCTATCTGCTCCGCCGCTTTTAACATAAAGCGTTGCCCAATTTTCGTTATCAAAAGAATATGGTGTTTCAATAACGGTGATTTTATAAGGAGTATCAGGCTTATAGTTATTTTCCGGAGTTGCACCTTCAAAATAAGACCGGGCCTTATAAAGCTTTCTTCCCAGATGCTCATTTATAAACTGCTTTTCAAAGGGACTGACTTGCTCCGGACCTTTAAGAAAATCAAGCATTTCAAAAGTTTCTTCTCTGTTATGTTCAAAATTACACAAAACAGCCAATGTCAATGCTGTTGTTTTGAAAGCAGAATCAAGTTTTGCCTCAGGTAACGCCTGCAGCTCGGTAAGGTTTGCAGGCAAAGCGGCAAAAGTAAAGGTTTCAGTATAATTTCTTCCTTTTCCGACAGAAGCAACTGCAGTATTTACTGCTTTTGATATCTCTTTTTTTAATGTACTTTCAGCCTGACGCTTCAGTGAATCAAATAAGCCCATTGGAATTACCTCCTTTATTTACTTGATTATTTTTTATCATTCTGTGGCTTTGGTTTTTCTCTGCGCTCAACATTCTTGTAAAGAAAATTATCAGCTCTGCCTGTAATAACCAAGCTACCCGCTCTTGTATATACACTTGCATTTTTCTGCATTCTTACAGATTTATTTTTAGAAACAATTGAACCGATTATAACAAAACCGAGAATCATACCTATTACCAATGCTATAGGTATACGGCTGAGGGGCAGTCCTTTTTCAGGTGTTTCTTCTAAGGATGACGAATAATCCTCTATGTCTTCATATTCATCAAAATCCTGAATATCTGAGTACGAAAGCTCATCGACAGTATCACCAACATAAACACCTGTTGAAGCAGATGCAGAAACGAACAAAGAAAGACTTATAATTATAGCTATAAATATTGACATTATTCTTTTTTTCATTTTCAATGCACCTCCTTAAAAAAGTTCAATTAACCACATAATACCGTATATCAAAGCACCCAGTCCGGTTCCAAGCAGGATAGAGGCTATTGTAGCGGCTTTTTTGTCTGTGGGAATATTGCCTACAAACTTACCTGTCTGTCCGTTCATGGCAAAGGTATATTTTTTACCATTCCAAGATGTGTTGAGAATCCATACGGGATAAAGAGCGTATTTATACATACCGTTCATGATATTCATATTGACATTCTGTGATTTTACGATATCATACCCGACAACACTTTCTTTTAATGCATCATCAATGCTCTGCTTGATTCTCTCATTTGCTCTTAGCATACTTTCATCAGCAGATACATCATATTTATCTGCAAGATATCCTGCAAGATATGCTGTATTGAAATCAACTGCCTGTGAAATGTCAAACGGCTCAACGGATTCCATCAGATCATCAGGCATTTTGGTTGATCCGTCAACGGGGATATTGTCAAACCCCATGCTGCCGCTTCTGAAAATATCAAAATATGATGTTTCGGTATAATTATATTTATCATCAGACCATCTTTTGATTTTTTCTGCCTTATAAAAAGCATCAGCAGCTGTATCACAGGTAAAAAGCCAATGAGGTACATACACACCTTTAATTTCTTCAAGACGGTTGTCTGACAGAAATGATTTAGGAACAAATTTTTTGTTTGAAAGATGTTTTTTTAATGCTTCTTTCGCCGCTTTTTTATCAAGCTTGAACGGTATAACAATATCAGGCTTGAGCGCTCCTGAAAACTGCCCTTTCATAATGACCTGATTACCGCAATAAGGACAGCTCGTTGCACCGGTTGTTGAATCTGCAATAATCTCACCGCCGCAGGAATTACAGGCATAAACACACATTGAGTCTGTTTCACCGTCATTCCACTGTGCTCCCTGAGAATTCCAATTAATCGCTTCAACCGTATTTGCATCATCCTGCGGCATAGCAGCAATATCAAATTCAGTATCACAATACGGACATTTAAGCTTCTGAACACCTATGTCAAATTCAACTGCTCCTCCGCAGCAAGGGCATTTTTGTTCAAGAATTGTTGACAAGATTAATCATCTCCTTGCTTTCTGTATTGCTGTCACCGTCAGGATATGAACGATAGATATTCGTATCATTCTGTTCAAAAACCATCCCGTCTTTATCCGGCACATAAAATATTGTTTTATAATACCATATACCGGAAACAGCAATAATTAATATTACACCAATAAGAATTGCTATAATTAATGTTTTCATATTCTTATGAATTTACTGCAATTTTGCACCGCATGTGCCGCAAAAATTGCCTGTAACCGGTGCACCGCAGAAAGGACATATTTTTACCTGTGGCTGCTGAGAATAAGCAGCCTGCTGTCCGTATCCCTGATTCATAGGTTGATTGTAATTATTGTTCATTTGCTGATTGAAACCACTATTCATCTGCTGATTATAACCGCTGTTCATTGGCTGATTAAAGCCGTTTGCAGGAGCATAGCCGTTATTAACTGACTGTGCGTAACCGTTGTTCATCTGCGGATTATAAGCATTACCCATTGGCTGATTAAAACCGTTAACAGGAGCATAACCATTATTCATAGGCATACCGTTATTCATTCCCATACCCATGTTGGGCATTGGCTGACCGGGAGTAAGAGTATTGATAATTTCCATAGCCATCTGTTGATAACGATTATATTCAATTGTCCCCATACCCTCAACGCGATTATCATTGAGTCTTACTGTAAAATCATCGAAATACGGATGATTTACAACAAATTTAAGGTCAAAATCATAATAGAAATTGAATCTGGGGGGTGAGTAGCTCACCTGCTGACCGTCATTCCCTGTTGTGTAAATTTCTTCTCTGTCTTCATCAATCTCAAGACTGCAGGAGCTTATCTGTGAAATCTGAATTACATCAGGATTTTCTTCACTCCAGTTTCCGGGCGCAAAACGGGATACAACAAATGTACCGTTTCTTTGATCCACATAAATTTTATCATCTTCACCAAAACATCTTGTTGCACTAAAACCGGCAAGTATTCTTTTGTTCTCTTCTCTGTATGCAAGCTGTTGTTTTATCTGCTCAACAGTTGAGTGTCTTCTTTCATCAAAAAAAGGAGAAAGCTTTCTTGCACAGTCCTTGCAAAGATTACCGTCTTCAAGCTTTCTGTTGCCTAAATGACCGATTTTTTCACCGCAGATATCACAAAATTTCTTATCAAAAAGTCCCATAAATTTTTCCTCCTAAAAAGTAACTATTTTTAATTTTTATTTAACATCATTGCTGTCAAAAACATCGCCGCATTCGGGACAAAATCTCGGTACATTATTCGGGTCCTCCGGCTTCCAGCCGCATTTATCACACTGATAAAGAGGGGCACCTGCAGGCTTAGGAGAACCGCAATTCTGACAGAACTTACCTTTGTTTACTGAACCGCACGAACAGGTCCATCCTTCTTCAACAGGTTTTTGTGCACCGCACTCAGGACAGAATTTACCCGTTGCAGTATTACCGCAAGAACAAGTCCATGCACCATTCTGAGGTTGCATAGCAGGCTTCTTTCCACCGCAGTTAGGACAGAAGTTTCCGTTCACGGAATTTCCGCACGAGCACTGCCAGGAGTTTGATGACATAACTGATTGTTGCTGCTGTGCCATTTGCTGTTGCTGCTGAACACCTGCATTATACATCTGCGCGGCATTAAATCCGCCGTTTGCTCCCATTGCCATATTCATTCCCATAAAGCCCATCATTGCGCCGTTAGGGTTGTTGGCAGCTGCTTCCATTGCATTAGCCTGAGCATCTGTCATTCTGCCTGCCATCATAAACGGATTAGAGCCCATTGTTGCGGCATCTTCCATCTGATTAATTTTCTTCATATCCTCTTCAGTGAGAGTAATCGGATTTAACGCGATAGACTCAACAGAAATACCTCTTCTGTCTGTCCACTCTACTTTAAGGGCAGTATTAAGTGCATCTTTGAGCTCAGTTGTATGTGCAGGTATCTGAGCAGGTCTGAGTTCAAGCTCAGAAAGCATTGCAAAAGCAGGCTGAAGTGCAGAAATGAACTCTGTTTTAAGCTGATTATCTATTTCCTCTCTTGTGTATTCATCACTAACATTACCTGCAAGCTTTGTATAGAAAAGAAGCGGATCTGTAATTCTGTATGAATACACACCGTTACATCTTACCTGTACAGATCTTGCCATACCTATGCGTTTGTTAACAACCTCAAACATAAACGGATTAGGTGTTCCGAATTTGTTATCCATTATTTCCTTGGTATTAAAATAATAGACTCGCTGGTCTTTACCTGTATCGCCACCGTATGTAAAGCGTTTACCTACAGTTTTGAATGTCTGCTTGATTGACTCGCCAAGCTTACCTGTAAATATACTCGGCTCTGTTGATTTATCATATGTAAACTCACCGGGTTCTGCACAGAACTCAACAATTTTGCCTTGTTCAACAATCATCATACACTGTCCGTCTGCAACAGCAATGCCCGAACCGTTTGAAATAACATTGTCATGTCCTCTTGTATTGGAAGAACGACCGCCAACCCGCTTCTGTCCTTTAATCATTAACACATCGTTTTCAAGAGAATCACAGTAGAAAAACTCTTTCCACTGATCAGCAAGCGTACCGCCCAATGCTCCTATTCCTGCTTTTATAAGTCCCATAAAATTCTCCTTTCGTTTAACCGCAAACAACATACTCTTTACTGATTGATTGTTGCTGATTTACCAATTAGTTAATAACTATTTATGTTATCAACTAACTTTATGATAAAATTATACCTTTTATTTAAATCATAAAAATATTAGCCCCTACGGCCACTTTGTCATACAAAAGGGCTACCTTTAGGGCTACCTTGTGTAAAAAACAGCCATTTATTTGTTGTTATTGCACAAAATGATTTGACATATAGCACAAATTATGCTATATTGTGTCATATAACCAAAGGATTTCTAAGGTAATCAATGAGGGATTAAAAATGACTATTTTTTATTTAATATGTGCAGTTATCGCAGTGCTGATGACAGGCATTTATTTTTTAGTTGATAAGAAACGGGACATTTGGCTTTTGTGTCTATTTATTTCTGTCACAGTATGTGATTTAGGCTACCTGTTATTATCAGTTTCAAAAACATTGGATGCTGCCTTATGGGCAAACAGATTTGCTTATCTGGGAAATGTTTTTCTCCCTTTCTTTATGTTTATGATGATTATACATCTTTCACGCTTCAAAGTCCCTTCGTATTTCCCGAAAATATTAATCGTAATAAATGCCGTTATGCTGTTAATTGCAGCAAGCGGAGGCTTTTTGCCGATATACTATAAAGATGTCGCGCTTCAAATTATCAACGGTTCAGCAGTACTTATAAAAGAATACGGTCCGCTGCATAACTTATATAAGATTTATCTTTTTGCATACTTTGCTGCAATGGTTGCAATAATTATTTATACGGCAATAAAGAAAACCGTTATATCAATCAAACACTCCATTTTTCTTGCATTTGTTGTTATAGGAAACATTGCAATATGGCTTGTTGAAAATATGATTCACGCAGAATTTGAATTTCTTGCTATTTCATATATAATAACGGAAGGACTGATATTGTTCCTTTACGGAATTTTACAGGATTATGGCCTCACTAATACCGAAAAGCTTCCGGAGGAAGTTGTTGCAACGAAACAGCTCAACATACACCCCACTGAACAAATTGAAGCTAAAAATATAAAATCTTTTAATGCTGAACAAATTGAAAATATTATAAATTCCTGGCAAAAAATTGAGCTTCTTTCGCAAAGAGAAAAGGAAGTTCTTAGATTTATACTCGAAAATAAAAAACGCAAGGATATAGCACAAGAGCTTTTTGTTACCGAAAGCACAATAAAAAAACACACAGCAAATATTTACAAAAAATTAGAAATAACTAACAGAACAGAATTGTTTGAAAACGCAAAAGAATATTACAGATAAAAAAAATACAGAGATGCAAAATATTCTGCATCTCTGTATTTTTTTGCTTTATAATTTTATCAGATAAAATCAATAACATTGATATTGAAACCAAATGCCACTTCTTTTTCATCAAAGTTACGGTTATTTATATCATTATTGAGTTCACCGTTTTCACTGATGGCATTGAACCTGCCGTCGATGTTAAATATAGTGTAGGGCTCTTTTTCAAGCTCGAAATCGTGTGCTTTGTCTGTAAGCTGCATAGAAGAATAATGAGATGCATTAAATGAGAAGTCTTTAATGCCGCTGCATTTAACATTCAATGCAACACTTCCCTTTTCACCGACTGTAACTTCTCTTGTTGCAAAGTGAGAGGAATTTTCCTGCGGTCTTACATAATGAACAAAATTATCTGTTACGCTAAGCTCATACATACCGTATTTTGCACCCTTGTTTCTGTCGGGATAAGTTTCAATCTCACCAAGACCGAAATATCTTATATCTTCATTTGCGTCGTTGAGATAAAGCTCTAGGCCAAGACGAGGAAGAATCGGAGCATTTTCTCTTATCTTTCCGTTAACCCTTACATCAAATGAACCGTCAGGAAGGAAAATATAATCAACATCCATCTTGATAATTGGAGGATTAGCAGGTCCGCCGAGAGCAATTTCAGTTCTGATAGTAACCTCTTTTTCATTATCATCAACCAAGGTACTGTATGTTTTCTGTTTTACATGATGAAGATGGTTTTTGTACCATTCATCAGCAGAGCCTCTGTTGTAATTTGGAGCATGCCACATACTGAAAGCGGAAGACTTTGCAAGAAGCTCTTTGCCGTTTCGTTTGATTGATTTGATTGAGCCGTATGCTTTGTCAAAAACATAGGAATTTTCACCGCAGCTTATATTTACATATCTGTCGCCGTTTTCGCAATTAAGGGCAAATTCAGGCTGTTTTTTGCTCTTTTTAATGCTCTCAATTTCAAACTGCATAAAGCCTACATTATATCCGCCGTCAGCCCATACAGTTTTATCTTTCTGATAAACATCAACCGTAACAAAAACATTTTCTCCGTCAAATGTTTTATCTGCATCAAAAAGAACAAAATCTTTTGTGCTCTGGGGGGCTACATCAAGGGAATCAATCTCACCGCTTAAAACAGCTTCGCCGTTCACACTGACATTCCAACGAGCCGATAAGTCAGAGAGGTCTGTGAAATATCTCACACTCTTAACTGTGAGTGTACCGTTCTTGAATTCTCCTCTGAAAGGTTCATAAACCTTTTTCATATCATAATAACCGGGACGAAGAGTTCTGTCGGGGAAAACAAGACCGTCAATACAGCATATACCGTCATTCGGAAAATCTCCGAAATCACCGCCGTAATAATAACGGGGATTGCCGTTTTCATCGGGGAAATTGAGTGCGTGATCGCAGAATTCCCATATACATCCGCCACAGAAATTATCATACTCATCAACAAGCTTCCAATAATCGTGGACATCACCTGTTGACATTGAGCAGACATATTCACACATATAGAAAGGCTTATCGTATTCGGGGGAATTGAGATAATTTTCTATATATCCGACACCTGCATACATTCTGCTTTCAACATCGGAAATATCAGCAAAGCACTCGCCTTCGGGTACTGCCTTGAATTCAAGATGTGAATTTTCATAATGTACCAAAGCAGTATTATCGCGTGATTTTATATATTCTCTCATTGCTCTGTGGTTCACACCGCAACCGCTTTCGTTGCCTAATGACCACATTATTACACAGCCGTGGTTCTTATCTCTTTCAAAAAGATGCTCTGCTCTGTCAA
Source organism: Acutalibacteraceae bacterium (assembly GCA_045589395.1). Classification (GTDB taxonomy): domain Bacteria; phylum Bacillota; class Clostridia; order Oscillospirales; family Acutalibacteraceae; genus RUG806. Next base: position 15,818 of record JAZNOZ010000023.1, on the reverse strand, counting down.
CATATGCTTCTTTCCATTCAGGAATAGTGGAAAGCATTGACCAACGGGTCCAGTCCCAGTCGTCAACAGTATTATAACCCATACCGTGTGTTTCAATATCTGCTTCATCAACAAGATAAAAGCCGAGTGCTTCTGCCATATCAACAAAACGGGGATCATTAGGATAATGAGATGTTCTGATGCAGTTTACATTAGCCTGCTTTAACAGGAACAAATCCTTTTTCATTTCGTCAAGAGTAACTGCATAACCGTTTACGGGGGAAGAATCGTGGCGGTTTATACCCTTGAGCTTTACCGCTTTACCGTTGATAAGAAGCTTCTTATCCTTGATTTCAAGCTTGCGAAGTGCAGTCTGAAAAGGAATAACCTCATCATCAACAGTTAAAAACAGAGTATAAACAAACGGAGTTTCATCGTTCCACATTAAAGGATTTTCTATTTCCACATTAAATACGGCTTCATCACTTACACCACTTTTTATAACATCTCCGTATGGAGATACTAAACCGTAGGATATTTTTGCATTGGCATTTAATGTACAGTCAACATTAATAACTGCCTTTGAAAAATCATCACTGATATTCTGTTTTATAAAAGCATCTTCAATATGTACTTTATTTCTTGAAAGAATATACACTTCTCTGAAAATACCTGAAAGCCTGAAATAATCCTGATCTTCAAGATATGAGCCGTCGCACCATTTAACAACGAGAACAGCAATTTTGTTAGTGCCCTCTTTTAAGAAAGAAGAAATGTTAAATTCACTTGTAGCATGGCTTATCTGACTGTAGCCGACAAATTCTCCGTTTATCCAAAGATAGAAGCAGGAAGCAACACCCTCAAATGTGATTATATTGTCGCGAGTGATCATATCTGCACTTACTTCAAAATCACGGACAAAAGCATAACAAGGGTTAATGTCGGGAACATGAGGAGGATCTGTAGGGAAAGGATACATAAGATTTGAATACAAAGGTGAATCATGTTCACAGTTTGTGTACATCTGCACACAGGACGGAACTTTTACATCAACCAAAGAAGATGCATCAAAATCAGCTTTGTAAAAATCACAGTCTATATCCTCAAAGCTTTCAAAAAATCGGAATTTCCATTTGCCGCAAAGGTTTGTGAGATAAACCGATTTATTTCTGTCACCGCTCAAAGCAGCTTCAATGCTGTCAAAGGGAATAAAATACGCTCTCGGTTTTTCATTATTAACATGCAGTGCTGTTAAATCTTTATGATAAGCAGGTATTTTCATATAGTCACCTCAATAGTTTTTTTACATTATAGCATAAAAAAATAAAAATACAAATAAATTAATTTTAATATGTAAAATTTTTATTATCATATGGCTTAATTTGCATATAACAAAACTGACTCCGTAAAACACAAAGTCAGTTCTGTTAAAAATATTACTGTTCTTATTCTTCTGTCTGTTTGCCGAGAAACTGTGAAGCTACTTCTGCAAGCTTTATTTCTGCCTGTGTGGGCATTTCTTCATTTTCGTTGAAAAGAATAACCACACAGCCCGACACATCACCGTTGCCGATAATAGGATAAGCAATGCATGCTTTCTTATCAAGATTGTCAATGGGACTAAGCGAAGCATTTGAGGATGCAACGAAGCCGCTTCTGTTTTCCATAACATTTTCGAGTGCAGCGGATATATGCTTATCAATTACTTCACGCTTATTAATGCCGGACGCTGCAACAACATGGTCACGGTCTGTGATTAATACGGGCATAGACATTGCTTTGTATAAAACCTCGGCATACTGTGAAGTAAACTCAGCAAGCTCTCCCATAGGGGAATACTTTTTAAAAATAACCTCCCCGTCTGCATCGGTATAAATCTCCAGAGGGTCTCCCTCACGGATACGCATTGTTCTTCGGATTTCTTTAGGGATAACTACCCTGCCCAAATCGTCAATTCTCCTGACAATTCCGGTTGCTTTCATATATACATTTCTCCTTAAATTACAAATTGTGTTGTTATTATCTGTATTTTGAGAAGATTTATACTGCAACAATTTACTTTTTAGTATAGTTGTGTTATAATAATTTTATGGTGGTGAATATATGAAAAAGTTTTGGGGTTATACATCCAATGATAAATTTTCTGTTGGTTGTACAGGACAGACTGTTTATTTATACGATAAAGACGGTAATGAATTATGCAAATTCAAGGATATAATTTACGCCTACACTCCTATGATTTCACCTGACGGAACATTTTTTATTGTTAAATCTACAGAAGAAAAACTTGCTATATATTCTCTTGAAACCTTATCTTTAGTTAAAAAATTCCGATATTCAAAACTTGATATAGGACAATCTGAAGGTTTTTGTTTTTCTGCCGACGGAAAATTTTTTATAAATATAGAAAGACACAAAAGCCATCTCCACTCAGCTATATCAATTTATGATACCACGGATTTTTCATTATTTAAGCGAATATCGTTTAACGATGACATTATGTTGGAATATATCGAATTTGATAACGACTCCAATACATATTATCTGTTAGGTTTTAATCGAAATGAAAACCATATTCTGAAAAATGGTTTTATCGCTAAATTTGAAAATGACAGCATTACAGATGCAATTAACATTCCGATAAAAGAGCACGCTTTTTACAGGTCATACAAACATCTGGAAATAATGGGATTTACAGAAAAATCATATGAGTGGTCAAATATAGATTGCACTTTAGATGAACTCAAATTAATGAATCTGTCACTTGCAAAATTATATAAGCATTACAATAAATGACATTTGGCAAAAAAACACTCCCGAAATATGCCGTCGGGAGTGTTTTTCAATATAAACTTATTCTTCTGTATCAGATTTTTTAGATCTTCTCTTGCCGGCTTTCTTTTCTTCTTTTTCTGCAGCCTTAGCAGCATCAAGAGCAGCTTTTTCCTGAGCAGCTCTGTCGTTAGCGGTATTGTTTGTCTGAATACCCCAACGCATAAGCTTCATTTTGGTTCTGTCTGCACCTGTTTCAATAACAATGGAATCTTCCTTAACAGTAACAACTCTGCCGTTGATTCCGCCGATTGTTGTGATTTCATCACCAATCTGAACTGAGTCTCTGAGCTTCTGTTCTTCAGCCTGTTTTTTCTTCTGAGGTCTGATCATCATAAAATACATAACAACAAACATAAGAACAAGCAAAATAATCATTGACCAGGAATTCCCGCCTGTTGCACCGCCTTCAGCAGAACCGCCTGCAGGTGCCATACAAAGATAATTGAGTAACATTTTATTCCTCCAAAAAATATGTAATGTAACTATTATACACATTTAAATATATTTTTCAATACCTTTTTTTTGAATTTTAGCCTTAATCAACCGCACGGGAACCGAGAATGTTAATATATGTGTTATAAAATTCTTCGAAAGTATCATTTTCAAGGGATTCACGGATTTTTTCCATAAGCGTATTATAGAAGTAAAGATTATGCATTACGGTAAGGCGAAGCGCCAAAACTTCTTTAGCTTTTAACAGATGTCTTAAATAACTGCGTGAAAATCTGCGGCAGGCAGGACAGTCACAATTAACATCAATAGGTCTGGGATCTTTTTCAAACTTTTCGTTGTTAAGATTAATAATACCGTTCCATGTAAACAGATGTCCGTGACGCGCATTTCTTGACGGCATAACACAGTCAAAAAGGTCCACTCCCCTGTATACGCCTTCAAGAATGTTCACGGGAGTACCTACTCCCATCAGATAACGAATCTTGTTTTCGGGCATCACGGGCTCAACAGCCGAAATTATTTTATACATAACCTCAGCAGGCTCACCGACAGCAAGACCGCCTATAGCATAACCGTCTAAATCCAACTTTGCAATTTCTTCCATGTGCTTGACTCTTAAGTCTTCAAAGGTACAGCCCTGATTAATACCGAACAACAACTGATTGGGATTAACAGTATCGCACAAGGCATTGAGCCTGTCGTGCTCTTCCTTGCAGCGGCACAACCAACGGGTTGTTCTTTCGCAGGACAATTTTGAATATTCGTGAGTTGCGGGATTTTCCACACATTCATCAAAAGCCATTGCAATGGTGGAACCGAGATTAGACTGTATCTGCATACTTTCTTCCGGTCCCATAAAAATCTTTTTACCGTCAATATGTGAATTGAATGTAACGCCCTCTTCTTTTATTTTGCGAAGCTTTGCAAGCGAAAAAACCTGAAAACCGCCCGAGTCTGTAAGAATAGGCTTGTCCCAGCCCGTAAATTTATGTAAACCGCCCATTTCCTTGATAAGCTTGTCCCCCGGACGGACATGTAAATGATATGTATTGCAGAGCATTACCTGACATTTAAGATCCATAAGGTCATATGCACTGACACCGCCTTTTATTGCGGCACAGGTTGCAACATTCATAAAACCGGGAGTTTTTACAGTACCGTGTACTGTTTCAAATTCACCGAGACGGGCATTGCCGTTTTTCTTGATTAATTTATACATATTGCCTCCAAATTAAATAGCATCGGTAATAAAGGTTGAGTCGCCGAAGGAGAAAAATCTGTACTTATTTTCAATAGCCACTTTATATGCATTCAAGGCATTTTCTCTCGAACAGAAAGCACTAACAAGCATTATAAGAGTGCTTTCCGGTAAATGGAAGTTTGTTATAAGTGCATCAATACACTTGAATTTATATCCGGGATAAATAAATATATTGGTTGAATCTGCACAGGATTTCACAAAACCGTTTTCATCGGCAACAGATTCAAGAGTTCTGCAGCAGGTAGTTCCCGTACAAATTATTTTTCCGCCGTTTTTCTTTGTTTCGTTTATCATTGAAGCTGCTTCGGGTGAAATTGAAAAATGTTCAAAGTGCATATTATGGTCTTCAATATTTTCGGTTTTTACAGGTCTGAATGTACCGATACCGACATGAAGTGTGATATATGCTATTTTCACACCCTTTTCTTTGATTTTTTCCAAAAGCTCAGGAGTATAATGAAGCCCTGCTGTAGGGGCTGCCGCCGAGCCTGAGGTTTTTGAATAGACTGTCTGATAACGCTCTTTGTCTTCCAGTTTTTCGGTTATATAATGCGGCAAAGGCATTTCGCCTATCTTTTCAAGGGTTTCAAGGAAAATGCCGTCATAAGTAAATTTCACAAGCCTGTTGCCGTTATCAAGAACTTTTACAACCTCTCCGCTCATCACATTTTCACCAAAAGTAAAAACAGTTCCTTCCTTTGCTCTTTTACCCGGTCCTGCAATGCATTCCCAGATATCATTACCGGTATTATTAAGCAATAGAAATTCAACCTTTGCCAGAGTATCTTTTTTTATGCCGTAAATTCTTGCAGGCAAAACTCTTGAATTATTAAGAACAAGGCAGTCCCCCTCATTAAAATAATCAAGAATATCATAAAAATGCCTGTGTTCAAGCTTACCTGAATGTTTGCCTATAACAAGCAGCTTTGAATTATCTCTTTGTTCAATAGGGGTCTGTGCTATCAATTCCTGCGGCAAATCAAAGTAAAAATCGCTTTTTTTCATTTATATCTCCAAAATATACAGATTTTTTATAATTTTTTATATTTATCAACAAAAAAAGTTTGACATATAAAATAAATGATGATAAAATTATTAGAACTTATTTTGTATGTTATCACAAATCACAAAAAGACGCAATACTTTTCAGCAGCCTTTTTGCATATATGTGTTAATTATAGGAGGAAAATATTTATGGAAATGCATTACAAAGTCGGTATTATCGGTGCAACAGGTATGGTTGGGCAGAGATTTATAACTCTTCTTGCAGACCACCCCTGGTTTGAAATTACCGTTCTTGCCGCAAGCCCCCGTTCTGCAGGCAAAACTTATGAAGAAGCTCTCGGCGGCAGATGGGTTATGAAAGCTGAGCTTCCCGAAAATGTTAAGAAGATGGTTGTTCTTGACGCTACAGCAGATATTGAAAAAATCGCTTCAATGGTAGATTTTGTTTTCTGCGCAGTTGACATGAAAAAGGATGAAATAAAAGCTCTTGAAAAAGCATATGCTCAGGCTGAATGTCCCGTTGTTTCAAACAACAGCGCAAACAGATTCACTCCTGATGTTCCTATGCTTATTCCCGAAATCAATCCCGAACACGCAAAAGTAATTGAAGCACAGAAAAAGAATCTCGGAACAAAAAGAGGCTTTATTGCAGTTAAGTCAAACTGCTCTCTCCAGAGCTATGTACCCGCTCTTTATCCCCTTCACGAAAAGTTTGGGGTAAAGGATGTTCTTGTTTGTACCTATCAGGCTATTTCAGGTGCAGGCAAAACATTTGACAGATGGCCCGAAATGATAGACAACGTTATTCCTTACATCGGTGGAGAAGAAGAAAAGAGTGAAAAAGAACCCCTTAAAATATGGGGTGAAGTTGTTGACGGTGAAATCGTTCCCGCTACAGCTCCTCATTTCACAGCACAGTGTCTCAGAGTTCCCGTTTCAGACGGACACATGGCTGCTGTGTTTGTTCGCTTTGAAAACAAGCCCACCAAGGAAGAAATTATTGAAGTATGGAAGAACTTTGCAGGCAGACCTCAGGAGCTTGAGCTTCCCCATGCTCCCAAGCAGTTCCTTAACTATTTTGAAGAAGACAATATGCCCCAGACAAAGCTTAACAGAGAGCTTGAAGGCGGCATGGCAGTTTCAATCGGCAGACTCAGAGAAGATACGCAGTATGATTATAAGTTTGTTTGTCTTTCTCACAATACGCTCAGAGGTGCAGCAGGCGGTGCAGTTTTAGCAGCTGAACTTCTTTGTGCGGAAGGTTACATTGACGCTAAAAACTGATTAAAGGTGTTTATTTGAAAAAGCAGATTTTCACAGGATGCGCAACGGCACTTATCACACCGTTTGATGCTTCAACTGAGAATGTTGATTTTTCAGCTTTTGAGGATTTAATAAGGTTTCAGATTAATAACGGCACAGATGCTTTGGTAATTTCGGGCACGACGGGAGAATCTCCTGTTCTGTCTGCAAAAGAAAAAGAAGGTCTTTTGGATGTTGCAATAAATGCTTCTAAGCATAAAATTCCTCTGATTATGGGAACAGGTTCAAATGACACTAAAAATGCGGTTATTAAATCAAATGAAGCAGAAAAAAAGGGAGTTGACGGTCTTCTGATTGTCACTCCCTATTATAATAAGGCAACTCAGGACGGCATTATAAAGCATTATAATTTCATTGCAGACAGAGTCAGTACACCGATAATTGTATATAATGTTCCCTCAAGAACCGGTGTCAATATACAGCCCGAAACATATCTTGCATTATCCGAACACAAAAATATTGTTGCAATAAAGGAAGCAAGCGGTGATATATCCGCAGCGGCAAAAGCAATATCATTATGCAAAAACAAGCTCGATATATATTCGGGCAATGATGACCAGACCGTAGCAATGATGTCTTTAGGTGCCAAAGGTGTCATTTCCGTTGCTGCAAATATAATCCCGTCTGTGATGCACAGAATATGCCGTATGGTACTTTCCGACAATACTTACAACGCAAGCAAGCTTCAATCTGAATATCTTGAGCTTATAAATTTCCTGTTTTGTGAAGTAAATCCCATACCTGTAAAATCTGCCTGTGAAATGATATTCGGCTATAATTCGGATTTGCGCTTACCCTTAACTAAACTCACTGCAAAAAATAAAGATAAATTAAAAATACTCTTGGAAAAATACAACCTTATATAACGAAGAAAACCTCTGTACCGTTGTGATACAGAGGTTTTGTATTATATAAATTAATTATGCAAGTCTTTCCTTAAGACCGTCAAGCTCAGCCTTGATAGCGTCGGGAAGCTTATCTTCAAACTTAGCATAGAATTCTTCAATACCGGGAATTTCATTCTTCCAGAGATCTTTTTCAACTGTAAGAATTGTTTCAAGAGTTTCAAGAGAAACTTCATCCTCAAGACCTGTAAGATCAATATCCTTTGCAAAGGGTACATAACCGATAGCTGTTTCTCTTGCATCTACTTTACCGTCGCAACGGTCAAGAATCCAGTTAAGAACACGAAGGTTGTCACCGAAACCGGGCCACAGGAAGTTACCTTCATCATCTTTTCTGAACCAGTTAACATTGAATATCTTGGGAGCCTTTTCAGGATCAAGAGTTTTACCGATGTTAACCCAATGCTGCCAATAGTCACCCATATTGTAGCCGCAGAAAGGAAGCATAGCCATGGGATCACGACGAACAACACCAACAGCACCTGCTGCAGCTGCAGTTGTTTCAGAAGCCATAATTGAGCCTACGAATACACCGTTATTCCAGTCTCTTGACTGATATACCAGAGGAGCAAGCTTAGCTCTTCTGCCGCCGAATACGATAGCAGAAATCGGAACACCCTGGGGATTTTCAAATTCGGAGCTGAGGCAAGGACAGTTAACTGCAGGAGCAGTAAATCTTGAGTTGGGATGAGCACCCTTGATTTCACTTGTCTGTCCGTTCCAGTCTTCACCGATCCAATCCTTTGCATTTGCAGGAGGATTCTTATCAAGACCTTCCCACCAAACAGTGTCATTGTCAAGATTGTGAACAACATTTGTGAAGATAGTACCCTGCTTTGTTGAAAGAAGAGCATTGGGGTTGGACTTCATATTTGTGCCGGGAGCAACACCGAAGAAACCGTTTTCGGGGTTGTTCGCATAAAGTCTGCCGTCATCGCCTTTACGGATCCATGAAATATCGTCACCTACGCACCATACTTTATATCCTGCCTTCTTGAAGCCTTCGGGAGGAATAAGCATTGCAAGGTTAGTTTTACCGCAAGCAGAGGGGAAAGCAGCACAGATATACTTTGTTTCACCCTGGGGATTCTCAACACCAAGGATAAGCATATGCTCAGCCTGCCAGCCTTCTTTCCAGCCCTGATAAGAAGCAATTCTGAGAGCAAAACACTTTTTACCGAGAAGAACATTTCCGCCGTAACCTGAGTTTACGGAGATGATAGTGTTATCCTGGGGGAACTGACAAATCCAACGCTTTTCAGCATCGATTTCGCATTTGCAGTGAAGACCTCTTACCCAGTCATTTGAGTCACCGAGAACATCAAGTACAGACTTACCTACTCTTGTCATAATAGCCATGTTAAGAACAACATAGATAGAGTCAGTAAGTTCGATACCTGCCTTTGAGAACTTGGAGCCGACAGGACCCATTGAGTAAGGAATAACATACATTGTTCTGCCCTTATATGAGTCTTTAGCTATATCATAAAGCATTTCATAGCAAGCGTTGGGTTCCATCCAATGGTTTGTTGGGCCTGCTTCTTCTTTTGTGGGAGTACAGATAAGAGTTCTGTCTTCAACACGGGCAACATCATTGGGGTTTGTTCTGTGAAGATAGCATTCAGGAAGAAGTTCATCATTAAGCTTGATTAATTCCCCTGTTGCAATAGCCTGAGCACGAAGCTCATCAATCTGTTCCTTTGAACCGTCAATCCAAACGATTTTGTCAGGCTTAACAAGTTCAACCTTTTCTTCAATCCAGGAAAGGATTGATTTGTTTGTTGTAAGTGCCATAATAGCCTCTCTTTCTTTTTATGGGGGTTAATTTTTTTCAAAATCCATTGAATTATACTACAATTCTTATGTTTTGTCAATATCCAAAGCAGCAGTAGCATTAAGATTAAGGTCCGCTATTTTTCCGCTTACATACTCATAATATGCCTGTGAACCGACCATTGCCGCATTATCACCGCAATACTTAAGCTCGGGCATATAAAGCCTGATTTTGTATTTTTCACAAAGCGTATGCATTTCACTTCGAAGAACGGAATTAGCAGAAACACCTCCCGCAAGAACAAGTGCTGATGGAGAGTATTTTTCTATTGCAAGGGCAGTTCTGTCGCAAAGACAGGAAGCAACAGTGTGCATGTATGATGCACCTATGTCCTCTATGTTGATTTTTTCACCCTTTTGCTCAAGATTATGAACAAGGTTGATAACTGCTGTTTTCAATCCTGAAAAGCTGAAATCCAGTTCACTGTTTTCAACAGACGGCTTAGGGAATTTGTATGCAAAAGGATTTCCGCCCTGAGCTGCTTTATCCATGTTAAGACCGCCGGGATACGGCAAGCCCATTGTTCTAGCTGCCTTATCCATAGCCTCACCTGCAGCATCGTCCTTTGTTCTGCCTATAACCTCATAATCAGTATATGATTTAACATTTATCAGGTGGGTGTGACCGCCCGATACAACCAACGCAAGAAACGGCGGCTTGAGTTCCGTATGAGAAATATAGTTTGATGCAATGTGGCTTCTCAGATGATGCACAGGAATCAAAGGTAAATCGGCAGCATAAGACAGCCCCTTTGCAAAATTAACACCGACCAACAAAGCTCCGATAAGACCGGGGGCATATGTACAGGCTACAGCATTAATATCAGCTAATGTCATACCGGCTTGTGATAAAGCCTGTTTTACAACACCTGAAATTGACTCACAGTGACGCCGGGAAGCTATTTCTGGAACAACACCACCGTAAAGAATATGCTCGGGAACCTGTGAAGCTATAACACTTGAAAGCACTTCCCTGCCGTCTTTTACAACAGCAGCGGCAGTATCGTCACAGGATGATTCAATAGCTAATATATTCATAAAAATTCTCCGTTTAAAAATAAATTGTATAAATACAGGCATCCTCTGCAGGATGAGAATAAAAATTCCTTCTCTCACCAACAAGAGACAATCCGCATTTTTCGTAAAGCTTTCTTGCTGTTACATTTGATTTTCTTACCTCAAGCGTCAATAAACTGCAATTCTGATTTTTTGCTCTCTTTATTATTTCCTGCATTAAACAATATCCCAAGCCTTTGCCCTGATATTCATTTTTTATTGCAATATTACCGATATACAATTCGCCTGCAATATTATCTCCGCTCACATAACCGACAAAAGCACCGTTACAGATACAAACCAGAAATATGGCACTTTCTTTGTTTATTTCGTTTTCAATCTGTGTTGGTGACCAGGGTGGGTAAAAACAAAGCTTTTCAAGCTCTGCAATGTCATCAACAAAAGAAATGTCAGCATTTTTAATAATAAGGTTTTCCATTGTTACCCCTTTGCCTCATACCATGTTTTACCTACAGCTGCTTCAACGGAAAGCTTTACTTTAATATCAACTGCGTTTTCCATTTCACGCACAAGAATTTCAGCAACCTCCTGAGCATTGTTTTCCGGACACTCAATAATCAATTCATCATGAACCTGCATAATGAGTTTTGCTTCGGGTATTTTTTTCTCCAATTCCTTGTAAACCTTTATCATTGCGAGCTTTATAATATCTGCAGCCGTGCCTTGAATCGGCATATTCCTTGCAACTCTCTCACCGAAAGCTCTTATCATACCGTTTGAGGATGATAATTCAGGCAGATATCTTCTTCTGTGCAAAAGCGTTTCAACATAACCGTTTTCTTTTGCCGAAACAATACATTCCTTCATATATTTATCAACACCGTTGTAAAGCGATAAATAAGATTTTATAAAGCTCTCGGCTTCACTTCTTGTGGTTTTGATATCTTTTGAAAGAGAAAACGCACCTATGCCGTAAACAATACCAAAGTTAACTGCTTTTGCTTTTGAACGAAGCTCTGATGTTACTTCTCCGAGCGGCACATCAAATACCTTTGATGCCGTTACGGAGTGAATGTCGATATCGTTATTAAATGCATCAAGCATATTCTTATCATCAGCAATTGCAGCAAGAACACGAAGCTCAATCTGTGAATAGTCAGCATCAACAATACAAAATCCGTCTTTTGCCTTAAAGAACTTTCTGAATTCTCTGCCTATTGCTGTTCTTACGGGAATATTCTGCAGATTAGGCTCTGTTGAAGATAATCTGCCGGTTTTTGTTTCAGTCTGATTAAAGGTAGTGCGGATGCGTCCGTCTGCTTCAACAGCCTTTAACAAGCCGTCGCAGTATACGCTTTTAAGCTTTGAAAATGTGCGGTACTCGAGCACATAAGCTACAATCGGATAGTCACTTGCAAGACCTTCAAGAACATCGGCACTTGTAGAATATCCCGATTTTGTTTTCTTTTTCCCCGGCAAATTAAGCTTTTCAAAGAGAATAACACCTAACTGTTTGGGTGAATTTATATTAAATTTCTCTCCTGCAAGCTCAAAAATTTTTGCTTCAAGCTCTTTAGCTTTTGCTTCAAGAATCTTTGAATAATCCTCAATCCCCTTTGTATCAACCGAAATTCCCTCTATTTCCATAGAAGACAACACCTTTGCTAAAGGAATTTCAATTCCTGATAAAAGTTCATGTTGATTATTATCGTTAATCAACGCTTCAAGACGGCGGGAAAGTAGCATAAAAACAGCTGCGTTATTACAGAAATCTGTATTTTCTTCAAAATAAGCCTTTGCTTCATTATCTGTAAAATCCAAGTGAGCAAACGAAATATTATAGCTTAATGCGAGAACATTCAATGAAAAATCTGATGTATTCGGATTCAGCAAATAAGCAGCAAGCGTTGTATCAAACACAACATTGTTAATCACAATATTGTTTATGAAGCAATATTTGTAAAGCTCTTTTGCATTACATACATATTTTTTTATTCTTTCATTGCTCAACAAATCAGCAACTGTAGATATAAAGAAAAGATCTGTCTTTTCAAGAATATATACATTTTTTTCATCGGTAAGGCTGATTGCTTTCAATTCATTTCCATCGAACAACACCGTCAAGAAAATTTCTTCACAGTTTTTCGTTATATTGACAAGCTCTGAGCTTGCTATGCGCTTGAGAGTAATATTTGTTTTTAATTCATCTTTTTTTATTTTTATGCCGTTTTCATTTTTATCAAGCCCGAGCCTTGACAAAAGCTTGAACATTTCATGGTATGCCAACAGATTTTTAAGTTCTTCCTTATCCTGCTCCTTTAACATATAAGCAGAAACATCAGTTTCAATCGGAGCAGACAAATTAATCGTTCCGAGAGTTTTACTCAAATATGCATTTTCTTTTCCTGCAATGAGCTTATTTTTTACAGAAGCAGTAACTTCAAGAGTATCAATGTTTTCATATATAGCTTCTATACTCTTGTACTTTTTTATAAGCTCACCGGCTGTTTTAGGACCTATGCCTGCAACACCGGGAATATTATCAGAATTATCTCCCTGCAAGGCTTTTAGTTCAATCATTTCAGAGGGCAAAAGTCCGTATTCCTCTAAAAGCACAGCTGGAGTATATTCAACGGTATGAGTTTTACCGAGCTTTGTTGTTGTCAGCAATACGGAAACATTATCCGCAACAAGCTGTAATGAATCTCTGTCACCTGTTGCAACATAACATTTGCCGTTATTATATGCATGAGAAAGTGTGCCGAGGATATCGTCTGCCTCGAATCCCGGACACTCTATAATTGTGCAACCGAATGCTCTCAGAATCTTCTTTAACGGTTCAATTTGTTCAGCAAGCTCAGGCGGCATTTTCTTTCTGCCTGCTTTATATGAGTCAAACATATTGTGTCTGAAAGTGGGTTTATCTGTATCAAAAGCAACAGCTATCGCCTGAGGATTGGTTTGCTCAATAAGACTTAAAAATATATTCATAAAGCCAAAGATAGCATTGGTATAATGCCCGTCTTTAGCCGTGAGAAGCTTTATTCCGTAAAATGCTCTGAATAAAAAACTGTTACCGTCTATAACAAGAAAATTCATATTATTACTCCCAAAACAAAGATAATATTTTCTGACTTTATATTTTAGCACAAAAATAATGATAATTCTACTTTATTTTAAATATTTTTTATGTTAATATATTCGTTAATAAACTCATTTTTTCGGAGGGTTTGATTTTGTTTATTGCAAATGTTGAAATTTCGGGATATTGTGCATTAGCCCCCATGGCAGGCGTTGCAGACAGGGCCTTCAGAGAATTATGTAAAAGCTTTGGTGCCGCATATACCGTGGGTGAAATGGTAAGCGCCAAAGGTATCACAATGAATGACAGAAAATCACAGGAGCTTTTAACAATTTCTGATTGTGAAAGACCGAGTGCCGTTCAGTTATTCGGAAATGATCCCGCAATTATGGCAAAAGCCGCTGAATATTCCTTGAAATTCTCCCCCGAAATAATTGATATCAATATGGGCTGCCCGGCTCCTAAAGTCATCAAAAACGGCTGTGGTTCAGCTTTAATGAAAGACACAAAACTTGCAGGAGAAATAGTAAAAGCTGTTTCTGAGGCGGTAAATGTGCCCGTTACGGTTAAAATGAGAACAGGCTGGGATAAAACATCAATAAATTGTGTTGAATTGGCAAAAACAGTTGAAGAAAACGGTGCGGCGGCAATATGTGTTCACGGCAGAACAAAGGAACAGATGTATACTCCGCCTGCAGATTTAGACTCTATAAAAGCAGTAAAACAAGCAGTAACAATTCCTGTTATAGGCAACGGTGATATTTGTACACCCGAAGATGCAAAGAGAATGTATGACTATACAGGCTGTGACCTTATAATGGTCGGCAGAGGTGCATTAGGTTCTCCGTGGATTTTTGACCGTATAAATGAATATATCGAAAACGGCAACTACTCCCCCGATTTATCAGTTGAAGAAAAAATGAAAATTATGTTACAGCATGCAAACAGAATATGTGAGCTTCGCGGCGATAAAATCGGAATGTGCGAAATCAGAAAGCATGCTTTATGGTACACAAAAGGACTTAAAGGCTCTGCTAAACTGAGAAAAGAATTAAGTACTGTGCAAACTATGGATGAATTACATGAACTGAGTCAAAAAATTGTTTCAGGTGTATAAGTTTTCAGTTTTTCTGATATTTTTCTAAAAAAGACTTGATTTTTTCTTATCAGTCGGTTATAATACATCTCGGCTTGTGGAGAGTTGTCCGAGTTGGCCGAAGGAGCACGATTGGAAATCGTGTATACGTCATAAGCGTATCAAGGGTTCGAATCCCTTACTCTCCGCCAGAAAAAAAACACCTTTTGTCTATGGACAAAAGGTGTTTTTTTCAACTAAATCCACCCTTTCGGGTGGGTGAAATCATCTTGGATGATGAAATCCGCCTCAACGGCGGATATAGTGGATTTAATTTCACAGGCGAAGCAGATTTCATCGTGTCTTGCGTGATTTAATTGAAATATTTTATATTCTGTGGTACAATCAGATCAGCAAATACGAATTTGACGGACTGTTGTATAAATTTGTATTTTCAGCGATGCAATTACACTTTTGTGTTTACATAGATATCCCAAATCGAAAGGAGATGTTCATTTATGAATAGAAACTATAATCTTATAACTATTGAAACATTAAATTTGGAGGGATACTATATGCTGTAATCCCTCCACAACAAACAGGAGGAATTATGCGTAATATTAAATTAATAAGAATTGATGAAAGCAACTTTATACAGGCTTTCAACTTAAAGTTGGATAAGACACAAGAGCAATTTGTTTCACATGCAATCAGAAGTTTAGCACAAGCTTATGTTTATTATAATCAATGCACTCCGTTCGGAATATTCCATAATGATACAATGGTTGGTTATGTGATGGTAATATATGATTATGACCTTGCAGAGTATAATATTTGGCATATGATGATTGATGTTGCGTATCAACACCAAGGATTTGGAGCGATTGCTTTAAGAAAATGTCTGGATTATATTGCATCCAAACCATTTGGGCCATCTAACAAAGTTGTATTAACTTGCAATAAAAACAACTCTATTGCATTGCGTCTGTATAATAATTATGGTTTCAGAGAAACTGGGAATGCAGATGAGGATGAAATAGAATTTGCCTT
>JAZNOZ010000022.1:0-12761 GCA_045589395.1 Acutalibacteraceae bacterium | reverse complement strand
AGTATTTGCACCGAAGTACAGAAGAAAAGAAATATATGGAAAATTGAAAAAAGACATCGGAGAAATACTGAGAAAATTGTGTGAACAAAAAGGCGTAGAAATAATAGAAGCAGAAGCTTGTAAAGACCATATACACCTTTTAGTGTCGATACCACCTTACTTAAGTGTAGCACAATTTATGGGATATCTCAAGGGTAAAAGTACATTAATGATCTTCGACCGACATGCAAATTTAAAGTATAAGTACGGAAGCCCCCATATTTGGTGTAGGGGGTATTATGTAGATACAGTCGGTCGAAATAAGAAAGTGATAGAAAATTACATCCAAAATCAATTGGAAGAAGATTTTGCAAATGATCAAATATCACTCAAAGAGTACATAGACCCGTTTACGGGTAACAAGAATAAATAAGCAAAAAATAAACAGCCGCACGAGAGCGGCTGCTTGAAATAGTAATGCGATGTCAAACCTCTGTGCCGACTTTTAGTCGGCGAGCCAGCAGGCGGCCCTTATAGGGCCTGTGCAAACCACCAGTTCAATTGGTGGTTATGATTACGCCACCTTATCAATCCCCACCATAAACTGCTCAAAGTCGATATTAAACTCGACCTTCAGTTTATACCCTCTGCAAACCTCAACCCGTTTAATCAGGCAGTTAACAATCATTTTCTTCTTTTCAAAGCTTGCCTCATCATAAAGCTCTGCCCAGGAAATAAGTTCATCAAAGCTGTCGGATAAGTTTTTGAGTATATTCTCGCTGTCTGTAACATCCTTTTCAGCATCTGCACATAAATCAAAAAGTCTACCGCACTCTTTCTCGGATTCTGCAATCAGTTCCGAAAGAGTATCAGTCGAAAAGTAGCTTTCACCTTTGATAGCCTTAATAAACTCGGCTTTCAGAATAGTCAGATTTTTCAACTCTTTATAAAGATTTGTTGAAAGATTATTTGTGTTTATGCTATAATATCAAAAACAGTACAAAAGGATGTGTTTTTATGGGAATTTTAGGCACAATACTTTCTAATATAAAGAATATCAAAAAGGCAAAAAAATTCAGAGCTATGAGTAAAGATGAATTACTTTCTTTAAGTGATGATAATTTTTTTGAAATGATTTTTTGTGTTTGTGAAGATGCAGTTTATGATATTGAAGATACACACATTCCTGAAAAACAAAAGCTTGTATATTCTCTGATTAATTTTGAACTTGAGGTCAATAACGGTGGCTTATGTCAGTTTTTCGTAAACTCAAGCAGTGAATGTGCACCTTATGTAAGCAAAGCACTTGAAGAGATAGGAGCTTTGGCTGTTAAAGAGTTATATGATATATTTATTTCTGAAAATAAAATTGATGTTAATGATTTGTCATCTTTTAAGATTTCAAGTATTGATGAATATGAAGCTCAGACCCAAAGATATGATTTTGACAGCTTTGACAATAAGTTTTATGAAGATGAAAACTTGCATCAGCTGATAATTGATTATTCAAGAAAAAATATAGATTGGTTGATGAAAAAATAACTAAAGGGTAGTACTGATATGAATGTGCCAGAAAGAACTGAACAAATGAAAATAAGAAAGAAATATCTAACCTTTGTGATGAAACGCATTATTTGTAATATTTCAAACTTAAAAAGCGAAAGTATAAAGCTTCGGTAAATAAAAATGACAGTGTATCAGAGAAACTAGTCAGACAGGCGGTAATTAAAAGCTTTTTGGGAATATCCGGTATAATATCACTTGTGTTTATGCTATCATTTGAATAATGCGAAAGTTAAAAAGCTACAAATCTGTTTTTTTCAGACTTGTAGCTTTTTTAATACTTATGTACTTTTTACCAATCAACCGCCTGCTGCGGGGGAGAGGAGCCATACTTCGCCGTTTTCGGGAAGTTTTTTTCCTTTTCTCATACATCTTTCTCCGTCAACATAGACGATAGCGTCCTTGAATTTAAGCTCCTTGTGAGGTTCAAGTGCGGCATTTCTTTTTTTCTTGTGTTCAGATGTGTCTTCCGCCTGTTTTTTTAAGTCTTCATAATATTTTGTTTCCATAATTGCGGAGATTTCCTCGAAAATGCCGTTTACGGTTTTTGCACTTGTGTTATGCTCGGAAAGTCCGGTTGTGGAGCGAAGAACACCGAAAATTTTAACCTTTACCATAAGGATAAACCTCCTTTATACAGTCGGGGATGCGTACGCCGATTTTCTTAAGAGTTTTCATTGTAGGTGCGCCGTCTTTCCAGCCTCGCATTGCATAGTAA
Source organism: Acutalibacteraceae bacterium (assembly GCA_045589395.1). Taxonomy (GTDB): domain Bacteria; phylum Bacillota; class Clostridia; order Oscillospirales; family Acutalibacteraceae; genus RUG806. The sequence goes on along the minus strand of JAZNOZ010000022.1, from coordinate 10,501 downwards.
ACACCCTTCATCTTGTCAAGGGGTACCTTTGTGCGCTTGTCACCGGGGACCTGTTCCTCATCGGTAAGACGCTTGGGAAGTGTATCCGTATCTTTACCAACGGGTAGACCGAGGATAATGTTTGCAAGACGCTCGGTATTATAACCGAAGTTTCCGAAAGCAATAAAGTCGCCTATCGTAAACTTTGTGCCTGCTGCCGCGTTCATAACTCTGGGGTACTGAACAAGAGGAATGTTTACCTTAAGAATTTTCGGATTCTTTGAAACAAGGTAAATTACGGGGGTTGAGTATTTGAATACGGTCTGTACGAATCTTGTCATAAGGGAAGTGGGCTTTCCTACCAGGAAGTGTGGGAGAATTGCATATGAAGTGAATACACAGAAGCCTGCTGCGGATGCCGCCTCCATAACATTCTGGAATGTAACCGCAAGACCTGCTTTGCCCTTGGGGGTATAAGCATCAAGATTAAGACCGAGCCCTTCAAGAACAACAAGATAGCCTGCATTCAGGTGACAGCCGCCGCGGTTTGATGTTGCATAGCCGAGCCCGTGACCTACTGCGCCTCTGGGCTCGTAAGCCGCAAGCTCCATACCTTTTGCGTGGATTGCAAATTCCTTACCGCCGAACTTTTCACTCATCCTTCTTGTACCTTCGGCAAGCTCTGCGCCGATACCTCTGCGGTATGCAATATCTTTGAAAATTTCGCTTAAATTATCGGTCTGTCCGAAGTGAAGTCCCGAATCCCATAAGCCTTTTTCCTGTAATTCCATAGCAAAGGCAACGCTTCCTGCTGCGGAAATTGTGTCAATGCCGAGTTCATCAAGCTCATAATTCCACTTGATTATTTTTTCAATATCATCATTGAGAAGATTAGGACCTAAAAGACCTAATGTTTCAAGCTCAGGTCCCTTTATGTTCTTGCCTTCATAACGGACACGCCTTTCGCATTTCATCGGACAAGAGTAGCAGCCGCCGTTTTTGATAAGGTGCTTTTCTGCAAGCTCTTCACCCGATACCTTTTCAAAACTTTCAAATCTGCCGTCACCGAAGTTCTTTGTTGCAAGAATTCTGTGAGCCTGCATGGGGGCCACAAGACCTGCTGTGCCGAGCTTCGATAACTGTGCTCCTGTAATGGGGTGCTTGAGAAGAGTTTTTTTCCATTGCTCGTTGATTTTCTTGAGCTTTTCGGGGTCGTGGATTTCGGGCTCCTTGTCACCCTTTGCAGTAATAATCTTTATGTTTTTATCACCGAAAACCGCACCGACACCGCCTCTACCGGCTGTTCTTTCACCTGAGAAAACACAGGCATAAAGAACCTTGTTTTCACCTGCGGGGCCGATAACAAGCTTACCTGTTGAATTAGGAAGCCCTTTCTGCGCTTCGCCTGTAAGCTGCCCCGCACGCTCAGACACATCGTGGAAGGTAACATTATCATTTTCAATTTCAATCCAGGTAAGAGTATCAGCTCTGCCTGTGATTATCATAGCATCCCAGCCTGCTTTTTTGAGTCTTCTGCCGAACGGACCGCCGCAGTTTGAGGAAGTAAGAATTCCCGTAAGGGGAGATATAGTTGAAATGTTGAAGCGTGTTGAAGAAGGTGAGTCACAGCGGGTAAGAGGGCCTGTTGTAACAACAATCCAGTTATCCTCGTCAAATGCCTTCATTCCGGGGCGGATATGGTTGAGAAGAATGTCGGCAGCCATAATTTTACCGCCGAGAGTTCTTATTCTGTCTTCATCAGTCCATGGGAATTCACTGTGTGTTTTATTTGTAAGGTCAACAAAAAGTACCTTACCCATATAAGCTTTGAGGTTTGTCATAAAGCGCGCTCCTTAAAAATTGAGTTTCAGAGTGTCTGTTTTATTTTCATCGAATATAAGGATTCTGCCGCTTAAGGAATTATCCTTTGTCAGCAGGTATTTTATACCTGTTGATGCCTGAAAAGATCCTATAATTCCCGCAACAGCACTTATATTATGTTTTGCTTTGTTGCCTTCGCAAAGTCCTGCCTGTGAGGGGGGAAGAGAATATGACGGTATATACAGATATGCAACACCGTAAAATCCGTCAATACCGCCGTGAACCAAAGGAATGTTGTTTTCTCTACAGAAGCTTTCCGTAATAATTCTTGCGGCATTATTATCTGCACACGAAAAAATTATATCACAGTTCTTGGCAAATTGCAAATCGGAAATAGCATTTATTTTCTTATTTACTGCAATAATATCACACTCAGGGGCATATTCTGTCAGCTTTTTTGTTAAAGTGTGTGTTTTTGCATTTCCGATGTCTTCGGAAGTGTACATAAACTGTCGGTTAAGGTTTGTTTTACTTACAGTATCGAAGTCGCAAAGATATATTTGACCTATTCCTGCTCCCGTAAGATGCACAGCAACATTTGTACCAAGTCCTCCGAGACCTATTACTGCACAGCTTTTATCTTTAATAGAAAAGCCTTGGGTTAATTCTTTTTCATTTCCCGTCATAATTTCCTCCGCAGGAAAGTGTATTTCCTGAAAGAGTTTCAACAGCGTGAGGTAAAACCGGAAGAACGACTTCTATTGATTCTCTGACAGCTTTCGGGCTTCCGGGCAGATTAATTATAAGAGTGCTTCCTCTTATGCCCGAAACAGCTCTTGAAAGCATCGCTTTAGGTGTTATTTCAAGGCTTTTCAGCCTTATAGCTTCTGCTATTCCCGGAACATTTTTTTCAATTACGGAAAGTGTTGCTTCAGGTGTAACATCACGGGGAGCAAGGCCTGTGCCGCCCGTTGTGAAAACAACATCAGCCTTTATATCATCACAAAGGTGAATAAGTGCTTTTGAAATATCTTCTTTCTCATCGGGTACAATCAAATATTCTTTTGTTTCGCCTAAAGGTTCAATAATTTCTTTTATAAGCGGTCCGCTCTTATCCTGGCAGACACCGCCTGAGCATCGGTCACTCACACAGAGTATTGCGAAAAACAAAAAATCACTCTCCCTACTTGAAATAAACTGTCTGTTAATATATAATAACATAGTAAAAAAAATTATACAATCCTAATTATGATATTCTGCATATAATTTAGGAAGTTTGCAGCTTTGCTGCTTAATTCATATTCCGACTCATATGTTCTAAACTCAGTCTGAACCCTGCAGTATGAATTTATGAGCGAGACCGAAAAAACACTGCCTTATCAAATAAGGTATCGGTCAAAGGGTAAAACGGGAAACGGTTTTGCCTTCCGTGATTGAAAAGGAGAAATGAATTATGAAAAAACTTCTCGCAATCTTAATGGCACTTGCTGTTGTGCTCTCATTTGCCGCTTGCGGTGGTACAGTTGAAGAAACAACAACAGCAAACGAAGAGACAACGGTAGCGACTCCCGAAAATCCCGTTATCCGTATGTCTACCACCACATCTGTAAATGACTCAGGACTTCTTCCCGCAATTCTTCCCGTTTTCGAACAGAAAACAGGCTATACGGTTGAGGTGCAGTCTGCAGGCACAGGTGCTGCTATTCAGAAGGCAGTTGACGGCAACGCAGATTTGATTCTTGTTCACTCAAAGGCAAGTGAAGAAACCTTCGTTTCAGACGGCTACGGTGTTGAAAGAATTCCTTTTATGTATAACTACTTTGTAGTTGTAGGTCCTGCAGATGATCCTGCCGGAATAAAGGACAGCGCAAATGCAGCAGAAGCTTTTGCAAAAATTGCCGAAGCAGAGGCTCCCTTCGTTTCCCGCGGTGATGACAGCGGCACACACAAGGCTGAGCTTAAAATCTGGGGTGAGGAAGAACCCGATGCTGCAGAAGATAGTTGGTATATAAGTGCTGGTCAGGGTATGGGTGCTTGTCTTACAATGGCAAGTGAAAAAGGTGCTTACTGTCTTACAGACAAGGCTACATTCCTTTCCAATAAAGCCGATCTTGCCCTTGAAATCATCCTTGCAGAGGGTGAAGATATGAAGAATACCTATTCTGTTATCGAATGTAACCCCGAAAAGCTTGATGATATCAATACGGAGGGTGCAAAAGCTCTTATTGAATGGCTCACGGGCGATGAAGCTTCAGAGCTTATTGCAAAGTACGGTGAAGAACAGTACGGTTCAGCTCTTTTCTATCTTATCGAAGAATAATTTTGGAAAAGTTTGCAGAAGCCTTTGAGATGTTATTGTCGATGGATACGGAAATTCTGCAGATAATAGGCATTACACTCAGAATGTCTTTTTTCTCTACAACAATTTCCTGTCTTATAGGAATGCCTCTCGGTGTTCTTATGACAAGCACACACTTCAAAGGTAAAAGGACAGTCAAAAAGATAATAAATACCTTAATGGGCTTGCCGCCGGTGGTGGCAGGCCTGATTGTCTATATGCTTTTCACCAAATACGGTATTTTCGGTTCATTGGGATTGCTTTTTACAGTAGAAGTAATGGTAATTGCTCAATGTTTACTCATAACCCCTGTTGTGATAAGTCTTACCTCAAGTGTATGCTCCGTAAACGGTAAAAATCTTATAGAAACTGCAAAGGGACTATCTTTTGGCAGATTTAAGACTGTAAGATTATTTCTTTCGCAGAACAGAGCATCTCTTGTTTCCGTTATGCTGACGGCATTCGGCAGATCAATTGCCGAGGTAGGTGCAGTAAGCATAGTCGGAGGTAATATTCAATGGAAAACGAGAGTTATGACAACAGCGATTATGCTTGAAACCAACAAGGGGAATTTTACATTTGCACTGGCACTCGGCGTGGTGTTGCTTGTAATTTCCTTTGCTGTGAATATTCTTGCCTCACTTCTTACAAAGGAGGAGGAGCAATGATACATATAAAAAATCTGAAAAAGCTTTACGGTGAAAGAACTGTACTCGATATTCCTATGCTCGAAATTGAAAAAGGCGAATGTGTTGTTCTTACCGGACACAACGGAAGCGGAAAAAGCACTCTGTTGAAAATTCTAGCAGGCACAATTACTGAAACAGAGGGCAATGTCAGTACTGACGGACAGATATATTATCTTCCGCAGCATAATCTGCCGTTTAATAAAAGCGTAAAAAACAATATACTTTTTTGCCTTAACGGTGAAAGAAAATATAAAAAAGAGCTTTGCGAGAGTATACTCAATGCTTTTAATCTTAAGAATCTTGAAAATAAAAATGCAAAAACGCTTTCCGGCGGTGAATGTCAGCGTCTTGCACTTGCGAGAGTGCTTTGCAAAAAGGGTGATATTATTCTGCTTGATGAGCCTTCAAGCGCGGCAGATGCCAACGGTAGAGAGCTTATAAATAATCTTATAGTCCGTTACCGGGAAAAAACCGGCTGTACTCTTGTTATGACTACACATACAAGAGAATATCCGAAAACAGATAATCTTCGCATTATAGAGCTTTGCGATGGTAAAATAAAAACTGATACAAAGGAAGGGCACAATAAATGATGCTTAATGTTGTTTCTTTAGAAGAAGCAATCAGAATAACACAAGCTGAATTTTCTTTTTTCAGTCCCGACACAGAAAAACTGAATATCTCAGATTCTCTCGGCAGAGTTCTTGCAAAGGATATTGTGTCCGATGAAAATATCCCTCCCTTTAACAGAAGCACTGTAGACGGTTATGCGGTGTTATCTTCCGATACCTTCGGTGCGAGCGAGGGAAGCCCATCAATGCTTTATGCTAAAGGTGAAATTCTTATGGGGGAGGAAGCCTTAAGCACTGTCGCAAGCGGTGAATGTATAAAAATCTCTACGGGCGGAATGTTACCCGAGGGTGCTGACAGTGTTGTGATGGTTGAAAACACCGAAGAAATGCTTGATGCCACTTGTCTTATTTTCAAAGGTGTTAGTCCATTGCAGAATGTAACAAAAACAGGTGATGATATAAAAACAGGTCAGCTTGTTATAAAAAAAGGAACCCGTATTACTTCAAAGCATATCGGCATACTTTGTGCACTCGGAATTACAGAGATTGAATGTGTGAAAAGAATCAAAGTTGGTGTTATTTCCAGCGGTGATGAGCTTGTACCCGTTGAAGAAAAAGTGCCTCTAGGGAAAATCCGTGATATCAACAGTCACTTTTTAGCAGCCTTGATGAAAGAAAACGGCTATGATACAAAAGAATACGGCATTGTAAGAGATGATTTTGGTGAGCTTTATAATGCCTTACAACAAGCTGCTGATGAATGTGATGCGGTGTTGATTTCGGGCGGTTCATCTGCAGGAAATAAAGATATGACATCTGATATTATATCAAAAAACGGTGAGGTGTTTTTCCATGGTATTGCCGTAAAGCCGGGTAAGCCTACTATCTTCGGCAAGGTGAAAAATAAAGCGGTTTTCGGTCTTCCCGGACATCCTGCCGCAGCCTATTTTATCGCAAAAACCGTTGTGATAAATCTTCTCCGTTTCTGCAGTAAAGAAACAGAAAAAAACTTGACTCTGACTGCTCGAATAAGCGAAAGCATATCTTCAAATCACGGCAGAGAGGAATTTGTTCCTGTTATATTGGAAAACGGAAAAGCACAGCCCCTTTTCTTCAAAAGCGGAATAGTTTCTCTGCTTTCCGCTGCAGACGGATATGTTATTATTCCCCGCAATAAAGAAGGACTTTTCAAGGATGAAAAAATTACAGTCTACTTGTTTTAGGTGATAGATTATGAAGCATAATTATCTTGACAATAACCCCTTAGATGAAGCGAAAGAAAAATTCTTTTCACTTATAAAAAGCGATTTTTTATATAAAACCGAACAAATTCCCACGACCGAAGCAGTAGGCAGAGTGATCGCAAATGCAGCTTATGCAAAAATCTGTTGTCCGCATTATAATGCTTCTGCTATGGATGGAATTGCCGTAAAGGCAAAGGACACTTATTGTGCCAGCGAAAGTAATCCGCTGATACTCTCTTCAGAGCAATACTGTGTTGTTGACACAGGGGATGCTATTCCTGAAGACAAGGATGCAGTAATCATGGTTGAGGATATTTCCTTTGAAGCAGACGGCGATGTTAAAATCATAGCCTCAGTACATCCTTTTCAGAATGTCAGACAAATCGGAGAAGATATCTGTATGGGAGATATGATTGCACCGTCTTTCACCGAAATTACGCCTTCTCTTTGCGGCGCAATGCTTGCAGGAGGTATTACAAGTGTTGGTGTTATAAAAAGACCTACAGTTGCAATAATTCCCACAGGGGATGAAATTGTGTCACCGAGAGAAAATCCCGAAAAGGGACAGATTATCGAATTTAATTCATCAATTTTTTCGGGAATGCTTAAAGAGTGGGGTGCTGATGTAAAGGTTTATCCTATTATTCCCGATAAAAAAGAGCTTCTCAGGGAAAATGTCAAAGATGCTGCCGAAAATTATGATGCAGTTCTTGTGCTTGCAGGCTCATCAGCAGGCAGAGATGACTATACATGTGATATTATAAAAGAGCTCGGTTTTGTCAGCGTTCACGGTATCGCAATAAAACCCGGAAAGCCTGCAGTTCTCGGTAAAATAGGAAATACTCCGGTTGTGGGGCTTCCCGGTTATCCTGTTTCTGCGATAGTTGTAATGAGAGAAATTGTCAAAGAGCTGATTTCTTTTATTGGATACAAGAAAATGCCCCCCGAAGACAAGATAACTGCAGTTTTAGGTAAGCGGATCGTTTCTTCGCTCAAATACCGTGAATATGTTCGTGTAACACTTGGCAAAATCGGTGAAAACTATATTGCCGTACCGCTTGCAAGGGGAGCAGGAATAGTAACGAGCTTTACAAAGGCTGACGGTATGATTGTTGTTCCTCAGAATTGTGAGGGCATTGAACAGGGGGAAGAGGTCGAGGTTTTACTTGTAAATACAAATAAAGATACAGAAAATTCTATAATTGTAACAGGCAGTCATGATCCTATAATTGATGAAATAAACGATCTCCTGAGAATAAAAGGCTATCCATACACTGTTTCTTCATCACATGTGGGAAGTATGGGGGGACTTAATGCGGTAAAACTCAATCAGGCACATCTCGGTGGGACACATCTTCTGGATACTCAAACAGGTGAATATAACACAAGCTATATTCAGAAATATTTTGATGATAAGGATGCGACTCTTATAAAAGGTATCGGAAGAATTCAGGGACTTATGGTGCAAAAGGGAAATCCGAAGAACATAAAAGGCTTTGAGGATATTACCGGACACAGATATGCTAACCGTCAGATTGGCTCAGGCACAAGAATTCTTTTTGACTATCTGTTGAAAACGCATAATATCAAAAAAGAAGATATTGACGGTTATCGAAATGAGGAATTTACTCACACTGCTGTTGCTGCACAGATTGCGGGAGGAAATGCTGACTGCGGTCTCGGCATATATTCAGCTGCACAGATGTATGACCTTGATTTTATTGAAATTACTGTTGAAGAATACGATTTTATAGTAAATAATGATTTTATAAATACACCTATGTATGATGCCTTTATGGAGGTATTCTGCAGCGAAGAGCTTAAAGAGCGGATGAAAAAAATGGGAGGGTACCAACTTGGCTGATTTTACACATCTTAATAAAAAAGGCGAAGCAGTTATGGTTGATGTCGGTGATAAAAATATAACCGAAAGAACTGCGGTAGCTTTCGGAAAAATCAGAATGAAAGAAGAAACTCTTACCGCCTTACTTTCAAGTCAGCTTAAAAAAGGTGACGGGCTTGCCACAGCAAGAATAGCCGGTATTATGGGCGGTAAGAATACATCATCACTTATTCCGTTGTGTCACAACATCCCCATTGATAAAATTGAAATAAGCTTTGAAAATAATGCTAAAGATGAATTGTACATTTATGCAAATGCAAAATGCACCTATAAAACTGGCATAGAAATGGAAGCACTCACTGCCGTAAGCATATGTGCTCTTACGGTTTACGATATGTGTAAGGCAATAGATAAGTCTATGGTTATTGAAGAAATCAGATTGCTCGAAAAAAAGGGCGGAAAGAGCGACTACAGTTATGAAGGATAAGCTTGGACGGGATATTGAATATCTGCGTATTTCACTTACGGACAGATGTAATCTGAGTTGTATTTACTGCAAAAGTAATTCAGAGCATAAAAATGAGCTTTCAGTTTCCCAAATTGAAAAAATCGTAAAAGTATTTGCTCTTTGCGGAATAAAAAAAGTCCGTCTGACGGGCGGCGAGCCGCTTTTGCGAAAAGATATTGCAGAACTGACAAGTAAAATAAAAGGTATAGACGGTATAGAAAAAATAGTTCTTACTACCAACGGTATTCTGCTCAAAAAATATGCTAAAGAGCTTAAAGATTCAGGGATTAGTGCCGTTAATATAAGTCTTGATACAACGGATGAAAAACAGTATTATGAGCTTACGGGCGCAAACAGCCTTAAAGAGGTTTTTGAGGGAATTAAGGAAGCGCAGAGAGTAGGGCTTTTTCCCATAAGAATAAATTCAGTTCTTATAAAAGGCAAAAATGACAATTCTGCAGAAAAACTTATAAATCTCGCAAAAGAAAGCGAAATTGATGTCCGTTTTATTGAGCTTATGCCCTTTACTAAAGAAGGACAGAACGAAGACAAGATAATAACGGGTGATGAGATTTTAAGCCGTTTTCCTTATCTTACTCCGATAGAGTCAAAAGCAGAAAAAAGCGTTGCAAGATATTTCACCGCTGACGGTTTTAAGGGCAGAATAGGACTTATAACTCCCGTAAGTAATAAGTTTTGCTCTAAGTGTAACAGAATAAGGCTTTTATCCGACGGTAAAATACGCCCCTGCCTCGGAGATGAAAAAGAAGTTGACCTGATGCCCTTTATTGACGATGACGACAAGCTGCTGAAAGTAATAAAAGACACAATTTTTAATAAACCCGTAAATCACAGCTTTTCCTGCGAATACGGGAAGTTTCATTCTATGAATCAGATAGGAGGATAAAAATGGCAAAGGTATTATCAATCAACATAAGTGAGAAAAAAGGTACACCAAAAACAAAAATCAACCCCGGTGTACTTATTGAAGATTTCGGCTTTGAGGGTGATGCCCATGCAGGTAAGTGGCACAGACAGGTAAGTCTTCTCGCAAAGGAAAGCATTGAAAAATCGAAAGGATTACCGACTGACGGACTTTGTCACGGTGTTTTTGCCGAAAACATCACCACTCAAGGAATTGAGCTTTTCACAATTCCTGTCGGTACACAGCTGAAGGTCGGCGAGTGTATTCTTGAAATCACTCAGATAGGCAAAGAGTGCCATGAGGGATGTGCGATTCAGAAGCTCGTAGGAAAATGCGTAATGCCCCGTGAGGGAATTTTTGCAAGGGTTATCAAGGGCGGCAAGGTATTTGAGGGCGACAGTATCGAGGTGCTCTGACATTTATACTAAATAATTGTTTTATAAATCATAACCACCAGTTGAACTGGTGGTTTGCACAGGCCCTATAAGGGCCGCCTGCTGGCTCGCCGACTAAAAGTCGGCACAGAGGTTTGACATCGCATTACTATTTCAAGCAGCCGCTCTCGTGCGGCTGTTTATTTTT
>JAZNOZ010000021.1:0-67170 GCA_045589395.1 Acutalibacteraceae bacterium | reverse complement strand
AATCACGCTTAACGAAGGAATAGAGTATATCGGTTCGTATGCATTTTCTTGTGAGATCACAAATTCAATAAGCAATCTGGAAACCATTAATTTGCCGAGCACCCTTAAGGGCGTAGGCGGGTATGCATTTTACAACTGCGGTAAACTTGACCATGTTGAGATTCCAGGTTCTGTTACTACAATCGGGGATTATGCTTTCTATAATTGCAAGGCACTTACTATTGATGTTTTAAAGAAATCGACAGAGTTAACAATCTATAGTTATACATTTAATGGTGTTCCAATTGTAAAATATTTTGACTACTATAGCTATACAAACGGAAATGATACTTTCTATTACAACGTAATAGATGGTGTTGCCATTATAGCTAAAACTGTTACAACAAACACCGACTTGACATTACCTACTACACTTGGTGGCTATACTGTAACTAAAGTAGCTAACACTGGCGTTGCAAATTGCACAACACTTAACAAGGTTAATATTCCTGCCAACATTGTGGAACTTGGGGATTATGCATTTAGCGGATGTACAGGATTGACGACAGTAACGATACCCGCGACCTGTCATTATGTCGGTGATTATGCATTTAACGGTTGCCACAATATTACAACAACTACAATCGCCGAAGGTGTTCTTTACGTTGGTGATTATGCATTCTTTAATTGTAGCAGTTTGGAATCCATCGTTATACCGGATACTTGTGAGTATTTAGGAAAAGGTGCCTTCTATAATTGTGCCAACATGAAGTCGGCTTCGATTGGTATTACTGTTCCTAATATTAACGATTACACATTTACGAATTGTTCTTCTATGGAAACTATTGTAATCGGACTTAAAGTGACTTCGATTGGAGACTATGCATTTAAGAATTGCTCCTCGATCAAAGCAATCGCTTTAAGAAGCGGAATGATTTCCGTTGGTGATGGCGCTTTTATGAATTGCTCTTCGATTACAAGAGCAACCCTTGCGGCAACAATTACAGAAATTGGACCGTATGCCTTTTATGGTTGCTCTTCCTTAACAAGCATAACCGTCCCCAAGCTTGTGACAGTGATTTCCAATTCCACATTTGAGGGATGTTCAGCTCTTGCAACGGCTTCTTACAACGGAACGGTGACTAAAATTGGAAACAGATCGTTCTACGGAACATGCATTACAACATTTAACTTCAAGTCTGGTCTGGAACATCTTGGTTCGGAGTCGTTCTCTCATACTAAATTAACCTCGGTAGTATTGCCTGATTCTTTGCAAATTATTGGCGAGCACGTTTTTGACGGCTGTGAATTGCAGAACGTTTCTATACCGAGTTGTGTTAAGCTTGATAACAATTGCAAGCGAATTTTTGCAAATAACGGAAACGATATGATCGTAACGATTCGATTTGTAAACGACGGCAAATTAGATGATTATTTACTGTATCGTTCTAATGCCAATCAGGTTCTCATTGATGAGGGAATAACCGATATTGGTGATTACGCTTTTGCAAGAAACACCTTTACGGAAATTGTTCTTCCAACCACATTAGTTCACGTAGGAGATTATGCTTTCTATTTGTGTGAGAATTTAGAAGAAGTCACATTACCCCAAAACACAAAAACTGTCGGCACTTATACATTTGCAAAGAATTTTAACTTAAAAAACATCTACATTCCTGATTCTATGGAAAGCGTTGGTTCGCATGCTTTTTATAAAGTTGAAAATGAAGAATTGCACGAATTATTGACGGTTCATATCTATTTTAACGAGGGTAAAATTTGCAACTCTTTACTTTCTTCTCAGCATATGCAATATGTCATCATTTTAGATGATGTGTTTCAAGTTGGTGACTATGTGTTTGCAAATTGCCCCAACTTGAGAGAAGTATCTGTTGGTGATGGTATTTCAAGTTTTGGTGACAACAACTTCCTAAACGATAATAATGTCACCTTGGAAATTAGAAAAGTTGATGGTTGCATAGATGATTACGTTTATTATGACAATCTCCTGTATGTAACAACGGTAATCATCAAAGAAGACATTAGTGCAATCGGTAAATATGCTTTCTATAACGATACGTCTTTGAAAATCATTTCTGTTCCCAATACGGTAAACTATATTGGCGAATATGCTTTCTATAACTGTAATAGCATCAAAGAAATCAATATACCTAATGGCGTAGCGGCGATTTATTCTCATACGTTCTTTGGATGCTCTTCCCTTGAAAGCATTACGACTCCCAATACAGTTAAACTAATTGGTGATTACGCATTTTACGGTTGTGTTGAAGCAAAAACATTAACAATTTCCAATTCGTGCGAATCCATAGGTTCTAATGCGTTTTATAATTGTAAATCCATTAAAGAACTTATTATTCCGGATTCTGTAAAGACAATTGGAACCTATGCGTTCAGATCTTGCGTTGAGATCACCGAGCTTGTTTTCAGTAACAATGTCGAAGAGATTGGCGCTTGTGCCTTCTACGATTGTAATGGGCTTCGGACAGTTAAACTTGGCAAGAAGATTATCGCTCTTGGAGACAGAATGTTCTATGGATGTGTTAATCTCGAAAGTTTATACGTTTATGCTCCGCTTTCCTATATTGATGAACTTGCATTCTATGGTGCAGATTTCGTAACCGTTTATTGCGGCAGAGATGATTATATGATCAACTTCTTTGATGAGAACGGTATCTTCTACGAAATTCTTGACGATCTTGTTTACGAATATAAGATTACATTCGTAAATGAAAACGGTGAGATTATCAGTTCTGCAACTTATACTTCGGGTTCAACTGTCACTTTGCCCGCTAATCCCACCAAACCTTCTGATAATACATACAATTATGTATTTGCCGGTTGGGATCAAGATGTTACGATCGTTGGCGGAAATAAGACTTATACAGCAGTATTTACTCCCGTTTATATCGATTACACAGTCGCATTCAAAGATTATAACGGGAATACAATTAACTCCAATACCTATCATTACGGCGATGCTATAACGATTCCCACTGATCCTACAAGAGCAGCGGATCATACCTATACTTATGCTTTTGCGGGTTGGGATAAGACCGTTGTTGATTGTGCGGGTAATGCGACCTATACTGCGACTTATGCGCCCACTTATATCGATTACACCGTAGTGTTTAAAGATTGGAATGGCACTGTCATTTCTACCGAGACCTATCATTACGGTGATAAAGTAACCGTTCCAACCGATCCTACAAGGGCAGCAGACAACACCTATACCTATGCTTTTGCTGGTTGGGATAAAGCGGTTGTTGATTGCGAAGGTAATGTAACCTATACTGCTACATATGATGCTACTTATATTGACTATACGGTAGTATTTAAGGATGCAGATGGCACTGTACTTTCTACAAACACATATCACTACGGCGATAAGATTATTGTTCCTAAGGATCCCACTAAGGAGTCAGATAATACTTATACCTATGCTTTCGCAGGTTGGGATAAAACGGTAGTTGATTGCGCGGGTAATGCAACATATACCGCTACATACACTCCCACATATATCAATTATACAGTAGTGTTTAAGAACTGGAATGACGCGGTAATTACCGCGAAGACTTATCACTATGGCGATAAGATAACCGTTCCAACCGATCCTACAAAAGCGTCTGACAACACCTATACTTACTCCTTTGCTGGCTGGGATGGCATAGTTGTTGATTGTGCGGGTAATGCAACTTATACTGCAACCTATACGCCTGTATATATCGATTACACAGTAATCTTTAAGGATGAGGATGGTCGCGAAATTTCCAAGAATACTTACCACTGGGGCGAGACAATCGTGATTCCTGCTGATCCTATGAAGGATATGGATCAAATCGGTTCTTATTCGTTCGCAGGTTGGGATAAAAATATTGTTGCTTGTAATGGCAATGCAACCTATATTGCTACCTATACAATCGATTATACCGACTACACAGTGGTATTCAAAAACTGGAACGGCGATGTAATCTCCTGCAAGACTTATCATTGGGGAGATAGCATTGTTGTTCCCGGCAATCCTACAAAGGCTGCAGATAATACCTATACTTATGCTTTCGCAGGTTGGGATAAGGCTGTAGATGATTGCGCAGGCAATGTTACTTATACCGCAACCTATACACCTACATACATCAACTACACCATAGTGTTTAAAAATTGGAATGGTACTGTTCTTTCTACTAAAACTTATCACTATGGTGACAAAGTAACCATCCCGACAACACCTGTAAAGGCGCCGGATAATACCTATACGTATACCTTTGCTGGGTGGGATAAGACGGTAGTGAATTGTGTAGGCGACGTTACTTATACAGCAACCTACACGCCTGTATACATCAATTACACCATAATTTTCAAGGATGAAGATGGTAGTGAGATATCCAAGAAAAACTACCACTGGGGTGATGTAATCAATGTTCCTACCCATCCCACAAAAGCGACAGATCAAATCGGTACATACTCCTTTGCCGGTTGGGATAAAAATGTTGTTGCTTGCGCAGGTAATGCAATCTATACAGCGACTTATACAGTTGACTATACGGATTACACGGTGGTATTTAAAAATTGGAATGGTGATGTAATATCTACCAAAACTTATCACTGGGGCGATAGCATTGTTGTTCCCGGCAATCCTACAAAGGCTGCAGATAACACCTACACCTATGCCTTCGCGGGTTGGGACAAAACTGTTGTTAACTGTGCGGGTAATACAACCTACACAGCAACTTATAGGCCCACTTATATCAACTATACTGTAGTATTTAAGAATTGGAATGGCACAGTTCTTTCTACAAAGACCTACCATTATGGAGATAAGGTCACTGTTCCGACAACACCCACCAAAACTTCTAATAGTACTTACACTTATACTTTTGCAGGATGGGATAAGACAGTAGTTAATTGCGCAGGTAACGCAACTTACACAGCAACCTTTACACCTGTGTATATTAACTACACTATAACTTTTAAAAACTGGGATGGCTCGGTACTCACTACTAACACATATCATTATGGCGATATCGTGCAAGAACCCAATGCTCCTACAAAAGAAAGTGATTTGTATGGTACTTATCTGTTTTCCGGTTGGGATAAGTCAGTAACTAACTGTGTTGGAGATGCCACTTATATTGCAACATATAAAACGGAATATACTGACTATGTCGTAAAATTCCAAAACTGGAATGGTACAATTATTTCCAGCAAAACTTATCACTATGGTGATAAAGTGACAGCACCTTCTAATCCCTCTAAGTCAGCGGATAACACTTATACCTATACTTTTGCGGGCTGGGATAAAACTGTTATTAACTGTGCAGGTAATACAACCTATACTGCGACCTACATGCCTGCCTACATTGACTACACAATAGTGTTTAAGAATTGGAATGGTACCATTCTTTCTACAAATACCTACCATTATGGAGATAAGGTCACTGTTCCTGCTGATCCTACCAAAGAGTCGGACAACACCTTCACTTATGATTTTGCCGGTTGGGATAAACCCGTTGCCGACTGTGCGGACACCTCTACCTATACGGCAACATATACTTCTAACTATATTGACTACACAATAGTATTCAATAACTGGAACGGAGAATTGATTTCTTCGAGCACATATCATTATGGAGATGTTGTTGAACTTCCGGAAGAACCCACAAAAGAAAAGGATGGATATTACATCTATACATTTGCGGGTTGGAATAGCGAGGTTATACCTTGTGCAGGAAATGCAAAGTACAAGGCAGTCTTCGATGCAGAACACTATCATACTTACAAAACAAGCGTGATCAACCCGACTTGCACCAATAAGGGGTATACTAAAAATACTTGTGCATGCGGTAATACTTATAATGATAAGTTTGTAAACAGTTTGGGTCACACTTACAGCAATAATTGTGATAAGACTTGTAATGTTTGCGGTGCAACTCGAACGGTTGGTGCCCACAAGTATACTAATAGCTGTGATACGACATGTAACTACTGCAATGCAAAGCGTACTATCAAACATACTTATTCAAATAATTGCGATACAAGTTGTAACGTGTGTAAAGCAACAAGAACGATTTCGCACTCTTACAAGACAACTACTACCAAAGCAACCCTTACCAAGAATGGTAGCGTTGTGAAGAAGTGTACTGTATGCGGCAAGGTGGCAAGCAGCACCACAATCAGGTATGCAAAGACCTTTAAGTTGTCCACCACAAGTTACACCTACGACGGAAAGACTAAAACACCGTCCGTTACAGTAAAGGATTCTGCCGGCAATACCCTTAAGAAAGACACCGACTATACCATAACATATGCAAGCGGCCGTAAGAATGTAGGCACTTACAAGGTTACCATTAAAATGATCGGCAAGTACAGCGGAACAAAGACGCTGACTTTTAAGATCAACCCCGCAAAACTGAGCTCTATTAAGCTGTCGGCAACATCGTACACCTATGACGGCAAGGTAAAAACTCCCTCCGTTACGGTTAAGAATGCCAGCGGCACGAAGCTTACAAATGGCACACATTATACGGTAACTTACTCCAGCGGTCGTAAGAACGCAGGAACTTACAAGGTTACAATTACGGGCACTGGCAACTACACTGGTACAAAGACGCTGACTTTTAAGATCAACCCCGCAAAGCTGAGTTCTATTAAGCTGTCGGCAACATCGTACACCTATGACGGCAAGGTGAAAACTCCCTCCGTTACGGTTAAGAATGCCAGCGGCACGAAGCTTACAAATGGCACACATTATACGGTAACTTACTCCAGCGGTCGTAAGAACGTAGGTACATACAAGGTTACAATTAAAGGCAAAGGCAACTATACCGGTGCCAAGACCTTGACATTTAAGATCAACCCTGCCAAGACAACGGTGTCCAAACTTACCGCCGGTAAAGAGAGTATCACGGTAGCAATTACTAAAAAATCCACACAAGTGACCGGATACCAAATCCAGTACTCAACCTCTAAGACGTTCAGTAACGCAACAACAAAGACGATTTCTAGTTACAAGACTACGGAATATACTTTAAAGAGTTTGAGTGCTAATAAAACATACTATGTAAGAGTCAGAACCTATAAAAAGGTTGGTAGCACTACCTACTATTCCGGTTGGTCTACTTACAAGTATGTAAAAACCAAATAACATAACAAACGGGGCAAGGAGTATTTTCTCCTTGCCCCGTTATCTTAGGTATAAATCAATTCACTATTTACAATTTGCGTTGCTCTTTGGCGGATGTTGTTCATTCGAGCAACCCATTCAAGTTGATTATCCGTTTTGAGTTGTTCGGTTATTCCTTCCGCCTGCTTGAATTGCCTGATTAAGATGTCAAACATTCCTTCCGCTTGTTTGTTGATGTCGGCAAGATAGCGGTTAACTTTGCAGTCTAAAATTAAAGCAGTATAAAAGCCTTTGCGGTGATTTTTGATATACTCCAAATGTCGCATACCCCACACTCCAACTTCAACTTGTTCCTCATCGGGTAAAGTTAAATTAGGAATAAGATAACCGTTTTCCTCACGATAAGTACCACCCATTTGTTCAAATAATGATTTCATTGCAGTTTCCTCCAAATATAATTTTTAGATTTTCTGCAATATACCGTACCGACTGTCTTTACCACTTGTTTTCAAAACCTTCGTTACGGCACCTCATCAATTATGCAGTTTCTTTATTTTTTGCATTTGCATGAATTCTCAGACTCTTCATAACAGAAAAATAACACGGCACAAGGAACAGATTTGCGGCAAACCATGCGGCGGGATTTGCAAAAACTACCGCACCGAAAGCAAAGCGCGGAACAAGAAGCAATGCAACAACACTTCTTGCAAGCATTTCAAATCCGCCTGCAAAAATCGCAACTCTCGAGAAGCCGAGCCCCTGTATTGTAAAGCGTAAAGCATGTAAAAGCACAAGCACTATATAAAATGAACCGTTTGTAATGAGGAATTTTTCCGCATTTTTAAGAACATCTCCGACAATGGCTGCATCAGTAGCATCAAGGAACATTGCGGCAATATCGTAGCCGAAGAAAAATATAACGGCTATTGCCACCACACAAAAGCAGGCACCGATTATCATACTTGCGGCAATACCCTTTTTTATTCTGTCAAGCTTTCCTGCACCGATATTCTGCCCTGCAAAGGTTGCAGTTGTAGCACCCAGAGCATCAAAAAAGCACATAAACAGCTGATTTACCTTACCGCCTGCAGTAACCGCGGCAACATAAATCGTGCCAAGACCGTTTACGGCAGTCTGCAGAACAATACTGCCTATAGCTGTAATAGAATATTGTAAGCCCATAGGCACACCCATTGCACACAGAGTTTTTATTGCAGAAATATCTATTTTAAGATCTTCCTTTTGTAGTCTTAAAATATCAAACTTTTTTATCATATATATAAAGCAAAGTATTCCCGATACCCCCTGTGAAATAACGGTTGCGAGAGCAGGTCCCTCAACCCCCATACCTAAAACGGTAACGGAAACGAGGTCGAGAACAATGTTAAGTACAGATGAAATCAAAAGAAAATATACGGGAGATTTTGAGTCACCCAGAGAGCGCATTATACACGAAAGCATATTATAAAGAATTATTGCAGGAATTCCTAAGAAAATGTAGAAAATATAGTTATATGCTTCGTTGAAAATATCCTCACCCGTGTTCATATATTTAAGAATATTCTTACAAAAAATAGTTGTTAATACGGTAAGCACTACACTGAAAACTGCAGAAAGCAAAAAGATATTCGCAGTATATATCTTAAGCCCCTCAAAATCCTTCTGACCGAATTTCTGTGCAATAGGAATTGCAAAGCCTGCACAGATTCCCGTACAGAAGCCTATAACCAAAAAGTTTATACTACCCGTTGAACCTACACCTGCAAGTGCATTTACACCGAGGAATTTTCCTACTATAACAGTGTCAACCATATTATAAAACTGCTGAAACAGAAGTCCGCACAGAAGCGGCAGCATAAAGGAAACAAACAGCTTCAGCGGATTGCCCGAGGTCATATCTTTTGCGGTACTTTTTTTCATTTTCTCATCTCCTGACATAGGGTATCGGTAGTAATCCTGACATAAGCAACTTAAGTTTTTTTACGGTATATGACACTTGCTCTTACGATGTAACAGAAAGTCTGTACCGGTAGGGAACGATGCCCACATCGTTCCGCCTGAAGAAAAAGTAATTTTTATTTGTACTCATTTTTTGTTTGATGTAATGCCGAGTTGATTGTAAAAAAGTTAGAATTTGCTTTATACGGAACGATGTGGGCATCGTTCCCTACCATTCGAAACCCGAAATTGCAAAAAAATTCTTAAGTTGCCAGCATCAGCAGTAATCCTGTACACCAAAAGAATACGCTTTTTAACAAAACTTTTCAATATAAAAAATTGCCGATTTTTGAGCACTTTGTTAAAAAAATAACAGTTATTTTGATGAACATTGCACAATAAAATACCGATCCCCGAAAGAAACGGGAATCGGTGTTTTTTGTTGAGCATTAATTTTTATAAGCCGTTAAATTTTGAGTATCTTGTTCTTCTTGTTGAGTATGTATGCAATAGCTGTAAGAATTATTGTCACAACCGCAATTATAATTATTGAAACAGGCACGGAAGCAGTTTCAAAGAAATCTCCTGCTGCTGCAGCAATACCGCCTACAAAGCCGAATTCAAGACAATACATAAGCATAGGATTCTTGCCCCACCAGCTCAGAGGATCGAATGCCAGCTTATAGAAATTGAACAAATCAAATATTGTAAATCCTACTAATGACATAAATGTTGCTATGATTATAAATCCGGGGCTTACGCTTCCCTTGTTGATGGGTAAAATTGAACCCATCTGACCTGCAAGGGAGGAATACCCCTCGGGAAGACTCATAAAGGATGCAACAATAAATGCAATTGCGGGAATTGCAAAAATTCCCAAGCCTATGTAATAGTTCTTTTTATTCTTGTAATAAAGGTCTGCAAAGAATAAGAACAGTACAAGCATTGCGCCCCAACCGAAGCCGCCTATAAAGCCGCCGTCTGCAACTTCGTCTATAAGCTCCATATTGCTGTTGAACAGGTCGTTTGCGAGATTTCCCTCATGGAACAGGGCATATACGGCAAATAATGCAATACCGCCTGCAAGACGGATGACGGATGCATACTTACCCTTAATGAGCACAAACGGAAGTGCCACAAGACCTGCAAAGCCGATGTGATGAAGAACAAGCCAATGACCGAAGGAATCGGCTGTCTTGCCGAGAACAAGCATAACTGCATTTACAAGTGCTAAAGCAACACCGTATACGCCTAATGCAATAAGAAGCACACCTGATGCTTTACCTATAACAGAAGCTGCCTTTTTAGCCTTTGCCAGTTTAAGCACAAGCCAGAGAATAAAGAGAACAAGTGTGAGAATAGTAGGAATTATAAAGGAAAGGCAAAGCTTATCATCAAACTTTCCGTCAAGAACATCATTAACACCGTTCATAAACACACCGATGCCGATAAACAGCATATAACGCTGCACACAATGTGTCACAGCAGCCTTGACACCATCTCTTTCCATTCTCTTATATAAGGACGGTAAAAATGTAAGACCTATTGCGAGAATGAACATCGGGGCAACAATGTCTGCCACGGCAAAATTAGGGAAAATGTAAATTGCATTTTCATCGGGCGCGTGAGAGCTTATATCCGCAAAAACTCCCAGATTTTTGAAGTGTGCCGCAAACTGGAAGAATATCATAGAAAAAATAACCATACCTCTGAAACGGTCAATAGAGGCATTTCTGTTTGTCAAAGAATTAGCATTACCCATAAACATTCTCCTTTATGACTTCATTTTTATAAGCTCTCGGTAGCTTATAAGCTCAACACCGTGCTCATTTAATATCTTTTCAGTTTCAGGGTCATTCATAAGCTTATATTCCCAAACTCTCTGCCACCAGTTGCCTGTTATGGATTTAAGCTCATCAGTTTCCAAAGCGGGATGTACAAAGGTTTCGGTAACACCCTCGGGAATATCGCACCATATGCGAAGAATTTCTTTTCTGTATGCCTCATAGCTGTCTTTAGGCATAACACCCCAGTCGGGGAACAGAAGATAATCGGGCATTATAACATTATACTTTTTACCCCACTTTGCAGACATTCCCGCACCGAGCTTATATGCAAAAAAAGGTATGCCTCTCGGACATATTCTCTTATCGTGCTTATCAAAAAGACGGTATGCATATTTATATTCACCGCATACCCTCAAGGTCATTTTAAGAAGAGAAAATCTTCCCGTCTGATGACCGTACAAAGAGCCCATATGATTATCAAGATGCGACGGCTTCATTCCTAAAGAATGAGCATAGTCTATCTGCGCACGGACTTCTGCTTCTATTTCCTTTATATCTCCGTTTTTTGCAACATCCTTACTCGAATGCCACATAAAGCCCTCTTCATCAAGTAAGCTCTTACCATCGGTAAGCGGCTTCCATCTGTATGTGTTCCACTCGCTTGTAAGCGTCAGATGCACACCTATTGCGTATTCGGGATGTGCCTTTGAAAATTCAACCGCATCCTTTGCCGCAGGACAGGGCATCATAATTGTTGCTGATTTAAGTCTGCCGTTCTGAAACAAATCAAAAACGGCTTCATTTGCTGATTTACACATACCGAAGTCATCGGCATTTACTAAAAGATACTTTCCCACAGGAACCACCTCCAAAATATATCTGCAAGCCAATATTAGCATATAATATAAATTTTTTCAACTTTTAATTGCAAATTTTATATACTTTTTATTAAAATGCGTTAATAAAAGCCATTGGTAGGACAAATAACCAATGGCTTTTATAATTTCAATCTATTTAACAACACAAAGAGTATCAATATTATAATATTTAAAACATTCTATACCCTCTTTGCTTATAACATCGCCGCATACGGCTATCGGCACGGCAGGGGGACAGGAAACACAGGGAAAGGCAAGTATTTTGCCCTCACATTCTCCTGTGGGCAGATACTCACAGGCCGAAAACAGTGCATCCTTCATAGACATACCGCTTTTTCCGTCGGGAATTTCGGGCGGTAAAGCTTTTATTTTTTCCTTTTTCGGTACAGCGCAAAGGATTTTTTCAAGCTCTCTTATACCCTCTTTTCCGTTTTGTACGCTGAGCATCAGCACACAGAAGTCCTTATCATAAAACTCGCATACTGCGTTTTTTTCCTTAAGAATACTGCTCAATTCCTCACCCGTATAGCCGTAGGACTTTGTTTTTATACATATTTTTAGCGGCTCCGTACCTTGAAGAGTATATCCCTTTTCTTCAAGCTTCTTTTTAAGAAGAGCTACTGCCTCTGCAAATTCATTAAGCTTGTGTCTGTAGCCGTCGGATATATATTGGTTTACCATATCAAGCGACTGCAGAATAAGATACGACGGACTCGTTGAAGCAAACATACTCAATGCTGTCTGCGCATTTTCGGTAAAAAAATCGGGAGCATTTTCGGATATATGAAGATAAGCTGCACCCGTAAGAGCCGGTAAAGTCTTATGTGCGGAATCACAGCACATATGTGCCCCGAGGTGCAAGGGATGTATATTTTCTTCAAGAAAATTAAGATATGCCCCGTGTGCATTGTCAACAAGCAATAACACCGAGTGCTTATTACAGATTTCGGCAAGTCCTTTTATGTCACTTATATTTCCCAGATAATCGGGACTTGTCACATAAACGGCTGCTGGCTTTTCGGGTACAGACTGCAGATAGTTATCAAGATACGCGGGAGTTATCTCACAAGCCAACAAATTACTCCTGCTGTCTTTAAGCCACTGCACATCAATATCAAGCAATGCAGAAGCTGTCATAAAGACCTTGTGAGCATTTCTGCCTGCGGCAATAACTGCTCTTTCGCCGTTTTGCAAAGCATACAGCTTAACAAGATACAGCATTGCCCTTATGCAAAGCGATGATCCCTCGGTTGAATAAATGGTTTTCTTTGTGCCGAAAAGTGCGGCAGCATTATTCTGACTTTGTTCTATTATGCCGTTTGCTGAATATAAAACATCTGCTCCGTCTATTTCCGTAATATCGTACCTTTCGAAGCCGAGCAATTCCTCGCCCTTATGCCCCGGCATATGAAGCCGCAGAGTATGCTTTTTTTCATATTCACGCACAAAATCACAAATCGGCGTGTTCATTAATCTTCATCACCTATCGTTTTAGCGGCTTCGAGCATTATTGCACACTCCATACGCTTTCTGAAAAGCTTACAGCCGTATTCATATACGCCCTTAACGCTTCCAGTTGCATGATAAGCATTGGCAGCGCAACCGCCCGAGCAATAAAGCTTTGCCCAACAATCCTTGCACTCTTCTCTTGAATACACATTGCAGGATAAAAATTCATCCTGAATTGCAGTATTGTTTACACCGCTGAAAATATCTCCGAGCTTAAATTTTTCTTCGCCCACAAACTGATGGCAGGGATATAGGTCGCCCCAAGGGGTTACTGCCATATATTCCGTTCCCGAGCCGCAGCCCGATATTCGCTTATATATACAAGGTCCACCCTTGAGGTCTATCATATAATGATAGAATGTAAAGGGCTTACCCTCTTTATAGCGTTTTAACATAAGCTCTGCAAGCTTTTCGTACTGCCGGGTAACTACGGGAAAATCCTCATCTGTAAGAGCGGATTCATCCTCGGGGGCACAAACAACAGGCTCCATACTAAGCTCAGTGAAGCCTAAATCGAGCATCTGCTCGATGTCCTTAAGAAAATCGGGGTTATGGTGTGTAAAGGTGCCGCGCATATAGTAGTTTTTATGCTCACGCGCTTCAACCAATCTTTGGAATTTGGGAACAATTCTTTCCCAGCTGCCGTTTCCCGAATAGTCTACTCTGAAACGGTCGTGAACCTCTTTTCTGCCGTCAAGGCTAAGCACCACATTGCTCATTTCACGGTTTGCAAAATCTATAACATCATCATCAATAAGCACACCGTTTGTTGTAAGTGTAAAACGGAAATTTTTTCCTGTTTCTTTTTCCCGTTCTCTTGCATATTCAACCGTCTTTTTAACAACATCAAAATTCATAAGCGGTTCACCGCCGAAGAAGTCAACCTCAAGATTGGTTCTGCTGCCCGAATTTTCAATGAGAAAATCCATTGCTCTTTTTGCAACCTCTTCACTCATAAGGCTTCTCTCACCGTGGTATTTACCCTGACTTGCAAAACAATAGGCACAATTAAGATTACAGGTGTGCGCAATGTGAAGACACAAAGCCTTTACGACACCTGATGTCTTCTTTTTAAGATAATCTGCCTTATCACTGAAGGTATCCTCAGAAAAAAGCTTTCCTGCGACTTTAAGCTGTTCAATCTGTTCAAAACATTCCCCGAGTTCTTCTCTTGTGACATCCTCTCTGTGAGAATACTTGTTGAGTACTTCCTCTGTAATTTCATCCTTCGACTTACTTTCATACATTTCAATTATATCGTAAGCCACTTCATCAACAACATGCACACTGCCCGAATAAATATCGAGCACAATATTGAGTCCGCCGAGTTTATAACAATGTACCATATTTTCTCCTATATCAAAAATGCCGCCATCAAGGCGGCATCTTTTTCTCTTTTCAATTATGCGTTTTCCTTGTTCTTGCTTTCACATTTCTGATTTGCAATACCGCAGCTGGTCTTGCAAGCAGACTGACAAGAAGTCTGGCATTCGCCGCAACCGCCGTTTACAGCGCTGTTGCAAAGATTCTTTGTTTCTAATGTTTTGATATGCTTCATTTTTTTATCCTCCGCATTATGTGATATATTAAATCGAAACTATTTTATCACGACTTATTATATAAGTCAATATTTTTTATCCGGCATTTATCCTTATATTAAGCCTTTTTTGTTTTTTCGGCTTCATTTTTCTGATAAAATCCCTTATTGTCTGTACGGGAGCACAAAGCATAAATACGGCAGGGACAAGATTAAAAAGCATATTGACTGCAGCTATCTGTGTTTTTATATCAACTCTCAAAAGTGAATCAATAATGCTCACTAAATCAAAGGGAACACACAGAATAACAAAAAGGAGTGCTGAAAAAATATTGAACAGCAGATGAAAAAGTGCAACCTTTTTTGCCGTATTATTAACACTGACCGCACTTATAAGGCTTGTAAGACATGTACCTATATTTGAACCCAAGGATATAAAAAAGGCTTCGCGAAGATCTATAACTCCGCCTGCAGCCAAGGTCTGTAAAAGTGCCGTTATTGCCGCAGAGGATTGAAGCACGGCTGTCAGAGCAGTGCCGCACACTATACCGGAAAAAGGATTTGTGCAGTCACCTAAAATATTCAGAATTCTTTCATCGCTTCTGAGTCCGGAAACCGCCTGCGACATTGTGTTCATACCCACAAACAGCAGTCCGAAGCCGAGTAAGGCAAAAGCCTTGCTGTGTGTTTTTTCTTTTTTTGACACACAGAGAATAAGCACACCGGCACAGCAGAAAAGCGGAGCTATATCAGAAAATTCTATTGCCGTCAGGAAGCCTGTAAACACAGAGCCTATATTCGCCCCCACTATTATCCAGAATGCACTCATAACAGGGATTTTTCCCGCATCAACTAAGCTTACCGTCATAACTGATGAGGCAGAGGAGGACTGCATAAGCGCTGTAAAAGCTGTACCCGTAAGAACAGCCGAAAAGCGGTTTGAAGTAAAACGGGCAAGCTTTTCAGTAAGCTTTTCCGAAAATCCCCGCTTCATTGCATCGGAAAGAAGCAGCATACCGTAAACAAAAAGCGCTATACCGCTTAAAAGTGCTACCGCTGTCATTTTTACCTCCTTGAAAACAAATTTTTATTGCAAAAAAATAGAAAAATCATCGAAAAAATGTATTGACACCATTGCAACTGTGTTGTATAATGTCAAGGTGTCAAACAGATGTTGACCCACGCAAATGCGGAGGGAGGGAATATATAATGAGTCAGGTAAAAGTTAAAGAAAACGAATCTCTTGATAGTGCACTCAGACGCTTTAAGCGCCAGACTTCTCGTGACGGTGTTATCCAGGAAGTACGCAAAAGAGAACACTACGAGAAACCCTCTGTAAAGAGAAAAAAGAAATCTGAAGCTGCTCGTAAACGCAAATACAAATAAGAGTCTGTTTCGCAGTGGGCCTTTCATTGAAAGGTCCGCTTTTGTTTTTTTGCATTAATGCAAAAAAATACGGAGATAATAACCTTATGGATGAAAACAATATAAATGCAATCCCTAAATATGAATATGATAAAATAAGCGATATAAGTATTGAAGACCTCAAAGCAATGGGCGTTAAGGCAGTCGGAATAGATATTGACAACACAACAGCCTACGACTCAAGCTTTAGAGTTCTTTCGGGGGTCAGGTCATGGATAAAGAAGGTGCAGGATTCCGGCTTTAAGGTTATAATCATAACCAACACCTTCTCCTTCCGGGCAAAGCACTTCAGCCGCAAGATGGGGCATATTCCTTATATTGCAATGGCAAGAAAGCCTTTAACAAAAAACTTCTTTGTTGCAGCCAAAAAACTAGATATAGAGGTTTCTCAGCTTGCCATGATAGGTGACCAGCTTTTTACCGACATTCAGGGAGCCAATGATGCGGGAGCCGTATCGGTCTTAGTACATTATGCAAAGCCCGAGGTATTGTTCGGCTCAAAGTTCAGGCGCATAAGAGAAA
Source organism: Acutalibacteraceae bacterium (assembly GCA_045589395.1). Classification (GTDB taxonomy): domain Bacteria; phylum Bacillota; class Clostridia; order Oscillospirales; family Acutalibacteraceae; genus RUG806. Next base: position 50,457 of record JAZNOZ010000021.1, on the reverse strand, counting down.
GAGAACGCAGGTATCTTAAAAATAAAGGGTATATAAGAAGAAAATGGGGGACAAAGGCTAATCATGACAGAGAAAACAAACATCTTAAATGAAAAAATGGCATCATTCTGTGATGCGGCTCTGATTTTCTCGGAAGCAAATCGCAGATATTTCACTGACTTCCCGAGCTCTGACGGTGTGTTATTTGTAAGCAAGGATGAAACAATATTTTTCACCGATTCACGCTATACGGAAGCTGCTGCTCAGACAATCGGCAAGGAATTTGTCAGGGATTCATATAATATATATGAAACACTCAACACAATTTTTAACTCAAACGGCATAAAAAAGGTTGCTATTGAAAATTCTTTTGTTTCTCTGGCTTTCTTTGAAACTCTCAAAGAAAAATTCCCGGGCACCGAATTTGAAACCTCTGCAGCTCTTTGCTGTGCTATTGATGAAATGCGTGAGATAAAAACATCCTCAGAGGTTTCAAAAATAATCAGAGCCCAGCAGATTGCAGAGGCTGCATTCAATCATATATTAGGCTTTATCTCCACAGATAAAACCGAAAAGGAAGTAGCACTTGAGCTTGATTATTTTATGCTCAAAAACGGTGCAGATGCACTTTCCTTTGAAACCATTGCCGTAAGCGGAGAAAATTCATCTAAACCTCACGGTGTGCCCGGAAACAAAAAAATTCAGTCGGGCGACTTTATTACTCTTGATTTCGGTGCAACGGTTGACGGCTATCATTCCGATATGACAAGAACCGTATGTGTAGGCAAGCCCACAAAAAAGCAGAGAGAGGTATACAACACCGTGCTCGATGCACAGAAAAAGTGCTTATCTGTTCTCAAGGAAGGTATTTCCTGCTTTGATGCGGATAAGGCGGCAAGAGATGTTATCGTAAAAGCAGGCTACGGCGATAATTTCGGTCACGGTACAGGTCACGGTGTGGGAATTGAAATTCACGAATTTCCCTCTGTTTCGCCAAAATCAAAAAGCATACTTAAAGAGGGTAATGTTGTGACTGTTGAACCCGGCATATACCTGCCCGGACTTTTCGGTGTCCGTATTGAAGATATGGCACTTATCACAAAAGACGGACATAAAAACTTAACATCAAGCCCGAAAGAGCTTATAATATTGTAAAAATATTTGTTTTTTCCTGCAAAAAGTTCCTATTTTTGCATTTAGGTACTTGAAAAACAATCAATTATATTATATTATATTTGAGAATGGTATTCACCACACACAGAAAGGATTGATATTTATGGTATCAGCCGGCGATTTCAGAAACGGCGTTACTTTTGAAATGGAAGGCAATGTATGGCAGATCATTGAATTCCAGCATGTAAAACCCGGTAAGGGTGCTGCTTTCGTGCGTACAAAAATCAGAAATGTTATCGCAGGAAGCGTTGTTGAAAAAACTTTCAGCCCCACAGACAAGTTCCCCACAGCTTACATTGAAAGAAAAGAAATGCAGTATTCCTACAACGATGGCGATCTCTACTACTTTATGGATCCCGAATCCTATGAGCTTGTTCCCATCGGTCAGTCCGAGCTTGATGACAACTTCAAGTTCGTTAAGGAAGATATGACCTGCCGTGTTCTTTCCTACAAGGGCAAGGTATTCGGTGTTGAGCCTCCCAACTTTGTTGACCTTCAGGTTGTTAAAACCGATCCCGGCTTCAAGGGCGACACAGCAACAAACACTCTCAAGCCTGCTACTCTTGAAACAGGTGTTGAGGTTAAGGTTCCCCTTTTCATTGATGAGGGCGAAATGATTCAGATTGATACCCGTACAGGCGAATATCTCGGTCGTGCGTAATTGATTTGTAATAAAAAGCGGCTGCAAAAGGCCGCTTTTTTGATAAAGCATACAGGAGGACTGTAAAATGACTATAACAGAAAAAGTTGCATATCTCAAAGGTCTTGCAGAAGGTCTTAATCTCAGCAAGGAAACTCCCGAAGGCAAGGTTATTGCCGCAATGATGGATATTCTTGATGATATGGCTCTCACAGTTGCTGATTTGTGTGATCAGGTTGATGCGATTGATGAAGACCTTGAATTAGTTGAAGAAATCGTTTATGAGGATGATGAATGCTCAGGCGATTGCGAAGGCTGTGACGGCTGTGACGGTTTCAATTATGATGAAGACGCAGGTTCTTATGAATTTGAATGTCCCAACTGCCACGAAACAATTTTCTTTGATGATTCACTTTTTGAAGATGATGAATATGACCTTGAATGTCCTGCTTGCGGCGTAAAGCTCGCACTTGATGAAGTTTTCGAAGACGAAGACTGATGCACAAAAATCGGCGGTATCGGATTTTTCCGATACCGCCTTTGCTTTTTTTGCCGTACTTTTATTAAGATTTGTATTTATCTGCCTGAAGCTTAAACATATATGCATACTTACCGTTTTTTGCCATAAGCTCCTCATGTGAGCCGCTTTCAACAATTTCACCGTTTTCAAGCATATATATCACATCCGCCATTACAGTTGTTGAAAGACGGTGGGATATAAAGATAACACTCTTTTCCTTTGATGCTCTTACCATAGCCTCATTGAGAGCATATTCGGAAACGGGGTCCAGATTTGCACTCGGCTCATCAAGAATTGCAAAAGGACAGTCCTTATAAAATACTCTGGAAACCGCAACCTTCTGTGCTTCACCGCCCGAGAGAGATGCGCCGTTATCATCAAATTCTCTTAAAAGAATTGTATCGGTTCCGTTTTCAAGCTTCTTTGAGAAATTACTCTCTTTGAGAGCTGCTTCAACTCTTTTGGCATCGGGTGTTGAGTTCATCGAAACATTTTCTCCGAGTGTTGCGCCAAAAAGCGCGAAATCCTGAAAAACTGCTGCAAAATTTCTGTGATATGCTTTTTTATCCCATTCTCTTATATCCTTGCCGTCAATGGTAATTGAGCCCTCAGTAACATCATACAAGCGCAGAAGCAGATTGGTGAGAGTTGTTTTTCCTGCTCCGTTATAGCCTACTAAAGCAATTTTCTGATAAGGCTTTATTTCAAAATTTATGTTTTTGAGAGCGGGTTTATCGTTTCCGGGGTAAGTAAAGGACACATTATTGAATTTTATGCTCACGGGCTTTTTGTGCACAGTTTCATCCGTACCGTTTTTTATTGTTTCCTCTGCATTCATAAAGCGACGGAATTTTTCAATCTGATAGCCGTGCTCTCTGAAACGGATAGTAAACCAGCTTGTGAGAAAAAACACACTTGAGCTTACGGTAGAAACCCCGTTGAAGGTAGCAACAAAATCCCCGAGAGAAACCTCTTTTTTCACTATAGCCTGATAGCCCATATACATACATACGCCAAAGTTTATAATAAGCGTCATCGGAAGACTTTCCTGACAGAAATATAACTGCCACTGTTTTCTCAGAAACGGAGAGATTGTATGCAGACGGTCAATTATATTCTTCTTATAGCGGCGGTCTATCATTTCACCGTATGGATTGAGTCTTAATTCCTTTGCATAATCCTGAAGATAGAAAACTCGCTGAAAATAAAGATTTTTTCTGTCAAGAGGTGTCATAGCCTCTTTTCTTTTTACATCTATCTTAGAAATAACTCTACCCATTGGCACCATAATCACTATACAGGCAAAAACAAACAATAGACACACGGGGTCTATTGACACAATAACAGATACTATGGTGGAAAGGCTTACAAAATTGGTGACAAGTCGCTGAGTATCTTCAATAACAGACTCTGCTCTGTTGTCCATCATATTCATAGCAAGAACAAAGTCATTATAGAACTTGGGATCATCATAGGAGGATATATCCATTCTTGCCGCTTTATCATATATCATTGAATATATTTTATAGTAAAGCTTCTGCATCTGACGGTGGTAGTTAAGCTCATAAAATGAAGTGTTCAGAATATTCAGAACAAACACAAAAACAGAGAAAACAACACACACAACCGCAATTCTGTAAAGGTCGGTGCCCTCGGTTACAACATCTATAACATACTTAAGCACAACGACATTAAACAGTGTCCACGGTAAATTCATAAGCGCATCAAGCAATACCATAATCACAACGAGCACGGGAGATACCTTAAAAACGAGCCTGAGCATAAAAAAATAGTTTCTCACGCTGTGAGCCTTTTCTTTATCCTTGCTCTTTTTGTTTACTGTATCATTCATTATCCTCATCACCGCCCTCTGAGTCCTTATAGCCTGAAGCCTGCAGGGTAAACATTTCGGCATATATACCGTTCTTTTCCATTAAAGCAGTATGGCTTCCCTGTTCAACTATTTCACCTTTTTCAAAAACAAGAATATTATCACTTCTTGTTGCACTTGAAAGACGGTGAGAAATATATATTACCGTTTTATTCTTGGTTCCCTCTATTATTGCATCATACATCTTTGATTCCGCAATCGGATCTAATGCAGATGAGGGTTCATCAAGAACGGCAACCTCAAAATCATCATTCGCAAAAAGCTTTGAAATAGATACCTTCTGCGCCTGACCGCCCGAAAGAAGCACACCGCTGTTGTCAAATTCTCTTGTCAGCAGGGTATTGGCTTTATTTTCAAGTGAATTTATCTTATCTGCCACGCCACCCATTTCGAGTGCCCTTTCGGCAACAAGCATATTTTTCTCATCAGTTTCCTTAACAAGAACATTTTCCGCAACAGTCATTGCAAAAATCTTGTAGTCCTGAAAAACAGAGCAGAATTTTTTCCGGTAGCTTTCAAGAGTATATTCCTTGATATTTTTGCCGTTATAGAGAATCTCGCCTTCTGTGACATCATAAAGGCGCATAATAAGCTTTGAAAGTGTTGTTTTACCGGCACCGTTATGTCCCACTATGGCAATACTTTCGCCCCTGTTTATCTTAAAGGAAACATTTTTAAGAACGGGCTCCTTATTTTCAGTGTAAGCAAATGTAACATTCCTGAATTCAAGGCTTTCAAAATCATCGACTTCAATGGAACCGTCAACAATTTTCGGTTCATAATCAAGAAAGTTTCTTAAGTTCTGCACCCACAAGCAATGCTGCTGCTGCATTGCAAAATATCTCGCAAAATTGGTAAGCTTGTTTTTGGATGTCATAATAGCGGAAACAAGCACGGAAAATTCGGAAATTTCAAGATTCTGTGAATAAATAAGTCTATAGCTACCATAGCAAAGTCCCCCTATAACAGGAAGGACATTTCCGAAAATATCGCCTGCAACATTGATAAAAACCAACTTCCAGCCGTACTTTTTTATAATTTTGATATTTTCTTCTATCGCTGCATTAAAACGGATTTTTATTACATCAAAAATATCGGTAGTCTTTATATCCTTTGCAAAGTCCTTCAATATTACCGTTCTGCGGATATATTCCTTCTGTCTTTCGTAGGGTGTCTTTTCCTTGTCTTTTGCATAGTTTACCTTGTTTTCGAGAACTCTTAAAAGTATAAGCACGGCGGGACATGCCACCAGCAGCAAAAGAAACGGGTCAATTTTTACAAGATATAATATAATGAAAATAAAGCTTATAAGTGAACCTATAGTCCACGCAGAGCCTTCTATGATACGCTTGAAGCCACCTCTGTCAACAACCCATGTAGCGCGGTTATAGTTATCAAAGAAATCCGGGTCCTCATAGCAGCCCAGCTCCACCTTCTGAGCTTTTTCAAAAATAAGATTGTTTATATAGCTTTCAACCTTGATTTCAAACTTTGTTCTTATTGTATACATATCTATATATGCAAACAAATCTACCGCCAGCTTGCCGAAAATAATTACCGTGATTTTGGTTACAAACTCTTTCCATGTGCCGTTGCCCTCAATTATTGACATGGCAGTTTCAAGAAACATTACATTGAAAACTACAGAATAGTAAACATTTTCCAATATGTATGCAAGATAAATCAGCACCAAAGATACAGGGGCACACTTGAAAGCACACTTCAGCATAAAAAAGGTATTCTTAAAAATATGTGCTTCTTCTTTCTTTTTATCTTCCTTTATTTTCTTTGTTTTTACCATAAATCTGACTCCAAAAAAAGAATATGTTGAGTATTTTATCATAAAAAGCTGCTTATGTCTACTTTAAGTTAAAAATGCTATGGAAAAACTTTAAACTTTATGTTAAAATAATATTTATATGCAAAAAAATATTTTTTATTTTTTTCAAAAAAAATGTGACCTTTTGACTTTCTAATTCGTTTTATTAACAGGAGGGCAAATCAGTGCGTATTGTCAGGCTCCGCAAAAATGATATTTCTGCGGTTTATGAACTTTACTCAGATATGCTGTACCGTCTTGCACTTTCTCATTTACAAAACAGCGAAGATGCTATGGATGCTGTTCAGGATGTTTTTCTGAAATACACAGAAACTTCCCCCGATTTCAAAGATGACAATCACAAAAAGGCATGGCTTATCAGAACAACAGTAAACCGTTGCTATGATATGCTGCGTCACAAAAAAATCAGAAATCACTCTTCTCTTGATGAGATATCTGAATTTTCTCACTACGAGGATATCCCGAAAGACGGTGAAGATGTTTTTTCAATGTTATCTTCTCTTCCCGCGAAAATAAGAACTGTTATGGTTCTTCACTACCTCGAAGGTTTTTCCGTGGAAGAAGTTGCAAAGCAACTCACTCTTTCAGAGTCGGCAGTAAAAATGCGGCTGAAAAGAGGAAGAGAGCTCTTGCAGAACTTATTGAAAGAGGTGGATTGAAGATGTTCGACAAAAAACAAACTAACGCTTACAAAAACATAACCGCTCCCCTGGAGCTTCGGGAAAGAGTTCTGAATACAGAAAAACAGCCGACAGTTTCCGGGAAAACATCTTCTCTCAGAGTGCTTAGCAATGTTGCGGCTCTCGCAGCCTGTTTTGTTTTAGTTGTTGCAGCAGGTTTTATTTTTAATACAAATGATTCCTTGTCTGTTTCAGTGAACGGCATAAACCTTTCACTCAATGAAGCGGCATTAAACACAGCCAGAGCTTCATATTCCGTGGCAACAGCTAATGAAAAAGAAGCTCTTGAAATTCCCTTGGAGCTTACTCTCACGGGAAAAACAAAGATTACGGCAAATGACGGCGTTATTTTGAATTCTTTCTATGAAGAATGCTCAGAACAGACCTTCAACAAAGAAACAAAAAGCATTATCTGGAAGCTGAATGCAGACCGCGAAAAGGAATATACTCTTGAAATAGAGTCCGAAAAAGACCTTTGTACTGTAATGCTCATCTTCAACAATGCAGAGAATTTATGGAAAATTTCCTGCACAAACAAATAAAATTTATTTTTAAGGAGAAACTAAAAATGAAAAAGTCACTTATTTTTGTTCTTGTTGCTATCCTCGTTGCATCCATCGCTCTCGTTGCTTGCACAAACACATCTTCCGATGAAACAACAACTGCTGCTACAGAAGAAACAACACTCGGTGAAGAAACAACTGTTGCAGAGGGCGAAGAAACAACTGCTGCAGAAGGCGAAGAAACAACTGCAGGCGAAGGCACAACAGACGGCACTGTTGCTACAACTCTCGTTGCTGCTTTCAAGGACATCGTTGCTAACGGCACAGACCTCACTGCTTTAACAATCGGTGAAGAGCTTGCTAAGAACGAAGTTATCGCTGCTGCTTCCATGGCTGCTATTGAAGTTGAAGCAGGCTTCCTTTCAGGTTTTGACAACGCTGAAATCAAAGACTTCAAGTCAGGCGTTATGGTTGCTCCCATGATCGGCTCCATCCCCTTCGTTTCTTATGTTTTCGAGCTTGAAGAAGGCGCAGACAGCGAAGCTTTCGTTAAGACTCTTACAGACAACGCTAACCTCAGATGGAACATCTGTGTAACAGCTGACGAAATGGCAAGCGGCACAGAAGGCAACTTCGTATTCTTTGTAATGGCTCCCACAAGCTTCGAAGGCTAATCACAAGAAATTTTTTCAAAAACTGAAAATTAAAATTCTTGCACTAAACGGCAGGTTTATGTCACTTGCGGCATAAACCTGCTTTTTTTGAATAAACGGATTTAACCAGAGGTACTGATATGTTATTTTCAAGTATTCCTTTTTTATATTACTTTCTTCCGATAGTAATATTGCTTTATGCAATTGCGCCGAAGAAGCTTAAAAATACAGTATTATTGCTCTCAAGCCTGTTTTTCTATGGTTGGGGCGAGCCTAAGTATGTTTTCCTTATGGTTGCAACAATTTTCTCGGGATATGTTTTAGGACTTCTTATAGAAAAGCATCAGGGCACTAAGCTTGCAAAGCTGTGGGTAATCCTTTCTGCAGTTATAAGCCTCGGTATGCTGGGTTATTTTAAATATGCAGATTTCTTCATTGAAAATTTCAATGCAGTTACCTCGCTTTCAATACCACTGCTGAGAATTGCTTTACCCATAGGCATCAGCTTCTATACCTTCCAGCTTCTCAGCTACACAATTGATGTATACCGTGGGGATGTTCCCGCACAGAAAAACTTTATAACACTTGCAGCTTATGTTTCGCTTTTCCCTCAGCTTATAGCAGGTCCTATTGTCCGCTACTCTGATGTTGAAAAGCAGCTTATTCAGAGAACGCACTCCTTTGAATATGTTGCAGCAGGTATCCGCCGTTTTATTTTCGGTCTTTCTAAAAAAGTACTTATCGCCAATGCTTTGGGTGAGGTTTGTGATATTTTCAGAGCGAGCAATGATAAGTCTGTACTTTTCTACTGGCTTTATGCTATCTGCTTCACTCTTCATATCTATTTCGACTTCTCCGGTTATTCAGATATGGCAATAGGGCTTGGCAAAATCTTCGGCTTCGATTTTATGGAAAACTTCAGACATCCCTTTGTGTCAAAGAGCATCACCGAATTCTGGAGAAGATGGCATATTTCTCTCGGCTCATGGTTCAGAGATTATGTATATATCCCCTTAGGCGGAAACAGAGTTTCAAAAATAAAAGGCTTCAGAAACATTTTTGTTGTCTGGATGCTCACAGGCTTCTGGCACGGTGCAGAATGGAACTTCATTGTATGGGGACTTTATTTCGCAGTGCTGCTCATTATCGAAAAGCTCTGGCTTAAAAAGTATGTTGAAAAATCTAAGATTTTCTCACATCTTTATGTAATGTTCCTTATTATAATAAGCTTTGTTATATTCAATGCAAGCGATATGTCACAGGCTTTCTCGGATATTGCAGGTATGTTCGGAGGCGGAGCACTTCCCTTCTATTCGGATGAATGGCTTTACTATCTCAAGAGCTTTGCCGTTGTTATAGTAATTGCAATAATCGGCTCAACCGAATTACCGGTTAAGGCAATAACTACCCTTAAAAAGAACAGCACGGTTGAAAAATGTATGAACATAGTTGAGCCCGTTGTTCTTGTAGGACTTATAGTTTTAATCACAGCATATCTTGTTGACGGTTCGTTTAACCCGTTCTTATATTTCCGTTTCTAAAGGAGGGTAAAAAATGAAAAACAACATTAAAAATATTATTGTAAGCGTTGTGTTAGCTGTTTTCATCTTCGGCTTATCAGTTTTTACATGGGTAAAAACACCCGATGAATATTCCGAATCGGAAAGAAGAGCTCTCGCAGCCTTTCCCGAGCTTTCGTTTGAAACTATCCTTTCAGGTAAGTTTATGACCTCCTTTGAGGACTATACCCTTGACCAGTTCCCCGTCCGTGATTTGTTCAGAAGAATAAAGGCATTAACCGAGTTTAACATTTTCAACAAAAAAGACAACAACGAGATTTATGTTGCAGATGATTATGTTTCAAAGCTTGAATATCCTTTAAGCGAAGAAATGCTTACAAATTCTGCAGATAAATTCAGTTGGCTTTATGAAAAATATATGGCTGACAAGGATATAAATGTATATTTTTCTGTAATTCCCGACAAAAACTACTTTTTAGCAAAAGAAAACGGCTATCTTTCAATGGATTACGATGCTCTCGTTTCCTTTATGAGAGAAAAGACCTCTTTTATGCAGTATATCGATATTTTTGATCTGTTATCCATTGATGACTATTACAGAACTGATACTCACTGGAAGCAGGAAAGCATTGTTGATATAGCTCAGCGTTTTGCTGAAAAAATGGGCTTTGAACTTTCAGGCGAATATGATGTAAACACCGTTGACAGTCCTTTCTACGGAGTTTATTACGGACAGTCTGCCCTGCCCTTACAGCCCGATACTCTTAAATATCTTACAAACAAAACACTTCTCAACTGCAAGGTAACAAGCTTTAACACAGGTATTGCTGCAGAAAAGGAAATGTATGATATGGAAGCTGCAACAGGCAGAGACCCCTATGAAATGTTCCTTTGCGGCTCGGATGCTCTCCTTACAATAGAAAACCCCGATGCAAAAACAGATAAGGAGCTGGTTGTTTTCCGCGATTCCTTCGGAAGCTCTCTTATTCCCCTTATGTGCGAGGGATATGCTAAGGTATATGTTGTTGATATCCGTTATATCCAGAGTGCTATGATTGGAAATTTCATAGATTTCAATAATCAGGATGTACTTTTTGTATACAGCACTCTGCTTCTTAACAGTTCAGCTGCATTTAAATAAAAAATGTCAGAGTTTGTTTTTTTTGCAAACTCTGATTTTTTTATTGCTTCATATACTTTTATATGTTATCATTTTTATAACATATTGAAGTTGGTGTATATATGATAAAAATTATGTTTGTATGCTTAGGCAACATCTGCCGTTCACCTATGGCAGAATTTATTTTCAAAAAAATGATTGCCGATAAAGGACTTAAAAAGGATTTCGTTGTATGCTCCTCTGCCACAAGCACCGAGGAAGTCGGGAATCCCGTATACCCACCCGCCAAAAAAGAGCTTCTCAGACACTCAATTTCCTGCGAGGGAAAAAGGGCTGTACAGCTGAAAAAATCAGACTATGAAAATTTCGATTACTTTATCTGTATGGATGACAGTAATATAAGAAACATTCTCCGTATTTTCGGCTCTGACCCCGAAAACAAGGTATCAAAGCTTTTATCATGGGCGGGCTCTGAAAAAAGTGTTGCCGACCCCTGGTACACAGGTAATTTTGAAGTGACATATAACGATATTGTCACGGGATGCACAGCAATAATCGAAAAACTCACAAAATAAAGGCGGTTTATTATGAAAAAATTTCTCTCACAGGCTTCAAGAGTAAAGCCCGATGAAAAGCAGTTATCAATGCTCAGGGAAACTCCCTTTTACGCTTTCGTGCATTTTTCCCCAAACACATACACAAATCTCGAATGGGGTACGGGCAAGGAGAACCCTGCAATTTTCAATCCAACAGAGCTTGACTGCGAGCAGTGGGCAAAGGCAATAAAGGATGCAGGTATGAGCGGTATGGTGCTGACAGCAAAGCATCACGACGGCTTTTGCTTATGGCAGACTCAATATACCGAGCATTCAATGAAAAACAGTCCCTATAAAAACGGCAAGGGTGATATTGTAAAGGAAGCTTCTGATGCCTGCAGAAAATACGGCTTAAAATTCGGTTTTTATCTCTCCCCCTGGGACAGAAATTCACCCTACTACGGTACAGACGAATACAACACATTCTATAAAAATCAATTAACCGAGCTTCTGACAAACTACGGTGAAATTTTCTATGTGTGGTTTGACGGTGCCTGCGGAGAAGGCCCCAACGGCAAAAAACAGGTATATGATTTTGACGGATACTTAGAGCTTATACATAAATTACAGCCCAAGGCTTGCGTTTTCAATGACAAAGGGCCCATCCGTTGGTGCGGAAACGAGGCGGGAAAAGCTCCCTATGAGCAATGGGCAGTTGTACCGGTTGAGCTTTGTCCTTTCTCGGGCGAGCCTCAGACCGGTGAGGGGCCTTTAGAGGGCGATTTGTCTTATATGTATAACTCCGATATAAACATCGGTTCACTTTCAAATATTTTATACTCAAAAGGTCTTGTTTTTGCTCCTGCCGAGGTTGATATGTCAATAAGACCGGGCTGGTTCTATCATGAAAACGAGGAACCGCATTCACTCGAACGCCTTTTTACATCATATCTCAATTCCGTAGGCAACAACTCAACCTTTAACCTTAACATACCGCCTATGCCGAACGGTAAATTTAATGACAGAGATATTCAAAGACTAGGCGAATTAGGTCAGAAAATCCGTGACTGCTTCGGTGTAAACAAGGCAGAGGATGCCGAAATTGTTGAAATTCTTACAGAAAATCCCACTCAGCCGAAATACCGTGTAAAGCTCAAAGAAAAACAGAAAATCGCTTTCGTTGAGCTTGCGGAAAGAATAAGCGAGGGACAGCGCATACAGCACTTCAGAATAAAAGCTCTCATTGACGGCAATTGGGATTCTCAGGCGCAAGGCACAACGGTAGGAAGCAGAAAAATCGTTCCGATTGACGAATGTGAAACAGACGAAATCCTTATTGAGATTTTAAGCGCAAGAGGCAAGGTCGATATGGAATGGATAAAGGTTTATTGATTAACTGATACGAACAACAAAACAATCCCGTCAGAAGCTTCATTTCCTGCTCTGACGGGAAGTCTTTTTCTTATAATAATTAAAGCAAGAAAGCATCTTCACGGTATAATCCGAAAAGATGCTTCTTATTAATTTATATTTTACCAAAAAGAACACAAAAGGAGTTCGGTCTGATTTATAGCAACAAAGGTTTTTTCTTGTATCTTATTTATTACATTTTTCCGTAATCTGCTTCAATTTCTTAATTTTCTCGTTTTCCCTAAATGAGTATAACCTTTATTGCGAATTAAGGAGGATAGTACAATAAAACAAAAGTTGCAATAAAATACTTTTTTTAACCAAATATTAAATTGTTTTTTTACTTATTTAATTCAGTAAACCATCGGACTCACTCTCTCTTTTTGTTTGAGAAAATCTCTTTTACGGCTACAGCGATTTTTATTTAATAACCGTCGGGATTTTCATTTTCTTTTTCCTGAAAATCTGTTAATGAACCATTGGACTCACTCTCTCTTTAATTTCAGAAAACTTATTTGTTCTCTGTGGCTTTATAATAGCATACATAGTGCAAGTTGTCAATAAATTTCATTAAAATTAAAAAATTATGTAAACTTTGCACAAAACGCACTTCACTTGCGATTTTTGTAATCAATATCTTAAACTATGCATTTGTGCATTCTGCCGAACAAATATGCTTGTAAAAACACAAAAGCGATGAATTATTAATCAACTTGTTCTGCTGTATAGTTCTTAACAGCATACATAAAGCCTTCCGTTAAAAACTCTCTTGCTTCTTTTGCAGGAGTTGTGAAAGTAAACAAATCAAAGCCGTGGAAGCAGCCCTCAAACTGCTTGAACGAAACCTCAACGCCTGCCGCCTTAAGATTCTCAACATAAGCTATTGTTTCATCCGTAAACGGCTCTATTGTGCCGACATATGTAAGAGTGGGCGGTAAACCGGAATAATCTGTTTCTCTTGCAGGGGAAGCATATTTTGATACATTTTCCGTGTTATAAGCATCGCCAAGATAAAGCTTCCATGCCATTTCATTTGATGCGGTATTCCATATGGGAGCATCATTATTCTGTGAAGATTGAGTTATCTGTCTGTCATCGAGCATAGGATAAAGAGGCATCTGGAATGCTATGGCAACATCCCCCGTATCACGGGCTTTCAGCGTTACAGCTGCACAAAGTCCACCGCCGGCACTATCCCCACCGACAAAAATCTGGTCATTACGCATACCGTACTGCTCGCCGTTGTCCTTGAGCCATAATAATGCATTATAGCAGTCATTGAATGCAGCCGGATAAGGTGCAGAGGTTGAGTTGGTATAATCGGGAGCAACAACAACACAGTTTGAAGTCAGCACAAATTCCTTTATAAAAGAAATATCCTGCTCAGGGATACCCAGCCCATAACCGCCACCGTGAATCCACAGAAGTCCGGGAACATTATCCGCTTTTTCCAATGGAGTATACACACTCAAGCGCAGCTGCGTACCGTCTTCCCGGGAAAGATAAATTTGCTCACAATTTATTTTATTTGTAAGCTTCATTCCCTCTCCGATTTTTAAGAAAAAGTTGGCTAAACGGAAAAACGATTCCGTAAATTCAGGCATTACAATTCTGATAAAATTACCGATAAAGCGTAATTCAGAATGAATTTCATCCGTTTTGATTTCCCATTTCTCATCAATAAGAGATGTTATAAAACAACCCTCTTTGTCTTCACCTTTTTCTTCGGCAAAAGCAACAAGAAAAAAAGCCGAGGTAAAAATCAAACATAAGCTTAAAGCAAAAGCAATAACCTTTTTCATAAGATTTTCTCCTTTTTACCATTATATTTTTATACTAACATATAAAAAAAATATTTTCAACCAGAATTTTGTTGACATCTCTATGTGAATTAGCTATAATAATTTGCGAATGATTCGCAAATCAGAGGTGATATTATGGCTTACCTTACCGAACAAAGAAAACTCCTCTACGAGTTTTTCCGGTCACATCCGCACGACAAATTCTGTGTTAAGGATATATATGCTGCCCTTTCACAATATGATATAAGCCGCAGTGCCATTTACAGGAATCTCTCGGCAATGAAAAAGGACGGACTTGTCCGCTGCGATATAAACGAGGGCAGCCGTGATGTTTTTTATCAGTTTGTAAACAGCGAACATTGCTCTAATGCCATACATCTTTCCTGCGTGGAATGCGGTAAAACATTCCATATGAAAAATTCATATGCAAGCCAGCTGCAGAATGAATTAGTACAGGAAGAGGGCTTCAGCATCAACAAATCGAAAACAGTTTTGTACGGAACCTGTAAAAACTGCAAAAACAGATAAGGAGATTTTTTATGAAGAAAATAACTGCTCTTATAACAGTTTTAATAATGATAATCACTTGTTTTTCTGCGTGCTCGGAAACTCCCTCAGAGCACACAGATAAATTAAGCATAGTAGCAACAACCTTTCCGCAATACGATTGGATAAGACAGATTCTCGGAGAAAAGGCAGAGAATGTACAGCTTACCCTGCTTCTTGATGACGGTGTTGATCTTCACAGCTATCAGCCGACCGTAACAGACCTTGTAACAGTATCAGGCTGCGATATGTTTATTTATGTCGGCGGCGAATCCGATTCATGGGTCGAGGATGCTCTTAAAAATGCAACAAATGAAAATATGACAGTAATAAACCTTATGAAACTTCTCGGTGAAGAGGTACTCGAGGAAGAAACCGTTGAGGGTATGCAGAGCGAAGAACACGAACATGAAGAGGACGAAGAAAATTCCCACGAAAACGAAAATGATGAACATATATGGCTTTCGCTTAAAAATGCAATAACCGTATGTGAGCATATTGCTGAAAAGCTCTGCGAACTTGACAAAGACAATTCCTCGGTTTATGAAGCAAATGCAGACAGCTACATTGAGAAATTGAATGAGCTTCACAAGGAATACGAAAGTGCAGTAAACGAAGCAAAGCACAGCACAATAGTTGTTGCCGACAGATTTCCTTTCAGATATCTTGTTGATGAATATAATATAAACTACTATGCCGCTTTTTCAGGCTGCTCAACAGAAACTCAGGCAAGCTTTGAAACAGTAATTTTCCTTTCAGACAAGCTCCAAGAAAACAAGCTCGGTGCAGTTATTATAACCGAAAGCTCAGACGGGTCTGTTGCAGATACGGTTATTTCAAACACAGCCGACAAAAATCAAAAGGTTCTCACCCTTAATTCAATGCAGTCCGTAACAGCAAAGGATGTTGCAAATAATGTCACCTACCTTGACATAATGCAGGAAAATCTCTCCGTGCTTAGTCAGGCACTTAACTAAGGAGCAAAAAAATGGCTTTATTAACTTGCAAAAATCTCACTCTCGGTTATGACAGCAATGTTGTTGCCGAAAATATAAATTTTGAAGTAAATCAGGGAGATTACCTTTGTATAATCGGTGAAAACGGTTCAGGCAAAAGTACGCTGATGAAAACAATACTTCATCTTAAATCTCCCCTTTCAGGTGAAATCATCACAGGTGACGGACTAAAGCAGTCCGAAATCGGTTATCTTCCCCAGCAGACCACCGTACAGAGAGATTTTCCCGCTTCTGTCAATGAAATTGTGCTTTCGGGCTGTCTTAACAAGTGCGGTATCCGTCCCTTTTATAACAAGCAGGAAAAGGCACTTGCAAAGGAAAGTATGGAAAAGATGGGCATAACAGCTCTTGCAAAACGCTGCTACAGAGAATTATCGGGCGGTCAGCAGCAGAGAGTTCTGCTTGCAAGAGCCTTGTGTGCAACACAGAAAATGCTTGTTCTTGATGAACCGGTTGCAGGACTTGACCCTAAGGTCACAATGGAGATGTATGAGCAGATAAACAAGCTCAACCGTGAATACGGAATAACCGTAATTATGGTTTCCCACGATATTTCAGCGGCCCTCAGATATGCCACACATATTCTTCATATAAGCCATGAGCCGCTTTTCTTCGGCACAAAAGAAGATTACCTTAAAAGTGCGGCAGGACTTGCTTTTACGAAGGGAGGCAATGAAGATGCTTGATAAGCTCATAACATATTTTCAGTACCCCTTTGTACAGTATGCTCTCATAGTAGGTGTGCTTATTGCTCTCTGTTCTTCCCTTCTGGGTGTAACACTTGTATTAAAGCGCTTTTCGTTTATAGGTGACGGTCTTTCACATGTTGCCTTCGGTATAATGTGTGTTGCAGGTATACTCAACCTCACAAACGATATGCTGCTGGTCCTACCCGGAACAGTGCTGTGCGCGGTAATACTTATCAGCGGCTCCGAAAAAATACGGCTTAAGGGTGACGCCGCAATAGCAATGCTGTCAGTAAGCTCCTTGGCAATAGGCTACCTTATAATGAATCTGTTTTCGTCATCGAGTAACCTTTCGGGAGATGTGTGCAGTACACTTTTCGGCTCAACCTCGATTCTCACTCTTTCAAAAACAGATGTATGGCTGTGTGTTGTTCTCAGTGTGCTTGTTGTTACACTTTTCGTTTTGTTCTACAACAAAATTTTCGCAGTTACATTCGATGAAAATTTCTCACTTGCAACAGGTGTCAAGGCAAAGGCATACAATATGCTCATTGCAGTTATAACGGCTGTTATAATAGTACTTGCAATGAATCTTGTCGGCTCGCTTCTCATTTCCGCACTTATTGTTTTCCCCGCCTTGTGCGCTATGCGGCTTTTCAAGAGCTTCAAGCAGGTTATTATCTGCGCGGCAATAGTTTCCGTTGTGTGCGCTACCTCGGGTATACTCATTTCCGTACTTATGGGCACTCCTGTAGGCTCAACAATAGTTGCCGCAAACATTGTTGTTTTCATTATTTTTTCAATTATCGGAAAAATACGCAGATAATTTTCAAAGTAAAAATATAAGGGATTGTATCACTCATCAAAACAGATGAACTGATACAATCCCTTGTTATTTCACTTTATATTTCACAGCATTTCCTCATCGTAAACAGCTCTCACACCGCCTATGAATTTAGGACGGGTACGCGCTGCAAGCACCAGAGCATCTCCGATTTTATTGTTTTCGAGTCTTAAAGGCACAGCCACCCTTTTAAGATGCATACCGATAAGAGTAAATCCTATATCTATACCTGCATCCGCCTTGATTTCTTCAACTGCAACGGGATCAGTAAAATGAGCATACGCCTGAGTAGCCATTGAGCCTCCTGCCTTAGGCTGAGGTACAACATTTACCGTTTCGGCAAAGGGTACGGCTTGTTTTTCAATAATAATTGCTCGGTTGAGGTGCTCACAGCACTGAACAGCAAGAAAAATACCCTTTTCTTTTGCTGTATCATAAAGTCCCTCAAATACAATTTTTGCCGTTTCGGGGCTCGAATTACTGCCGATAGAAGAACCGATAATTTCACTTGTTGAACAGCCCACAACAACGATATCACCCGTTTTCATCCTTGCTTTATCGTAAAGTTCTTCAATCACAGCTTTTGCCTGTAAATAAAGTTGGTTTTCCATATATTTTTTCTCCTAAAATAAGGGACTGCATTTCACAGTCCCGTTATTTGTTATTATATTATGCTCTGTGCCACTTAACGCCCTGGGGGGTGTCTTCGAGGACTATGCCCATTTCGGTGAGTTTGTTTCTGATTTCGTCTGCTTTTGCCCAGTTCTTTTCTTTTCTGGCAGCTGTTCTTTCTTCGATAAGAGCTTCGATTTCGGCATCATCGCTGTTTTCTTCGTCATTCTTTTCGTTGTATACAATACCGAGAACACCTGTAAGCTCGTCGAATACCTTTATTGCGGCTTCAACTGCCTGCTTTTCGGGAGCAGTTGTAAGAACACTCTTGTTGATGTATCTTACAAGGTCGAAAAGCACGCCTATTGCATCTGCTGTGTTGAGGTCATCCTCCATTGCTTCGCAGAACTTCTCAACAAAAGACTGAAGCTCCTTGTTAAGCTCTGTTATATCCCCGCCTTCAACTGCGTTTTTGAACGCAAAATCAAGTGAATCACGGCAGGTATGAAGTCTTGTGAGAGAAGCCTTGCACTGTGAAAGAGAATCGTATGAGTAGTTTATGGGGCTTCTGTACTGACAGGAGATCATAAGAAGTCTTATAGGCTCATAGCCGAACTGCTTTGCAACATCTCTTACAGTAAAGAAATTGCCCTTAGATTTTGACATTTTTTCATTGTCAACAGTAATAAAGCCGTTGTGCATCCAATAATTTGCAAAGGGCTTGCCGTTGCAGCATTCGCTCTGTGCAATTTCGTTTTCGTGATGGGGGAAAACAAGGTCCTGACCGCCGCAATGGATATCTATTGTTTCACCGAGATATCTTCTTGACATTGCAGAGCATTCAATGTGCCAGCCGGGTCTTCCCTGTCCCCAGGGTGACTCCCAATAGGGCTCGCCGGGCTTTGAGCCCTTCCAGAGAGCAAAGTCCATGGGCTCCTTCTTAACCTCGCCGATGTTGATTCTTGCGCCTGACATAAGGTC
The DNA here is from genome assembly GCA_045589395.1 of Acutalibacteraceae bacterium. Classification (GTDB taxonomy): domain Bacteria; phylum Bacillota; class Clostridia; order Oscillospirales; family Acutalibacteraceae; genus RUG806. The sequence continues at coordinate 31,505 of JAZNOZ010000021.1, read as the reverse complement.
ATCAAGAGGCTGATGTGACAGCTTTCCGTATTCATTGAACTTGAGGGGGCTGAAATATACATCGCTTCCTGCCTGATAAGCATAGCCCTTTTCAACAAGTGTTTCAATTATGGAAATAATCTCATCAATATTTTCTGTTGCCTTGGGATGAACGCTTGCTTCTCTTACATTAAGTCCTGCCGCATCTGTCTTGTATTCCTTGATATACTTCTCTGAAATTTCAGCAAAGCTTACGCCCTCTTCATTTGCACGGTTAATAATTTTATCATCAATATCCGTAAAGTTCTGAACGAAAATAACCTTGTTGCCCTTATATTCAAGATAACGGCGCAGAACATCGAAAACGCAGATGGGGCGCGCATTACCGATATGAATATAGTTATAAACTGTGGGGCCGCAGGCATAAATTCTTACTTCGCCCTCTTTGATTGTTTTAAGTTCTTCTTTCTGTCTTGTGAGAGTATTATAAACTTTCATAACTTTCTCCTTTTAATGCATTAAGTTCTTTTTCAAGACTTTCAATTTTCTTATATAGTTTATCAAATTCCTGTGCTACGGGGTCGGGGATATGTATCTGGTCGAGGTTATCAACTCTTTTACCGTCACGCTTGACTACCCTTGCAGGTGTGCCGACTGCCGTACAGTTTTCGGGAATTTCATTAAGTACAACGCTTCCTGCCGCAATATTTGTATTATTACCTATTTTGAAAGGTCCTAACACCTTTGCGCCTGCGCCTATAAGCACTCCCGAGCCTACGGTGGGGTGTCGTTTTCCGACATCCTTACCCGTACCTCCAAGTGTTACACCCTGATAAATAGTGACATCATCACCGATTTCGGCTGTTTCTCCGATAACAACCCCCGTGCCGTGGTCAATAAAAAATCGTTTACCGATTTTAGCACCGGGATGTATTTCAATATTAGTTTTCTTAACACAGTGCTGCGATATACATCGTGCGATGAAGTGCATATTATGCTGATAAAACCAATGTGCCTTACGATGAGAACGGACTGCCCTGAGTCCGGGATATAAAAATAAAATCTCTAAAAATGAAGTAGCAGCGGGATCTCGTTCTCTGACACAGTTCACATCTTCTTTTAATTGCTTAAAAAATTTAATCAAACCCTCACCGCCCTTTTATTTATCAGATATTATATTATACGAGTAAACGGCAGTTTTTTCAATAGTTTTTAAATAAAAATTAATTGTGTATAACACATAACAATATTAAAACATCTTATTGTCATAAGAAAAAAACTGTGATATACTAATATCAGAAAGAAGGATGATTTATTATGCCGACGATATGTATGTTCAGAGGAATAAAGATATATATTAATTGGCGTGACCATATGCCTCCGCATTTTCATGCAACCTATGGCGGAAATGAAGTTATTGTATCAATCAATGAATTAGAGGTTATTGACGGAACAATGCCCTCAAAACAATTAAAAATGCTTTTAGGTTGGGCAGCTTTTCATCAGGAGGAGTTAAAAGAAAACTGGGAGCTTGCTTCTGAAAAACAGGAATTATTTACAATTGATCCTTTAAAGTAAAAATTTTTTAGGAGGGATTTTATATGGATAAAAAAAATGTTGAATATTATCTCTCAAAGGGCTTTGATTTAAAAACAGCAGAATATTTTGCCAACGGACGAAGAAAAATAATCGGTGTTATTCCGAATGATGATTTTACCCTTACAATAAGCTTTGATAACGGAGAAAAGCGTGTTTTAGATATAGCACCTATGTTAATAAAAGGAACAGTTTTTGAAACCTTTGCAGATATCAAAAACTTCCGAAGAGTATATATTGACGAAAATCATTCAATTGCATGGGATATAAACCCCGATATTGACAGCAGCATTGTCTGGAATAATAAGGTTGATTTATGTCCTGACAGCTGCTATATTGACAGCGTACCGATACCATAAAAATAAAACTACACATACAAAAAAAGGAGCTGAAAAGTTTTCATTTCAGTTCCTTTTTATTTGTTTATTTCTTTTTCTTACCGAATATACCGCCCTTGCTGTTGCCCTCTCCGAGATTTCCTTTGTTATTCGGATTAAGCTCGGCATCGAACTGTCTTAATAAGTCCTTCTGCTTTTCGGAAAGCTTTTTGGGTACTTCAACATTTACCTTAACAAGCTGGTCGCCTCTGCCGCGTCCGTTGAGATTGGGAATACCTCTGTCCTTGAGCTTGAAGACATCTCCCGGCTGAGTTCCTGCGGGGATGTTGTATTTGACATTACCGTCAAGCGTAGGCACTATAAGCTCACTTCCCAATGCCGCCTGAGCGAAGCTTATGTTTGTCTGATACCATACATTATATCCGTCACGCTCAAAATATTTGTGCGCCATAACATTGATACCCACACGCAAGTCACCTGCAGGTCCGCCGTTGACTCCCTTGTTACCCTGTGAACGGACATTTATAGCCTGTCTGTCATCAATACCGGCAGGGATATTTACCTCAACCTTTGAAGGTCTGCGTACTCTTCCCGTACCGTGGCACTTCTGGCAAGGGTTGGGAATGATTGTGCCCTTACCCGAGCATCTGGGACATGGCTTTTGCACCTGCATAACACCGAGCATTGTTCTCTGCTGAGTCATTACCTGACCGCGTCCGCCGCAATCGGGACAGGTCTGCGCAGAGGAGCCTGCAGCAGCACCCGAGCCTGAACAGCCGTCACAAACCTCTATACGGTTTACTTCAACAGTCTTCTTACAGCCCTTTGCTGCTTCTTCAAATGTAATTGTTATATTGCTTTGTATGTCGCCACCGCGCTGCGGAGCATTGGGATTAGCTCTCTGTGAACCGAAGCCGCCACCGAAAAAGCTTGAGAAAATATCTCCGAAGCCATCAAAGCCCATACCGTCAAAGCCGCCGAAGCCACCGCCTGCACCTGCACCTGCGCCGTAATTGGGATCAACACCCGCGTGACCGAAGCGATCATACTTTGCTTTTTTATCGGCATCGGAAAGCACCTCGTATGCTTCGTTGCACTCTTTGAACTTTGCTTCCGCATCCTTATCTCCGGGGTGTAAATCGGGATGATACTGCTTAGCCATCTTACGGTAGGCTTTTTTTATATCATCATCACTTGCCGACTTTGAAACACCGAGCACCTCATAATAATCTCGTTTATCTGCCATAAAAAATTATCCTTTTCAACGAGTAAAAGGAATAGCGATTTATTCACTATTCCTTATTACTTACTTTAATCTGTTAATCAGTTAATCAGTTGCCGTCAACATCGGTATATGATGCATCATAGTAATCGCCCTGTGCACCGTTATCTGCCTGAGAATTAAAGCCTGCATCACCGTTAAAGCCTGCACCGGGGTTAAAGCCTTCGGCACCGCCCTGAGCACCTGCTGTCTGCTGATACATCTTTTCGGAAACCTCATAGAAAATCTTTGTGAGTTCTTCCTGACGGGACTTGATGAGATTTATATCTTCACCCTTGAGAGCATCCTTGAGAACCTCAACTGCGGAAGAAATCTTGCTCTTGTCGTCATCGGAAAGCTTGTCGCCGCTGTCTGCAAGAAGCTTTTCAGACTGATATACCATCTGGTCTGCATTGTTTCTTGTGTCAAGGTCTTCCTTACGGCGCTTATCCTCTTCTGCGAACTGTTCTGCTTCTCTTACTGCCTTTTCAACATCTTCCTTGCTCATATTTGAGGAAGCTGTGATAGAGATAGCCTGCTCCTTACCTGTACCGAGATCCTTTGCGGATACATGAACAATACCGTTTGCGTCTATATCAAAGGTTACTTCAATCTGAGGAACGCCTCTTCTTGCGGGCATAATGCCGTCAAGCATAAACATACCGAGAGTTTTGTTATCCTTTGCAAATTCTCTTTCACCCTGAAGAACATGTACCTGAACTGAGGACTGATTGTCTGCAGCTGTGGAGAAAATCTGGCTCTTCTTTGTGGGGATGGTTGTGTTTCTTTCAATAATCTTTGTGCAGACACCGCCGAGAGTTTCAATGCCGAGGGACAGGGGTGTTACATCAAGAAGAAGAAGTCCTTCAACCTCACCGCCGAGAACACCGCCCTGAATAGCTGCACCTACTGCAACACATTCATCGGGATTGATGCCCTTGAAGGGCTCTTTACCTGTAAATGCCTTGATTGCTTCCTGAACAGCGGGAATTCTTGAAGAACCGCCGACCATAAGCACCTTATCGATTTCTGAAATCTTAAGACCTGAATCCTGAATTGCCTGACGGACGGGGCCCATTGTTGCTTCAACAAGGTCTGCTGTGAGCTCGTTGAACTTTGCTCTTGTGAGAGTTGTTTCAAGATGCTTGGGACCTGTGGAATCTGCTGTGATATAAGGAAGAGAAATTGTGGAGGTTGTTACGCCTGAAAGCTCAATCTTTGCCTTTTCTGCTGCTTCCTTAAGTCGCTGCATAGCCATCTTATCTCCGCGAAGGTCAATACCCTGATCCTTTTTGAAGAAATCAACAAGCCAGTCAATAACTCTCTGGTCGAAATCGTCACCGCCTAAACGGTTGTTACCTGCTGTTGCAAGAACCTCCTGAACACCGTCACCCATTTCAATGATGGATACATCGAAAGTACCGCCGCCGAGGTCATAAACCATAATTTTCTGTTCGTTTTCCTTATCAATACCGTAAGCAAGAGCTGCTGCTGTGGGCTCGTTGATAATTCTCTTTACTTCAAGACCTGCAATTTTACCTGCATCCTTTGTTGCCTGACCCTGTGCGTCTGTGAAGTATGCGGGAACTGTGATAACTGCTTCGTATACCTTGCCGCCGAGATAGCTTTCAGCATCTGCTTTAAGCTTTGAAAGAATCATAGCTGAGATTTCCTGAGGTGTGAAAGCCTTATCATCAATTCTTACACGATAATCTGTGCCCATCTGTCTTTTGATGGATGCTACTGTGCGGTCAGGGTTTGTGATTGCCTGTCTTTTAGCAACCTGACCTACCATTCTTTCCCCTGTCTTGCCGAAGCCTACAACAGAGGGAGTTGTTCTTGCGCCTTCTGCATTTGCAATAACTACAGGCTCGCCGCCTTCGATAACTGCAACGCAGGAGTTTGTTGTACCTAAATCAATACCGATAACCTTTGACATAATTTTTTCCTCCAAAATATATTAATAGTAATTTGTAAACCAAATCAGTTTGCAACCTTAACCGTTGCGTGACGGACAATTCTGTCGCCCATTTTATAGCCCTTCATAAATACATCGGCAATAACATTTTCGCCCAGAGTGTCATCCTCTATATGCATTACACCGTTGTGTATGTTAGGGTCAAATTCCTCACCGACTGCACCGAAGGCTTCAACAGAGAAGGATGAAAGCACATCCAAAAGCTGTTTAACCGTCATTTCAACACCCTTTTTATAGTTTTCAAGGTCTGTGTTTTCTGCAGCTGCAGCGCGTTCAAAATTATCTATAACGGGAAGAAGCTTTCCTATTATATCTGCCTTTGAATCAGTGAAAATTGCTTCTTTTTCCTTTTGTGAACGCTTGCGGAAGTTATCATACTCAGCAAGAGTGCGAAGAAGCTTATCGTTAAGCTCGGAATTGAGCTTTTTTAACTCTTCAACCTCCTGTGATGCTTCATTTGCCTGTTCTTCACAGGGCTGTGCTTCATTTACAATTTCTTCCTCGGCTGCGTTTGTTTTTTTCTTATCTTTAGCCATTTCACTTATCCTTTCATATGTCCATGGATTCCGCGAGCAGCTTTCCTGCCGCCTCGCTTATATATTTAACAATAGGAATTATTCTTGAATAATCCATTTTTGACGGTCCTATAACACCGATAACACCGAGCGTGTTGTCTTTTACGGTGTAGGGAGATTTAACAATTGCGGCATTTCGCATAAACGACTGTTCATTTTCGTTTCCGATTTTTATTTCAACTGCCTTTGAAGTATCCTCAAGAAGAAGCGAGGATAATTCTTCGGTATTTCGCAGGAATTCGATTATCTGCGGTGCTTCGCCTCTGAGTGACTCTGCAGAAAGGATATTTGTATGCCCCTTAACAAGCACATCGCTTGCGGCGGCTTCATTTGCGGCATCAAAAAATGCTATAAGCCAAGGAGTAATATCCAGTGCCATCTCACCGAGGGAAGCAACAGCTGTCTGAATTTTTGCTTCCGTTATCTCACTTGCCTCAAGACCAACAAAATTTGCCGCAGTAACATTATAGAAAAGCTCCATAAGCTCATAGCTTATTTCCGCATCAGTTAAAGCAAGACGGCTTCTCAGCACTCCTGCGGAGGTAGAAACCACTATCATAGCCTTATGTGCGCTTACGGGAACAACCTGTGTGCTTTTTATAACAGCACCCGCGGACTGCGGAGTTGTGGCTACCGCTGCACAGCCTGTTATCTGGGACAGCACATTCAATGCCTGAGAAAGTATCCTGACCGAATCACCCTCCGTCTGGTCAATACTGCTTAGAATTCTGAACATATCCGCATTTGACGGTGCATAATTCAGCAGGAGATTATCTATATAATACCTGTATCCCTTGTCTGAGGGAATTCTGCCTGCTGAGGTATGAGGCTGTTCAAGAAAACCGTTGTCTGACAGAAACGCCATTTCATTTCTTATAGTTGCAGATGACAGGGGGGTTACAAAGGAAGATGCCAAAAACTTGGAGCCTACTGGCTCGCCTGTTGCAATAAAATGCTCAACAACAGCGGAAAGGATTTTTTCTTTTCTTTCGGAAAGCTCCAATCTTTACCCCTCCTCAGTCTGTTTTTTGTTTTAGCACTCTCACTTGTTGAGTGCTAACACCTATAATATATTACGATTTACCCCGTTTGTCAATAGTTTTTTGCAATCAAACCAAAAAAATTCATTTTTTTAGCAAACTCATTCAAGGATTGCTAAACATTTTTTTCAAGTGTGCAAATTTTTGTCTTGTACTCAGTTTATTTTTATGTTATACTTTATTTTGTATAAGTATATTTGTATTTATAACTCATTAATACGGAGTTGATATAAAAAATGGAAGACCTTTCAAGGCTTTGTTTATCATGCATGGGAATAAAAGATGAAAACGGCTTTTGTCCCCGCTGCAACACAGATATTCCTCCGAAGCAGGAAGCTCCCTATCTTCCCTTACAGGTTATACTTAATGAGCGCTACTGCATAGGAAAAGCAATAAAGAAAAACGGAGAAGGCATAACCTATCTTGCCTTTGACCTTAAAACAAACCGCACCGCAACAATCCGCGAATTTTTCCCCGATTCAATCGCTCAGAGAGATTTTGACGGTCTGACGGTGTTACCCTCAGGCGGAAGTGAGTATACCTACAATGACTATCTTTCCGACTTTAACGAATTATGGTCAAAGCTCATCCGTCTTAAAGGACTCACCGCAATGATAAGCGCATATGACCTTTTTGGTGCAAACGGCACAGCATACGCTGTTTATTCCGATTCCGAAAGCCTGAATTTAAGAGATTATCTTCTGCAGACACCTACGGGATATATCCCCTGGGAACAGGCAAGAATTCTCTTTATGCCGGTGCTTTCAACACTCGGAACACTTCACACTTCGGGAATACTGCACAGAGGTATTTCACCCTCTGCATTTATTTTCACCGAAGACGGCAAGCTTAAGCTTACAGATTTCAGTATTTCCGCAATCCGCTCAACATATGCAGACCTTGAGCCCGAAATTCCCGATGGCTTTGCACCTATTGAATTGTATAACGATACCTTCCCCACAGGTGCATGGACAGATGTTTATTCCTTCACTGCCGTGCTTTACAGAACACTTATAGGCACAATGCCCATAAGCGCTCCCGTCAGAGCACAGAATGACCAGATGATGATACCTGCAAAATTTGCAGAACAGATACCCCCTTATGTTATCAATGCACTGATAAACGGAATGCAGATTGAACCCGAAGACCGAACAAGAAACATAGAACAGTTAAGAAGCAATCTTTCGGCTTCGCCCAGAGCGGTAGGTGCATCCGCCCCTGTTTACAGCAAGCCGCCCGTAAGCCGTCCTCAGACTAACCGCACACCCGCTGCTTCCGAACCGGTCCAGAAGTCTGTACCGCAGAAGCCTGCACCGCAGACACCCGCAAGGTCCAATAATTCCCGCTTTGATAATTATACGGAAAGAAATGAAATGGTTCGCGAGGTAATCAGAGAGGCCGAACAGCGAAACAGAAAGAACAAAATTCTCACAACCGTTCTTTGCCTTATCCTTGTTATGCTTGTTGTCGGCATAGGTCTTATTGTAAGTGCAATTTTCTCAATGCAGAAGCCCCCCGCATCCGTTGAAACAACAACCTCTCAGATAACTGCCGTAAGAACGGTGCCTAAGCTTGTCGGTCAGAAATATACAGATATTATGGCTCAGCCGATGTACACAGCAAGCTTCCATATTATCAAGGTAGAACAGCCCGATTCAACCGTTGCGGCAGGTGTTGTAATTTCACAGAGCGTACCTCCGCAGTCAACAGTAAAAGAGGGCTCGGATATAATTCTCTATGTAAGCACAGGACCCAAGGCAATCGTTGTCCCCGATGTAACGGGAATGACCTATGAGGCAGCAGTACAGATTCTTGCCGCAGAGGGACTTATGTGCTCCAAGGCCACAAAATACAATGACGGCACACATGCTCCCGACACGGTTGCCGAAACCTTCCCCGTAGCAGGTTCACCTATAAAAGCAGGTGACTCAATTTCGATTATTCTCTGGAGTAACCCGGAACAGACACAGGCTTCGGATGAAACAACCCAGAACGCAGAAGGCACAGAAACCACCGATCCGTCTGCACAAACAACTGCTCCTGATATGCAGAATCCTTTGGGTTAAAAACCATAAACCAGCAAGCAACCTCCCGAAATAATTTCGGGAGGCTGTTTTTTTGATATTCAATTTATTCACATATGAACAATCAGTCCCACTCCATCCCCAGAGCCTCTGCAAGGTTTTTTCCTAATATGCCTATCTTTGCTTCCTCGGGAATGTCAAGATTCATAATTCTGTCAATCACAGGACGAAGCTGTTCGGTTTTCTTGTATGGGAAATCAAGTCCGAATATGCTTGACTTATTACCCGTCTGCGCAACAACCGTTTTTAATTCCTCATCCGAAAGGCTCCACGCATCGGGGATACCTGACGGGGAATATGCAATAGAAGTCCAGCCTGCATATACGGGGACGGCCCGTCTTGCATTATTGCACATAACTGCAAGTGCATCCTTAAAGAAATGATATCCGCCTATATGCTCCATACTGAATTTAAGCTCGGGATAATCCCAGGCAAGCTCATCAAACAAAAGAGGATGATAATCCGAAAGCCTGTGCCAATGAAGTCCCGTGTGAAATGATAGAAACAGTCCGTCTTTCTGTGCCTGTTCATAAACAATACGCGGCTTTTCACCAAGAATATGTACCTCCTGATAAGCAGGATGCAGCTTTATACCCTTAAAGCCGTAGGAAACAATTCTCTGCACCTGCTCCTTTATATCATCTCTGTCAAAATTGATTGTACCGAAGCCGATGAGTGAGCTGTCATTTTTTATCTGCTCATAAAGCCAGGAGTTTTCATCACCCGGCAACCCTGACCTTGCATACTGATTTTCAAAGCAGGTGAAGCACACAGCCTTTTCAATCGAGCACTCTGCCATAACCTGTTTGAGAACAGAAATCTGTGCTTCCTCCTTTGCTCCTTCGGGAAAAACATGAGCGTGATTTGCCCATATACGATAGGACATACAAAAACCTCCTGATAGCCGAGTTTCCTTAAGGACACTCGGCAGTTTTATTCGCCTTACGGCGAGTTGTATTGCTGCGCAGTGATATTTGTCTTGCGACAAGTGGTATTGACCTCCGGTCAGTTTTTTTGCGAATAAAATATCACTTTCTGCGAAAGCAGAAAATAACACTTTCACGAAGTGAAAATATCACTATTGTCAAAGACAATAATATCACTCCGTCGATAGTCAGAACATCAGTCAAAACATCCGCCGTTTCTATTAAAAATACCATTCATTCTTTTTATATCATTCTGAGCTTTGATTTTGAACGGAAAATTTCCATGGTATCTTTCTGATCGCCTGCAATAATCTCAATTTTATTTGAGCGTCTTTTAAGCTTTATACCTTTAAATATATAAACACCGTCCGAAATTTTTTCACTTGTGTATTTCTTTTTCTTTTTGGAGTTGACAATAATACTCAGGGGCTGAGTGTTTGTATAACACTTGACATCAATGTACTTGTCAGCCACAAACTCCACATCAGATGAGCAGATACGCACAAATTCCTCTGCCGAAAAATGCGCTTTATAAAACCAGAGAGCATCTTTTTTTATTTTTCTGTCTGCAGTAACAAAGCCTGTTCTGGCACCTGCTGCGGCAGTATCCGCAACTGCACCTGCAAAATATCCCAGCACTGCAGTATCTCTGCAGAAAATATTCCACAGTCTTTCGTGCCACAGAGAAAAATATTCCTGAGAGCAATCATTTCTTTCGGGCTGCAGACTGTGTCGGTCGTGTATACATTCTGGCGCACTTGCAAAAACAGCAAAACGGTATTCGGGGTGCTCCTGCTTCAACTCAAGGAAACGGTTTTCTATATCAGTAAAAGAGGTGGTGGAATTTTTACCCGATACCTCGAATGCAAGAATATCGGGAATTGCATCGTTTATACTCTCTTCTCTGAACAGCTGTGTTTCTGCAGCCGTAAAGATACAAAGAGAATTATCCTTGACTGTTTTCACAAACTGCTTTGCAAAATCCGTATCAACATTAACAGGATAGCTTACGAACGACAACGAGGGATGATGTGCATTCTGAATTATGAATTCCTGAAGATTTACTATATCCTCCTTTGCACCTGTACACGGGAAAGAAAACCATATATGAATACCCTTTTCATCACAGATATCAAAGATATTTTTCTCAAAAAACTTTGTTCTGATATGAAGTGTGTTTGCATCAAGGAAATTAAAAATCTCAAGATCCTTCTCAAAGAACTTTTCCCCCGTAAATGTAACGGCATTAAGGAAGCGTTTCATTGTGTTCACACGGAAAAAGCCGTCTTTATCAATTTCAAAGCTTCTGACTGCAAAGGGCATATTTATTTCATCAAGCACTGCCGTATCTCTGATAATAACTGCATTCAGTGTATACATATATGCCTCATGCTGACCGCTCCACAATTCGGGAGAAGGTATTGTTACAACACATCTGTCTTCGGTAGGCTTTGCCGTTTTTGATATAATTTCTTCACCGTTTTCAGAAAGAACGGTAAAGCGCACAACATCATAATTGTTCGGGGAGCTGACAAAATATCTGATATGCATATCCGCACTCATATCGGGAGCAATAAAGCTGTTGATATGTATACCGTCACCCAAGGTATTCTCAAGAGAAAAGTGTGACTTGTCAACGCTTATCAAGGCCACATTGCCCATAAAAAACTCACCGTTTTCACAGACGGGCTCTATTTTTATTTCGATTGTATGCTCCCCTGCAGTATTAAAATAAGTTCCGAGATTACATCTGAACAAATTTATCGTTGCAGGATGCAAAAAAACCTCATCGCCGTCTGCAAAAACACGGCATCTGCCTGTAAGCCTTGCAATTTCAAGCCATATTTCACTCTGCAGAAAGGTATCGTCTATAGTAATATTTTTTGAAAAAATTATCTCTCCGCCAAGCTTCTTCTCTTCAAAGTAAAAAGGCAGAGATGCTTCAAAAAAAGTAACCGTGTCGGTGGTATAAGTCCAGCTTTCTGATATATCCTTTATTTTTCTCATAAACCACACCCCTTTTATAAATTATTTTCGTAAATCAGTCTGAGGTCATTTTTAAGCCGAACAAGAGTAGAGTGCTTTGTGTCACTCACCCGAATAAGCTCCGGCAAAATTGTGACTTCTATTTCACAGGGAGTTATTTTCATATTCTTTTCCCATGCTTGCCTTGTTCCGTTTATAACAACGGGAATTATCGGTGCGCCGCTGAGCTTGCTTATTCTGAAAACACCCGTTTTTATATCATTTATTTTTCCCGTTTTACTGCGAGTCCCCTCGGGAAATATAAGCAGAGGTTCTCCGCGTTTTAAGACATCAACACACCTGTTTACAATTTCATCTGCGGCTGTGTGCTTGTTTCTTGACACAAAAACTGCTCCGAGCAGCTTAAACCACAGTCCCGCAACAGGAACAAGGCTTAATGTTTTCTTTGCCGCAAAGCCGTACGGTCTGTTCAGTGTCAACAAGGTCACAACAGCATCAAAGCTTCCTTGGTGGTTCGGTGCAAGTATAAAAAAATTATCCTCAGGCAGATTTTTGGTACCGTGAATATGCACTCTTATCCCTGCAACAGCCAATGCTCTTAAGCATGCAAAGCGGCTCACCTTAAAGCAAAACTGCCTTGCTCTTCTTTCGCCCATGAACAAATGAATAAATAAAGCGGCAAGCATACAGGGCAAAAGCACCCAAAGATATATTATAAGAAGTAAAAACCACAACAGGGAACGGAACATTTTACACTCTTTCCGCTTAAATCACCTTAAATATCAACGACCAGTTCCACGGGACAATGGTCAGAACCGTAAATCTCGGGATGAATTGATGCACTCACAAGCTTGGAGTTAAGACTTTCAGAGCACACAAAATAGTCAATTCTCCATCCGGCATTATTGGCTCTTGCATTTGCGCGGTATGACCACCACGAATAAGCCCCTGTAAGCTCGGGATGGAAATAACGGAAGGTGTCGGTGAAGCCGTTTGCAAGCACAGCAGAAAACTTTTCCCTCTCCTCATCCGTAAAGCCTGCCTTACCGCGGTTAGGCTTGGGATTTTTAAGGTCAATTTCCTTATGTGCAACATTAAGGTCACCGCAGAAAATAACGGGCTTTGTTTCTTCAAGTCCTTTTATAAAGCCGAGAAATTCATCCTCCCAGACCTGTCTGTAGGCAAGACGCGACAAATCATCCTTGGCATTCGGTGTGTAAACAGTAACAATCCAGAAGCCCTCATATTCGAGAGCAATTACTCTGCCCTCTTTATCATGCTCCTGCTTGCCTATTCCGTACCTTACACTCAAGGGCTTGTGCCTTGTGAATATTGCAGTACCCGAATAGCCTTTCTTTTCGGCATAATTCCAATATGAAAGATATCCGGGGAAATCAATATCAATCTGCCCGTGCTGAAGCTTTATTTCCTGCAGACAGAAGAAATCGGCATCAAGAGAAGAAAAAATATCATCAAAGCCTTTATTTCTCACTGCACGCAGGCCGTTGACATTCCAGGAAATCATTTTAAGCATTTATTTTAACCTACCCTTATATTTAACATAAACTTACCTAAGTATTCTAGCATAGCAAAAAAGAAATATCAACTTTTTATAAAAAATCCTGTAAAATCTTTAATATTGCAAAAAGTTCAAAAAAGTGATATAATATGTTTAATTATTGTACAAAGGAGGCAGACAGGTGTTTTTCAAATTCTCAGAACCCTTATTTGAGCTGTTTTATAATGAAACAGCACTTCTGGGCGAAGTGTTTATAAATGTATCAAAAAAAGTCGGCACCCTGCTGCTGCGCTTTGTGGGTAAGCCCCTGTTTTTCTTACTGAACACACTTTTTGCTCTGGGGAAGCATATTGTCAGATGGTTCATAAAAAGCCTGAGCTCACAGATAGGCGACACGGCAAAAATGAAAAAGGCCTTCAGGAACCTCAGAAAGGTTTTTCATAAAAATCCGCTTTCCGTTCTCCCCGTTGCATTTCACTACACAAAAAAAGGTGTCAGCCGATATAAGCAGTTTCTTAAGCAAATAAGCTACTGGCTTATTCCGGCAGCAGCTGCTGTCATAATGGTAATAGCCGTGGGGAACATTAAAGATGTCTGCATAGCATTAAGAATTGATGTTGACGGTCAGACCTTAGGCTTTGTTTCAAATGAAAGTGAGTTTCTCGAGGCACGCGATATTGCAAAAGAGCGGCTGGGCCTCGGAAGTGACAAAACAACAAACAGCGTTGATATGCTTCCCTCAGTTACCTACACACTTTCACTTATAAAAATCAATCAGTACACAAACACCGAAACTCTTTGCGACAGACTTATAGAAAAGTCATCAAGCAATATTATTCACGCCTGCGGGGTGTATGTTGCGGGAGAATTCTTATGCGCTGTAAAAAATGAAGCCGATGCCAAAAGAGTTTTCAATGCTCTGCTTGAAGAGGTAGAAGCAACCGAGCCTGACGGCATTGTTTCCTTTGTTCAGGATATTGACTACATTGAAGGGCTTTATCCCGACCGCCCCGATGTTGTATGGGACAGCTCAAGGCTTCTTGAATATGTAAAGGCAAAGGAAGCATCAGCTGTTTACCACACCGTTGAATCGGGCGACTCGTTTGCAAGCATTGCGAACAAATACGATATAAGCCTTTCCGAGCTTTATTCAATGAATCCCGAATACAAAAAGAACTCTGTTCTGAGAGTGGGAAATGTGCTTACAGTTGCTCTCCCCTCAAGCTTTTTTACCGTTCAGGTAACAAAAACCAAGGTATACACCGAGGAAATAGAATACGATACCATAGAAATCCAGTCTGATGCGTTGTATACAGGAACATCAAGGATAGTTGTCAACGGTGTGAACGGTCTTGCACAGGTAACAAGCCTTATTTCATATGTTGACGGCAAGCAGACCGGTGTTGAAGAGGTTTCAAGGCTCACAATAAAAGAACCCGTTGCCCAGCGCATACAGGTCGGCACAAAGCCGCTCGACTCAGACTATCCCGGAATTACTTCGCACGGAGGCATACTTCTGTGGCCCACGGTTAATGCATTCAACATAAATTCAGACTACGGCTATCGCTGGGGCAAGCTTCATTCCGCACTTGACATAGGCTCACTTACAGAATCAAGCATGGGTAAGCTTGTTGTTGCAGCAGCAGAGGGAACGGTTGTTATTGCAGGCTATCATTCAAGCTACGGTTATTATGTAAAAATAGACCACGGCAACGGCATGCAGACACTTTATGCACACTGCAAATCAGGCTCTCTTATGGTTAAGGCAGGCGATAAGGTAGCCGCAGGTCAGCCTATCGCAAGAATAGGTATGACAGGCTTTGCAACAGGTCCGCATCTTCATTTTGAAGTAATTATAAACGGCTCTAAGGTTAACCCAAGACCGTATCTCGGTATAGGCAAAAAGTAAAAAAGGAGGCAGAAATATGACCGAAAATCAATCCGCAGCAAAACCGAAAAAGGCTTCGCATACGCGTTTTATTGCAGGGCTTGTTGTTTTGGTTTTTGCGCTGACAGGCTTTGCAGGTGTGCTGATTCAGGGTATAGGCTATATCAGTTCTTCTAAAGAAAGAAAACAGAATGAACTCAACAGCAGCTATAACACATTTCTTATTCCCGTTGTTGCCGCTGACCCTACTCCGTTTGATGATATTGCAACTGCCTCAAAAGCCGAGCTTATTGAAATTGCAATATGGGCAATAATATCATCGGATCTCAATCCGGATGAATATGACTATTCCTCAGGTAAGCTTGCTGTTCCCACTGAAAAAGTAAACGAAGCCTTCTATGCATACTTCGGCTCTCAGACCGAAATCGAACATCAGACAGTTGAGGGCTACGGCTATGAATTTACTTATGATGCGGCAGACTCCGTTTACTATATTCCTCTTACAAGCATTATCCCCATATACACACCTGTGGTTACGGGCAGTGAAAAAAAGGGTGAAGCGACCGTTGTTACTGTCGGACTTATCAACAGCAGCGTGTGGATGCAGGACAACATAACAGGAAATCTTACCGCTGCCCAGCCCGAAAAATATATCAAAATAACATTAAGAAAAACAGACAAGGAAAGCTTTATCAGCGCAATTCAGTCAAGTGCAGCCCCTGAAACAGCACAGCCTGATTAACTTTTTACTGTATATTTTCAGACCATCTTCCAACAATATGTCGGGAGATGGTTTTTTTGTATGATAAAGATTTATTCAGAATAAAAATACACGCAAGAGAGCTTATAAGAGGGAAAAGCGTACATTCCTTCCTGCTGTTTTTTTCTCCGCTGTTAACATTTTTTTGTGCCGCTTTCTGTCTGCTGGTTTCCGTTATGTGTATTTCCTACGGCAACAAAGCGTGCTTGGGCACAATGCGGATATTCCCTTATATACAACAGCTCTCTTTTTCCCTTCCCTTGTTTTTTATCTGCGCGGCATTCATTTTGCTGCTTTTTACTTTTTCTCTTACCGCAACAAGAAAAGCTTTCTTTTTTCATCTTGCAGACAAAGCTGCCCTGCAGCCTGCTGCAAATATATCTGTACAATTCGCTTTCAGATATATGAAGAAAAGCTTTATTGTTTTTATCATAAAGCTTTTGTGGTTTGCCTGTTTTTTTTCTCCGTTTTCAGTATGCTGTGCAGTTACTGTTTCAGCACTTTCATCAGGCGGAATTTCCAAAAGCATTTTTATTATTCTGTCTGTTCTTGCAATCATTCTTTTTCTGACGGGAGCCTTATTCTTCTCATTAAGCCTGTGCCGTTTTTTTCTTACAGACTTTATTCTCTGCACCAATCCGAAAATTTCAGCCCTTGAAGCAATAAGGGCAAGCGTACTGCTGAGTGCGGGAAAAACTGCTTATATTCTGCGTTCAAAGCTGCTGGTTTTTCCTTGGAGAATAGCGGGAATGTCTTTTTTTCTTTTACCCTTTTCCTATGCCTACATCGCAATGATAAATGCTCTTGTGTGCGAAAAATGCTACGGCGAAAATAAATATATAAAAAAACACAAGAACAGTGCTGTCACATTTATTATCGACAAAAAAACAAAAATGTATAAAATAAATTAAATTCATTGATATTTTTATATGATATATGTATAATAGAGGTGTATTTATGATTACTTCAGACAATATGTATAAAGCATTACTGCGTGCCGTTGATTCACTCAAAAAAAACGAAGAGCTTATAAACAAAGCGAATGTTTTTCCCGTGCCTGACGGCGATACGGGAACAAATATGCTTTTAACTCTGAAAAATGCACTCGAAAAAACGCCCTATACCTCTTCGCTCTCTTCATTTTCCAAGGCTTTCTCATATAATATTCTCAGAAGCGCAAGAGGTAATTCGGGAGTTATCCTTTCCGTTGCAATAACCGCTTTTTTTGAAACAGCGCACGAAAATGATACTCTTTTTTCTGCAAAAGAAATTGCAGAAGGTCTTTTTAATGCAAAAACTGCAGCCTATGCAACAGTCAGTATGCCTCAGGAGGGCACAATTCTTACTCTGCTGAGCGCACTGAGCGATTATGCAAAAAAATACAGCTCTCTGTCAAAAAATGACGGTGAATTTCTGGGCGGACTGTTAAAGGAAGCAAAAAACACATTAAACACGCATTGCTGTGAAAGCACGGCACAGAAAAAAACCTCGCTCCCCGATGCGGGTGCATTGGGCCTGTATTTTATTATCGAGGGTATGATAACGGCAAGTGAAAATGTTTTTCTTTCCGAGCATAAACCGCAGAAAGCGGCAAAAACACAGGACAATTTTGAGGAAAAGCCGTATTGCACACAGTTTATCATAGATAAAAACAAAAATGCTGATGCCGCACAGATTGAGGATTTCACTTTTTTCATCAAAGAAACGGGAGAAAGCGCACTCGTTGTAAACTCCCCGAGCTTTATAAAGGTACACACTCACACAGACTGTCCGGGAGAGGTGCTGACACGCGCACTGAAAATAGGCTCTTTAAGTGAAATCGAAATAGACAATATGCTTTTACAGAGCAAAAAAACCGTTTCCGCTTCACACAGCATTGCCGCTATATATTCGGGAAAGGGCGTTAAGGAGCTGCTTGAAAGCCTCGGTGTGACCTCCTTCATAAGCTCGGGAGAATCGTACAACCCCGAAACCGCTGAAATATTATCCGTTCTGGAAAAAGCTGACGAAAACAATATAATTCTTTTAACAAACCATAAAAATTCGCTTCTTGCGGCAAAGCAGGCTGCAAGACTTACAAGCAAAAAGGTCAGTATCATTCCCGCACACTGCATAGGAGAACAGCTGGCTGCTTTATCGGTATTCAATGAAAATGATTCCGTACAGAATAATGTTCTTAATCTCACAAAGGCAGTAAGCGGTGCAAAAACACTTGATATAAGCGTGGCATCAAAGGATGCCGTAATAGACAAGAACAGAATAAAAAAGGGGCAGTATATTGCTTTTTCGGGAAAATCACTGATAGTCAGCGAAGCTTCCCTGTCCCTTGCCGCTGTGAAAGCCGCAAAGCATCTTCTCGGCAAATCACGCCGTTCACTGACCGTTCTGTACAGCGATATAATTGATACCGAAACAGCCGTTTTATTAAAAAAGAAAATAGAAAGCTCCTTTGCAGGAAAGATTCAGGTCACCGTGCTGAACGGAGGTCAGAAAATATACTGTCTTTCACTGCTTGCCGATTAAAATATGAAAAATTCATTGGAAACAAACATCCGTTATCTTAAGGGAATCGGAGAAAAAAGAGCAGATCTTTTCAACAAATTGGGTGTATACACAATAGGAGATCTTCTCACATTTTTCCCGAGAGCCTATGAAAACTGGATAAGTGAAAAAAGCATACTCGCAGCACCCCTCAACACAAAGGTATGTATAAAGGCGGTGCTGTCAAGCTCTCTTGTGTCCTCAAGGGGACGAGGGGGGATGCTTTTGTGCCGCGGTCTTGCCACAGACGGTCCGGGGATAATGTCACTTTTGTTTTTCAATAATAAATATATCTCTCAGTCACTTACCGAGGGAGAAGAATATCTCTTTTACGGCGTGCTGAAGCTTAACGACTACGGCACTCCCGAAATGATATCTCCCAAGGTCGTAAAAGCTGAGGGCAATGAATATATGCACCCTGTTTATCCGCAGACAGGCAATCTCAATTCCACACAGATACGGAATGCCGTAAAAACGGCACTCAACTCTTTCGGGGACAACTTACCTGATTTATTACCCGCAGAGCTTATGAAAAAGTACCGCCTTGAAGGCTTTTACGATGCTCTGATGAAAATACATTTCCCAAAAAGCGAAGAGGATATATTCAAGGCAAGACGCAGACTTATTTTTGAGGAGCTTTTAACTCTGCAGCTGGGCATTTTAAGCACAAGAACAGCAGATTCAAAGACTGCGGGAAAAAGCTTACAAGCAGATTATACCGAACAGTTCATATCACGGCTTCCCTTTTCTCTGACCTCGGCTCAGCAGCGTTCAATAAAAGAATGTGTTACCGATATGCAAAAAACCGAGCCTATGCGCAGACTTATACAGGGAGATGTGGGCTCGGGTAAAACAGCCGTTGCGGCGGCGGTTATGTACACTTGTGCAAAAAACGGCTTTCAGAGTGTGCTTATGGCACCAACCGAGGTGCTTGCAAATCAGCATCTTAAAACATTCAGAAGATTTTTTGACAACACAGACATCACCGTAGACATTCTGACAGGCTCTATGAGTGCTAAAGCAAAAAGAGAAGCCAAAGCAAGGCTTAAAGACGGCAAAACAGATATTCTCATAGGCACTCACGCCGTTATAACGGATGATGTTGAATATTCCTCTCTCGGACTTGTTGTTACGGATGAGCAGCACCGTTTCGGAGTATGTCAGAGGGCAAAGCTCAGGGAAAAGGGAGAAAATCCCCATGTGCTTGTTATGAGCGCAACTCCGATTCCGAGAACGCTCTCACTTATCATATACGGTGACCTTGATATTTCAATTCTCGATGAAAAGCCTGTCGGCAGAAAACCGATAAAAACCTATGCGGTAGACACAGGATACCGTGAAAGAATATACAATTTTATAAAAAAACAGGTTGACACAGGCAGACAGGCATATATAGTATGTCCTCTTGCCACCGAGAATGAAACGGAAGAAGAAAACCCCTTTGAAGAAAAAAGCAGACTTTCGGCAGAGGAATACATAAAACAGCTCTCGGGCGATGTGTTCAAAGACTATTCCACAGGACTTCTGCACGGCAAGATGAAGCCCAAGGAAAAGGATGCCGTAATGAAAAGCTTTTCAGACGGTGAAATACAGATTCTTTTCTGCACCGTTGTTGTGGAGGTTGGCATAGATGTGTCAAATGCCACACTTATGGTTATTGAAAACGCGGAATGCTTCGGTCTTTCCCAGCTTCATCAGCTGCGCGGCAGAACGGGCAGAGGTAATGAGGAGTCGTTCTGTGTTCTGATAAGCGACTCAAAGAGCGAGCATGCCGTTCAGCGTTTTAAGATTATGTGCGAAACAAATGACGGCTTTAAAATAGCAGATGAGGACCTTAAAATGCGCGGTCCGGGCGATTTTTTCGGAAACCGCCAGAGCGGTCTGCCTAACTTAAAGCTTGCAGACCTTATGGGCGACACAAAAATTCTTTATGCCGCAAGAGCAGAGGCTCTTGAAATCATAAAAAACGACCCTGAGTTTTCTCTGGGCGAAAACAAAATGCTTAAATTGCAGTTTTCAAAGCTGTTTACAGATATATCTTAAAATATAATACTCAGAAAACCGAATCTTAAGGAGGCAAAGATATGGACTTTATCAAAAATGCGAATTGGATAAAAGCAGGCAGATTCAGAGGTGAAGCGGCTCTCACCTTTTCAAAAAATTTCAAGATTGAAAAAGAAATTGAAAAGGTAACATTGCAGATAAGCGCACTCGGTGTTTATTACTGCAGTGTAAATTCGCAGAGAATTACACAGGACAGATTAACTCCCGGTTGGACAGACTACTACAGAAGAATACAGTATCAGACCTATGACATAACCGATTTTATCAGGGAAAACAATAAAATCAGAGTTGTTGCGGGTCAGGGCTGGCGTTTTCATAAATGGTATGATGAGCACAACAAGGAAATCAAGGCAAATGAGCCTGCAATAATTGCGGCTGTTGAAATCCTTTTCAAGGACGGCAAAACAAAATATGTTTATTCTGACAGCAGCTGGAAGGTAAGTGAAAACGAAATCCGTTACAACAATATCTATAACGGTGAAACAACAGATTTCAATTTTGAGCCTAAAGCTCCCACCGTTGCAAAGGAGATAAACTACTCAAAAGACCTGCTCATTCCTCAGGAGGGCGAAAAAATACGCGATATGGAAATTTTCAGAGGCGCACGCGTTATCACTACTCCCAAGGGTGAAACAGTAATTGATTTTGCACAGGAAATCACGGGCTGTATCCGTTTTACGGCAAAGGGTGAAAAAGGACAGAAGATAAAAATCAAGCACTTTGAAATGCTCGATAAGGACGGAAATGTGTATACGGAAAATTACCGCAGTGCAAAAGCAGAGCTGAATATTGTCTGTGACGGTAACGAGCATATTGTCCGTCCCGAGCTTACCTTCTACGGCTTCCGTTATATACAGATTGAAGGTATGGAGGTAACTGACGCTGCGGAATTTGAAGCAATAGTAATTCATTCCGATATGGAAAGAACAGGCACATTCGAGTGCTCGGACAGAACAATAAACCAGCTTTTCCACAACATAATATGGGGGCAGAAGGGCAACTTCCTCGATGTTCCCACAGACTGTCCGCAGAGAGATGAGCGCTTCGGCTGGACGGGTGACGCTCAGGTTTTCTGCAAGGTTGCAAGCTATAATTTCAATGTACTTGAATTTTTCAGAAAATGGCTTTCGGATGTACGCTCAATGCAGCGTGACACAGGCTCAATTCCCAGCTTCGTGCCTACAAAATATGATGATACGGGCGGATCTGCAGCATGGGCAGATGTTGCAACAATCGCACCGTGGCAGATGTATATCACATACGGCGATAAAACCATACTCGAAGAAAATATCGGTATGATGAAACGCTGGATAGACTATATGGTCAATGCCGCAAAAAACAAGAATATCGAATGCTTCTCGGGTAAAAGCAAAAATCCGCTGCTCCACAATGACCAGTGGCACTTCGGTGACTGGCTTGCTCTCGACCTGCCCGATAAGGAAGCCTGCGCAGGGGCTACAAATCATGACCTCATAGGACAGGCATTCTTCTGCTATTCAACCTCAATTTACATAAAAGCATGTGAGGTTTTAGGCATTGAGTGCGAGGAATATAAAACACTTTATGAGAATATTTTAAGAGTCTTCAAGGAAGAATATATAAAGGAAGACGGCACACTCACCAGCGAAACACAGACAGCATATGTGCTGGCTCTCCACTTCAATCTCACCGATAAGCGCGATGTTGCCGCCCGTGAGCTTGCAAGACTTGTACGCGAAGCCGGACATCTCACAACAGGCTTTGTAGGCACACCCTATCTTATGCATGTACTTTCCGATATAGGTGAAAGCACACTTGCATATGATCTGCTTTTCAGAAAGGAATTCCCCTCATGGTGCTATCCCATAACAAAGGGAGCTACAACCATGTGGGAACGCTGGAACGGCTTAAAGCCTGACGGAACATTTGCAACAGCTGAAATGAATTCCTTCAACCACTATGCATACGGTGCGGTAGGCGACTGGCTTTATGAAAATGCCGCAGGAATTAAAATCAAGGACGGATCATGTGCATTCAAAGAAATTATTTTCGCTCCCGAAACCGATAAACGCCTTGATTACCTCAAGGCCGCCATCAACACTCCGGACGGTAAAGTGGCTTCCTCCTGGATAAGAACGGCAGACACGGTTGAATATTGCTTCACTGTTCCGCAAGGCAGCAAAGCCGAAGCTGTAATAAACGGAGAAAAATATACACTCACAACGGGAATTAACAAGATTGTTGTATGATTTTTGTTTATTTTAATAAAATTTAACGATTTGAAAAAATTTTTTCAAAATAAGTCTTTTCTTTCTTAGATATAAGTGATATAATATCCGAGTGTGTTCCCCTGCCTTGGGGAAGTTATGCCCTTTTTGAAGGTGCATATTTAATGTAATTATTTCTCGTTAATATAGGTATATAAAAATTTAAGGAAGTGCCATCGTTGGAAAAATTCGTTATTCGCGGAGGATCTGAACTTCACGGCGAAATCGAAATCAGCGGCGCAAAAAATGCGGCAGTTGCAATTCTGCCTGCAACCATTCTTGCTAAAGATATTTTTACCATTGAAAATGTTCCCGATATAAAAGACATAAATTCAATGCTTCAGATTCTTGAAGAAATGGGTGCAGCTGTTAAGTATCTCGATAAATCCACTATTCAGATAGACACAAGAAATATTTTTTCTCAGACCGTACCTTATGAGCTTACCAAAAACCTGCGTGCATCATACTATCTGCTGGGTGCACTTTTAGGTATGTATAATCACGCAAGAGTGGCTATGCCCGGCGGATGTAATTTCGGCGGTGTCCGCCCTATAGACCTGCACCTCAAAGGCTTTGCTTCTCTCGGTGCCGTTATCTCAACAGACGGCGGAATTGTTGAAGCAAAGGCAGCAAAGCTTCTCGGTGGTTCCATATACTTTGACAAGGTTTCTGTCGGTGCAACAATAAATGTTCTTCTTGCCGCAGTCAAAGCAAGAGGCATAACAATTATTGAAAATGCCGCAAGAGAGCCTCATATTGTTGACCTTGCGAACTTTTTGAACCTTATGGGTGCAAACATAAAGGGTGCCGGAACAGATGTTATAAAGGTTGAGGGCGTAAGCGAGCTTCACGGCTGTGATTATTCAATAATCCCCGACCAGATTGAAGCCGGCACATATATGGTCGCTGCTGCGGCAACAGGCGGTGATGTTGTTATCAAAAACATTATCCCCAAGCATCTTGAGCCTATCACCGTAAAGCTTCGCGAATGCGGTGCAACGGTTGAAGAATATGATGATTCACTAAGAGTTTTCTCCCACGGAAGGCTTCAGGGCTGTAACATCAAAACAAAGCCCCATCCCGGCTTCCCCACAGATATGCAGCCGCAGTTTACCGCTCTCCTCGCACTTTGTGAAGGTATGAGCATTGTTACTGACAGCGTATGGGATAACCGTTTCAGATATGTTGACCAGCTGACAAGAATGGGGGCGCAGATTCAGATAGAGGGCAAAGCTGCTATTGTTCAGGGCGTGGCTTCTCTCAAGGGTGCTCCCGTTAAGGCTGATGACCTCAGAGCAGGTGCAGCAATGATTATTGCAGGTCTTTGCGCAAAAGGTGTTACCGAAATTGAAGACATCGTTCATATCGACAGAGGCTATGAGGATGTTGTCAAAAAGCTGACCGCAGTAGGTGCCGACATTGCAAGAGTAGATTTCCCTGACAATATGTCGCTCAGATCCAAAAGAGCATAAATCACAGAGGATGTAAAAAGCTTTTGTTTTTACATCCTTTTTTTTGTTAATATTCCGCTAATTGACAATAAAAAAATGCGGTGTTATAATGGAAAAAAATACTTGGAGGCATATAAAATGAAAAGGCTTATATCTGTTTTCCTCAGTGTGTTAATTCTCTTATCCTGTCTTTGTGTTTCTTCCCTTGCTGCTGAGAACAAGCTGTTCTATGTTGCATTGGGGGACTCCATTGCATACGGCTCAGGTCTTTCAAATCCAACAGATGCCTGTTACGGTAAAATTATTGCAGACACCAACGGATTCGACTTTGTAAATCACGCCATCCCCGGACATACCACAACAAACCTTATTAACCGTTTATCCGAAGAGGCTGTCATTGCCGATGTCAAAGAAGCAGACATTATCAGCATTTCAATCGGCGGGAACGATTTCCTTATGAGCAATCTCATAAGCCTTATGTATAACTCACTCGTAAAAAACAACTACGAGCAGTTTGATACTATAGCAGAGAATTTCTATAAAAATTTCTGCACAATAGTTGACACCATCAATAAATACAACAGTGATGCTGTTATCCTTATGCAGACCATTTACAATCCTCAGTCAGGTGTTATCGGCTCGGTTTATCAGCAGGGGGCAGACAGACTCAATTCCGCAATTGTCCGCTATGCCGAAGAGCATCCCGAAGAAATAGTAGTTGTTGATGTTGCAACAGCTCTCGGGGATGATGCAGGCAATTTTGCAGATGACGGTATTCATCCTAGCGCACAGGGTAACGAGCTTATTGCTGCTGAAATCCAGAAAACTCTTTATGACCTCTCTATCACCGATTTAACAGAAACCGTTATCACCGAAGAAGGCATAGACATCAATATCCCCTTTATCTTCACTATAAGCCTTGAAATTTTCGCTAACCTTTTCCACATTTTAGGTGTTGTCAGAAATATGCTTACAGGAGCTGCACAGTAAAATACAATTTTCTCGGACTGTCCGCAACTTACGGACAGTCCGATTTTTCTTATATCCTTTATATTTTTAGTTTTTTTGTATATGAATAAAAGTATCATAATTTTTTGAATTCCTATTGACAAATTTTTGAAATTATGTTATTTTATTTTTTAGAATAATTCCAATTTAAGTGAGGGCTTTTTATGAGTACTATAAACAAAACAGCATTATTTACTTTGAGCTACGGTCTTTTTGTTTTAAGCACACAGCTCGACGGTAAAGATAATGCCTGCATAATAAACACCGCACAGATGGTAACCGATACTCCCGTAAGAATAACCGTTGCTGTAAACAAGCAGAACTACACTCACGATATGATAGTAAACTCCGGCAAATTCAATATCTCCGTAATTTCACAGAAGGCTCAGTTTGATTTATTTACTCATTTCGGCTTTTCCTCGGGCAGAGATACCGATAAATTTGCTTCCTTCAACGATATAAACAGAAGTGAAAACGGCCTGATATATGTAACAAAGGGCACAAATGCTTTCATAAGTGCCGAGGTTGAAACAACTCTTGATTGCGGAACTCACACACTTTTCATTGCAAAGGTAACGGAAGCGGAAAAAATATCTGATGATGAGAGCGCAACATATGACTACTACTTCAAGCACATAAAGCCCGCACCCGTTAAGAAGCAGACCGAAGCAAGAGTATGGGTATGTAAAATATGCGGGTATGAATACGACGAGAGCAAGGAAGCAATACCCTTTGAGGATTTACCCGATGATTGGGTATGCTTATGGTGTAAGCACCCCAAATCAGATTTTGAGCTCAAGCAATAACTTCAATTACTAAAAGGCTGTCATCAGCCTTTTTTATTTTACCTTCAAATATCTTGATAAATTGCTTCTTGTGTTGTAATATTCTATATATCAAT
Source organism: Acutalibacteraceae bacterium (assembly GCA_045589395.1). Taxonomy (GTDB): domain Bacteria; phylum Bacillota; class Clostridia; order Oscillospirales; family Acutalibacteraceae; genus RUG806. Next base: position 5,364 of record JAZNOZ010000021.1, on the reverse strand, counting down.
AATAATGGAGAAAAATATGAACACTTACCCTAATCCCTTTATCCCCGAAAGAGCAGATCCGTATATAGTCAAAGCCACAGACGGTTTCTACTATTTTACTTCATCATATCCTGCCTTTATGAGTGCAGAAAACGGATATGACAGAATTATATTAAGAAAAAGCAAAACGGTTGCAGGGCTTAAAAATGCCGAAGAACACACAATCTGGACCGCCCACGAAAGCGGTGTTATGTCGCGGCACATATGGGCACCCGAAATGCATCTTATAAATAATATCTGGTATATCTTCTTTGCCGCAGGCGAAAAAGAAAATGTATGGAATATCCGCCCCTTTGTGCTGAAATGCAAGGGATGTAACCCTATTGAAGATGTATGGGAAGAGCTCGGTCAGATGCAGGCGACAGAGGGTGATAATTTGTCTTTCACGGCATTTTCGCTTGATATGACCTACTTTGAGCATAACGGAAAGCATTTTGTTATCTGGGCACAGATTCTTGAGCATTCTTCTCTGCTTATGGCAGAGATAAATCCTGAAAATCCGAATAAGCTCATAAGCAAGCCTATAGTTTTAACTAAACCCGACTACGACTGGGAAAGGGTGCGTCACAGCGTAAATGAGGGCGCAAGCGTGCTTAAAATGAATGACAAAATATATGTATTCTTCTCAGCCTCAGGCACGGGTTCGGAATACTGCATAGGCTTATTGTGGGCAGACATAAATTCCGACCTTATGAAAAATGATAGTTGGACAAAGAAAAGCACTCCCGTATTATCCACTTCTGACCTTAAAGATGAAGCAGGTCCGGGACATAACTGCTTTGCAACAGATGAAAACAGCAGACTGCTTTTGGTTTATCACGCAAGACCCTCTGAGCACTTTAATAAAAAATGCGGCTCTTACTGTGAAGAACCGCTGTATGACCCTTGCAGACACGCAAGAATAAAATTTATTGAGGAAATAGATTTTACAATATAATCATTCTGCTGTATTTTCGGAATATCCCATAATTTCAAGAGGATCGGCAAGCTCATTATTTACCCTTATTTCAAGGTGAATATGCTCGCCGTCCTTTGCTTCAACGGGAACAGGTCCCACAACACCGATAACATCACCGGCTGAAACACTTGCACCCTCATAAACGAGCCCCTCATCTGCAAAGCCGGAAATAGTTGAAACAACTCCTCCCGAGTGCTGCATCTGTACGGTATTTCCCCAGTTATCATCCTTTGATACGCTTATAACAACACCGTCTGCAATACTCAGAACACTCTCTCCCGCAGAAGCCTTGAAATCAACTCCGTTATGAGTTCTGTAATCTGCCATGGTGGAGGAATACACGGGAATACCCATACTGAAATCAGCAGAAATTCCGTTATTCAGGGGCAATACATACGAAGCAGGAGCTTCATCAGCTACAGTTTCTTGTTCGCCTGAATCCTCAAAAACTGCCTCGGTGGGAATGTCTGAAGGTTCAGTTACATCAGGTATAATTTCCTCTATAAGCGGACTTGTTTCTTCGGGTAATTTTGTCTGCGGTTCATTGATGCTTATATATGTCGTTTTTTCTGTTGTGCTTTCAATAACCGTTGACGGCTGTTTAGTTCTGTCCGTTACCGTGTAGCCGACTACCCCTGCAGCCAGCACACACACTCCCAGAGCTATAAAACTAAATCTGCCAGAAAGCAGCTTTTTCATATTTCTTTTGTTTTCATCATTTAACATCATTTGCGTTGCTCCTACAAAAAAAATTTTCTTCCGTTATAAATTCTGCCCTTTATGTGAAAAAATATTCTGAAAAAAACAAAAAAATGCTAAACAAATGTTTGCTTTTTCAGAACATTTGTGCTATACTTTTCAAGGAGTACTATTTTCAGGGAGGCAGATATATGAAAGAACTCACCGCAACACAGAAAAAAATATATGAATTTCTTGCAGAAAGAGCGCAGAAAAATATTCCGCCGTCAGTAAGAGAAATAGGTCAGGCAGTCGGACTTAAATCCACCTCATCCGTCCAGTCAAACCTTGATGCACTGGAAGCTGCAGGCTATATTGAAAGGGATCCTATGCTTAAACGAACCATCAGAGTTAAAAATGATGCAACAGATGATGTTATTCAGGTTCCCCTTATAGGCACCGTAACTGCAGGTATGCCTATTCTTGCCGTTGAATCAATCGAGGGCTATGTTCCCTTTGCCGCTCATTCCAATTCGGGCAAGCCTTTGTTTGCTCTGAAGGTAAAGGGTGACAGTATGATAAATGCAGGCATTCTCAACGGTGACATTATTATTGCAGAAAAAACACCCACCGCTGTGAACGGTGAAATAGTTGTTGCTCTTTTAGAAGATGAAGCAACAGTAAAAAGATTTTTCAAGGAAGCAGACCATTTCCGTCTGCAGCCCGAAAATGATGATTATGCACCTATAATTTCAAATGAAATTATAATTTTAGGTAAGGTTATTTCACTTATCAGATATTTCTGATAAAGTTTTTATAAACGGAGTTTTAGTATGAATAAATTTGAATATGTTGACCCATTGATAGGCTCTGTCGGCGAGGTTGAAGATAACGAGGCTTGCCACGGCGGCGGTAAAGTGCATCCCGGTGCATGTGTCCCCGGCGGCCTTGTACAGCTTTCTCCCGACACTATTACCGCAGGTGATAACGGAACAGGATACAATTATTGCAACAACACAATAGAGGGCTTCAGCTTCAATCATATGAGCGGTATCGGCTGGTACGGAGATCTCGGCAATCTTCAGATTATGCCGGTTGTCGGAGAAACAGACCTCAGAAGCGGCTCTAATGCAGAAGTCCCCTTTATCAAAGGAACTCTCGGCTGGAAATCTCCATTTTCACACGAAAACGAATGTGCAAAGGCAGGATATTATTCTGTTCTTCTCGACAGATATCAGATAAAAGCCGAGGCTACGGTTTCCGAAAGAACGGGTATGCTTAAATTTACATATCCTGAAAACAGTGAAGCCAATGTAATTTTCAATTTTTCAAGAAGAATAGGCGGTCACGCAGATTATCAGAATATTGAAGCTGTTGACAATTCAACATTCAAGGGATACATAAAATGTACTCCTGCAGGCGGCGGCTTCGGAAGAGGTCACGGTAATATAAGCTATACTCTGTATTTTTATATGAAGCTGTCACACACTCCCGAAGAAGTAAAATTCTTTGAAAACGAAGAATTTGTAAATACCTCGGGCAATTCATATGAGGGTACGGATGTCGGTATTCTTGCCAGCTTCGGTAAGCTTACAAGCCCTCTTATCATAAGCGTAGGACTTTCTTATACAGACCTTGAGGGTGCACAGAAAAACTTTGAAGCAGAAAACACAGACTTTGACTTTGATAAAATGCGCACTGCTGCCGAAGAAAAGTGGGAGAATGTTTTTTCCTGCATTGATGTTGAGGGATATAATGAAACAGACCTCACGCTCTTTTATACCTGCCTTTATCACACCCTGCTTGATCCGAGAATTATGGCAGACACAGACGGCAGATATAAAATGGCAGATTCAAGCATACACAAAAGCACATATACCCACCGCACAATGTTCAGCGGATGGGATGTATACAGAAGTGAGTTCCCCTTGCTCACCATCATCCGTCCCGATATCGTAAACGACACAGTCAACTCCCTTTTGAACATTGCACTTCTCAAAAATTCCTCAATGGCTAAATGGGAGCTTATGGGTATTGATGCAGGCTGTATGGTCGGTGACCCTGCACTCATTGTAACAGCAGATGCATACATTAAAGGCATACGCAATTTTGATGTTGACAAAGCATACAATGTTTCGCTTGCTTCCTCAAACTGTGCAAAAGAGCTTTTCGGCAAGGAATTTCATTCTGTACGCCCCGAGGAGTTTAAGTACACGGATATCTATCTTAAGGATGCTTATGTTCCCTACCGTTTAAGCCTGTCACTTGAATTATTGGCGGCAGACTATACTATGTATAAATTTGCACAGGCAATGGGTAAAGAAAATGATGCTCAGTATTTCCTTGACAGAGCAAACAGATATAAAGAAAATTATGACAAACATTTAGGTTTCCTTGCCCCCCGTGACGAAAACGGCGAATTTTTATTCCTTGAAGAGGGACTTTATGACACAGACGGCTGTGTTGAGAGCAATATACTTCAGCAGACCTGGTTTGTTCCCTACGATGTTGAGGGACTTTGCTGTGAGCTTTTCGGCAAAGAGAGAGCAATAAATCTCCTCGAAAAATTCTTCGATAAGGCAGACCTTTCTGCTTTGTGGAACGATGACTACAATCACTCGAACGAGCCTTGCCATAATATAACACACTATTTCAATATTTTAGGCCTTCCCCACCGCACACAGTACTGGACAAGACGGGTACAAAAGGAATCCTACCGCCTCGGTCCCTTCGGCTTCTGCGGAAATGAAGATGTCGGTCAGCTTTCCGCGTGGTATGTTCTCTCCGCATTGGGCTTTGCACAAATCTGCCCCGCCGAACCTGTATACCAGCTCAACACTCCCCTGTTCCAAAAGGCAAAAGTAAAGCTGTCAAAAGAATATCACGGCTGTAAAACAGCAGACACCCTCGAAATCGTCTGCGATAAAGATCCTCTTGATTATCCATATATAAAAGAGGTTTATCTCAACGGTGAAAAAATCAACTCTACCTTTGTGACATATGAAGATATAACAAACGGCGGAAGGCTTGATTTTATTCTCTCTGAAACACCCTGCGAAAACAACTGACAAAAGCCCCTCGGATAGCCGAGGGGCTAAATACATAAAAGCTATAAAAAAAGCGGTGAGCCGAAGCTCACCGCTCAATTTATTTATTGCGTTAATTACAGTTCAGCGAAGTACTTGATAGTTCTTACCATCTGGCTTGTGTAGCTGTTTTCATTGTCATACCATGAAACAACCTGTACTTCATAAAGATCATCAGCAATCTTAGCTACCATTGTCTGAGTAGCATCGAAGAGTGAGCCGTATCTCATACCGATAACATCGGAGGAAACGATTTCATCTTCATTGTAACCGAAGGAAGCAGAAGCAGCAGCCTTCATAGCAGCGTTGATGCCTTCCTTTGTTACATCTGTGCCCTTAACAACAGCTGTAAGGATTGTTGTGGAGCCTGTAGCAACGGGAACTCTCTGAGCAGAACCGATAAGCTTGCCGTTAAGCTCGGGAATAACAAGACCGATAGCCTTTGCAGCACCTGTTGAGTTGGGAACGATGTTAGCAGCACCAGCTCTTGCTCTTCTGAGGTCACCCTTTCTGTGAGGACCGTCAAGGATCATCTGATCGCCTGTGTAAGCGTGAATTGTGCTCATGATACCACTCTGGATAGGAGCGTAGTCGTTGAGAGCC
>JAZNOZ010000020.1:0-24136 GCA_045589395.1 Acutalibacteraceae bacterium | reverse complement strand
ATATTCCTGAGTATACATTTTCATTATGCCTAAATCTTAATAGTATAACCCTACCTGCATCAATCACATATATTGAAGAAAATGCATTCGATGATTGCGAAAACCTTGAGGATGTATATTACGCCGGAACAAAAACACAGTGGCAAAAAATAGATATAGATTCTTATAATGATTATTTAACATCTGCAACAATTCACTATAATCATTGCGACCATGATTTTGAAAGTGTTGTAACTGAGCCTACTTGTACAACAGACGGTTACACACTGCACACTTGTAATGTTTGCGGATATTCCTATAAAGACGCTTATGTTTACTCAAACGGACACTTGGATGAAAACAATGATAACATTTGTGAAGTATGCGGAAATAATGTATCAGATATTCTCGTTGGTGAAACAAAACTTATTGAAATAATCGCAGATGAGATAACATATCTCAGATTTATTCCCGAAAGAAGCGGTGAATATACCTTCTATTCATCAGCAGACAGTGATACATACGGATATTTGTTTGATGCTGATAAAAATCAGCTTGCTTACAATGATGATGGTGGTGAGAATAATAATTTCTCTATTACCTATGAACTTGAAGCAGGTACAGAGTATTACTGGGGTGCAAGATTTTATTCAACTTCAAGGAGCGGTTCATTTAATGTAACACTTGAATGTAGTCATTCTGATGCGGATTTTGACGGTATCTGTGATAACTGCGGTGAAGCCTCAATTGTTGCAAGCGGTACTTGCGGTGATAATCTTACATGGGTTATTTATGGTGATACGCTCGTAATAAGCGGTACGGGAGAGATGGATGATTACGCTTATTATGGTGTGCCTTGGTATGCTTACAACAATTATATCAGATCAGCAATTATAGAAAACGGTGTAGTTAGTATTGGTGATTATGCGTTCTATCGTTGCGACAGTCTTGCAAGCATAACAATTCCTGAATCAGTAACAAACATCAGTAATAAAGCGTTCGCTTATTGTTTCAGTCTTGAAAATATAACAGTAGAAGAAAATAATAATTATTACAGTTCGGATGCTTATGGTGTACTTTTCAACAAAAGCAAAACAGAATTGATACAATATCCTAGAGGAATTTCGGGAAATTCATATTCAATCCCTGAATCAGTAACCAGCATTGGTTCTTATGCAGTCTTTGGTTGTGAAAGTCTTGTAAGCATAACAATCCCCGAATCAGTAACAAGCATCGGTGATTATGCGTTCGGTGGTTGCGACAGTCTTACAAGCATAACAATCCCCGAATCAGTAACAAGCATCGGTAATAGTGCGTTTAATGATTGCGACAGTCTTACAAGTATAACAATCCCTGAATCAGTAACAAGCATTGGTTCTTCTGTGTTCGGGTATTGCACTGGTCTTACAAGCATAACAATCTCTGAATCAGTAACAAGCATTGGTGATTATGCGTTCGAACGTTGCACCGGTCTTACAAGCATAACAATTCCTGAATCAGTAACAAGCATCGGTTCTTATGCGTTCATGGATTGCGACAGTCTTGCAAGCATATCAGTGGAAGAAAATAATAATTATTACAGTTCGGATGCTTATGGTGTACTCTTCAACAAAAACAAAACAGAATTGATACAATATCCTATCGGAAATTCGAGAAATTCATATTCAATCCCTGAATCTGTAAGCGGCATCGGTTCTTATGCGTTCATGGATTGCGACAGTCTTACAAGCATAACAATCCCTGAATCAGTAACCGACATCAGAGAAGGTGCGTTCATAGATTGCGACAGTCTTGCAAACATAACAATCCCAGAATCAGTAACCAGCATTGGTGATTATGTATTCGAGGGTTGCATCGGCCTTACAATCATAACAATTCCTGAATCAGTAACAAGCATCGGTTCGAATGCACTCAATGATTGCGACAGTCTTGAATCAATAACTATCCTTAATCCCGAATGTGAAATTTATAATAGCAGCTATACGATTGCATCCGTTGTAACAATTGTTGGCTATCCGGGCTCAACCGCACAGGCTTATGCAGAAAGATATGATCGTACATTTGAAGTATTATGTGATCATGATTTTGAAAGTATTATAAATGAGCCTACTTGTACAACGGACGGTTGTGTAATTTATACTTGCAATGAGTGCGGAGATACTTATACCGAAACAACAGCAAAACTCGGTCATAAGTATTCCTCCTCATATACAGTTGACAAAAAAGCCACTTGTGCTACAACAGGTTCTAAGAGTAAGCATTGCACAAGAAACGGTTGTACGGCAAAAACTTCTGTAACAACTATTGCAAAGCTTGCACATACATATGATAATGCTTGCGATAAGACCTGTAATGTATGTTCCGCAACACGCACTATAACCCATTCCTACACAACCACCACAACCAAAGCAACACTTTCAAAGAGCGGAAGCATCAAAACTGCTTGTACGGGCTGCGGAAAGGTAAAGTCAAGTAAAAGTATCAGCTACCCCAAGACCTTCACACTCTCAGCAACATCCTACACATACAACGGCTATGTAAAAACTCCCACTGTAACAGTCAAGGATGCAAACGGCAATGTGCTTACAAAGGGGACTGATTATACCGTAACATATGCCGAGGGCAGAAAGAATGTAGGCACATACAAAGTAACTGTCAAGATGACCGGTAACTACACAGGCACAAAGACACTTACATTCAAAATCAACCCGATTGATATTTCCACCTGTACGGTTAAGCTCTCCGCAACAAGTCTTACATATAACGGAAATGTAAGAACCCCCACCGTTACTGTAACCAACTCCTACGGCACAAAGCTTACCAAAGATAAGCACTACACAGTAACATATGCAGAGGGAAGAAAGAATGTCGGTACATACAAAGTAACCGTCAAGATGATTGGTAACTACACAGGCACAAAGACACTTACATTCAAAATCAACCCGATTGATATTTCCAGCTGTACGGTTAAGCTCTCCGCAACAAGTCTTACATATAACGGAAATGTAAGAACACCCACCGTTACTGTAACCAACGCAAGCGGCACAAAGCTTACAAAGGGTACATCCTATACCGTAACCTACGCAGAGGGCAGAAAAAATGTCGGCACATATAAAGTAACCGTCAAGATGATCGGTAACTACACGGGTACTAAGACACTTACTTTCAAGATTAACACCATTAACATTTCTACCTGCACAGTCAAACTCTCCGCAACAAGCCTTACCTACAATGGTGCAGTAAGAACACCCACCGTTACGGTAACCAACTCCTACGGCACTAAGCTTACCAAAGATAAGCACTACACAGTAACATATGCCGAGGGCAGAAAGAATGCAGGCACATACAAAGTAACCGTCAAGATGATAGGTAACTACACAGGCACAAAGACACTTTCATTCAAGATTAATTCCATAGACATTTCAAAATGTACAGTTAAACTCTCTGCGACAAGCCTTACATATAACGGAAAGGTGAGAACACCTACCGTTACTGTAACAAATGCAAGCGGTGTAAAACTTACTAAAGATACACACTACACTGTTAAATATGCAACGGGCAGAAAGAATGTGGGTACATATAAAGTTACCATAACAATGAAAGGTAACTATAAGGGTACAAAAACACTCACATTCAAGATAAATCCGCCTCAGACAACCGTTGCTTCACTTAAGGCAGGCACAAAGAGTATAACTGTTAACCTTACCAAGAAAACAACCCAGGTAACAGGTTATCAGATACAGTATTCAACATCAAAGGATTTCACAAATGCAAAGACAAAGCCCCTCACAAGCTACAGCACAGTAAAAACAACGCTTAGCGGACTTACGGCAAACAAGACATATTATGTAAGAGTGAGAACCTATAAAACAGTAAACGATGTTAAATACTACTCAGGCTGGTCTTCATATAAGTATGTAAAAACTAAATAAAACAATAACGAGCTGCTTTTTCCGAGGCAGCTCGTTGTTTTTGCAGACAGTAAAAGTCAAGCTCATATGGAACAGCCCGAATCGTTCTGTATGTGCCAAATTCGGATTTTTTGCTGAAGCAATATAAGAAAAACGATTCCCCCAAAAGAGGGAACCGTTTTGATAAATTATAAGATTTTTTTACTGCTGTGGAGTTAATGTCTGCTCCTGGATATTGTTCTGTAAGAACTGGGGATAAGCGGGATTTGAAAAAACATTTACGGGTGTTTCATTGTTGTCGCTCTCAAAGAACCAGTCGTATAATTTGTCGTGACCGTCGTGTGTTGTGCAGTGTACCATATTGTTTACAAACCATGTGTGGTCGGGTAAAGCACAGGTTGAAGCATCTATACGGTTATCGGGAGAAATATGGTTGTGTCCGTCATCTATAGCCTGAACATATCCGTCACCGAGAGTTTCCCAGAGGTTTGCAACTGTTGCGCCTACTGAGGAATACTTGGTGTCAACAGTTCCGTCAGAGTCGTTGTGCCAGGTTTCAACAAGGGGAGTACGCTGAATATTTGTTGCGGAAACAATCATTACGGGTACATTTTTTTCAATAAGACCGTTTAATATTTCGTCTGACTTACCCTGAACCTCATAATGATAGTAGTCAATCTTTTCAACGAGAGTCTCGTTTGCATCATCACCTAACATAAAGGTTTTTGCTTCCTCGTAGTATTCATCGGGAACAAAAGCCCAAATACCGCAGTTTGCCTTGAAAATGGGGATAAGAAGCTCATCATATACCTTATCAATACAGTTTTCAACAACAACATTGAGCTTGTCTATAATAAAGCCGAGAATACCTGAATAGTAGAGGCCGTCAACAAGTCCCATAACTACCTTGAGCATAAAGGGAGAGAGAAGTGAGGGGAGTGCGGTTGCGGCATAACGGTAAACTGCAGTTGTGTTGAGTTCAAAGTTACCGCAGAAAAGGTCGCCTGCAACGGCTGTGCCGTTAATGGGACAGTTCTGGAAAATAACAGATTTTACCTTGTCTGAGGAATATTCTCTGAGATATGACATCATCACAACGCCGCCCATTGAAGAAGCACGCACTCTTACCTGAGAGTGTCCTGTAAGCTCAAGAACTGCATCAATGTATTCATTGAGATACTGTGCTGTGAGAACGGGATCTGCACGGAAATCGTAGCCGAAATAATATGAATAGTCAAGTCCGTGTTTAGGATCGGTAGGAAGCTCCTCTTTTGTTGTTATATCGGGAGTTGAAGAGCCGTCCTCTGCATTTGCAAGCGGTCCGAAGATTCCATTTGCGGCAGAGATAAGTGCATCTGCAAAGTTATCGTAATTTCTTGTCAGTAAAAGATTGAACAAGGGTCCTAAAAGACTGAACACAAGCTCTACATATGCTGATGTTTCGGGACGGAAAATAACCTTTTCCTCCTCGGTGCCTGCATTCTGATAAAGAGTTGCACTTCCCAATGCTGCAACATAAATAATGGGTTCTTCACCGCATGTGCAGGTATTGACAGGTGTATTGCCTGTTTCACTTGCAAAGGATACGGGTAAGGTGCAAAGAATGAGAAGTACGCTTAAAACGACGCTTAATACTGATTTGAAAGTTTTATTCATACGGGTTGCCTCCTTTTTTTATTAATATAACATAAGCAGAAAAATTTGGCAATAAGTTTTAGTTTTTTTACTTATGTTTATTTTAATAAAGTAAAATACTTTTTATTACTTTGAAGCACACCCTCATTTCTCAGCTTGCTGATTTCGGCAGACAGCCCGCTTCTGTCTACCTCAAGATAATCTGCAAGCTCCTGACGGTCGAATGGAATTTCGAAGCTGTCCGAGCCTGTTTTTTTTGACTGAAACAGAAGATAGCTCAATAGCTTTTCTCTTGTTGTGCGTTTTGATATTATCTCAATTTTCTGATGAAAAACTATAGTTTTGTCTGCAAGGTCTTTCATAAGGTTGAATATCAGCTGAGTGTGAAATGCACAGTTTTTTGCACAGGTGCGCAAAACGGGAGCGCAGTCAATGAACATTATTTCGCTTTGCTCATTTGCCGTTACCGTTATCGGAATTGCTTGTGTGCCGGCACAGGCAAAGGCTTCTGCAAACACTCCTGATTTTTCGATATTGCTCAGAATACTTCTGTTTCCGTAGTAATCAGTCTGAGTTATCTGAACAGAACCCGAAAGCACAATGCCGATATATTTTGCCGGGTAACCCTCAGACATTACCGTATATTTTTTATCGAAGATTGCTGTTCTTGCCCCCAGACAAGTGAGCATATGCAGCAGATTTTCGTCTTCAATATTTTGAAAAAGGGGACAGTTTTTCAGAACTTCAAGATATTTCCTCATAAATTTCTCCGTTTTGTTGAAAATTCAACATATTTATCGATGTGATTATACTATAATAAACTCATAAAAGCAAGGAGACTGAAAGAAATGAAAATAGCTTTTTTTGATGCAAAGCCATACGACAGACCGTCATTTGATAAATACGGTGAAATGTATGGTGTGAAATTCAAGTATTTTGAAACAAAACTCAATGAAGATACAGTAGATCTTGCACAGGGCTATGATGCAATATGTGCATTTGTAAACGATATAGTAAATGAAGCAGTTATAGACAGAATGGTACAGATGGGTATCAATATTCTGGCTTTAAGATGCGCAGGCTTTAATAATGTTGATATGAAATATGCTTTCGGCAAGGTACATGTGTTAAGAGTTCCTGCATATTCACCGTATGCAGTTGCAGAACACACCATGGCATTGTTGCTGACATCTATACGCAGAATTCATAAAGCATATATCCGTTCAAGAGATTTCAATTTCAGCTTATCGGGGCTTACGGGCTTTGACCTTTACGGAAAAACGGTAGGTGTTGTGGGAACGGGCAGAATAGGCAGAGTATTTATTGATATCTGCCGTGGTTTCGGAATGAAGGTGCTTGCATACGACAAGTTTCCTGCATCGGGACTTGATAATGGAGATACTGTGAGATATGTTGAGCTTGACGAGCTTTTTGCAAACAGCGATATAATTTCACTGCATTGTCCGTTAACGGAAGAAACACAGCACCTTATAGATAATGAAGCTATTGAAAAATGCAAACGGGGTGTTGTTATTCTCAATACTTCAAGGGGTGCGCTGGTTGATGCAGAAGCATTGCTTAACGGAATCAAGTCAAGAAAAGTCGGTGCGGCTTGTCTTGATGTTTATGAAGAAGAAGCTGATTTGTTCTTTGAAGACAATTCAGGACATATTCTTGAAGACGATACTCTTGCAAGGCTTATTTCAATGCCTAATGTTATTGTAACCTCTCATCAGGCTTTCCTGACAGAAGAAGCACTTGAAAATATTGCCGAAACTACGGTTAAAAATCTTGTAGGCTTTTCTGAAAACCGTCAATGTCCGAACGAGTTGTGCTACAGATGCCAGACAACGGAGGATTGCAAAAACGGAAAATGTTTTGAGTAAATATCAAGGAGGAAAAAGGATGATAAGAAAAATAATTAAAATAGATGAAGAAAAATGTAACGGATGTGGGGCTTGTGCAACAGCTTGTCACGAAGGTGCAATAGAAATGATTGACGGTAAGGCAAGGCTTATTCGTGATGATTACTGTGACGGACTCGGAAATTGCTTACCTGCCTGTCCGACAGGTGCTATAAGCTTCGAAGAGCGTGAAGCTGCCGCTTTCGATGAAGAAGCAGTGAAAAAAGCAAAAATGCAGAATCACGGTACGAAATTACCCTGCGGCTGTCCCGGTACACAGGCTGCTTCTCTGAAACGGCCTGAAATAAAAACTTCTCTGAGAGAAGCAGCTGTTTCAAGTCAGCTGGCACAATGGCCTTGTCAGATACGGCTTGTGCCTGTGAATGCTCCGTATTTTGAAGATGCAAATCTTCTTATTGCTGCCGATTGCACGGCTTTTGCATACGGAAATTTTCACAACGATTTTATCCGTAATCATATTACGCTCATAGGCTGTCCCAAGCTTGATGAGGGGGAGTGGGCTGAGAAGCTTACTCAGATTATTGCAAACAATAATATAAAGAGTGTGAAAATTGTGCGTATGGAAGTACCGTGCTGCTCGGGTATTGAGAATGCTGCAAAGAATGCATTACAGAAAAGCGGAAAATTTATTCCCTGGCAGGTTGTAACAATTTCAACAGACGGAAGAATACTTGAATAAATTATTTTTTTGTAATAAAATATAAACAAAAAAACAGGAATGTATTGTTTGGAGGCAAATATGTTTATTGCAGATGATATTAAATATGTAGGTGTCTTTGACAAAGATATCGACCTTTTTGAAGGTCAGTATAAGGTGCCGGACGGAATAGCTTATAATTCTTATGTTATTATTGATGAAAAAATTGCGGTAATGGATAGTGTTGACCGTAATTTTACTGAAGAATGGCTTAATAATATTGCGAAAGTGCTTGAGGGAAGAAAGCCCGATTATCTCATAATTCAGCATATGGAGCCTGACCACTCGGCAAATATCATAAGCTTTATGAAGGCATATCCCGATGCTCAGATAGTGTCTGCCGCAAGGTCCTTTACAATGATGAAAAACTTTTTCGGCACGGATTTTTCCGATAAGCAGATAAGTGTTGATGAGGGCAGTACACTCGATTTAGGTAAACATAAGCTTACATTTGTAACAGCTCCCATGGTACATTGGCCCGAGGTTATTGTGACATACGACAGCAGCGAGAAGATTTTGTTTTCCGCAGATGCATTCGGCAGATTTGGCTTAACTGATTCTCAGTCAGACTGGATAACGGAAGCCAGACGCTATTATATCGGTATAGTGGGAAAATACGGTGCACAGGTACAAAAGCTGTTAGCTAAGGCTGCAGGACTTGATATTCAGAAAATTTGTCCTCTTCACGGCCCCGTGCTTGATAATAACCTTGCTTATTATATTGACCTTTATAACACATGGTCTTCCTATAAGCCCGAGGAGGACGGTATTATGATAGCTTTTACCTCCGTATACGGAAACACAAAAAAGGCAGTTGAGCTTCTTGCCCAAAAGCTTAAGGAGAACGGCTGTCAGAATGTAAAGGTTACAGACCTTGCTAGATGCGATATGTCAGAAGCTGTTGCAGATGCCTTCCGCTACAGCAAGATAGTTCTTGCAACAACAACCTATAATGCAGGAATTTTCCCCTTTATGCACGAATTTATAACACATCTTACCGAGCGCGGCTTCTCCGAACGCACGGTTGCCTTCATTGAAAACGGAAGCTGGGCTCCTCTTGCCACTAAGGTTATGAAAGCTATGCTCGAAAAATCAAAAAATCTCATCTTCGCCGAAAATGAAGTAAAGCTTGTGTCCGCTCTCAATGATGACAGCACAGCAAAGATAAACGAGCTTGCAAAAGAACTCTGCTCCTGATTATTTTATGTAAAAAGGGCATAAAATAAAATCGGGAGGAATGAGTATGAAAAAATATGTATGCGATGTCTGTGGCTGGGTGTATGATGAAGCAAAGGGCGATGAAGAGCTCGGCATAGCCCCCGGTACAAGATTTGATGATTTACCCGATGATTTTGTTTGTCCCTTGTGCTTTGTGGACAAGGACTCTTTCAGTGAAGCGTAAATCTTATTACTGTTAAAAAAATGCAAAAAATCTGTAATCTCACAACAAGGGATTACCGATTTTTTGTTCACCGCTTGTCTTGTTACTGCATAGAATGAGACGGAGGTGAGTTTATGTGCTCAGGAAATATTTTCAACGGACAGTTTATTAATATCTGCAAATATCTGACATTAAAACCGCAGGCTCAGGCTTTGATACACGGCAGCTCTGACTATCCTAAAATACGCGGTACAATGCGTTTTTATTCAACGCCGTTCGGGGTTCTGGTGGCTTCCCAGGTTGCAGGCTTACCCGATTCCAGGAGTAAGTGCAAAAATCCGATTTTCGCTTTTCATATTCACTCGGGAGAAAGCTGTTCGGGAAATAAACAGGATCAGTTTGCAAATGTCGGTACACATCTGAATCTGCAGAATTGTCCGCATCCTTATCACACGGGAGATATGCCGCCGCTTTTCGGAAACTCGGGCAGGGCAGTAAGTGTTTTTCTGACAGACAGATTTGAAATAAAGGATATAATCGGAAAAACAGTAATAATACATTCTTCAACGGACGATTTTAAGAGTCAACCGGGCGGAAATGCCGGAATTAAAATAGCCTGCGGAGAAATAAAATCAAAATAAAGGAAAAAGCCGAGCACACAGCCCGGCTTTTGTTATTTATTAAAGATTGGAAACAGTCTAAGAACTTTTTAGCTTTATTCTCTTGTTACAATTTTATAGCTTATTGAAGTGCGTTCAAGAGAAACAAAGTTTTCATCCAACCATTCTATTAAAGCTTGTGAATTTAATTTTTCGCTGTCAATTTCAACAATAGTTTCGTTGGAAGATTCATAAACAAGCACAACTCCTCTTCCGCCGGCAACGGGATAATAATCATTTTGAGCTTCATCGCCTGTTTGTTCGTTCATAAAGAGAATATATTCTTTGCCTACTTTAACATTATCATCATCCAATGTCTGATAAAGCAAAATCGACTGCTGTACATTTCCTTTGAAAATTTCAGATACAGATAAAGTCGCAACCTGACCGGCAATTCTTTTTTCAACCGATTCAACCGTTGCCATAACAATAAAATCCGCAGTATTCTCAAGCTCTTCAAACGACTCTGCAGAGTCAGAATAAGATGCATTAACAACAATATTATCAGAGTCTCCGTATGCCGATTCAATCAAATCCAAAATATACTCATCATCATATGTTGAAGCATCATTGTTATTATTTCGGTTCATTGTAAAAACAACGGATGAAATTGCAACTAAACAAAATATCACTGTAAGGGATATTAAAATCTTTTTATTTTTTCTCACAATGACTTCTCCTTTTGATTATGTTTTTCTTCTTATTAAATATTACTCATATGTCTCAAATCTCTCGTTTGCGGAGTTGAAATTCTCCAGTCATCCCAAACTGTGTCTATTGTTGGATTCATTAATGATGGATTAGCGGATGTTGCTGATGTGTCGTGACCAAGATAACCAACAGCATGTCCGAATTCATGTGCAGTAATAGATTTCCACTTCGCAGATGAATAAGAGGAAGAGATGTCATCATATATTAAATATATCATCTGCTCATTAAAAGTATATACATTTTTTCGTGAACTGCCATATGTTGCATAACCAACCAAAGTTTTATCCTGAAGTGTTACTCCGACTGCATTTGATGATATGCCCATTATAGTTGCCAAATTTCTATTTATATCTGCGAATAGCATTGTACAATCCGAAGATGATGATGTGGTTTGGCTGAAAGTTCCTTCACTTGTCCATGCATTTCTCGCATAAGATAAGTACGATGAAAGTTGTGATTCTGTTATCTCGCAAGCAGAATTATTCACGATAGATATTAATCTGTTGCCGTTTGAGGGGATATACCCGATATCGTTCCCTGATGAGTACCAATACTCAAAAGTATCTATTGATTCCCAAGCAAAAGAATTTACAGAACAAAGCGAAAAAAGTGAAACCGATATTAACATAATAGCTAAAAATTTTTTCATTTATTTTTTCTCCTATATTTTGATATTAGCAATAAAGGTTTCTGTTCCACATCGGTATCGCCCCTTCTATGATAAATCTTTCTGATTTGATAATATCACACATTAATACTTTTTGTCAACAATACATTTATAAAAAAGGTATTGTATTAAAAAATATAACATGCTACAATAAGTATAAAGACATAATGAGATAAGGAAATGTTTTTTTTGAGTCAAAATCAAGATAATTTTAAAAGAGGAACAGCAGAAATGCTTATATTGCATTTACTGCATAAAGAAGATCTTTACGGATATCAGATAACGCAAGCCTTTGCTGAAAAAAGCGATGGTGTTTATACTATATTAGAGGGATCGTTGTATCCTATTCTATACAGATTGTCTGATGCCGGGTATATCAGTGAATATACCAAGCTTGTCGGCAAACGGCGTACCCGTAAATACTATCATATTGAAGAGGCAGGTAAAAAGTATTATGCTTCAATACTTGCAGAATATGATGAAATAATTGATAGCATCAGCAAGATTCTTGACAGAAAGGCGGATAATTCAGGTGAATAAATCTCTACAGATAGAAATTAAGAAATACATAAAAGAAGTAAAATCCTTAGTTTTTTGTAACAATAAGTTACTGAAAGAATTTCTTAAAGATTTTGAAAGTGATGTTGCTAATTATGCAGAAGAAAACAATATAACAGATATCAATAGTATAATTCAGCATTTCGGAACTCCCGAAAGTGTTGCAAAAGGTTTTTTGGAAAGCACGGATTTGAAGATTATAAGAAAACGAATCAGAATAAAAAATGTAATTTTAGCAGGTATACTTATTGCTGTTACTGTGTGGGCTGTTGGTGTGACATTTGCTGTTATTGAAGGAGTAAAAAGTATAAACGGTTATTCAGTTGAGCAGCCTATAATAGAGAATACTATAGACGAGCAAGGAGATTTGAATTGATTATGAAACGTTTTTTTGTATTTTGTTTATCTTTTATTTTACTTGTTCCTGTATTATGTTTACCTGCAACAGCTAATGACATGACAAATACCACAGTTGAATATTTTGATGATGGCAGCTATATTGTGATAACCGTAGCAGAACAGGAAACAGCATTATTTGCCACCTCAACAAAATCAGGTTCAAAATCTGTCAATCATTATAATTCAGATGACGAAAAACAGTGGACAGTAACAATACGCGGTACTTTTTCATACACGGGAACCTCCTCTACCTGTACGGCAGCCTCTGTTTCATATGAGATTTATAACGATTCCTGGAAAATGAAATCTGCAACTGCTTCAAAAAGTGCAAATACAGCAACCGGAGATTTTACCTGTAAATTATATGTGTTGGGAATACCGGTAAAAACAGTTGAACAGTCTGTTACTTTATCTTGCAGCAAAACAGGAGTTTTATCTTAAAAAATTTTAGTAACAATACAGCACAAAAAGAGTGCATCAGAACATCTCAGCAGATGTCTGATACACTCTTTTTTTGTGAATATTATTTATTAAAATTATTAACAACCTTTTGGAAGGTATCAGCAATATATTTCTGAGTGTTTATACCCATTGAATTTGTTTCGTGATAGTGGTTTTTGCCGAAACGGTCTTTACCGCCGTTGAGGAAGGGCTGGGTTTCGTTGAGAATGAAATCGTTGGGCGGAACAACATAGCCTGACATATCATTTGAAACACCGTAAGCAACCATTGTGGAGTCTTCGCAGATTTCGGCTAAGGGTGTGGGATTGATTTCAGGTCCCTTACCTGTTGTGGATTCTTCAGCACTGTGATAAGAGCCGTAAACGGTGTTCACAAAGTTTTCACCGGGAAGAAGCAGGAACTTCTGATTTCCGAGTGTCATATATGTTATTTCCGTTTTCATTGCAATACCGAGAAGACTGTCTTCATGCGGATATGCCTTGAAGCTCATTGTGCCTTTCATTGCAAGTAAGCAAAGAACATTATTGTCAACAGGGAGATAGAAGGGCTGCTGAATATACTTGATTTCAGGTGTAAGCTCTCTTTCCTCTTCAACTGCCATAGCATTTTCTGCAAAGAATTTTGCCTGTAATTTGATGCAGTTGAGTTTATCCTCCTGGTCAAAGTCGGGAGCATCCATACCGCCTATAGCACCGATACCGAAGTGTACATTTGCCCCTTTTTCTTCTTTGATTATTTCACGCATAAAGTAAGGATATTCGCCCGAGAGCTTTCTGTTTGAGCCACCGAGAGAATTGGGATGCGCACCTATATTGATAAGCCAGGTTTCAGCATCGCCGTTTTCGGGAGCAAAACGGATACGGGAAAGAACCTCATGCTTGTCTGCAAAAAGACGGCCTGCGTCAAGTCCGCCGGGGATAGCCTTCTGACCTGCATAGAGCTTGCCTGCCTGTCTGTTAAGGAAAGCCTCTTCACTTACTTTAACTGCCTTGTTGAAAAGCTGTTCCATATAGTCCTTGTCTTTACCGTCAGAGGGGATGCTTGCAAAGGGCTTGCCCCAGTAGCCGAGAGTATCAATACCCGAATGAGAGTGGGTACAGCTGAAATTAATAAGCTTACAGCCCTTTATAACATCTGAAGCCATTATCATTGAACGGATTTTTGTAACCTCAATGTTTGTTATACCAACGATATCGGCAGTAAGCCACAGCATTCCCTCATCATTGCCGCAGTCAATCCATACCGCGCTTATGTATACGGGAGAAATAATACCTTCCATTCTGTGGCCTGAGCCGTGGCCTGCAATCCAATATATGCTGTTGGGGAAATCCTGCGGCATAATTTCATCTGTTGCAAAGCCTAAACGGTAAGTATCGCCTTTTATTGTTTGGGGCATAACATCATCGATTACGGGTGCAGTGGTTTTTTTGCCCACTCTTTTACCGTAGCTTTTTGTTATACCCTGAATTGCGCTTGAAACAACGCCCATTATATCCATATAAAACACCTCTCATAAATTATTCCATTATAACTATAACATAAAAGCATACCGATTTCCATAAGAAAATGTAAATTTTTTAATATTACAAAAGAATAACGCATCACCTGAATGTGATGCGTTAAACATTTATATTTATTTGTTTGTCTGAAGTGCTTGTATCGCTCTGACATATATAAATTTGTTATCACAGGTGAATTTTATATTATAATGAGAATATTCAAAGGAATATATCTTTTCTTTATCCGAGTGATAATGAGGTCTGGGGTCATTTTCAAGAAGCTGTGTCAAGGCTTTTAAATCTTCATTACTTAAAAATGAAGTATCGCACAGAAATTCAACCTTAAGAAAATTTCCCTCAACTGCCTGAGCAAAGCCGCCTTTCGCATCGGGAACACTGTCCGTAAAGGGGAGATAGGGCTTTATATCGTATATTGGAGTGCCGTCTAAAATATCCGCACCGCTTACATAAAGTACGGTTCCCTCATTTTCGGTTTTTTCTTTTTTTATTAATCTTACACACGAAAGGGCAAGAGAGTTTGGTCTGAAAGGGGAGCGCGTTGCAAAAACTCCCATTCTGGTGTTGCCGCCGAGCCTTGGCGGACGGACGGTAGGCGACCATTTTTCCTGCTTTGCTTCGCTGAATTCCCATATAAGCCACAGGTGGGAAAAATCCTCTATACCTCTGAGTGACTCATCATTGCGGTATTCCTTTTCAAATACTATCCTTGCGGTGCTTTCAACAAGTCTGCTCTGACGGGGAATACCGAATTTTGTGGGATAAAGCGTGTGTATTTTCGCAATGGGTGTAATTTCCATTATAGAATGCTTCTCCGTTTTTTTATCGTTATTAAAGTAAAACATCTGTTATAAGCATAATACAAAATCCCGTGAGAAGAGCATAGGTTGCTCCTCTTTCATTTCCGTGCGAATGGGTTTCCGGTATCATTTCATCGCTCACAACATAAAGCATAGTGCCTCCTGCAAATGCAAGGGCAAATGGCAGAATTGCGGCAGAAATGTTTACTGCAAAATAACCTATAAGTGTACCTATAACCTCGATAATACCTGTAGCAAAAGCACACAGAAAGGTCTTTTTAGGTGTTATGCCCGCTGCGAGCATAGGTGCTATAATTACCATACCCTCGGGGATATTCTGCAATGCGATACCGCCTGCTATGAGCAGTGCCTGAGAGGTGTCCTCTGTGCCGAAGCCGACACCGGCTGCAATACCCTCTGGAAGATTGTGTATTGCTATTGCCAGCACAAACAAAAGCACCTTGTCTAAATTTGTGTTGTTGTGTTTTTCTGTATCCGCACCTACTAAACGGTGCATATGAGGCACAAGCCTATCCATAAGATTCAAAACTATTGCGCCTGCAAAAATTCCTGCAATTGTGATGATAATTGCATACTTTCCGCCGCCTTCAAGAGAGGGGGCAATAAGTCCGAATACAGAGGCGGCAAGCATAACTCCTGCGGCAAAGGATAGAACTATATCTGAAAATTTATGTGAAATATTCTTAAAGATAAAACCGAGAACAGAACCTATAACTGTTGCACCTCCCACGCCGAGGGCTGTTAAAAGAACTAATTTCATAGCGGACTCCTTTCAGAATAATTATATTCTTTTTTTTTGTTAGTGTTACAGTAAGCAATTTTTTAGCTTTTGCATTTGTTCGGGGGAGGGGGTGGGAATATCTGCAAGTGGAAATTCAATGTTCATGCTGTCGTATTTTGTCTGACATATTTTTCTGAACGGCAGAAGCTCGGTTTTTACAACACATGGGTGCGAGTCTGCTATTCTTTTTAATGCGGTTATATTTTCCTTATTATCATTCAAGGTGGGTATTATCACCTGACGAAGCCAGACGGGGATTTCTTTTTTCTGAAGATAATCAAGAAATTCGAGCACGGGGGAAAGTGAACAGCCTACATTCTCTTTGTATAAGCTGTCAGTTGTATATTTTATATCAAGCAGAACCGTGTCCGTTACTCCGAGCAGCTCTTTTGTGTCTTCATTAAGTAAAATTCCTGAGGTATCAAGACAAGTGTTGATGTTTTCTTTTTTGCAGAGAATAAAAATTTCCTTTGCAAAGCGAGCCTGTAATAAAGGTTCGCCGCCCGAAAGGGTAATACCGCCGTCAATGCCAAAATATTCCCTGTAACGGACTGCCTTTTTTACTATTTCCTCGGCTGTATATTCATAAGTCCCCTTTAAGTCCCATGTATCTGGATTATGACAGCACTTGCATCTGAGCGGACAACCCTGCAGAAAGACAACAAAACGCACGCCGGGACCGTCAACGGTGCCCAGCGTTTGTATTGAATGTACTTGTCCTTTAATAATCGAAGCGGTCATATTGCTTCGTGGAAGGTACGGCTGATAACTTCACGCTGCTGCTCACGGGAAAGCTTGTTGAAGTTTACGGCATAGCCTGAAACTCTTATTGTGAGGTTGGGATACTTTTCGGGATTTTCATATGCATCCATAAGTGTTTCACGGTTGAGTACATTTATATTAATATGATGTGCTTTTTTTGCAAAATAACCGTCAAGAATTGTAACAAGGTTTGTTATTCTTTCTGTGTTTTCTTTGCCGAGTGCTTCGGGGGTTATTGAGAATGTGTTTGAAACACCGTCGCGGCAGTCGTCATAGGAGATTTTTGCAACGGAGTTGAGAGAAGCCAGAGCACCGTTTTCTTCGCGGTTGTGCATCGGGTTTGCACCGGGTGCAAAGGGAGCCGATGCCTTTCTTCCGTCAGGAGTTGCAGCTGTGTGCTTGCCGTACATAACATTTGAAGTAATTGTAAGCACGGAAAGGGTATGCTCTGCATTGCGGTATGTGGGTGTTTTTTTCAGCTCTGTTATAAACTGATGTGTAACATCTCTTGCAATAAGGTCAACAGCGTCATCGTCGTTGCCGTATTTGGGGAATGTCCCTGTTGTTTCAAAGTCAACAATGAAACCGTTTTCATCCTTTAAGGGACGCACAGAGGCATATTTTATTGCAGACAGGGAGTCTGTAACAACAGATAATCCTGCTATGCCGAATGCCATAAATCTGCCTACCTTTGTGTCGTGCAGGGCCATCTGTGTTTTTTCATAAGCATATTTGTCATGCATATAGTGAATAACATTCATTGTGTTTACATAAAGTCCCGCAAGCCATTCCATATAAACAGCGAAACGCTTTTCAACCTCTTTGAAATCAAGCCTGTCACCGTCCATAACGGGCATCTGAGGGCCTAAATGTATACCGCTTGTTGTGTCGTAGCCGCCGTTTATTGCAACAAGCAAAAGCTTTGCAAGATTACAGCGTGCACCGAAGAACTGCATCTGCTTGCCGACCTTCATAGCCGAAACACAGCAGGCAATAGCATAATCGTCACCGTAAATTGGGCGCATAATATCGTCATTTTCATACTGTATTGAGTCTGTGTCAACAGAAACCCTTGCACAATAGCGCTTGAAGCCGTCGGGGAGAGAGTTTGACCACAAAACAGTAAGATTGGGTTCGGGAGAAGAGCCGAGAGTGTAAAGAGTGTTGAGCATTCGGAATGTGCTCTTTGTTACAAGCGTTCTGCCGTCTTCACCCATACCGCCCAGTGCTTCGGTGATCCACATAGGATCTCCGCCGAAAAGCTCATTGTATTCAGGGGTTCTCAGATGTCTTGCAAGACGCAGCTTCATAACGAAGTCATCCATAATTTCCTGTGCACCCTCTTCTGTGAGTATGCCGTTTTGAATATCTCTCTCAAAATATATGTCAAAGAATGTGCTGACTCTGCCCAAAGACATAGCTGCACCGTTCTGCTCTTTAATTGCGCCGAGATATGCAAAATATGTCCATTGCACGGCTTCGCGGGCATTGGCTGCAGGCTCGCTTATATCAAAGCCATACATAGCTGCCATTTCCTTGAGCTTACCTAAGAAAGCAATCTGCTGATAAAGCTCTTCATCAAGTCTAATCTGTTCGGTGTTGAAGTTTTCCTTTGCAAGAGCTTTTTTGTCCTTGGTTTTTTCTTCAATAAGCTTGTTTATGCCGTATAAAGCCACTCTTCTGTAATCACCGATAATACGGCCTCTTCCGTATGCATCGGGAAGTCCTGTTATAATATGACTTTTACGCGCAAGACGCATTTCATCTGTGTATGCACGGAAAACACCGTCATTGTGAGTTGTGCGGTAGCTGAATTCATCCTCAACCTTTTTACTCAGCTTATAGCCGTAAGCCTCACAAGCCTGACGCGCCATACGGATGCCGCCAAAGGGATTTACCCCTCTCTTAAGAGGACGGTTTGTCTGAAGTCCTACGATAATTTCATTATCCTTATCAACATATCCGGGAGAGTAGCTTGTGAGAGAAGATACGGTAACTGTATCAATATCAAGCACACCGCCGAACTGTCTTTCAAGTGCAAAAAGTGTTTCCACCTTTTTCATCATATTTTTGGTTCTCACAGTAGCAGAGCTCAAAAAGCTTTCATCACCCTGATATACTGTATAATTCTGCTGAATGAAATCACGCACATTGATTTCATCTTGCCATATGCCGTTATTAAATCCGAGCCAATTTTTATGTTCCATTTTTTTACCTCCTGTATAAAGCAAAAAAGGGCAATCCAGCATTTAACTGAATTGCCCAGACGGTCGGCATAAAGTCTTTTACATTCCACCGCAGTTATCTGCGCAATCCGTCAGTTATGTAAAAGTATATTCATATTATACAGAAAAGTAATGAAAAAGTCAATGAAACAGTATATAAAAAAATAAATTTCACATATTGCAAATCAGTACTTGTTTTTGACGGCTTTTTTTTGTAAAATATTCATACTTTAAGAATAGTGAAGTTTATGTAACAAAGCGGAGTTCGGGCTCTAAATCCTCCGCTTAATAAATTAAAACCAAGGAGAATTTTTATGAAGCAGAAGTTAAAAAAGGAAATTTACGATACAAAGCTGCTTTTTCGCAATATTCCGTCTGGTTGTGTTGCGCTGTTCACAATTTCCGTTGTTGCAATGAATATACTTGCAAATAAAACAATATATCAATCTCAGTTTCTTGCCGTTGACGGCGGTATACTGATTTCGTGGTTGTCTTTTTTGTGTATGGATATAATAACAAAGCATTTCGGACCGAAAGCATCAACAAAGCTGTCGGTTTTTGCAATATCCGTAAATTTGCTTGTGTGCCTGATTTTCTTTGCAGTAAGCCTTATCCCTACTGAAACCGACTATACAGCATTTAACAGTATCATCGGCGGCACATGGTTTATACTTGTGAGCAGTACAATCGCTTTTTTATTTTCCGCCTTTGTCAATAATTTTTCAAATTGGGCTATAGGCAGTTTGTTCAGAAAAAATCCCGACGGAAAGTTGGCTTTTATAACAAGAAGTTATATTTCCACTTTTATAGGTCAGTTTCTCGACAATCTTCTTTTTTCTGTGTTAACCTTTACGATATTTGCCCCGATTTTCTGGGACGGTTTTCATTGGACATTTATTCAATGCGTTTCCTGTGCATTGCTGGGCGCAGCTCTGGAGCTTGTAATGGAGATAATTTTCTCTCCTTTCGGCTATATGATAATAAAGATATGGAAAAGAGATAATGTAGGTCAGGATTATTTAAGGAGTGTAAACGAATGAAAATACTTGTAACAGGCTCATCAAGAGGCATCGGTAAAAAGGTAAGTGAAAAGTATCTTGAAATGGGACATAATGTATACGGAATTGATATGCTTGAAAAAAGCATAGAACACAAAAATTACACTCATTTTATCGCAGACATAAAAAACACGGCATCTCTTCCCGAAATAAATGATTTTGAAATAATATTCAACAATGCAGGCCTGCAGAATTGCGAAGATGATATCGCAAATAATCTTTGTGCAGTAATAGCTTTGACGGAAAAATATATAAAAGACAATAATGCATTAAAAACAGTTCTTTTCAATGCCTCTGCTTCGGCAACAAGCGGACAGGAATATCCGGCATATGTGGCAAGCAAGGCAGGACTTTTGGGGTATATGAGAAATCTTGCAATAAGACTTGCAAAAAAAGGTGTAACGGTAAATGCGCTGTCATTAGGCGGAGTTTTGACTGAGTCAAATGAGCTTGTTATGAACGATAAAGAATGCTGGAAAAAAATAATGCAGGTGACACCTCTTAAAAAGTGGATGACAGTTGAAGAAGCAGCCGAATGGGTAATTTTTCTGACACTTATAAATAAGTCAATGTCGGGGCAGAATATACTTGTGGATAACGGTGAAAAAGACCTTAATCCCACATTTGTATGGCCTGATTATGAGTTGTGAAAAATTTATATTTTGATTTTTAATAAAATTCAGAAAAAGTATTGACTTTTTTATTTGTATAGTATATAATTACTGAGCACTTGAAAAAGTAAATATCGCGGGATAGAGCAGTTGGTAGCTCGTCGGGCTCATAACCCGGAGGTCGTTGGTTCAAGTCCTTCTCCCGCAACCAGTTAAAAATAAGGTATTCCGAACGGAATACCTTATTTTTTTGTTCCGTAGAGGCAGAGATTGCCCGTTTTTACCGAGGGTTATGAGCCCGAAGGGCGAATGACACGGAGTTTCAGGTGCCCCCGCGCCCGGTGGGCGATGAAGGGGGCACCTGAAAAAGCAAAAACAAGGAGTATCGGGAACGGCAGTGCCCGAGATGACTATGTTTTGCGTGCTCGCGTTGGTTCAAGTCCTTCTCCCACCATATTGAGTATTCATAAGGGATTTGACCTGTGAATACTCAATTTTTTTGCTTGAAATAGAGTTTCGTATATAATTTAATAGTTTTATGTATTGTCGCATTCCTTTCGGAGTGCGACTTTTTGTTATGCTGACTTTTCTGTGGGTTTTGAGATATATTCTATTGCTACTCCCTGACAAGTATCTGCTGTGAAGCATGGCTCGTCTGATTCAGGTATTTCAAGATAGCCTACAAAATTATAGTGAATCACAACCCTTTGTGTCTTGGTTTTACCCTTGCCCTCTGCCTCATAAACATCAATGTGGTCAATGAGCTCGTGAATGAATAGCATTGTAATTGCATCAATAAGAGATAAGAAAACCGCCTCACTTGCAGTGAAACGGTTTTTTTGAATACATAAAATGCAGATGAGAAAAAGGCGAAAAGGAGATTATTTCTGAATCAGTATCAGATTTCATTAAAAACTCAATAATATAATGATACTCCAACCTTTTTCAAGTTATCCTAAAGCTACCATACTGAAAACGAGAGCGAACAGTGCTACTGTTTCACAGAGGCCGACAACTGTGATGTACTGTGAGAAGCCTTTGCCTGTTTCTGCAAGAGCATCTGCACCTGCAGCACCTGCTTTACCCTGAACAAAAGCTGAAACAGCCATTGCAAGACCTGATGCAATACCGAGACCAAAAAGAAAAGCAGGGTCTGCGGTGGCTGACTTCATCTGTTGCATAAGAAGAAAGCCGTAAATAGTCTGTGTAAGGGGGGCACCTGCAAAAACCGTAAGAATGAAAGGTGCTGCCTTATTGCTCATATAACACTTTTTCCATGCACCTATTGATGCCTGACCTGCGATACCGATACCGATTGCAGAACCGATAGCGGCAATACCCATTGCTAATGATGTACCTAATAAACCTAAATTCATAGTAATTCTCCTTTTTTTAATCAATTTGTTCTTTGAATGGTTTGAATTTGTGTCCGCTCCAGGACATATCAAGATGTGATGAGAATTCCAAAGTGTTCAGTCTGATTCCGTGAACAATAACAGACAGAACATTCAGTATCATATTGAGTCCGTGTCCGAATACCAGAAGGACTATAGCAATTATCATAAACATAAAATTGCCAAGCAGCGGACTTGCGAGTTCGTTTACAGTTGCAGATATCGCTGCACCTGCAAGACCGACAGCCCAAAGCCTTATATAAGAAACTATATCTGAGAAAACATTGACCACACCAAGCAAAACAGAGACAATGTTTTTCAGACTTTCGAGTATAGATTTACTGACACTACCCTCATAATTTGCAAACACAAAGCTCATAACAAATCCGACGATAACGAGTATAAGTGCAACTGTTCCCACAGGAACACCGCCGATTACGAGTCCGAAGCTGAAAACATCGGGATTGACAACGAAGCTCAGTACAACATAATAGATACCTATAAGTTGTAATATTGAACCGATATCTCCGAGTATCTTAATTGATTTTCTGTTTCTTTTTGCAACCTTAAGATGTGCTATAACAAGCTGAATGAGAGCCAAAGAAAAACAGAAAATCTGCAAATTCTGTGCGGTTGTAAGCCCGGCATCTCCTTTTGTCCAGAAAGGATACCATATTTTATCGGCGTATACATTCGAGATAAACGGGATTGATAGCTTTTGAAGCCATTCGGGCAACTTCTCAGCCGGGAGACCGCCCCATGAGCAGGTTAATGTTCCCCAGAGTATTGTCGAAATACCAAAAAGACCAACTAACAGAAATGCGGGTGGAATTTCTTTCTTCGCTTTTGCAGATTTAATAATCAACACTGCGGCAACAGCTGAAATAAGCAGTCCGTAAACACCGTCACCGAATATGATTCCGAAGAAAACGAGGATAAAGCCTAAGAACCAGCCTGAAATATCATACTCAAAATAACCCGGAACAGTGCCTAAAAAGTCAGTAAGCGGATAAATAAGACTTACAAACTTATTGTTTTTTAGCTTTGTCGGCACATTATCTTCTTCAGTGGGTTCCTCAATAAGAAGTCCCCAGAAATTATCTTTAACAATTTCTTTAAGGTAAGGCAGATTTTCCGCTTCAACATATCCCGTAAAATATGCAACCGAAACATCATTTTTACCGTTCTGCGACAAGCTTTCATCTGCCATGCCGGTGGCATATACCTCAACTTCAATTTCCTTTTCGTAGGATTTAACAGTGCTCTTCATACTAGAGCTATATTCTGCATAGCCAATTATTTTTTCATCAATTGACTCTGTTGCTTTGCTGATTTCTTCAAGCCTTTGTTTTATCTCTTCGGTGGAATTTTGCGGTAACTCAAAACGATAGCTTTTGAGTTTTTCTGCAATTTCTTCACCCTCAACGCCGGATATAATCAGAGCAAACTTTACTGAATTTTTAGTCTTTTCTAAACTAATGGTTTTTACTTCTTCAGGAATACTTTCATACTCAGCTCTCGGCATTTCATAAAACGAAATGTCAACGCCTTTTTTTAACAAATCGTTAATGTCGTCAGGGTTGACTTCGCCCCAGCCTTTAAGCCGCTCAAGCTCGGAAATCAATAAATGATGTTCGTTCAAATAAGCTTTCTTTTTTTCTGCTAAGGAAGTTATTTCTTTTGCTGCTGAAACAGCTTCGGAAGCAGTTATCTCTTTTTGTTCAATATTCTTATTCTTATTTTTCTTTTCGCTTAACAGAAAAACCGCACTTTCAAGCAGAGCAATCTGTTCTTTTAACTCATCGATTTTTTTGCCTGAGCCTTCTGTTATTTCTATGTGAACAATTCCTGCTTTGCGAAGTTTTTTAAGAGCTTCTCTTTTTTTATCTCCCATAACTACAAGAGAGATTTTTTTCATCGGTACAATCATACAGCGTACACCTCCGTTCCCGAAGATGCTTCATCACGAGCGGCTATTTTGCG
>JAZNOZ010000019.1:0-25367 GCA_045589395.1 Acutalibacteraceae bacterium | reverse complement strand
GAACTGAGAACAGCAAAGGGACTAAAGTCTTCGCCCTGACCGGCAAGGTCAAGAAGAGCGGCCTCGTCGAGATCCCCATGGGCAAAACGCTTCGTGACGTCATCTTCGGCATTGGCGGCGGCATCAAAGAAGACAAGCAGTTCAAGGCTGTTCAGATGGGCGGCCCCTCGGGCGGATGTATTCCGGCTGACCTGCTGGATACGATCATTGACTACAAAGCCCTTGGCGCGACCGGTGCCATCATGGGTTCCGGCGGTATGGTTGTTATGGATGAAGACACCTGTATGGTAAATATGGCGCGCTTTTTCCTTGACTTCACAACAAAGGAATCCTGCGGCAAATGTGTTCATTGCAGAATAGGCACAAAAAGAATGTTTGAAATTCTCACCCGTATAACTCAAGGAACGGGCAAGGACGGCGACATTGAGCTACTTGAAGAATTGTGTGAGGCAGTAAGAAGCGGTGCACTGTGCGGTTTAGGTCAGACTGCCCCCAACCCCGTTCTTACAACAATAAAATATTTCCGAAATGAATATGAAGCCCATATAAATGAAGGCAGATGTCCTGCAGGAGAATGTGCGGCTTTAAGAAAATATGTAATTGACGAAACAAAGTGTAGGGGATGTACACTCTGTGCTAAAAAGTGTCCCGTAAACGCTATAAGCGGCTCAGTAAAACAGGCACACAAGATAGATACAGACAAATGTATAAAATGCGGTCTGTGTAAATCAAACTGCAAGTTCGATGCAATAGAAGTAAGATAAGGAGGCGGTAAAAATGAACGAAAAAATCAATATAACAATAAACGGAAAAGCAATTACCGCCGACAAGGGCGAAACAATACTCAATATTGCCACGGCAAACGGCATTGAAATTCCAAATCTCTGCTATCTCAAGCACTTATCCCCCTACGGTGCTTGCGGAATGTGTGTTGTTGAAGCAAAAGGAAGTCCTAAGCTTCTTCGTGCATGCTCTGCTGTGGCTGCAGACGGAATGGAAATTGAAACGAATTCCGAAAGAGCTGTTAAAACAAGAAAAGCGGCTCTCGAGCTTCTTATGTCTGACCACGACGGTGACTGTAAGGGACCTTGTACACTTAACTGTCCTGCTCATACAGACTGTCAGGGATATCTTGCAAAAATTGCCGAAAATGATATGGAGGGTGCCGTCAGAATCATAAAAGAAAAAGTGCCGCTTCCTGCGGCAATAGGCAGAGTATGTCCTCACCCCTGTGAAACAGCATGCAGAAGAACACATGTCGAAGAAGCTCTTTCTATAGCGGCTCTCAAGGCTTTTGCTGCCGACGAAGTAAGAAAATCGGGCAAATCCGTTTTACCCGAAATCAAAGAAAACAGCGGTAAAAGTGTTGGTATCATCGGCGGCGGTCCTGCAGGTCTTAGCGCTGCATATTATCTTGCCGAAAACGGACATAAAGTAACCATATATGATAAAATGCCGAAAATGGGCGGTATGCTTCGTTACGGTATTCCCGAATACAGACTTCCCAAGGCTATACTCGATACAGAAATCGAGGAAATTAAATCTCTGGGCGTTGAATTCAGAAATAATGTAATGCTCGGCAAGGACATAACACTTGACGAAATAAGAAACAGCCACGATGCAGTTTTAGTTGCAAACGGTGCATGGAAAAGTACATCTATCCGTTGCAAGGGTGAAGACCTGGACGGTGTTTTCGGAGGTATAGACTTCCTCAGAGAAGTGGCATCAGGCAACAAACCCGAAATCGGTGAAAAAACAGCTATAGTAGGCGGCGGCAACACAGCAATGGATGCCTGCCGTACAGCAAAAAGACTCGGCGCAAAAGAAGTCAGCGTTATATACAGAAGAACAAGAAACGAAATGCCTGCCGAGGATATAGAAATTGAAGAAGCTATGGAAGAGGGCGTAATTTTCCGCTTCCTTGCAAATCCCGATGAAATAATCGGTGAAAACGGCAAGGTAAAGGCTGTAAGACTACAGGTTATGCAGTTGGGTGAGCCCGACGAAAAGGGCAGAAGAAGTCCCGTACCTGTTGAGGGTGAATTTATAACCCTTGAGCTTGATTCAATAATAATTGCAGCAGGTCAGAGAAATGACAGCTTCGGCTTTGAAGCTTTACCAGTAACTAAAAAAGGAACTATCATTGCAGATGAAAAATCATTTGTTACATCCCTTCCCGGTGTTTTTGCCGCAGGTGACTGTGTAAACAACGGTGCTTCGATTGCCATTGAAGCAATTGCAAAGGCTAATAATGCCGCAAAAGCAATAAATGCTTATCTTAACGGCATTGAGGTTTCTTTCAGAGAACCCGTTATTTCCGAAAGAGAAGTAACAAAAGAAATGTTCAAGGACAAGGAAAAGCTGAACAGAGTGAAAATGCCCACCCGTCCCGCTGACGAAAGAAACAAGGACTTCGGGGAAGTAAACTTAGGCTTTACAAGAGAAGAAGCCATAAACGAAGCAAAGCGCTGTCTTTCATGCGGCTGTCACGATTACGGACACTGTAAGCTTATTAAATATGCCGATGATTACTGTGTTGACTGCAAAAAATACGCAGGCGAAAATCACCCCGGCTTTACGGAAACAAAGCTTGCCGTGATAGAGCGCAATCAGAATAAATGTATTCTCTGCTCACTTTGCGTAAGAGAATGCGAAGACACAGCAAAGAAAGGCATCTTAGGTCTTGTCGGCAGAGGCTTTGAAACAGTCATCAAGCCCGAATTCAGAGATTCGGATATCATCAAAGACTGCATAAACTGCAGAAAATGCGTAGAAGCCTGCCCTACGGGAAGTCTGAGATTTTTGATAAAATAATTTTATACAATCAAGCATAAAAGCAGAGCGGTTTTTGTTCTGCTTTTATTTATACTTAGACATAAAAATTTTTCTTATTTGATGTTTACCTATTGAAAATTTATCCTTTTTGTCTTATAATTCATCTGTCAGGTGGTGAAAATATGGCATTTTCTGTTGAAACAGTAAAAGAATATACAGGCTCGGGAATTAAATGTGCGCTGTTTGATTTTGACGGGACTATAAGTCTTATCCGTGAGGGCTGGCAGGGTATTATGATTCCTTACTTCTGCGAGGTAATAAAGGAGCTCAGAACAAACGAAAGTGATGAGGCTATTTATGAAGAAGTAAGAGAATTTGTTGACCGTTTAACGGGCAAGCAGACCATTTTCCAGTGCATTGCACTCGATGAGGCAGTTGTCAGACGAGGCGGCGAGCACAGAGAGCCTTTGGAATACAAAAACGAATATTTAAGAAGACTTGAAATCAGAATTTCGGACCGCAAGCAGGGACTTAAGGACGGTTCGGTTTCTGTTGAAAGCTGTACCGTAAAGGGAGCCGCTGAGTTAATAAGAAAGCTCAGAGAAAACGGCATAAAATGTTATCTTGCAAGCGGTACTGATGAAAAGGATGTTATTTACGAGGCTTCCCTTTTAGGTCTGGCAGATGCCTTTGACGGCGGTATTCACGGTGCAAAAGACGGTATGCTTGATTGCTCAAAGGAAGCGGTTATAAAAAATATGATTTCAAACGAGGGCATTTTACCCGAGGAGCTTATTTCTTTCGGTGACGGCTTCGTTGAAATTGAGCTTGTTGCAACCTTAGGCGGTTATGCAGTCGGAGTTGCAACAAACGAAAAAACAGGCGAAGGAGTAGATGAATGGAAAAGACAGCGTCTGCTTTCAGCCGGTGCTAATTGCATAATCCCCAATTTTGAGGATGTTGACACAATTCTCAGAAAAGTCAATATTGTTAAATAATTCTTCAAAGGAAGATTGTTTATAAATAGGAAAGAAGAGGTATTTATTATGTTCACAAAAACAAAAAAGATTTTTGCTGTTGTGTTAAGTGTTATTATGGCTCTCTCCTGTCTTGCACTTGCAGTTTCAGCAAAAGAAGCAGATGCTACTCTTCAGTTCAATGAAGACGGCAAATTCACTATTCTTCAGGTAAGCGATATTCAGGACGGATATCCTATGCTTACTATCACAAAAAGATACATCAAGGACACTCTCAAGGAAGTAAATCCCGACCTTGTTGTCCTCACAGGTGACAACATTTCCGGTGGTGCATGCTGGTCAAAAGGTCTTGCAAAAGCTGCTATCAATGAATTTATGTCTATCTTTGAGAAAAACGGTGTAAAGGTTGCAGCAGTTTTCGGTAACCACGATGAAGAAGGTGCAGCATCAAAAGAAGAAATGATGAGCTACTATGAAAGCTATGATTGCTTTGTTGGCTGTGCAGGCGAAGATATGACAGGTGTAGGTAACTACAATCTTCCCATTCTTTCCTCCGACGGAGAAAAGGTTGCTTTCAACCTCTGGTGCGTTGACTCCGGTTCTTACTACCTTGACGGTTACGACTGTATACATGAAGACCAGATTGACTGGTATAAAACAACAGCAGCCGAGCTTGCAGCAGCAAACGGCGGCGAGGTTGTTCCCTCAATGATGTTCCAGCATATTATCGTTAAGGAAATTTATGATGCACTTGTAAAGACAGAAGACGGCAAATGGGCACTTCCCGAAGGCGCTGTAGGTGAAATGGATGAAGATCCCTGTCCTGCAGATTATACAAACGGTCAGTTTGATGCAATGCTTGAAACAGGCGATGTTCTTGCTGTTTTCTCAGGTCACGACCACACAAACACATTTATTGTTAACCACAAGGGAATTGACATCATCAACACTCCCGGTATGGGCTTTAACTCCTATGATAACGACAATGTAGGCTCAAGAGTTATTGTTCTCAACGAAAACGATATCAAGAATTACGAAACATACTGTCTTGAATACTTTGATATCTATGAAGAAGATGACGAGGTTGCTAAAAACCTCTATCTTGCATACTCCGACACAACCGATGATCTGACAAAGTTCGTTTCATGGTTCAAGTTTATTTTCGCTTCAATTAAAGCATTGTTTACATTCTGATAAACACTAAAAGCCAACGGCACAAGGTCAAAAGACCTTGTGCCGTAATTTTTTTGCTATACATTATATATTATTCATTTACCTTGTCTATAAACTTAATAAATGCTGCTTTGCCGTCTTCGGTTCTCTTGTATACACCGGCGTGCTCAAGCACGGTTGAGAAAACTTTACCTACTTCAGCCTTGATTATATCCATAACATTATTTTCGTTTATATCGTCATAATTCTTTATGAATTCATATGCCCAATCGGCGTGCTTTGCTGTCAATTCATCTGCATATAAATCAGCACCGTTGAGTATCAATTCAGCAAGCTTTTCAAATTCGCCCTTAAGTCTGGGAGGAAGAACTGCAAGTCCCATAACCTCGATAAGACCGATATTTTCTTTCTTTATGTGGTGAAGCTCGGCATGGGGATGATAAACACCGAGAGGATGCTCATCGGTTGTGATATTGTTACGAAGAACTAAATCAAGCTCAAATTTACCGTCACGCATTCTTGCAATGGGAGTTATTGTGTTATGAGGCTGCCCTTCGGTTTCGGCAAAGATGAAAGCATCTTCATCAGTATATCCTCTCCAGCAGGTAAGTATTTTATCTGCAAGCTCAACGATATCTTCCTTTGAATCAGATAAAAGTCTTATTGTGGACATAGGCCATTTAACAAGTCCCGCCTTTACATTCTCGAAGCCCTTGAAGGAAACTTCTGTTTCAACGGGGGCTCTTTCCATTGCAAACTCGTATCTTCCGCCCTGGAAATGCTCGTGGCTTAAAATTGAACCGCCAACAATAGGCAAATCTGCATTTGAGCCTACAAAATAATGGGGGAAGAGCATTACAAAATCAAGAAGCTTTGAAAATGCAAGCTTGTCTATTTTCATAGGTGTGTGCAAAGCATTGAAAACAATGCAATGCTCATTATAATAAACATATGGTGAATACTGCATAAACCAATCGCTGTTATTGATTTGAATGGGAATTATGCGGTGATTCTGCCTTGCAGGGAAATCAATTCTGCCGGCATACCCCTCGCACTCCTTGCAGAGCATACATTTCGGATATCCCACCTGAGGTGCATTCTTAGCAGCTGCAATAGCCTTGGGATCCTTTTCGGGCTTTGAAAGATTTACGGTAATATCAATAGTACCGTAGGTGCCTGTGTACTGCCACTTCATAATTTTAGCAATTCTGTCTGTTCTTATATAGTTGGTATTGCAGCTGAGAGCATAATACCAGTCAGTTGCACTTTCGGGATTTTCATTATAAAGCTTTCTGAATTTTTCAATAACCTCGCTTGGTCTCGGAGTAAGCGCACCCATAATGGCAGTATCAAACAAATCTCTGAAATCAACACCGTCTTCGATAAGTCCCTTTTCAACAGCATAATCGCAAAGCTTATCAAGCAATTCATTGAGAGGAAGCTCGGCAGGGACTACAGTATCATCATAGTCATTCTTTTTAAGCAGAGCTAAAACGGCATTTGCAGAATAAACTCTGTCATATGTACTGATAAGACCTTTTTCCTCGGCATAATTTATTAACGCTTTAATTACACTATCCATAATTATCACCTCATATTTTTCTTCCTATATTATATACTCATTAATCTTTGCACGCAAGTATTAAAAAAATTATTTACATATTTCCTCTTTTAGGGTACAATATTGTCATAAAAATTTTTCAGGAGAATTACATATGAAATACGAAAACAACTGGGCTTCGCTTAATTCGCGTCCCGTACCCGAATGGTTTGCAGATGCAAAATTCGGTATTTTCATCCATTGGGGACTTTATTCTGTTCCTGCATACACAAAAAAGGGCGAATATGCCGAATGGTACGGTATGCAGATAAAGGACGAAAATCACGAAGCATACAAATTCCAGAAAGAAGTATACGGCGAAAAAGCACAGTATGAAGACTTTGTAAGCGGCTTCAAGGCTGAGCTTTTTGATGCGGACAAATGGGCAGAGCTTTTCAAAAAGAGCGGTGCTAAATACATAAACCTCGTTTCAAAGCATCACGACGGCTACTGTCTTTTCAAGAGTGACTATGCATGGAACTGGAACACGGTTGACACAGGCCCTCACAGAGATTTCTGTCAGGAGCTAAAAGATGCATTAAAGGACACCGGTGTTAAATTCGGTGTATATCATTCCGTTTACGAGTGGTGGAATCCCGTTTATCTCAGGAACCCCGAAGAATAT
Source organism: Acutalibacteraceae bacterium (assembly GCA_045589395.1). Lineage (GTDB taxonomy): Bacteria > Bacillota > Clostridia > Oscillospirales > Acutalibacteraceae > RUG806. The sequence goes on along the minus strand of JAZNOZ010000019.1, from coordinate 18,217 downwards.
GCCGTAAAGCATCTTATCCCTATGCTTAAAGAGCTTATAACAAAATATGAGCCCTATACCCTTTTTACAGACGGCGAATGGGAGCACACAAGTGATGTATGGCACTCAACCGACTTCTTAACCTGGCTTTACAACGAATCCCCCGTTAAGGATTATATTGTACCCAATGACCGTTGGGGTAAGGAAACAAGAGGACACTTAGGCGGAAACTTCACAACGGAATATGACTTTATTGAAGCAGGTGTGAGAATAGAGGATATCGAGCTTGACCGTCCGTACGAAGAATGCAGAGGTATAGGCAAATCCTTCGGTCTTAACAGAATTGAGGGTGTTGACGATTATATGTCTGCAAAAGAGCTTCTTGAAACTCTTTGCGCTCTCGTTTCAAAGGGCGGCAACTTCTTATTGAATGTGGGCCCCGCGGCAGACGGCACAATTCCCGTAATTATGGAAGAAAGACTTCTCCAGATGGGCAAATGGCTCGAAGTAAACGGAGAAGCTATTTACGGCACCCGTCTTTATTCAAAGAAGCTTCAGGACGGTGTTTACTACACCAAAAAGAACGACAAGGTTTATGCAATAATCAACCGCTTCCCCTTCGGCAGCGTAACATTGGATCTTGTTGACTATAATGAAGAAATTACAGCAAAGCTTCTTTCCCACGATGCCCGAATCACGGTAAGCGACGATAACGGAAAAACAAAGCTTTCTTTCCCTGCAATTAATCCTGATGAGGTTAAGTGCGAATATCTGTATGCTATTGAGCTTACAAATGTGAAATAATCCATAACCGAGTGCGGACTTTATTGCGCACTCGGTCTTTTTGTTTCATCTTCATATATTTTTGCAAAAGTCATTGACAGTCACAAAAAAATACATTACGCTTAATTTATAGATAACTGCAAATTTTTATTAAAAATTTGTTTTGAAAATCTGAAAAAATATTTTAATTTTTTATAGGAGGATGAAATAATGAAAACAAAATTGTATTCAATAAAAGATTTTGTTGATATGTACACGGGCAGTTTTTTATTTTTAACTATCTTAATAATTGCAGTTATCCTGTTACTTATTTCTTTAACAGTTTTAGACTATTATATTTCTCCTGATTATGCCGAAAATCGGGCTGCCGATTATGTCTGTTTCTCGGATAAAACAGAAAATAGTTTTGTTTACAACGGCAAGCAATACACCCGAACAGAGCTTGAAGAGGGTTGGTCTTTAAGAGAACCGCAAAAATTTATTCTGACAGGACACTCCTCTACCGGCATAAAATTTAATGCAAACAGAATGTTTTATTATGAAGAAGAATCAACGCCTACCGTTTTTAGTTTAACAACCGATTCGTTTTCCGTTTATTATTCGAGTGCAGAAGATTTAGAATATCCCTCTGTTAATACTGAACTGCCCGATGAAATTTTCATTAACTGTCCGGAACACTCCGTTGCAATCACACTCAGCAACAAAACCACAATCGAAGAAATCGTAAGCAACATTTCTCCGACATTAAAATTATCTGAAATCATATCAGACCGGGCAATTTGCGATTGTTCTTATATGTCCGTGCTTGTTCATTGGAATGACTTTCCATTAGAATACAGATTAAAATAAAAACAGCATAAGGAGGAACAATGAAATGAAAAAATCATATGCAATTATATCTGCCGTTGTTCTTGTTTGTGTCAGTATTTTATGTGTACTTGCAATTAAAACTCCGCTGTTTAATCATCAGACAGGAGATATATTAAATAGCTTCAATGACGGCTCACAAATAATATCTTGCGGCGGTGATGAATATGAGCATATATTGTTTGATTCTGTAGCCATACGCTGGTATAATTCTTATACTATGCGGACAATTTTTACGGGAATTAACACAGAACAAAACAACTGCTACATCGATCAATATGCATTTGATCCCAACGGTTTTGTTGCTGTGTGCGAATTTATTTTCACAGAGAATGAAAATGAAAAAACAGAAACGCTGCAAATAAACGGGACTGAAAAATATATTTCCGAAAAAATTTATTATATTTTCGATTGTACCAAACAAAATAAAACTTTTTTTGATAATACTGATGCCTTACTATTATTCTGCACGCAAAATAATATTGAATTAAGTGATTGGTATGTATGCAGTCCATTCGGAAGTGAGCCGAAAAGTGCCGATTAGTACACTACAAAAGGATGTATAAAAATGACCGCTTTAATTGAATTAATAAAAAAAATAGAAAAATGTCCGCCGTTATATCTTATAGAACCCTCTTTAACTAATCTCTCCCATTTAGTTGAAGGATATTTTTGGGGGTTCAATGATGCATACACCGACAAAAGAACACCCTCAAATCCCTTTGCCGGCTTTAATGAATATATCAGCGATATTTATGATACTACCCTGTCGCTGAATTATTGCGGCATCATTCTTCTTTTCAGCGAAAACGAAGAAGATGCATTAAAAAAATTTTTCAAACACTTTGATAACTACATAAGAATTCCCGATTATAAGAAAAATCCCTTGTATTTAAAATTCAAAAGCTATGCCGAAAAAGATAATCTTAAACTTGAAGATCTGAAAACAGCACTTGATATGTATCTTACCGATTATCCTCAACGCTTCAGCAACAACAAGTCTGATATTGAGGTTTACACATTTTTCAAAAAATATTTAAGCGATAAGCAAGGCTTAAAAGATGCAGATAATTGGGATACGGAATATCTTGCTGCTTATAAGGATGAAAGAATAGTATTAAAGCAAATATTCTGTGATTTTACGGAATTTATAAAAGATTTTGTGGGTGAACAGCATTATTAATTTTCATATGAGGTGAACAACTATGGCTGACTGGCTCGATATGCTAAAAAATGCACTTGACAACATAGAAAAAAAGTACAGTGAACAAACAGTAAGCGAAAACAGAATTGCGGCTCAGAATCATCCAAAAACAAACGAGCTTATGCAGTTTGCAGAAAAAGCAAAAGAAGAAGCTTTACAATTTGCCGAAGAAAACAGTGAAAAAATAAAAGAAGCTTTTGAGCACTTCCCTGACTGTGACAAAAAACTTTATAACAGAGCGGTCGGGCTGCACAGAGGTTTTTTGTGCCCGTGCCCTGTACACGATTTGGTTGTGGGTAATGTAAGCAGAAAGCATCTTATGAAAAGAATCAAAAAAACAGATCATTATTATGAATATAACTTTGACGAGAAGGGCAATTTGTCTTGTGTATCTGAGTCAGGCAATACACTTGAATTTATTGTCCGTGAAGGCAATAAAGAGAAAGGTTTTACTTTTTTGCATGCAGGTAAGCCTTATGCTTTCTGTGAAAGTAAATATGAAAACGGATATATTTCTTCATTTACTTTTATTGAATTTTCTGACTTATCCGATGACATAGCATTTACTCTTAATAAATATGAATACTCTTTCACAAACGGTTTCCTGCAGCAATATCTTCATACAAATCTGTTCAAGCGCCTTATGTTTGATTTTTCAGAGGAAATTATAGAATTTTCATATAATGATGATAATACATACAAAGAGTATACGGTCGAGAGCTTATCCCCTACCCGTTCAAAAAGTAAAACAACTTTTCCTGTAACAAAAAAACGATTAAATACAGATTTCTGCACGCCGTTCAATTATTTTGAATATATGAACTCAGAACAGAAATAATTGTCTGCAATAATTCTCTGAAAATATCAACCACAAAGAACTGACAGCCAACCGCATCGGTTAAACCCGAGGATTGACTGTCTTTTTTTAATCTATACCTATTGTAATAATCTCAAAGGGGGCATACTCAATTTCTTTGGCTGTAGCTTCAATATCCTCAAGCATATTGAGTATTTTGACCTCTTTGTCAAACATAAGCTTTCCTCTTGCGCCGTTTTGTTCGCTGAGTCTGTACACCGTCATATCGCTCTTTTCGGCTTTTTTCACGCTCTGTAAGTATAAATCACCGAAATCAGGCATTGTGATTTTTTCGATGTCCGTTTTAATCAAGGGGGCATTATAAATGTGCGCCTTACGGTTTATTTGGGCTTCAATAAACGAGCCTGCGTGCGGTAAAATTTTATAGCAGAAATTATGCTCGCCCTCATCGGAGGTAGGATCGGGACGCATTGTAGCTCTGAGAAGAGAAAGCGAAACGCCCTTATCCGTAATACCTATACCGTATTTACCCTCATTGATAACCGCTATACCGCCGCCCGTTTCACTCAGGTCAAACCACTTATGGTGACAGCATTCAAATCTTGCCGCCTGCCAGGAGGTGTTGCGGTGCATTTCTCTTGAAACAAAGCCTGCAGAAGTGTCACAGATAACATTTCTTGTGAGAATATTGCAGTTGAATTCTGCTTTTACAAGCTTGTGCTTTTCGTGCCAGTCAACAATATTTTCAACTTCAATTCCTTTGTCCTGTCTGAACACACGGATAATTCGTTTCCATTCGCTTTTATCCGTTCTGTGAGTTACTTCAAGCTGTGCACATTCACCGTCAACAGACAAAAGTGCAAGTGCCTTGTCAAGTGAAATTTCAACCTCCCTGTCAGTATAATCAGGAAGAATATCCCATGCATCATAGTTACCCGGGCGGTCATCATACATTTTAAGCTTATTAAAATCTCCCTTTACCCATTCACGGGAAAGCTTTTTGTCAAACAAAGAAATAATCGAACCGTCTTCAGCGAAAATTATATCATACAAGGGAGTGGAGCATTTTTCACCGTCAAAACTGAACCAGCTTGTGTCTGTGTCAACATCCTCAACCTTTCCCTCACTCAAGGGTGCAAATTCGACCTTTGCAAACATGCCTTTTTTGCCTGAACGGGTAATTCTTCCGTTTTCATCGGGGATAAATTCAACACCGTTTCTTGAGAAATTGAGTGTATTGAAAAGCTTTTCTCCGCAACCGATTATTTCATCGAGTGCTTTGTCAATTTCCCTGTAATCATCCATAGCATCGCGGTAAACGGGGGTTATATGGCTTCCGGGAAGAATATCGTGAAACTGATTTACAAGCATTTTCTTGTAAAGCTCTCTTAATTTTTCGTCGGGATAAGCTATGCCGAGTGATTTTCTGTAAACACTGAGAAGCTCAGCCGTTCTGAATTTATTTTCAAGACTTCTGTTATATTTTTTAAGATTTGATTTGGTTGTGAATGTACCTCTGTGCATTTCGAGGTAAAGCTCTCCGTCCCATACATCAAACTTATGTTCCGAGTTAAAATTACTGTGCAAAAATTCCTTTGCAGTTATATGCCTTGTTTCGGGCATAACTGAAAGCTTACTGAAACGGTGCATAAGCTCAATCATTTCTTCGGTAGCACCGCTGCCGCCGTCACCGTAGCCGAACATCTGCAAGGTTTCGGTATCGGTATGCTTATCCTGGAATGCTTCCCAGTTTTCAGTAACCTGTGACGGCTCGTTCCACGAAATAAAATGCGTGGGAGGAACACAGGCATAGATATCAGTACCGTCAATTCCGCGCCATATAAAATTATTATGCGGGAAACGGTTTGTATCGTTCCATGTGGACATTTTATTTGAAACAAAGTAATCAACCTTGCTCTTTTTAAGTATCTGCGGTAAAATCCAGCTGTTACCGAAAACATCAGGCAGCCAGCAGCTGTCAACAGTTATGCCGAATTTATCCCTGAAATAATGCTGACCGTAAAGACATTGTCTTATAAGGCTTTCGGCATTGGGTATATTACAGTCAGGCTCAACATACATAGCACCGACAGGCTCAAATCTGCCCTCTTTGATGCGCTCTTTTAATTCTGCGAATACCTCAGGATAATATTTTTCTAAAGCTTCATATGTATTAGCCTGAGTGTGGGCATATGTAAATTCAGGGTACTTATCCATAAGCCGCAGCTGAATAAGAACGGTACGAAGATTCTTCTGCACCGTATGTATGCGCCGCCAGTAATACGCCAAATCAAGGTGAGAATGAGAAATAAGCGCTACCCTGCCATTCCCCTTGAATGTTTTATCGGCATATATTTTTTCTTGGATATACTTAATTGCCTTTTTTACATCTTCATTTCGTATATCATCAAAATCAATGAGATTCAGCGCAGAATTTAATTCTCTTATAACAAATTCTCTGTATTCCTCATTGAATGCTTCGCTGTCAATTATATCCCACAAAAGCTCGCAGTCATAACAGAGATTTTGTATATCCTCGTTTACCGTTGCAAGAAAAATGCCCTCAAAGGTCTGTCGGCAGCCTCTTACGGCAAGTGTTTCGGGATTTCTCTCATCATCGGGCTTTGAACGGTTATAGCCTAAAATTTCTATTTCGCATCTGCCGTTTTCGGCATAGGGAGAAATGAGTATTCTCTGTCTGTTGGGATCAACACCGCCTGCATATTTTCCGTTGACCTTGACAGTCATTTCAGAGGATGTCTTTGTGTACAGATATACTTCCCTGTTTTTAAGCTCTTCGGGAATAACTGCTTCGCATTTTATAAAGGCACTGCCGTCTGGAGTATAATACAAATCCCCTGCTTTCAGTTCTCTGTACTCATCATCATAAAACTCATACTGCATTTCGCTTGTCTGACGCGCTTCTCGGATATATACAGGAGAGATTTCACGCATTTCATAATAAACATATCTTTTAAGCTTTATATATCTTAATTCAATATACTCTTCGGGACGCATACTGCGTCTTACTACTTTTATATGTGCCATACTTCACCTCATCTGTCCCAAAAAAACGGTTTCTTTCTTACAGGAATCAATGTCACCTTTTCGCCGAGGTCTTTTTGGATTTGTCCCTCGCACCATGCCATACATTTTGTCAGCATACCGCATTTTGAACATTCGCCTTGCATAACAACAGTAACTTTATTGTCTTCTCTTTTCAGAAAAGTCATTTCACCGCCGTCGCCCTGAACAAGAGGACGAAGCTTCTCATTTATATATTTTTCCATAACAAAGCTCCTTTGCCGTTATGATAAAATATTATCATAAAAAAGTATACAAATCAACAAAAAAGCCGTGAAACAATAAGCTTCACGGCTCAAAATAAAATTATTATTCTTCTGTTGCTTCTGCTGCTGCTTCAGCTTCATTAGCCTTTGCAATGAGTTCATCAATAGAAAGTGTTACGGGTTCTTCGTTAACAACTTCTTCAACAACTTCTTCTACGGGCTTTTCAGCTTCGGGGAGAAGTGCCTTCATTGAAAGAGAAATTCTCTTCTTATCAAAGTCAATATCAAGAACCTTAACCTGAACTTCATCACCGATGGAGATTACATCCTGAGGCTTTTCAATTCTTTCGTTAGCAATCTGTGAAATATGGATAAGACCTTCCATCTTGGGGAAGATTTCAGCAAATGCACCGAAGGTTGTCATTCTTACGATCTTAACTGTGATAACAGAGCCTGCGGGATAATCTCTCTTGAGAATTTCCCAGGGATTGTCTTCAATCTTCTTGTAGCCGAGAGAAATCTTCTTGTTTTCTCTGTCAAGAGCCTTTATGTAAACTTCAACCTCATCGCCTACATTTACAACATCTGAGGGATGCTTGATTCTCTTCCAGGAAAGCTCTGTTCTGTGAATCATACCGTCAACACCGCCGATGTCAACAAATGCACCGTAATCTGTGAGAGATTTAACAGTACCTGTGCACTTCTGACCTTCTTCTACTGATTCCCAGAACTTAGCCTGAGCTTCCTTGCGTGCAAGTCTGCTTGCTTCCTTGATGGAACCTACAGCTCTGCGGCGTCTTCTGTCTATATCAACAACGGTGAAGCTGACAGTTTTGTTAAGCATATCTTCGAGTCTGCCGTTTCTGGGAACTGTTGAAAGAGATGCGGGAACAAAAATTCTTACACCGTTTGAAAAAACAATGAGTCCCTTGCCAATTACTTCAACAACAACACCTTCGAGAACTGTTCCTTCCTTGTTAGCTTCAACAATATTATCCCAATACTTCATAGCATCATAACGACGCTTTGAGAGCATTATTGTGCCTTCCATATCATTTGTTTTCATAATGATAAGGTTAAGCTCATCGCCGACCTTGAGTTCTTTTGCAGGATCTGCTGCAGGGTCTGCGCTATACTCATCAATCGGGATATAACCGGTCTGCTTTCTGCCAATATCTACCTGAATTTCATTGGGAGCGATGTGCATAACGGTGCCTACGACCTTCTGGTCGTTGTTCATGCTGTTGAGGGATTCCTCAAGAGCCTGTTCGAAGGACATTTCTTCGGATTCTGCAATAGCGTTAACCTGTCCCTGGTCTTCTGCTACTGACTGGATGTTTTCGTTGATTTCGGACATTGTTTTTATTACCTCCTTAATTATACCGTCGGGAGTGGACGCTCCTGCGGTAACTCCGACCGAAGATACACTATCAAATTTTATTTCGGATATTTCCGTAGCATCTTCGATAAGATATGTCTGACAGTATTCACGGCATATGTTATACAGCTTTTTTGTGTTTGAGCTGTTCTTTCCGCCTACAACTATCATCATATCATTCTCTTTGGCAAGCTGAGCTGCCTCTTCCTGCCTCAAAGCGGTAGCATTACATATTGTATCAAATATTTTTACATTTGTATAGAGTAAATTTGCAATTTTCTTACATTTTTTGAACTCTTTTGCATCAAAAGTGGTCTGTGAAACCACAGCAAACAAAGTATCTTCACCGAAAATGTTATTTTTTCTGATATCTTCAAGCTCTTTTTCGCAGGAAAAAACAAAGGACGGTGTTTCACAGTAGCTTCTGATACCTATAACCTCGGGATGCTCCTTATCCCCTGCAATAAGTATCACTCTGCCCTCTTTTGACTCATTAGCAACAATTTTATGTATCTTTGAAACAAAAGGACAGGTTGCATCAAAATATTTCTGTCCTTTTTCCTTTATGCCTTCCGATATATCCTTTGTTATCCCGTGAGTTCTTATAACAAGGGTATGATTTTCGGGGGTATCTTCCGCCTTAGCCACAACCGAAACCCCTCTTTTTTCTAAGGATTCTATAAAAATAGGATTATGTATAAGAGGTCCTAAGGTACACACCCTTTCACCGCTTGAAATAAAATCCTCAACGGATTTTACCGCTCTGTCAACACCGAAGCAGAAGCCTGCTGTTTTTGCAATATTTATCTGCATAGCTTACCTCACCCGATATTACTTACAAGCTTTTCAATTGCCTTGCAGACCTCGGCTATTGTCATATCAGAGCTGTCAACGAGCACAGCATCATCTGCGGGCTTTAAGGGAGCTATTGCTCTTGTGGAATCGTTATGGTCGCGAAGTTTTATTTCTTCGAGTAACGCATCATAATCAACAGGTGTTCCTTTTTCAATAAGCTCTTGATATCTTCTCTTTGCTCTGACCTCAGGGGAAGCGGTAAGAAAAACCTTAAGCTGAGCATCGGGCAGAACAACAGTTCCTATATCTCTGCCGTCCATTATACAATTATTATTTGCGGCAATATTTCTCTGCAAATCAAACAAAAATGCTCTGACAGCAGGAATCGCCGAAACATTTGAAGCTGCCATAGAAGCTTCGGGCAAACGGATTGCAGCCGAAACATCCTCATTATTAAGAAAAACATGCTGAACACCGTCAATAAACTTAAGCTCTATTTTTATTTCATCAAGCACCCCTGCAACTGCCTTTGCATCGGTAGTATCAAGGCCACATCTTAAAACACTCACGCCTACTGCTCTGTACAGCGCTCCTGTGTCAACATATATGTATCCGAGATTTTCGGCGGTTTTTCTTGCTATGGTACTTTTGCCCGCACCTGCAGGACCGTCTATCGCAATATTTATCATTTAATTATTCTCCTAACATTGATTTTCCTGCCAGAACACCCGTGGAAAATGCTATCTGCAGATTAAATCCGCCCGTATAGGCATCAACATCAATAAGCTCACCTGCAAAATACAGTCCCCGGCAGATTTTGGATTCCATTGTTTTCGGATTTATTTCATTAACAGCAACACCGCCTGAGGTTATAATGGCTTCCTCTATAGGTCTTGTACCCTTTATTGTACAGGTAAGATTTTTAAGAAGATATCCGAGGTCGTGGCGCATATCGCGTGTTATTTTATTTGCTCGCAGATCAGGCTCTATTCCCGACAGCGAAACTATTATCGGGATAAGCTTTCGCGGCAAAAGCTCCTGTAAAGCATTACCAAGTGCTTTGTTGGAATATTTGGCAAAATCCCTTATAAGTCTTTCGTCAAGCTTTTCTTCGCTCAGGGCAGGCTTTAAGTCTATACTCAGCTCATACTTATCGGGTGTGATTTCACCGAGATGCGAAGAAGCACTGAGAATTATAGGACCCGACACTCCGAAGTGTGTAAACAGCATTTCACCGAAATCGGAATATACCTGCTTATATCTTTCTTTATCAATAATTGTTATTGCAACATTTTTGAGCGATAAGCCCTGTGCTCTCTTGCACCAGCTGTCTTCGGTTTCAAGAGGCACTAAAGACGGTTTAGGTGTAACAATAGTATGTCCTGCACTTTTTGCGAATTTATATCCGTCACCGCTTGAGCCTGTCAGAGGATAGGAACATCCGCCTGTTGCCAGTAATACGGCATCGGCAGGATATTTTTTTCCGTCTTCGGTAACTGCTCCTTTGACTTCGCCGTTTTCAATGATAAGATTTCTCACTCTCTGCGATGTTTCTATTTTAGCTCCGCTTTTTCTGCAGAATCGGACAAGCGCATCAACGATATCCACAGCCTTGTCGCTTTCGGGGAAAACTCTGTTACCTCTTTCAATTTTCAGCTTAACCCCCATTTCTTCAAAAAAATCCATAGTGTCATAGGGCATAAAGCGTGAAAATGCACTGTAAAGAAAACGGCTGTTTACGGGAACCGCATCGGTAAGCTCGTTTATAAGCGTACAGGCATTTGTCACATTACATCTGCCCTTGCCCGTAATCATAACCTTTCTTGCAGGTCTTTCATTTCTTTCAAGAACCGTTACATTAAGTCCTCTTTTTGCAGCCGTGCCCGCAGCCATAAGTCCTGCCGCACCGCCGCCTATTATCAACACACTTTTATCCATAAGGTGCCTCCGTAATATATGTCTAAAATATTTTAACATATCATATATATTTTAGCAACAAAAAAAAGACGGTTTTTCCGCCTTTTAGTTTTCATAATCCGAAGCTCACAGACAACGCCTGATTTATTCTGTTCATTTCTGCACTGTCCAATGTCCCCATATGCTCACGCAGTCTTTTTTTGTCAATCGTGCGAACCTGCTCAAGAAGCACAATAGAATCCTTTGCAAGTCCGCAGCCGTCTGCATTTACCTGAATATGAGTGGGCAACGGATTTTTATATTTCTGACTTGTTATTGCCGCCGCAATAACCGTAGGACTATATTTATTACCGATATCATTCTGAACAATAAGTACAGGTCTTATTCCGCCTTGCTCCGAGCCTATAACCGGACTCAGATCGGCATAGTATATATCTCCCCTTTTAATAATCATTTTACCGAACGCTCCTTTTTTGTGTTTTACACTCTTATTTTTGCCTGCAAAACACAAGGTAAACATAGCTAAAAAAATTTTTTGAAAAAAATTTAAAAAAACTCTTTACAAATCGAAAAACATATGCTAAAATTAGAATCGTTCTAAAAGAGAACTTACTAAAAAACAAATTACACAAATAAAAGGAGAAAATTAATATGAAAAAATGGGTTTGCAGCGTATGCGGATATGTACACGAAGGTAATGAGGCTCCCGAAAGATGCCCTCAGTGCAAGGTTCCTGCTGAAAAGTTTATTGAGCAGAAAGAAGAAAGAACCTGGGCAGCAGAACATGTTGTAGGCGTAGCACAGGGTGTCCGTGAAGATATAATAATGGATTTAAGAGCTAATTTTGAAGGTGAATGTTCAGAAGTTGGTATGTATCTTGCAATGGCAAGAGTTGCTCACCGAGAAGGCTATCCCGAAATCGGTCTTTACTGGGAAAAGGCTGCATGGGAAGAAGCTGAACACGCAGCAAAGTTTGCTGAACTCTTAGGTGAAGTTGTAACAGACAGCACAAAGAAAAACCTTGAAATGAGAGTTGAAGCTGAAAACGGCGCAACAATGGGTAAGTTTGACCTTGCAAAGCGTGCAAAAGAATTAAATCTTGACGCTATTCACGACACAGTTCACGAAATGGCTCGTGACGAAGCAAGACACGGCAAAGCTTTTGAAGGTCTTCTTAAGAGATATTTCGGTTAAAATATATAGTCAGACGACATAAGCCGCCTGAAACACAACACAAAACTTTGACGGGCGGAGAAAATCTCCGCCCGTTCTTTTAATAAAAATTATTCAAAAATGAAAAGAGGCGAATAAAATGAAAAAATTTTTACTTCCCATATCAATTATAACAAGCCTTTTGCTTGTATTAACCTCATGTGCGTCTAATTTTTCATCAGACAAATTGTCGGGTAATAACTCAATTACTACTGAAGAAGCAAATCTGCTGCAGGAAAGCTTATCCAATACGAGCGAGCAGAATAATGAAATAACAAGCGAAAATCATACGGAAACAACCGCATCAACAGAATCAGAAAAAGTAACCGCTGAAAAACAAAATGAAGATGTTATTTCCCCCTCGGAAGAATCAACTACAATAAAACAAATTGAAGCAACCCCCGAAAACACAACAGTTACCCCCGAAACCACAACAAAGGCTCCCGAAGCAACAACTGTAAATACCTCTGATAACCTTATCACAAAGCAAAAGGCAAAGGAAATCGCACTTAGTCACGCAGGTGTAAAGGATGCCGATATAAGGGACTACGAAATTGAGCTTGACAAAGAAATAAATAAAATCACATACGAAATAAGCTTCCATGCAGGAAATTTTGAGTACGAATACGAAATCAATGCTAAAAACGGAAATATAACCAAATCCGAAAAAGAAGCTGAAAAAGTTATAAAACCTCAAACAAGCACCCAAACCACAACCGTACAGAATACCTCTGAAAATCTGATTACCAAGGATAAGGCAAAGCAGATTGCTCTTAATCACGCAGGTCTTGCTCAGTCAGATATCAGCAGATATAAAATAGAAACTGACAGAGAGAAAAACAGTATTACATATGAAATCAGCTTCTATGCAGGAAATTTTGAGTATGAATATGAAATAAATGCAGTAAACGGAAAAATACGGCAATCAGAAAAAGAGCATATTGACTGATTTAAAAAATTACCCTCTTGCGATAGTTTATATTCTCTATCGCAAGAGGGTTTTTCAATTTATTGTTAAAAATCTGTTGCAGCAAAGCTTATATCAATAATATTTTCACTGTCTGCGGCAACTTCAATTTTCTCTGCGAATATTCTGTTGCAGCTGCATATTGTCTTAAAAGAATTTATTTCATTGAGTGAAAAATATTCATCAAGCAAGTTATCAACATAAGCGTTCCATCCATCAGTATCAGTCAAACGGAACTCGGAATTGCTGTTCGCAGAAACTGCAACAAAAAGATATTTTCCAACCCGTACATCTGTTGAAAAGCGGAAATGACCCGAGCTGTCACAAATACCGACATTTACTCCGCTTTCATAATCTCCCGGAACCAAAGATGCAGCAAGAGAGTTATCGTAATTTTTCACGCTGCTGTTCATCGGTACAAGCAACACTCTTGCACCTTGGTCGCCTGTAGCAGCACCGTCATATTCAAAAGTAACACTGCCTTTCACGCTTGCATAATGCCGAGGAGGAATATAATCAGGGTTCGGCTCTGAGCAGACCGAGCATTCAATCCCGTCAAAGCTGTGCCCGAGTGCCGGAATATCTTCACAGAATGAAGCACCGCATAAACACAAGTAGGTCCGTTCTCCGTTTTCGGTACATGTGGGTAATTTTTCTGTGCTTTTATACGAATGCCCTTTTGCCGTTGTATAATCACCTGTAAATGAATACGAGCAATCCGAACAGGAATAAAGTGTATAGCCCTTTTCGGTACAGGTGGCTAAAATCACCGCACTGCTATATGAATGTCCTTTCGCTTTTGTGTAATTTTCAGTAAATGTATACGGACAATCAATACAAGAGTGTTTTGTGTAGCCTTTTTGAGTGCATGTTGGCATAACAACGGTATCTGTAAAATTATGCCCCGTTGCAGGAATTATCTCGTCCTTATATTCTTTGCAAGTACACACATAGCGTTTTTGCCCGTCTGCAACACAGCTTGCTTCTTTTATTATGATTTCGGTTCTGTATGCATGAATGTGCAATACTTCAAGACCTACTGCCGCACGGAGAATCAGACGCGCATCAGCAGAATTAATAACATAGTTGTTATCAACATCGGCAACAGTCTTTTGTTCCTTATGAAGCTCTTCAAGACCGACAGCAGCCCGCAGAACTATTCTCGCGTCAGCCGCTCTGACAAAACCGTCAGCATCAACATCTCCTGCTACATTCTGAGCACAAACAAAAAGACAAGTGCTGATAAATATAAGTACTGATATAAACAAACCTGAAAAAATTTTCTTCATAAAATCTACCTGTTCTTAGCACGAAATCTGTAATATAATATCAAAAACATCAAATATATGTCAACAAAAAAGAAATATTTGCCCATAAAGACCGATTAAAATATTGAACATTATATTTTTTTGTGCTACAATACTGCCATAATTTTTTCGGAGGTAAATTATGAGTTATTTTTACACAAAAGACGGGGCACCTTTCATTCCGGAGAAAATCAATCCCGAGCTTGCAAAGCTTGCCATGGCAATAGTCAAAACCTGCCATCTCTCCTTTAAGTGCCAGATGAAAACAACATCACTTACAAATGCAATAAAGGGTGGAAAAAAAGAAGTTATGTCTGATATTATGCAGAAATGTATGGAGAAAAACCGCAGTCTGTATAACTCCGATATGTCTTTGACGGGCGTTAAAATTCAGGAAGTTGATGACAGCTTTTTTGCTGACAAGGATGAGGAATTTTACAAAAATCAGCTCTCTATTCTCGTTGATTTTGCATACATCAACACGGTTGTTGAAGCAAGAATGATGCCTTTGATGTCCGCTGCTTGCGAAAAAACTCTTAACAAAAAAATAAATCAGCTCCTTTTCTTTACAAATCAGACAGAAATTCTTAACGATACTTCAGATGAAGAAGAAACAACAGAAGAATAAACTTAAGCGGCATCCGAAACTCAGAACGGATGCCCTTTTTATTTTTGCTAACAATAAATTTAATTGACAGATATTTTATTTTCTGTTAAACTGTTCCTATAAATATTAAAGGAGCTGTATTCTATGCTTATAAAATTATTTTTTGCACTTTTAACCCTCATAGTAACACTTTTTTCCACTTGCGACAATAGCTTTGTTGCTCCATCTCAGGAAGCACAGGAAATCAAGAATGTGGTAATTATGATAGGTGACGGAATGGGCTTCAACCATCTTTATTCCACTCAGGATACCTACGGAATTTCTCTTGATATGTTAACAAGAACCGAATATCAGGGTGAATCCAAAACCCGTTCTGCAAGCGCTCTTGTAACAGACTCCGCAGCAGGCGGCTCTGCTCTTTCGATGGGGCTGAGAACAATGAACGGTTATGTCGGTGTTTATTCAACTGACCCTCTCGCTTTTGTCGCAACACCTGCTTCAATCACAGAGGTTGCAATAAAGTACGGCAAGAGCACAGGTGTTGTTACAAGTGACAGTATCATGGGGGCAACACCAGCAGCTTTTTCAGCACATGTTAACAGCAGAGATATGGATAAAGCTATTTTTGAACAGCAGGTTGTTTCTGAAATTGACCTCATCTGGGGTGCAGCAGCCGATGTTGTAACAGAAAGCGAAGTTAAAGCAAACGGAAAAGAATATGTAGCTTCACTGACAGAGGTCCAGGCTCTTGAACCCGGTCAGCAGTCCATAGGTCAGTTTGACTGCGATACATTATGGCAGGGCACAGACAACGGCAACAATCCCACTCTTTCCGAGCTTACTGTTGAAGCCTTGGATCTTTTAAGCGCAGATGAAGACGGCTTCTTCCTTATGGTTGAAGGCGCACATATTGACAAGCGTTCACACGATCAGGACGGTGACGGTGCAAGAACCGCAGTTCTTGAATTTGACAAGGCAATCAGTGCAGTTCTGGACTTTGCTGAAAAAAACGGCAATACTCTTGTTATCATAACAGCAGACCACGAAACAGGCTCAGTAACACTTCAGGATAACGGCTCATACAAATGGACAACAGGCTCACATTCATCTGCTAATGTTCCCGTGTTGGTATACGGCTGCGATTCTTTCATTGAAAACGGCGAGATTGTTGACAACAAAGACATTCCTTACAGAGCAGTGGCATTTATGACAAACAACGAGCAGGCATTCCCCTGCCCCCTTGACTGTCTTTACTAATAATAATTAATGTAAAAGACCTTTGCAAAAAAAACAAATGCAAAGGTCTTTTTTTTCACCAGATGCGCACTCCGTCAATGTGCACAAAGCGGGCAACATCAAAATCATATGACTCAAGAGGTCGGTTAAGGGCATCGTTAGAGTGTGCACAAACGAGTAGCTGCGGTTTTACGGCAACAATAAATGGGGTATGATAAAAGTCGCCCGCATTTGTCCCGAGCTGCACTATATCTCCGGGGCGGATATCTTCTCTGTCAGCCTCGTGTCCGTAAGGTCCCACGGATTTATTGCTGACAAGAAAGTTATACAAATATTCAACTCCCGTCCAGGCAGGTGCTCTGTCCTGAAGAGAGCGGTAATACCAGCCGAAGGTTTTTGTATAGTTCATTATACCGCTTCCCGCGAAAATACACTGCGAAACGAAATTTGTGCAATCTCCGCCTAATCTGTCAAAATTATAATACGCACTGTTGCGTGATAATGCCCATCTTCTCGCATAATTTACAGCGGCTGATGAATTATATTGTTTTTCACGCATAAATATCACTCCTCGTTTTATGATATGAAAAAACAATATAATTGTTAAAAAAACTTGATAAAAAAAATAATAAATGTTAGAATATACAAGTAAAATTAAACGCAAAAACGGAGGAAGCAATATGTCAAAATATGCGATTTACGGTGCAGGCTCTCTCGGCACTGTTTTAGGTGCATTCATAACCAAAAACGGCGGTGAAGTTGATCTTATAAACCGCAATAAACAGCACGTTGCAATTCTCAACGAAAAGGGGGCAAAAATTACAGGTACTGTTAATATGACAGTTCCCGTAAAAGCAATCACTCCCGATGAAATGACCGAAAAATACGATGTAATTGTTCTTTTAACAAAACAGCTTCATAACAAAGAGGTTGTTACAATGCTCAAAGATTTTCTTTCGGAAAAAGGTGTAATTGTAACCTTACAGAACGGTATTCCCGAGCCCGGTATTGCTGAAATTATAGGTGAGGACCACACTATGGGCTGTGCCGTTGAATGGGGTGCTGCACTTATTGAACCCGGTGTATGCGAGCTTACAAGCGAGCCCGACAGTCTTTCTTTCCATATGGGCAAAATGAAAGGCATCACCGATGAACAGTTCAGAGAGGTAAAGGCTTTACTTGAGCTTATGTGCCCTGTTCACGAAGAACCCAACCTCATGGGTGCGCGTTGGTCAAAGCTTCTTATAAATGCAACATTCTCAGGTCTGGGCACGGTTGTAGGCGGTGTTTTCGGCGATGTATCCGAAGATAAAATCGGCAAACAGGTTGCAATCCGTTGTATGAAAGAATGTATAGATGTAGGTCACGCTGCAGGTGTTACCTTTGCACCCGTACAGGGCAAAAACATAGTAGGTCTTTTCTACTACAAAGGCTCACTCAAAAGAAAGTTCGGCACTCTCCTGCTTCCCGTTGCAATGAAAAAACACAGACTCATTGAGCCTTCAATGCTTCAGGACTTAAAGAAAGGCAAGCCCTGCGAGGTTGATGCAATCAACGGTGTTGTCTGCGAATTCGGCAGAAAATACGGTGTAAAAACTCCCATAAACGACCGCATTGTGGAAATCATCAAAAAAATCCAGTCCGGCGAACTCGAGGCAGGTAAGAGTAATCTGAGATTTTTTAAAGAGTTTATGTGATAAAAGAAAAAAGCACTTCGGATGCGTGGGTGTCCTGAGGACACTCACGCAGTTTTATTCGCCTTGCGGCGAGTGATATTGCTTCGCAGTTATATAATGCTACGCATTGTGATATTGTCCTTCGGACAGTTTTATGCGAATAAAATAACACTGAAATCGAA
>JAZNOZ010000018.1:0-63604 GCA_045589395.1 Acutalibacteraceae bacterium | reverse complement strand
CACTTTCAAGACATTATTCTTTGACGGCAACCTTTACAATTACAAAAGTGGAATCAGCAGCTCTTACACTTGCTTGTGTAAAGGGCTGTTAATGTTTAAGGAGCATCCCCATTGCAATGATGTTGAAAATTATCTTGAACAGGAGCTTTTGAAATTTGACCAGCTTTGTGAAGAACAGAACTTGTTGCTTGACAATGATGTTGAAAGTTATGAAGACCTTGAAGCACTAATTACAAACACCGAAAAAGAATTAAAAGAAATGGCCGAAGCAAGAAATGTATTCAGAAACAAACTAAAGTGTGCTGTCCGTTCAGGTGATGAAAATCTGCAGAAGGAAATCCGTGAGGATATTGCAACTATTACTGCCGTTATGAGAGTTACAAGAAAGAATCTGAAAATTTTAAACAGAGTTAAATACAGGGCTAAAGATGTAGTAAACAGGATGGATAACATCAACGAGCATTCAAGAATGTATGAGCGTTATGCACGTGATGATTATAGAACAAAGACAAATACAAACAAAATTCAGGAAAGGAGCCGATAAAATGGCTAACAAAAAAATAAAAGCACCGGTAAATATCCCGGTAGAAAAAATTCATCCCTTTGAGGGACATCCGTATAAGGTTTTAGATAATGATGAAATGAATAATCTCATAGAGAGTATTCAGCAGAAAGGTGTTATCTCGCCTATTGTGGTAAGACCTTTAGAAAATACAACAGATGAATACGAAATCATCTCAGGGCATAGACGACTCAGAGCATCAGTAAAAGCAGGGCTGGAAACAGTACCTGCTTTAATTTATGCCGTAAGCAGAGATGAAGCAGCAATTATGCTCGTTGACAGTAATCTGCACAGAGAGCATATTTTGCCAAGTGAACGAGCTTTTGCTTACAAACTCAAATCAGAGGCTTTGAAGCATCAAGGAAAACGTACAGACTTAACTTCGTCGCAAGTTGCTACAAAGTTCGACTCTGCAACTGAAATAGGCAATATTACAGGTGAAAGTCGAGATAAAGTTTACAGATATATCCGTCTTACAAATCTCATTCCCGAATTGCTCGACCTTATGGACGAAGATAAAATTGCATTTTCCGTCGGTGTTGAGCTTTCGTACCTTGATGACCAAACACAATATGACCTGTTAAAAATTATTGAAGAACAAGACTGCACACCATCATATTCTCAGGCTTGGCATATGCACAGAGATTATAATTCAGGCACGCTTACTGCCGAAAGTATTGAAAACACACTTATGGCTGAAAAGCCGAATCAAAAGGCTATGTTCAAACTCCCGCTTGATCAAGTGCAGAAATTTTATCCTAATGCCGACAAAAAGCAGCTTGAGAATTATGTTATGAAAGCCTGTGAGTATTACAACAAGGCTTTACAGCGTCAGCGAAGCCGAAACAGCAGAGATGAAAGATAAGGAGGTAGCCTATGGATGAAGTTAAGATAAAATTTACCGAAAGCGAGGTTAATTCCGATAATATCAGCGGTGTTCTCATTTCAGAGGATGCCGCTGAATCTCTTGTCAGGTGTTTTCTTCCCGATATCGTATCCTTCTTTGAAAGTGAGCAAGGCAGAAAAGAGTTTGAAGAATGGGACAAAGATTGGGATAAGTTAAAAGAAATCGTATAAAAAACAGCGGGTGCGATATAAAAGTCGCATCCGCACATTTAACAAAAACAAGTATATAAATTACAATATTTACAGTAAATAAAAGGAGGTAAAAATATATGATAGGCGTTATCTACGCACGATACTCTTCCGATAATCAGAAGGAAGAAAGTATTGACGGTCAGCTTCGTGAATGTAAAGCCTATGCCGAAAAGAACGGCATTCAAATAGTTGATACCTATATCGACAGAGCTTTATCTGCTAAAACAGACAACAGACCGAGATTTCAGCAGATGATAAAAGACAGTGCTTCAAAGCATTTTGAGATTATCCTCGTATGGAAGCTTGATCGTTTTGCTCGTAATAGATATGACTCTGCTCATTACAAAAATATGCTTCGTAAAAACGGAGTTAAAGTTGTATCTATTACAGAAACCATATCGCAGGGAGCGGAAGGTATTCTGCTCGAATCTTTGCTTGAAGGTATGGCAGAATACTATTCTGTTGAGCTTGCAGAAAAGGTTACAAGAGGTATGATGGAAAATGCTCTTAAATGTAAATACAATGGCGGCACCTTGCCGATTGGCTACAAGGTAGATAAAGAGCAGAATTTTGAAATTGATGAGGTTACTGCACCTGCGGTAGTTTTAGCTTTTAAGAGCTATGCTGAGGGTATGTCTATGCAGCACATTGCAAATTTGCTCAATTGCCAAGGTATTCGTACGCACAGAAAAACAAGGTTGGACGTTGATTCCGTTGCCCGTATGCTGCACAACCGAAAATATATCGGTGAATACAAATTTAAGGATGTTATTACACCGGGAGGAATTCCCGCAATAGTTGATAAGGAGTTGTTTGAATTGGTACAGAAAAAAATGAAGCAGAATAAGAAAGCCCCTGCAAAGCACAAAGCAGAAGATGAATATCTTCTGACTACAAAGCTCTATTGCGGCAAGTGTCAGTGTCTTATGGTTGGAGAAAGCGGTACAAGCAGAACAAAGTTTGTACACCGATACTACAAATGTGTAAGCGTTAAAAATCACAAGGGCTGTGATAAGAAAACAGTTAAAAAGGCTTGGATTGAGGATATTGTTGTAGACAGTATTCGCAGACTCATTATGAATGATGAAACTATTGAATTTTTAACAGACCAGGCACTTGAAACTTTTAATGAGGAAAGCACTATTCTTCCCATACTGCAAAAACAATATGCACAGACTCTTACAGCAATTAACAACCTTATTACCGCTATGGAAAAAGGAATCATAACACCTACTACCAAGGAGCGTATGGAAGAGCTTGAAGCAGAAAAGGGTGAGCTTTCAATCAGGATTATGAAAGAGGAAATGTCTAGACCAAAGCTTACCCGTGAAGAGATTTTATATTGGTTCTATAAGTTCCGTAAGCTCAATCCGAAGAAGCTCGACCACAGAAGAACATTAATCAACAATTTTGTAAACTCAGTATTCTTATTTGAAGACAGAATGGTAATTACCTTCAACTTCAAAGACGGTACTGAAACCATAACCTTTGCCGACCTCGAAAAGTCGGCATTGGGTTCGGATTTGAAAGTGTCAGGTGCACCATATTGAGTATTCATAAGGGATTCTCTTGTGAATACTCAATTTTTTTGCTTAAAATAGAGTTTTATATATAGTTTGATATAATTTTTATGTATTGTCGCATTCCTTTCGGAGTGCGACTTTTTTGTGGTTTTAGGGGTGTTCCCTAACAAATAAAATTTGTATGCACAAATTCAATGCTTGCTAAGACTTATCCCACGCTTTTTTACTGTTTTTTAGTTGGTTTGCTAAAGCATTTTTTCACATCCTTTACTTAGAATTTTTTATTATAAAATCCTCGTACTGAAACTTAAAGTACAAGGATATGTATTTAGGTTGATTTGTGTTATAAATTTGTGTTATAATCATCTTAATAAACTAACTTATCGAACATTAAAAAACAAGAAGACAACAATTTATAATAAAAACACAAAAAATTATGGGGAGGGAGATCATGATGAACAAGGAAAACAAAAAATATCTAATACCCACACTTGTTGCCGTGATGCTTATGTTTGTGTGGATTTTTGTCACCGTAGCTCTTACAGGTGGGCGTGAGATTTCGGATTTTACCGATAAAGATAAAATGTTTTTTACAGGTTTTATAATCGTTGAAATATTAACATTGGCTTCTATTATAATTTTTATCATTAAAGCACAAAAGCTTGTTAACAAAAATATTGCCAATATTCAAAGCAATATAAAAATGCCCGTTGATAAACGCAGAGTTGCACTTACTGTTGCATCATTTATAGCAATAGTTGCAACTATGTTTGGTGGCATTTTTGCAAAAAAATTAATAGACACTTTCCCAGAAAATATTATCGGTATTATTGCTATCTCCACATTACTTTTACCGATTTTATTTTTAATAATAAATATTACCG
The DNA here is from genome assembly GCA_045589395.1 of Acutalibacteraceae bacterium. Lineage (GTDB taxonomy): Bacteria > Bacillota > Clostridia > Oscillospirales > Acutalibacteraceae > RUG806. Next base: position 59,537 of record JAZNOZ010000018.1, on the reverse strand, counting down.
CAAATCGCATTTATGTCAAAAAATTAAAGCAAAAATCTATTGCCGAAAACCAACAATACTGGCTTGCACACCGTGATAATCCCGAAAAAACCATAGCAAAAAAACTGTCTTTATTGAAAATGCTTATAAGAATTAATGATTTTTATAGTGTGCTTTTGGCTGTTTGTGCTTTTGTTTCGGCGTTTTTCTTCGGTGTTATCAGTGATGGTGGCGATTCTGTTGCCCCGTTGTTCGTATGTTATATGGTTCTGTCAGGTGCCACAATAAGAATACGACTGAAGCCCTCTGACAAAATTTTTGAAGACGATAAGACTTATGTTCTCGAAAAAGATTACCCTGTTCTTTATGATTTAGCCAGAAAAGCTGCAACTGCAACAGGATGTACCGAAACAATAAAAATCGCCATACTTGACGATTTTAACGCAGGAGCAGCCATAATAAATAATACAATTTCAATTCAGCTTGGTGCCCTTTTGCTAAATGGGTTATCAGAAGATGAAGTATATTGTGTTTTATTGCACGAATTCTCCCACATAAAAGATGAGGTCAGACAAGGAAGAATAGGTAAGTACAACCAGTATATATGTGACATACACAACAATAACATAGCAAATATTTATTCAAACATCACCAAGCACCTGTTCACTTTTATTGATACTTATTTCAATATGCAGTACAACCTATATTTATATTCGGTTTCGCTCACCCGTGAAACTGCTGTAGATAAAGCTATGGCAATTTATGGTAACAGCAAAATAGCCGCATCTTCTTTAATTAAAATCAAATATTATGAGCTTTATGACTGGGAAAAAGGAACTTATGACACAACCTGCAATATGGAGTCCGAGGAATACGATACCAATTCTTTAAATAACGAGTTGCAAAAATTCAAGGAAGCTATACAGCTGAACGCTGAAAAATGGAACGGGCTTATAAACAAAGAAATACTTTCACGCAGTGCATCACATCCCACTTTAAAAATGAGACTGGAAAGTTTGGGTATAAATGAAATTGAAACATTGCATATCGAAAGTTCGAAGGAATATATTGCAGATTGTGAAAAAGCCATTAAATATGTAAGTTCTTTAATTGCAGAACAAAGCAAAGATTCTTACACAGAATATCGCAAGTACTATTACGTTGAGTCGAAAGAATTGATTGAAAAGTGGGATAGCAATGGCAGATACATAATTGCGGAGGAATATGGTGATATATGCGATGCTCTGCGTCGTTTGGGGCGAAACACAGACGCTCTCGAATTATGTGAAAACGCTATCAAACTTCTTGATGATACAGGCGCATGCTACGCTTACTTTATAAAAGGATGTTTTTTGCTACATTCATTTAATGAAGTAGGTATTGAATATATTTATAAAGCTATTGAGAACAACCACAACTATGTTGATGAAGGTCTTGCTGTAATAGGTCATTTCTGTTGCCTTACAGGACAAGAGGACCAATTGGAAATTTATCGCGAAAGAGCAATTGCCTTAACCGAAGATAATAAAATCCATTCGGAAGCTTCTATCCTCAATAAAAAAGACAAGCTTTCAACTGAAAGTCTTCCCGAGGGTATGCTTGAAGATATACTTGAACATATCATATTTGAGTGTAGTGACAACATAGAAAAAATTTATCTTGTTAGAAAAACAATAACCGACAACTTTTTCACAAGTGCATTTGTTATAAAAATGACTCCTGATACAGATGATGATACCCGATACAAAATTTTACATAAAGCCTTTAATTATCTTGATACTTGTAGTGATTGGCAGTTTTCCTTATTTGATTACGAGGATGTGAAAAATGTTAAAATAGAGGATATTGCCGGCAGTTGTGTTTATTCAAAGTAACGCTCCCCATTTCCTTGCATATTTTCTGACAGTTTAGAATACCTTCTTTGTTGTTTTAAACAAATCCCTTATGAACACCTGCACCAAACCAGAAAAATCCGAACCCTCATCTTATCGGTGAAGCGTTCGGATTTTTTTCTGTCTGTCAAGTATCCATACTGAAACAATTTGATATTCACACATTCGACTAACCTCCTGTTATGCGGTAGAATAAAATTACCAAACAACAGGCGGTTTTATTATGGAAATGACTTCTTTATAAATTTTATTCGTAACCTGTAACTTAAATTCAATGTTTTCGTTTTCAAATTTCATGGACAGTACTTCAGTATCATATTACAATATCATTATTTTTTTTGCAAAAGTCAAATCGAACAAAGTGAAATTTCGGTGAAAATTTACTTTTTATTATTGCTTTCCGGTGGCTTGAGTTTTACAATTAAATGTTATATAATACATATTATGATTTTAAATTTTACGGAGAAAAAATATGAGTGATAACAAAGAAATGCTCGGCACGGCACCGATTGGTAAGCTGCTGTTCAAATTGGCGGTTCCGACGGTGGTGGCTCAGCTTATAAATATGCTATACAATATTGTTGACCGTATTTATATCGGTCATATACCGGAGTACGGTAGCCTTGCACTTACGGGTGTCGGCGTATGTATGCCGATTATTATGATCATCTCAGCCTTTGCTGCACTGATTGCTTCAGGCGGTGCACCGAAGGCATCTATCTCAATGGGCAAAGGTGATAACAACTCTGCCGAAAAAATTATGGGCGGTTGCTTTTCTCTTCAGCTTATTATTTCTTTTGTTCTGACTGTTGTTTTGCTGATTTGGAACAGTGACCTGCTTTTGATGTTCGGTGCAAGTGAGAACACCATCGGTTATGCTACCAATTATATGAATATATATGCCCTCGGTACGATTTTTGTGCAACTAACACTCGGTATGGGCGCATTTATTACTGCTCAGGGCTACACTAAAATCAGTATGATTACGGTGCTTATCGGTGCTGTCAGCAACATAATTCTCGATCCGATATTTATTTTCGGCTTTAATATGGGCGTTAAAGGTGCGGCACTTGCCACTATCCTTTCTCAAGCCATTTCCTGCATCTGGGTTCTTACTTTCCTTTGCGGCAGGAAAACCTATCTGAAACTCAAAAAGCACAATCTTCACATAGACGGAAAGCTTATTTTTCCTTGTATCGCACTTGGAACGGCAACCTTTATTATGCAAAGCAGTGAAAGCGTGATTTCAGTCTGCTTTAATTCTTCGCTCTTAAAATACGGTGGAGATATTGCTGTTGGCGCTATGACTATTCTTACGAGCGTAATGCAGTTTGCAATGTTGCCGATGCAAGGCATTGCACAAGGTGCGCAGCCGATTCTCAGTTATAATTTCGGTGCAAAAAACGCCGACCGCGTTAAGAAAACATTCAGGCTTCTGCTTATATCCTGTCTTGCTTATTCCTTTGCAATCTGGGGCGCCATTATGCTGTTTCCTCAAATGTTTGCAGGAATATTCACGCCCGACACATCACTTGTTGAATTTACCGCAACAGCACTTCGCATTTATTGCGGTGTAATGTGTATATTCGGCATACAGATTGCTTGTCAGATGACCTTTGTAGCTATCGGCAATGCACCGTGTTCTATCGTTGTTGCAATTGTTCGCAAATTTGCTTTGCTTTTACCGTTGATTTATATTATGCCTCAATTTGTTTCCGACAAAACTATGGGCGTTTATACGGCGGAACCGGTTGCCGACATAATAGCCGTAACATTTACCGCTATCCTTTTTACCGTTCAATTTAAAAAGGCATTAAAGTCTTTAACAATAAAAAACTAAAAGGAGACAGCACAATGAAAATTGCAGTAACTTATAAAAACGGACAGATCTTTCAGCACTTCGGTCATACTGAGCAGTTTAAGATTTACACAGTAGAAGACGGAAAAATTCTTGATGTAGAAGTAATCGATACCAATGGAAGCGGTCACGGAGCACTTGCAGGACTTCTCTCTGCTTTCCGGATTAACGCACTTATCTGTGGTGGTATCGGTGGCGGTGCACAGATGGCACTGTCGCAGGCAGGAATAAAACTTTACGGCGGCGTTACCGGTTCTTGCGATGCTGCAGTTGAGGCATTGCTTGCCGGTACACTTGGATTTAACCCCAATGTAAAATGTGACCATCACGACCATCACGGTGCAGAACACACCTGTGGTGACCATGGTTGCGGTAATAACTGTTCGGGTAACGGGTGCCACTGAAATAATTCAGTTCCTTTATCTGCTGCGGTCCGGATTTTGTCGGTATCAGAGGACCACAGCTTCAAACCTTGTCGCTTCGGGTCCTAAAGAAATCCGAACTCTCATCATATAGGTGAGGTGTTCGGATTTCTTTCTGTCTGTCAAGTATCCATACTGAAAACAATTTACCTTTTTTATAGGTCGTGAGAGCAAGAAAGCATAAAAGAACCCCTGAAGGGAAGCTGAAAAAGTAATGCGGTCGGCAAACTGTTCAGTTCCCCTTTGGGGGTATGTAAAATGCCTTTGAATGGCTTAATCAATCCTCCGAGTTCGCGGCGGTTTTGACTTAACGGAAATTCATATAACCGAACACTAACAGACCTGCCATCAAAATATGGAAGAAAGGAAGAACGGTCATATCTCCGCCGAAGGAAACAAGGAAGTCCTTGACGGATTTTGATTTTCTGTAATTTTCGATTACTCTCTTGGGACGGTAGAAATAAACAAGGTCAAAGAGAATATATCCTACGCAATAGAAAATCCAGGTTTCCCAAAGAGTATAGCCTCTGAAAATCTGACCGACAAGTATAACTGCACCCAACAAAATCAGGAAAATGCGTATAAGCTTTATATTTTTATAATCCCAATAGCGTTCAAGACCGTCGTGTTGTGCGATAACATAGTACATTGTAAAGCAACAGATAATTGAAGCCATCGTTGTTGAGCCGAGCATAACAAGTGCAAGCGGACCAACCATATAGCAGGGACGCTCAAGAACCTCAACGATGTTCATATCAACCTCACCAAAGGCGCGGGTGATTTTGTTGCCGTTTCTGCGGTAAGGAATGATAAAAAGGAAGATTGTGAGAATTATCAAAGCACAGAAAAACCAAGAAAGAGTAATGTCAACCTTTTCGGGAAGCATATACCAGAGCTTTCCGGCTGCTTCAGCCTGTTCAAGATTCTTAGCAGCAAGAGGCCAGCCGAGAATAAAAGCACCGGCAATGCCCAGACCGTTAAAGCAGCCCTGCGTAAATTCCATTATTTTCCAGCCATCAACAATCCCGAGCTTCTCCCATTTTCCGAAAAGCATCTTACCATTCTTGAGAGGATGAAGCTCCTTGTCATAGAATGTGATTGCAACAACCCAGCCTACGGAACCTGCAAGGGCACCGCCAATCCACATGATTATGCCGAAAATATCACGACGGATTGCCATCATAAGAAGTAAGCCGGCTACTACAACAAGGTTTCTTCCCCATTCCTCACGGCTGTCTTTAGAAAATCCGACCTTCGGCATTTTGCCGTGTTCGGGATCATAAGGTGTGTTGAAGATTCGGTATCCGATTTCCTGAACTAAAGGAACAAGTGCAAAGAAGATAACGAAATCATACCATTTGTAAACAACGCCGCTCATAGCGGAGAAGCTTACACCGAGAAAACCCGCGCCGAGACCGCTCCAGATAGAGCCCTTGAATGCAAGCGCCAGATAGCCCAAGGACGGATTATATCTGGGCTTGTCGTGGTCAAGAACGAGCCCCATTGTTGAGCCGTATGGCTCCATACCGCCATAGAAATAGCCGAGAGCACAGGCGGCGGCAAAAAGGAAAACATTATCCATAAGAAGCTCTGAGCCTGTGTACCAAACACAAAGAATACCCATAAAAGCACCGGGAAGCATAGCACCTTTTTCTCCGCCGATAGCAGATCCGCGCATACCCCATCCGAAGCACATTGTTATCATACTGATTGCCAAAAAAGCAAATATGTTCTGAGTTTCCATAAGTACCCCCTTCTATAATTTTTTATTCTTTTTCAATACGAACAACTGCATAACCAATCTTTTTGCGTGCACAGGTGTAAACCATATGAAGAAGATTTCCTTCTGCGACAATTGACGGATATGAAAATTCAGTTTCGGGTTTAGTTTCAAGCTCAATGCGGACGGGATATGTTGCACCGTTGTCCTCAGAGAGGAAAAGGCAAAGCGGTGTACGGTCACCCCAGTTTTCGCTTACGGGATTGCAAATAAGACCAAGAACGCCGCAATCGGTCATAGCTGCACCGATACCGCTGTTATTATTAGGCATATCCGTGGGACGAGCAACAGACCAGGTACGACCAAAATCGGCAGATTCGCTGCGATAAACCCAATTAAGGTTTGTTCGTGCAAGCATATATACTCTGCCGTCATGTGACTGATCTTCCCAAACTGCAGGCTGAATCAAGCCCTCACCGTCCTTGGGAAGCTCCTCCTTACGGTTGCAGATTGTGCCGTCAGGCATCTCAAACGCAACGGGAGCAGAAAGCTTCCAGGTTTCACCGTTATCTTCACTGTAGTCCGTCCAGGATTCCCAGCGATCGCACAAATCTTCGGTTGAACCGGGAGCCAAAAGAGCACCGTTTGAAAGCCTGATCATCTGATTTTTAACGGGACCTCTTCCGCCGATGTCACCGGGGACAAGCTCCTTAGGCTCTGTCCAGGTTTTGCCGCCGTCAAAAGATACCGTTTTCATCGAGTACCAATGACCTTCATCAATACCGCTTTTGTAAATCAGCGTAAGAACACCGTTCTCGGAAAAAAGAGTCGGGTTCCAGTCTGCCTCGCCGTCATCGGGAGTTACGGGCACCGGTGTGCTCCATTCTCCGTTACGCACGGCAAACCATATACGCACATTTGGATTTTTTTCTTTGATACCGCCGAACCAGGCGGCTGTGGGTTTGCCGTCGCAGATGGCAACCGTGGCTGCGTGACATTCTCCCGTTTCTTCGTTGATACCTTCGGTTGCAAGGTATTCCTGATATAAAAGTTTAGCCTTAATCATTTAAATCGTCTCCTCTTCAGGAAGTAATAAATAGTATAAAATCCCCAAATGAAGTATCTTTATTTGGGGATTCAGCTTGTTATCAGCAGCCGTGCAGCTCTTTATAAATACGGATAACCTCTTGGAGATCCTCTTCTGTGTCTACGCTGACAGCTTTGTAATGAGCCGGTGCGGGAACGATTTTAATTTTATATCCGTGCTCAAGGACCTTGAGCTGCTCGAGAGATTCTGACTCTGAAAGAGGTGTAGGAGCCAGCTTTGTATATGTATTAAGAAAATCGTGTGTATACGCATAAATACCGATATGCTCAAAATATCTTGCCTGCTCTGCATGGCGGGGATACGGAATGGGCGAACGCGAGAAATAAATTGCATTCCCGTTAACATCTGATACAACCTTAACTACTGTATTATTGAGTATATAGCTTTCATCTCCCGTAATTTCCAGACTGCCTGTTGCCATAACGCAGTCCGGACTGTTAATCAGTGCAGAGCCGATATCATCAATTATTTCCGGAGGAACGAGAGGCTCATCCCCCTGAATATTGATAACATAATCACAATCGTAATTGCTTGCAGCCTCTGCAACTCTGTCTGAGCCGGTGGGATGATTAACGCTTGTCATAACAGCTTCACCGCCGAAAGCGATAACGGCATCGTAAACACGCTGATCATCAGTTGCAACAACAACCCTGCTGAGAACCTTTGATTTACTTGCATTCTCATAAACATGCTGAATCATCGGCTTGCCGCATATATCCTTAAGAGGCTTGCCCGGAAGGCGGGATGAACCGTAACGGGCAGGAATAACACCTAAAACTTTAGCACTCATATCAATATTCTCCTTTTACTAATAATCAAAAACTGTATTTTTCACGAAGAGCATTACGCATCTTATTGAGTGAGAACGGCTTGATTTCATCACAGATTTTCTCACGCATTGCCTTGCCCTCATCCGTGTTCTGGGGAGCTGAAGTGAAATCAAGAGTCACACCGAGCTCGTTGCAGATACGGTCAACAAAAATCGGCCAGAGTTCACCGATATCACCGATAACGGGAATGCTGTTTTCAAGACGGGTAAAAGCGGACATTTCCATACGGAAAGGAATTTTTGTGAGCTTAGTCTTGGGAAGTCCTTCATTTATTGCCTTCTGGATAAGTTCACTCTGTTTGTTGAGATCCCACGAACGCTTGAGATTTTCGTCAAGGTCGAAGCGTATGAGAGTTTTGTCCTTGAGACTATAGGTGGGCAGACCGTTCATTGCAGCCCAGATACCGTGACCTGTATATGTTTCAAAAGGACCGTCGTGAATTTCCTGAGTAAGAGCAACTGCAGATTCAATAATAACATCTGCCTCAGAAAGCATTTTGGCGATTCTTTTACAACGCTGGCTTACGGGAATACTGTCAGAGATACAAAGTCCGACCTGACCGCCGCCGATAAGCTGAGGAACACTTACAAGAACGGGTACACCTTTAATCGCACCCGCACCGATCATAGTGTTGGGATCGGCCCCGAGGCCTGCAACATATTCAAAGCTTTCGCCGAGTGTCTGTGCTGCAACCATAACCTCTGTTGAAACCGTTTCATTGAAATAACCTACGGGATAAGCCATATTACCTGCCGCTTTGATAATAACCTTACCGTCAGCCTTTTCGCAGACAGAGATAAGTTCTTCATCAAGAGGCAGTTCTGAGCGGATGCGTGCCCATTCTTCTTTACTGAGCTGGGTAAGCTCATAAATGTTACCACGGCAACGGATGTTTTCGGGGCATTTGTCCCCGAGAATATCTGCATCAAAGCGCTTCACTCTGTCAAGAGTTCCGCCCATTTCGTGAGAAATAACGGCAGAGCTTGTTGTTACGCCGTCAATAAGTCCTGCGTGAATAAGGGCAGCAATCAGAGTTGTAACACCCTCGTGAAGATTGGGACCGCTTCCTATAACGGCCGCAACCTTACCGCCGCGCTTTTTTACTTCGATAACTTTTTCTATTGCGGTATTTAAAAATTCTTTTGTTTCATCAGGAAGTGCCTGATAAAGCTGTTCAACCAAAGCAGGTGATGCCATAATAAACTCTCCTGTTCATAAATGTAGTAAATTAAATTTTTTTGCCGAAGCAAGCGTCATCGTGGTCGATGGATAATAGCTTGAAATCATACTTTTTATAGAAGTTCATTGCTCTTTCATTTCTTGGTCCGCAGGTGAGGCAAACACCGGGAATTCCTTTATCTGCAAGATGAGCACACAGAGTGTCAATGAGCTTTCCGCCCAGTCCCATTCTCTGATATTCGGGAAGAATATTAATATGAAAATGTGCCGGATATTCATCCTTGAATTTTTCGGGGACATTATAGGCTGTTGATGCCCACTCGTATCTGTCATTGCCGTAGCTGTCTGAACGGGGGAGATATTCGCTGTCAAAAATTTCCTTGAAGCTGTCGAATTTCTCAGCACATATTATGTAGCCTATCACTCTGCCGCCATCATCAAGAACGAAGCAATTTTCAGGCTCATGCTCAATATAATAGTTGCAGAATGTGTTGTGGTAAAACTGTCCCGTTAAATAATCCGGAACCTCCTCCGGTCCCTCGCTGTTATCGCATACAAAATGCATATCATCGCGGTCTTTTTCTTCATATTTTCTGATAAATACCATTATTTTCACCACCCTCAATCCGGTTTACAGAAACAGATTAACATAAAGACTCCCAAAAATCAATAAATTACTTGAAATTTTTTGAAAAAACATATATAGTAAATATGTACAGTTTTATGGAGGAGTGATTATGAAATTTAAAGATAGTTTAACAAAAAAAACAGTAAGCTCCCTTGTGAATTTTATTATTTCTACTATGCCGAATAAGTGTTTTGCAACACAAAAAAGCGCGGATAGATTTATGCTTACCGGTAATGAAAAGTTTTCATCCGTTCCCGGTGAAAAATGGACCTGCGGATTCGGCAAAGCATCATACACCCCTGATGATTACAAGAGTAAAACATACTATATTGCAGGCTATGATTCCAATAACCCCGTAAAGGGAGTGCTTGATGAGCTGTATGCAAGAGCTGTTTACCTTGATGACAACAGAGGGGACGGCGGTGTGGTGTTCTGTGCACTTGATTGTGTAGGCATAAGCAGAAAAGATATAAATGACATAAGGAAGCTGATTATTGAAAGCGGCAGACTCGGAAAGGTCAAATCAATTAATATCTGTTCAACTCATACCCATGCAGGAATCGACACCCAGGGACTTTGGGGAGCAAAGATTTATAAAAGCGGTAAAGATAAAGCGTTTACGGATAATCTGAAAAAAGCGGCGGCTCAGGCAGCAATAACAGCTTTTGAAAAAAGAAAAGACGGACGACTTTTTATGGGGTACAGCGTTGTTGAAGATATGCAGGCAGATGTCAGAACTCCCGAGACCTATGACAAAAACCTTACCAGGTTCCGTTTTTCGCCAAACGATAACTCGGGCGACATTTACATTGTGAATTTCGCTTCACATGCGGAATTACTCGGTACAACATCACTTGTCAGTGCTGATTTCCCTGCGTACCTTATCAAAGAGATTGAAGAAAATGTCCCGGGCTCAAACGCTGTTTTCTTTAACGGTGCAATAGGCGGAATGATTTCAGCAAAAGAAATAAAAAAGGTTTACAGAGATTCAATTGACTGCGAAGCGTATATGAAAGGCTTCGGCAGGCAATTAGGAAAAATTGCTCTTAATATAGAAAGTGAAACAGAGCTGAAACCCATTCTTAACATAAAATCAAAGGGAATTGCCGTTCCCGGTGACAACACGGTGCTTATTCTCGCAAGATATCTTAAGGTTCTTAATAACGATATCGGAAGAACAAATAAAAGACGCAAGGTTTGCATTTATTCCGAAATAGGCTATATGGAATTGGGAGATAAGGAGGTTGCCGCATTTCTTGTTCCGGGTGAAATTTTCCCCGAGCTTTTCAACGGAGAATTTCTTACTGAAAAAGACAGTGCAAATCACAGACCAGCAAGCTACAAAATGGTTCTTGCAGATATGACGGACTGTAAGCACAAATTTGTTATCGGTCTTTGCAACGATGAGCTTGGTTATATTCTTGCAGAAAACGATTTTTTGTTGAATGAAACACTGCCCTATATCAACAAGGCAACCGATGATATGGGCAGGGAGCATTATGAAGAAACCAACTCGACAGGTCCCGAAACGGGAAAAATTATTCTTGATGAAACGGAAAATCTGATAAAAACGGCTTATAATCAATAAATCAATTTTATAGGGAGATGTAAAATATGAAAAAAACCTATCGTTCTCTTATCGCAATTATTCTCGCAGTTACAATGATTTTTGCTGCAAATTCAACGATTGCATTTGCAGCAAGTGAGCAATGTAATCCTGTTCAATCGATAACAACCGTTCTTGGTGGTATTATTGACGGACTGATTAAATTTTTGGGCTTTCTGACTCCAACACCCGACTATCCGACAGTTGAGGAATATTTTGCTGCAGAAAGTGAAAATTTCTACAAGGGAACAGATACCTTCATTGATGAATCCGCTAATGGTGCCAAATGGTCTCTCGGCTTCGGCAAGGAAAGCCTTGTTCCCGATAACCTCCTTGACGGAACAAAGAAATACTATACCGGAGGTTATTTCACCCAGAAGGTAAACGGTGCTTTTGATGATCAGAAAGCCGTTGCAATTGCTCTTAACGACGGTTCGGGCAGAGGTACAACGATTTTTGTTTCAATTGACGGTATCGGAGTAGCTAACGGTGATGTGCGTGCAATAAGAGAGGCTGTTAAGCAAAAGCTTAATGAAAAAGGCATTGAAAACAACATTAATGCTATCAACATAAATGCGACACATTGCCATACAGTTATTGATACGCAGGGTATAGGTCTTGACTTGCTGCCTAAAATTTTTCGCAGTTTCTTTGTCGGAGCCGACAGATCAATGGACACCGAGTTTCTTGAGGTGATGATTGACCGTGCAGCCGATGCTATTGTTGAGGCATATACAAATATTGAAACCGGTTCGCTCTATTATTTTGAAACAGCAGGTATGGGCAAGGATGACGAGCACGGATTGTATGCCGATGATGAATATCCCTATCTCGTTAACAAAAGATATTATACTGAAGGCTATCAGCATTTGTTTGCTTGCTTTAAGTTCGTTCCGGACAACAAGGCTTCTGCAGCAACAATCATTGCAAATATAGGTGCTCACCCGACTATTGTTGATGAATCCACGAAGCTGCTTTCTGCAGATTTCCCTGCTTTTATGGAAGAAAAAATCAACGGTGCCGGTATGAACTTTATGTTCATTCAGGGGGCACAGGCACCTGTTTCCGTTAACAAATGGGCAGATATTCCGGAGTCAACCGTTGGTGAGGTTGATGCAAAAATCGCCGTTAATCCTACTGCAGAAGATTATGAAGCTGCTATTCTCTTCGGCTATGAATACGCAAGGCTTATTCTGGAAGCTCAGGACAGCTTAAAAGAAATTGAACCTATACTCAATGTCAGAATGATCGAGTATGCAATCAAGCTTGAAACAGGTCTTTTCGGTTACGGTGCTACAGAAGGCTTTATCGGCACAACAACCGTGAAGGATTCTTCAAGTAAAACAGGTTATTCTGTTATTACGGAAGCCGGATACATAGAAATAGGAAAAGATATTGTTTTGCTTACTGCTCCCGGTGAAATTGTACCTCAGCTTATATACGGTAATATTGTTTCAGCGGAAGAATCATATCTCGGTACTGAATGGACTTATGAAGCAACCGCAAAGCTTGTTCCCGAAGGTAAAACAGTTTTGGTTATGGGGCTTTGCAACGATGCAATCGGATATATTCTGCCGGATAACGATTTCGCACACTTTATTACTGATGTTATTTGGGATATGGATGGTGCCGATAAGATATTAGGGCCCTATCACAGACATTATGAAGAGCTGCTTTCAGCCGGAGCTTCAGCGGGTTCAACAACCGTTTCAGTTTTAAACGAACTCGTAAAAAGCATGAATTCTTAAAGGCTTTTCTGAGTAGAAAAAGAATATTATTTACAAAATTGAAACAATCTTAAAACCGTAATACGCGAAGTGTTTTTCTGAGCTTTGTGGCAGGTGAGTGACCCGGACAAAATACAGTTCGGGTCATTAATCCGAAAAAGGAGAAAAAATGGCAAAGAGTTTTTTTGATTACATAATTCACGGTGGCGACTACAACCCTGATCAATGGATAAGAACACCCGAAATATGGGATGAGGATATGCGTCTGATGAAGCTTGCCCATATCAACAGCGCAACGGTCGGCGTATTTTCATGGGCAACACTTGAACCTGAAGAAGGCGTTTATAATTTTGAATGGCTTGATACTGTACTTGATAAAATGCATCGGAACGGTATTGCCGCAATCCTGGCCACTCCGTCGGGCGCGCGGCCTGCATGGCTTGCCGAAAAATATCCCGAAGTTTTAAGAAAAGACGAAAACGGGATACGCCGCAAATTCGGTGACAGACACAATCATTGTCTTACATCCCCGGTTTACAGAGAAAAAGTCCGTAGCATCAACAGAATGCTTGCGGAAAGATACAAAAACCATCCCGCTCTGAAAATGTGGCATATTTCAAATGAATACAGCGGAGAATGCCGCTGTGAGCTTTGCTGCGAGGCTTTCAGAAAATGGCTCAGAGAATATTATCACAACGATATCGATGAGCTGAATTTCAAATGGTGGAACGCATTCTGGTCACATTCCTTCAACGATTTTGACCAGATTAATCCTCCCCAAAAAAACGGAGAAGACAGCGCATCGGCTCTTAATCTTGCATGGCAGCGTTTTATAACCGACAGCCACATATCTTTTTTTGAAAACGAAATTGCACCTCTGCGAAAAATTACACCGGATATTCCCGTAACTACCAACTTTATGAAAAGATATAACGGCATTGATTATCAGAAGTTTGCAAATTATGTTGACCTTGTCTCCTGGGACAGTTATCCTGCCTGGGAAAAGGGTAAAAATCTTGATGAGGCACTTGAAACAGCGTTTTTACACGATTTTTTCCGTTCATTAAAAAACGGTCAGCCGTTTTTCCTTATGGAAAGCACACCGTCGCTGGTAAACTGGCAGGATGTCAACAAACTCCCCAAATCGGGCATACATGAGCTTGCATCAATCCAGGCTGTTGCGCACGGTGCGGACAGCGTACAGTATTTTCAATGGAGAAAAAGCAGAGGCGGAGATGAAAAATTCCAAGGTGCGGTTATTGACCATTGCGGACACGAAAACACAAGAGTTTTCAGAAATGTAACGAAATTGGGAAAAACACTTGAAAAGCTCGATTCCGTCGCAGGCACAGAAACAAATAGCAAAGTTGCTGTTATATATGATTGGGAAAACGGTTGGGCCGTGAGTTCGTTTTGCGGTTATAATAATCTGCACCGCGATTATGTCAAGGAATGCATAAAATGGTATGCCCCGTTTTATAAAAGAGGTATCAGTACTGATATTATTTCAATGCAGGATGATTATTCAAAATATGATATTGTTATTGCTCCGTTTCTCTATATGCTTAAGAACGGCACGGAAAAACTGATTGAGGAATATGTTAAAAACGGCGGTAATTTTGTTGCAACATATCTCACAGGCATTGTAGATTCAGATGACCTTTGTTATCTTGGCGGTTTTCCCGCTGAAAATCTGAAGGAGGTTTTCGGTGTGTGGTGCGAGGAAACCGACTCTCTGCCGGAAAATATGCAAGGCAAAGCTGGGTTCAACGGCAAAAATTACGAAGTAAATCACATCTGCGACATTATCCATACAAACGGGGCGAGAATTCTGGGGGAATATAAAAGCGATTTCTACAGAGGAATGCCCTGCGTTACCGAAAATACATTCGGAAAGGGCAAGGCATACTATGCCGCTTTCAGAAACGACGGGGATTTTGCAGATGATTTCTGCGAAATGCTTATTTCCGAAAATGCTGTTGCTGCCGATGCGGACATAAAACTCAGCGACGGTGTTTTCTTAAGAAGGCGTGGCGACAGAATTTTTATTATGAACTTTGCAGATGAAGAACGAATAATTGTTCTTGATAAAGAGTATGCTGATACACTTAAAAACGAAATCGTTTACGGCAAAATAATACTGCCTGTCTGTGGATATCTCATCATAAAAGAGTGTTAAAAAGAAGGGCTGAATACAAGCCGAATCTGTAATATTATTTGTTTCCGAACAGAACCGGTAAAAAGATAATTTGTGTTGCGTCAGATTTAAAATCAGCACAGCTAAAGGAGTTGACATTATGAACAAATCACCTGAAAAAAGAGCAGAAGAACTTTTGAAAAAGCTGTCCTTTGAAGAAAAGCTCTGTCAGCTTTCGTGCCAGATGCTCTATCCTATACGCGAGGATTACGAGGAAAGGCGTGCATATAGATTCGGTAATTTCCGTAATCCCGGTCATTTTATGCACGAGCATAGAGGAGAGCCTGTTTCGCCTGCGGAGGTTGCTGATGAAATTAACCGTGATATACGCCGTAGTATGGAGTGCAATTCTCTGTCTGTTCCACCCATTGAACACGCAGAGGCTCTTCACGGAGCACAGTGGGGGATGGCAACCTGTTTCCCGCAACCGATAGGTATGGCATCGATGTTTGACAACGATTTAGTTGAACGGATAGGTGACGCTATAGGCAAGGAGTGTGTTGTTGTTGGTGTAAGGCAGGCTCTTACTCCGGTAGTAAATGTTGTCAGGGATTGTCGTTGGGGCAGAACAATTGAAAGCTTCGGTGAAGATGTGCTTCTGAACGGAGATATGGGTGCTGCAATTTGCAGAGGATTGCAGAAAAACGGTGTTATCGCTACACCAAAGCATTATGCAGATAACTATTCTTATGGCGGAAGAGACTCTAATGTTTCCGATACAAGTGAAAGGACTATGCGAGAGGTTTATCTCAAGCCTTTTGAAAAATGTATCAAGCAAGGCGGTGCTATGTCTGTTATGGCTGCATATAACAGTTGGGACGGTGTTCCATGCACCTGTAATGAAAAGCTCCTTACCGATATTTTGCGTAACGAGTGGGGCTTTAAGGGATTTGTTGTTTCTGATTACAATTCGGTTGAGGGGGTATGGGAAGCACACAGACTTTATGATACAGAATGGAAGGCTCAGGCAGCGAGCCTTAAAGCAGGTCTGGATGTTGATTTACCGCAAAATTCTTATGATGATTTGATGATCGCTTATAAGGAAGGTTGGATTGATGAATCCGATATTGACCGTGCACTTTTGCGTGTGTTGACCGCAAAGTTCAGCATCGGTCTTATGGATAAGCCCTTTGCGGACAGAAATGAGGCTCAAAGTCTTGTGCGCTGCGATGAGCATAAGCAGCTGGCACTTGAAGCAGCTCGCAGATCAATGGTGCTTTTGAAGAATGAAGGCGTTTTGCCTTTTAACAAGAAAAAAATGAAGAAGCTGGCTGTGTTCGGTATGGGGGCTGATGTTTTTCCTGTCGGAGAAAACTATTCCGGTCCTTTTGAAGTTAAATGGACGGCTGAGGATGCCAAAACACCGTTACAATATCTCATAGAATATCTTGACAAAGCCGTTGAGGTTGTTTTTGCGGAGGATGAGTATATTGAAGAGGTTGCCGCTGAGTGTGATGCAGCAATATATATGACTGCGCTCGTTGAAGGTGAAGGTCTTGACCGTTCGGATATCCGTCTTCCCGGCATTACGCGTACGGTACAAAAGGATAACAGTGCGGTTATTGTAGGCAAAATTGAATTCACCGTCAAAACGGATCAGGAGGAAAGTATACGCAGAATGACTGCGGCAAATTCAAATTCAGCGGTTGTGCTTCTCAATGGTTCACCTGTAGATATGACTGCGTGGCTGGATGGCTGCGGTGCTGTTTTAGAAGCATGGTTCCCGGGTGAACAGGGTGCACAGGCTATATGTGAAATTCTTTTCGGTGAGATTTCTCCGAGCGGAAAGCTTCCCATAACATTCCCGAAAACTGTCGGACAGCTTCCTCTTTTCTATTCGATGAAGCCGTCAGGAAGAGGTTACGGTTATATTGAAAATGACGGAGCTCCGCTTTATCCGTTCGGTTTCGGACTGAGCTATACAGAGCTTAAACTTGATAATTTGGAATGTATTAATCTGGAGGACAGTCTTAAGATAGAGCTTACGGTTGAGAATATTGGTGACTTTGATGGTGCAGAGGTTATTCAGATTTATCTGACGGGTGTTAACTGTGATGTTGTAATGCCGTTGAAGGAGCTGAAAGCATATACGCGTGTTGAGATTAAAAAGGGGGAAAAGGCTCAAGTCTGTATACCTGTTCCCAACGAAGCATTCTGTTATTATGACCGTCGTATGGTTTTAGGTATGCATAACGGCGATTACACGGTTTTAGTCGGAACTTCTTGTGTTGATATTCATAAAACCTTTGAAATCAAAGTCCGTGAAGGAAAAATATGTCTGTTTCCCGACAACAGATAAAACTCCGTTTTTGAGTGTTTTTCTATAAAACATCGTATGTGAATTCAGCAACAAGCCAGAAGGCTGATATAAAGCGGTTTGGATGCTGTTTTATTGAAAGGACCTGTTGCTTTCTTTATCAACGGTTTTGCCGCTCTCTATGAGTTTTTATATGTTGTATGTATTCGCATCCTTATACCTCAATTATAAAAAAGTATGATTTAAGATAATATTACGATATTTCCCCTCTCAGCAATGAGAGGGCTTTTTCATTACTATTCTGTAACAAAAGTTGATTTTATAATGTTATGCATATATAATTTAACTATAAAGTTTTAAAGGTGCGCTTATGATAAAAATACTTGTTGTTGAAGATGATATAACAATTATAAAAAAGCTGAGTGAGCTCTTAATGCAGGAGGGCTTCTCGGTCAGCAGTGTGCATAATTGCAAGGATGCTGAAAGCATACTCGAAAAAGAGCAGTTTGACCTTGTGTTACTCGATGTTCTTTTGCCTGACGGAAACGGTTTTTCGCTTTGCAAGAGAATAAAGAGTATAACAAACTGTCCCGTTATTTTCCTTACTGCTTCTGCCGATGAATTCAGCGTTGTTACGGGGCTTGATATCGGTGCGGATGATTATATAGAAAAACCGTACCGCCCCAGAGAGCTTATTTCCCGTATTAAATCCGTACTTCGCCGAACAGGAAAAAGTCAGAGTGTTCTGACATTGGGCAATGTATGTATAGATATGGATAAAGGAATTGTCACTAAAAACGGCGGAGATGTTTTTCTGTCTGCTTTAGAATACAGGCTTTTTCTTGTGTTTCTCAATAATCCCGGTATCACGCTTACAAGAAATAAGCTTTTGTCCGAAATTTGGGATATTGCAGGAGATTATGTGAACGACAACACTCTCACAGTATATATAAAAAGGCTCAGAGATAAAATTGAAGACGATCCCCAGAATCCGAAAATTATCCTTACGGTAAGAGGCTTAGGATATAAGACAGGTGAACTGAAATGAAGCTTTTTAACAATCCCGAAATCAGAAAATTTTTATTGATAACAGTGATTCCCTCACTGTTATTATGTTTTATTCTGTTCTTTTTTTCAGAAATTGCCGCCTTTTGTGTGTTTTTTATAAGCACCTTTCTTACAGTAAGCTTTCTGATTTTTACAAAGCTCAGGTATATAAGAATAGGTAAGCTTGAAGAAAATATAGATAAAATTCTTCACGGTAATGATAAAATAGACATACGGTCATATGGTGAGGGTGAGCTTTCTATTCTGGAAAGCGATGTTCAGAAAATGCTTGTGCGTCTTCGTGATCAGAACGACAGACTCGAAAAGGAGAGAGGCTTTCTTGCCGATTCTATAGCAGATATTTCTCATCAGCTTCGAACTCCGCTTACAAGTATAAATCTTATTCTTTCTCTTATTCAGTCGGGGAATGTTACGGAGGAGAGAAAAACAGAGCTTTTAAGAGAGCTTCATTCGCTTATTTCAAAAACAGACTATCTTGTGTCTGTGCTTCTTAAAATTTCCAAGCTCGATGCAGGAATTGTAAAGTTCGATAAAAAAGAAACTCAGCTTATAAATCTTCTGAACAAATCTGCTGAGCCTTTGCTTGTACCGATGGATATAAGAAATCAGAGTCTTAATATAGATGCTGAAAATATTGTGATTAACTGTGATTATTCGTGGTGTCTTGAGGCTTTCGGGAACATACTTAAAAACTGTACCGAGCACACTCCGGAAAACGGCACTATAACCGTAACTGCAACGGATACCCCAATTTTTACTCAGATAGTTATTACAGACACGGGAAACGGCTTTAATGAAGATGATATTCCTCACCTTTTTGACCGTTTCTATAAAGGTATAAATTCATCAAAGGAAAGCTTTGGTATCGGTCTTAATTTTGCAAAAATGATAATTACTTCTCACAACGGAACCATAAATGCCGAAAACAGCGAAACGGGCGGCGCAAAGTTCACAATAAGATTTTATAAGCAGATTGTGTGACGGTTTTGTAATAATAAAGTCACCGTACTGTAATTTTAGCTTGATACAATGAACTCACAACAAAGGAAAAGGAGCAATTCGATATGGATATTTTAAGAATTGAAAACTTATCTAAAATTTACGGTGAGGGCGAAAATCAGGTAAAGGCCCTCGACAATGTGAGTTTCAGCGTCCCCAAAGGACAGTTTGTGGCAATTATAGGTCCGTCAGGCTCGGGTAAAAGTACACTTCTGCATATTTTAGGAGGTGTTGATAAGCCCACAAGCGGTAAGGTTTACCTTGACGGTCAGGATGTTTATGCACAGAATGAGGATCAGCTTGCAGTTTTCCGCAGAAGACAGGTAGGACTTATTTATCAGTTCTATAATCTTATTCCCGTGCTTAATGTAACGGAAAATATCACCCTGCCCGTTCTGCTTGACGGAAAAAAGGTTGATAAGCAGTATCTTAAGGAGCTTATAGGTCTTCTCGCACTTGACGGCAGAGAAAAGCATCTTCCCAATGAGCTTTCGGGTGGGCAGCAGCAGAGAGTGTCTATCGGCAGAGCACTTATAAACAATCCTGCAGTTATGCTTGCAGATGAGCCTACGGGCAACCTTGACTCAAAAAACAGCCACGAAATTGTGGAGCTTCTCAAGCTTTCAAATAAAAAATATTCACAGACACTTATTGTTATCACTCACGATGAATCAATCGCATTACAGGCTGACAGAATCATCACTATTAACGACGGTAAAATTGAGAGTGATAAGCTTCTGCAGAGATGAGGTGAGCTGAATGGATATTTTTAAGCAATTCACCCTGCGCTCACTAAAGGAAAACAAAACAAGAACCCTTGTTACAATAATCGGAATTATTCTTTCCGTTTCAATGTTTACGGCAACAATAGAGGCATTTGTTACGGTACAGAACTATCTTGTGAATTATGCCGAGATGTATAACGGCAAATTCCATGTAGGCTTTATTGATGTTGAAAATGATGATGTTTCAAAAATCACCGAGGACAACAGAGTTGAAAAATATACTTATGTTCAGGAAATAGGCTATGCTGAAATCGGTTCATCAAATGAATATAAGCCGTATCTGTATATTGCAGGTGTACCGGCTGATTTTACCGATGTTATGCCCATACACCTCACTCAGGGCAGACTGCCCGAAAACAGCAATGAAATTGTTGTTTCGGACCACCTTTTTACAAACGGTGATGTTCAGCTGACACTCGGACAGCAAATCACTCTTGAGGTCGGACAAAGACAATGGACTGAGCTTGTGAACATTACAGATGAAGAATATGAAAGGCTTGACGGTGACTCATGGGCAAAGCTTACTCAGGAATATCCGTTGAGGAAATCCGATGGTGAAGAAGCATCGGAACAGCTTGTTAACACAAAGAAAAAAAC
Organism: Acutalibacteraceae bacterium; assembly: GCA_045589395.1. Taxonomy (GTDB): domain Bacteria; phylum Bacillota; class Clostridia; order Oscillospirales; family Acutalibacteraceae; genus RUG806. The sequence continues at coordinate 38,685 of JAZNOZ010000018.1, read as the reverse complement.
ATATACTGTTGTTGGTTTTTGTGTAAGACCTGATGAGCAGTATCTTGAACCTTATACTGCACCCGGTTATACTGCTTACACCATAAATGAAGCAGGAAACACAAATCCCTCTTCTGTATACACGATAATTTCTCATCCTGCAGATTACAGCCGCTTTAATCTTGATATTGTAAAGCTGACTGAAGTTAATTCCTGTATAAACAATGACCTTCTTATGTTCAGCTTCAACAGCTTCGACTCTGCTTTCCCCGGTCTTGTTATCGGGCTTATGAGTATACTTATAGGACTTATTGTGTTTGGTTCCGTATCGCTCATCTATAACACATTTTCAATTTCCGTGAGTGAGAGAACAAAGCAATTCGGTATTTTCAAAAGCATCGGTGCCACTAAAAAGCAGATAAGAAAATCCGTTCTTTATGAAGCCGCAGTGCTTTGTGTTATAGGTATACCTGTAGGTCTTGTTTCGGGATGCCTCGGTATCGCGGTAACATTCTATTTTCTCAGCGATACTATTTCGACTTTCCTCGCTGACCTTACAGACCTTAAAATGCAGTTTGTATTTTCACCTGCCGCTATAATTGCTGCAAGTGCAATAGGCTTTGTAACTGTTATAATTTCCGCATATATCCCTGCAAGAAAAGCTATAAAAATCAATCCGATTGACTCTGTAAGACAGTCTGAGGAAATAAAGTTAAAACGCAAAAATGTTAAGGTGTCACCTCTTACGGGCAAAATTTTCGGTTTTGAGGCAACACTTTCATCAAAGAATTTCAAAAGAAACAAGAGAAAATACCGCACCACTGTCTTTTCGCTTTTCGTTTCCGTTGTTCTGTTTATTTCAGCTTCATCTCTTTCAACATATTTTACCGATATAGTTGAAGCGCAAAGTCAGGATATGAATTACGATGTGGAGATAAGCGTGTATGATTTCGGAGATATGGATATCAGCGGTGCCGTTGAAGTAAATGATGAATTCTGTGAAAAGCTTTTTAACAGTCTTAAAACCGTAAACTCAATAAATGAGATGGCTTTTGTTCAGACAGAGGATGCCGAATTCCTTGTGTCCGCCGAGTTTTTCTCGGATGAATATAAAAAAATGATAAAACAAGAGTATCCCGATATGGCTGACAGGACAGCGGATTACGGCATATTCCTGTATAACTTTGTTGATGATAATACATTCAGGCAGCTTCTTAAGGAGGAAGGACTTTCCGAAAAGGATTATTTTGATGAAAATAATCCTAAGGCACTTCTTTATGACAGGTCAACACATATTTATCAGAAGGATAACAAGGAAACTGTTTATTCGCTGTCTTTTCTCAATAAGGATAAATTCCCGGGTGAATTGACAGTTTACGAGGTTATGGAATCTTTTATAAAAGACGGTAAGAAGTATTATTGCTTCGGTCCTAAAGAAACAGACGGAAAAATAATTTATGAATATGATATAGGCCGTGATGAGGGAGAGGAAATTAATCCCGATACTGCAATATTTTTATCCGAGGAAGAAGCAAGAAGAACAATAAGTATAGATATAGGTGCAGTTATTGATGAAAAGCCGTATTTTGTTCGTAATTTGGCTAATCTTATTTATCCTGCATCATTAAAGGATGCCGTGCTGTCTGATGTCAATTTTCAGACAAGAGCGTTTATTCTGACAGATGAGCATAAAAAGGTTACAGACGATATATCTAAGATTTTAAGAAATATCGGTGGCAATGCTACCAATATCAGAGTTTCCGATTATGCATCTGAAATTGAGAGCACCCGTGCACTTGTTACCATAGCAAAGGTGCTGGCATACGGTTTCATTATTCTGATTTCTATGATAGCGGCGGCAAATGTGTTCAACACAATTTCTACTAATATTTCGCTTAGAAGACGCGAATTTGCAACGCTTAAATCGGTAGGACTCACAAGTAAGGGTATGAGAAAAATGATGACCTTTGAATCAATACTTTACGGAGTTAAAAGTCTTCTGTTCTCACTTCCCGTATCATTTGCGGTAACATATCTTATATACTATGTTGCTTCCGACAGCGGCTATGAAATGGGCTTCTATGTGCCGTGGAATACATTTATTATAGCTATTCTGAGTGTATTTATAATTGTTGTACTGAGTATGGTGTATTCAATCAGAAAGGTAAACAGAGAAAATACGGTTGAAACACTCAGAAACGAAAATATTTAAATAAGTAACGGGATGTAAAAGCTTTTTGTTTTTACATCCCGCATTTTTTATTGTATTTTCTTATTTGTAGAGCTCGTCGGCATATGACCAATAATATTCCTGTAAATCTTCATCCAGATATTCAAAGACCTGTTCCTGTATTTCCTCGGGAATACCGTAATAGGCTTCTGCTATTGCTCCTGCAATACAAGCTAATGTATCTCCGTCGCCGCCGAGAGAAACAGCGTTTCTTATGGCATCTTCAAAACCCTCCGAATCCAGAAAAGCCACAATCGCCTGAGGAACACTGCCTTCGCATGTCATATCATGGCCATATGAAGGACGGATTTCATCTGTTGTGAAATTCATATCGTAATAATTTTCTTCGATATATTTTCTTATTTCATTTTTGTCTGAGCCTGTACGGGCAAGGAATATTGCAGCTGCCACCGCTTGCGCGCCCTTTATTCCCTCGGGATGATTATGCGTGATTTCAGCACTCCATTTTGCTAAAGCTTCAACATCTTCCAAAGTATCAACAGCCCACGCTGTGGGGGATACACGCATTGCCGAGCCGTTTGTATAACCGCCGTACGGAGTGTCTTCATTCATTAGCATCCATTGATAAAATCTTCCGCCATATCCTGCATCGGGGTATCTTAAGCCTATTTCTCTGATATATTCACTCAGAAGCTGCTTAAAATTGTCTTCATCCGAGATATCAGCTTCTGCACAGGCACAGCCTACGGCAACAGTTATTATACTGTCATCCGTTGGTCGGCAGTCGGGCGCAAAAAGTAAAAAATCCTTTGTTTTATCGGAGCCGAATTCATACGGCGAGCCAATTACATCACCAATTATTGCGCCAAGCATGGCATTCCCATCCTTTCTTATTCTGCCTTTGTCAATATTTCAATTGCCTTGTCAATATGCATTTGTTCGAGAGCATTGCCGATTCTGTAATCGGTTTTTACAACATAATTTTCCAATTCTCCCCAACCGAACTTTATATCGTCAATAATTACAAAGCTTTCAACATCTTCCCGACCCGAAAGCCATGCTCTGATTTCCTTTGAGCGGTTTCCGCCCAGAAGCGGTGTTCTGTCAAAGAGCTTTATACTGCACTGATTAAAAATATCTTCAATTTCTCTGCCTGTTTCATTAGTTTCCTTGCCGAGAGGATCCCAATGACACCTCCACGAGCTTGACAAAACAACATTCGCCCCTGTACGGTCAATAAGAGATTTAATTAATATCAGACGGCTGACATCTATGTTCCCGTCAGTTGCCGATTTATTTTTATCATATCTGGCAGAATTTAAAACTCCGTCGATATCAAGAAATATCACTCTCATTTTTACACCGTCACCCTAATTCAAACATCATATTCTCAATAAACAACTCACTGAATAAGCTGTCTGCAGCTAAATCAATGTAAACTGCGTTTTTTGTCAAATTGACAAGATTATTTTTCTCACTTGCATATTTTACCGTGCCGAGCAAGCTGCTGTTGTTTATTGCCGTGCATTTTGCTTTCAGTTCTTTCGGTAAAAGACCTGTACTTACAGCGTTGTCTACATTGATTTTTGCGGAAAAACCGCCTGAAATGTATGCTTTTTCAATATCATCAAAAGAAATATTCTTTCTTTTTATAAGTGTCATAACAGCCGAATAAACGGCAGATTTTGCAAGCTGATATTCTCTTATGTCAGCCTGTGTCACAGAAACACCGTCTGCAATTTCTATGCTTTCACAGTCCATTAGTCCCGTTTCATCAATTCTTTTGTTTTTGAGCAAAACGGCAATAATGTCTATAAGCCCCGTACCGCATATTCCCTTTGCAGGCTCGTTACCTATAGTTTTTATTTCTTTTTCAGAATAAGAATATACCGCCCCGTTTGCAGCACTCATTCCGCAGGAGATATTTGCACCCTCAAAGCAGGGCCCTGCAGCGGCAGAGGTGCAGACAATTTCATTTTGCGAAAAAAGTATAATTTCCGCATTTGTGCCAAGGTCAATAAGAATATTGTATTTGTTTTCAGGCGGAAATTCTGCAATATTGAGTCCTGCAACCAAATCTGCGCCCACAAAGGAAGATATACAGGGTAGTGATTCAACAGCTTCAACACCTGTAAGAGATAAGTCTTCTGCCATTGAGCTTTTTGCTTCAAGAAAAACGGGTGTATAGGGGGCTGTTCCTATTGCTGAGCAATCAACACCGAAAAATATATGAAGCATTGTTGTGTTAGCTGAAACATAAAGCTTTTTAAGTTTTTCTGCACTTAAAAGGGCAGTCATTTTATTTATTGTGCTTATAAGCACTTGATTGAGCTTATTAACACCGTTTTTTCTGCAGTAATTGATTCTTGACATAACATCTGCCCCGAACATTCTTTGGGGATTCGGGCGTGTAATGCTTTTTATTATACTTGCGTTTTTTGTATCAACAACAGCCATTTCGAGTGTTGTTGTGCCGATATCAAGCACAAAACAGAGGTTTTCGCTGTCTGTTTCGTTGTTACTTTCGTTTATGCCTGATATTATTTCCTTTGTATCATCAAAATCAACACATATATCCGATTTTATTACATATTGACAGGAAAGCTCTTCCTTGCCGTTTATTTTTACGGTGCATTTTTTGCATTTACCCATTCCCCCACAGGGGTGGTCAATGTTTTTTCCCGATTTTATTAAAACATCGGAAAGTATTTCACCGTCATTTACAAAAAAAGCTTCACCGTTGATTGTTACCTTGTTCATTTGTGTTTACCTTTTCAAATCTTTGATACTTTGAGTGTATCACACAATTTGTATAACATCAATATCTATACAAAGAAAAAAGCTCCCCGAAAGGGGAGCAATTATATGTTTACTTACTGGGTTACTGTTTCACAAGAAAATTCTTCTTCACAGGAACATGAAACATAATTTTCTTCGTTGTTAGCTTTATTCTGCTTCTTTTCAAGAATCTTTGTAACTACCACATAAATACCTGCGATTGCAGCAGCAATAGCTGTGATGATAGCAATTATTTTAAGAGCTTTTTTCATTTTGAAATACCGTCCTTTCAGAAGTCAGATAAACGGTTTAACACGGTCCGTTTATCTGTGTTGTCAAAATATCGGATATGGGTTAATATCTGTTTTTGACATTCAGCATCCGATTTTACGCGTTGGACTTGTTAAGCTTTGTTACAAGAGCTGACTTTTTGTGTGCAGCATTATTCTTGTGGATAAGACCTTTTGCAGCAGCCTGATCGATTTTCTTAACAGCAGCAACAACAAGAGTTTCCTTGTCTGCAGCGTTTGTTTCGATAGCAACATTAGCCTTTTTGATAGCTGTTTTAAGAGCTGAGTTTGTGGACTTGTTGCGAGCAGCCTTTGTCTTGTTAACAAGAACGCGCTTCTTAGCAGATTTGATATTGGGCATTTATAACACCTCCTTCATTTATACAGTACAATATGATATCACTAAAATACAATAAATGCAACAGTTTTTTTGTTAAATTTTTATTTTTAAGCATAAATAAAATAAGTTAAGAGCAAACTTTTTTTGTATATTATTTTAAGGAATGATTAATTTGCAGTTCAGAACGGATTTGGCACTCGAGCGCCGTGAAATATTAGGCGAAAACTGTCCCGACGGTGTACGGTTTATTGAAAAGAAAAATGAGGATGCAAAGATAAGTGAAATAATAATAGAAACCGAAGCCGGAGCTAAAGCTTTGGGGAAGCCTCAGGGAAAATATATAACCATAGAAATGAACGGTTTTCCTGATTCCGCATCGCTTTGTGACGGAAGACTCGAAGCACTTGCAGAAACAATAAAATCTCTTTTACCCGAAAAGGGAGATGTGCTTGTTGCAGGCTTAGGGAATACCGCAATAACTCCCGATGCCTTAGGACCTGAGTGCGCATCAATGGTTATAGCAACAAGACATATAGATGAAAAAACAAAAAATGAATTAAGACTTCCCGCTCTTCGCAGTGTAAGCGTTATAACACCGTCTGTTGCGGGAAAAACGGGGATAGAATCTACCGAGATTATAGCAAGTATCTGCGAAAAAATCAAGCCTTGCGCCGTTGTTACCGTGGATGCACTTGCTGCAACAAATGTCAGCAGGCTTGCCCGTACCGTACAGCTTTGCAATACGGGTATACAGCCGGGCTCGGGGGTGGGAAATGCCCGAAAGGCTGTCAATGAAGGAAATTTAGGGGTGCCTGTTATTGCCATAGGTGTGCCGACTGTAGTTGATGCGGTAAGCCTTGCAAAATCAATCTCCGGGGAAATACACATAGACAAAAAAAGCGCAGAAAATTATTCTCGTATGATGGTAACCCCGAAAGACACAGATGTTATAACTCAATCGGCTTCAAAGCTTATAGCCTTAGCTCTTAACTGTGTGCTGCAGCCGGTTTTATCTCAGGAGGAGATCCTTTCTCTTATGTGATAAAAACAGTTTTTTTTTCATATGTTTTACAGATAAAAACTATAAAAGTGAGTAAACTGTATGAAAAAAAAGATATATTTCCCCCCATATAACAAAGGAGGCATTATTCCTGTTATAAAGCTTATTTTTTCTGTGTATCTGATTATATTTACCTGTTTTTATGTTTTACCCAGGTCGGAGGTTATTGCAGATAAAACAGAAAATATTTTATCTTCAATATCCGAACCGAATAAAAACGGATATAATATTCAGAATATTGCTTCGGTAAAAAAGGAAGAAAGCGTTAGCGAAGAAAAAACAACCTTGTATCAACACGAAGAAGAAAAAAGCGATACGGCTTTTGCAAGATCTGCAGATATTATCAGAATGCAGGAGGAATATGTTGCCGCTTTTTCGGGGCTTGAAGCAAAAGGTGTTGTTGCTCAGGAATTTGTTTCAACTAAAGGTGCAACAGACATAATAGGTAAGGTAGCTGTAAGAAACTGTACTGCTGAACAAAAGCCGGATTTCAATGCATTGCTTCAAAGGGATATTGTTCTGTCCGAGCCTCAGAATAACGAGCCGCTTGTGCTTATTTATCATACTCACACAACAGAAAGCTATCTGTGTGTTGATGACGGAGTTTTTTATGATTCATTTGAAACAAGAAGCAGGGACAGCTCAAGAAATATGGTGCGTATTGGTGATGAGATATGCAAGGTGCTTGAAGAAAACTCAATAGGATATATTCACGATACAAAAATATATGATGAAAGCTATAACGGTGCATATTCGCGCTCAAGAGTAAGTGTACTCGAATATCTCGAAAAATATCCCACTATACAGATTGTGCTTGATGTGCACAGAGATGCCGTTTACTATTCCGACACAAAGCGTGCAAAGTTTGTTGCCGAAATTAACTCTAAGAAAGCTGCACAGATTATGATTGTAACGGGAGCCGAGGAAGGGTTGGTTAAGGATTTTCCTGGTTGGGAGGAAAATCTTACCTTTGCTCTTCATTTGCAGAACTATGTTCAAAGTAAGGCCGAGGGACTTATGAAGCCTGTGTATTTCTGTCAGAGAAAATACAATATGGATGTTGTGCCCTACAGTGTGCTTTTAGAGGTCGGCACGGATGCAAACACACTTGAAGAGGCGGTATATTCCGCCAATCTTTTTGCACAAGGCTTGACAGAGCTTATAAAGGAGAATATGAGTGAAAAGAAAAAAGAAAAATAAAAACAGTATACAGAAAAGCAGAAATAAGCTTCTTACAAAATTTTTTACAATTTGTTTTGTGTTTTTCTGTGCAGCAGTATTGTTATGCGGTGTTGCGTTGGCAAGTGAAAATACATCTTTGAGATATTTAGGAAAAAGTGTTGATACCGTTTATTATCAGGATGTTGAACTTTTTGTTGAAGAAGTAAAAAATATGTTGTTTTTATTATTTTAGAGTGCTACAATATTAATAACAAATTTTCAGGAGGTTAATTTATGTTACCTATAGGATTACAGTTATATTCAGTCAGAAATGAAATGGAAAAGGACTTCAGGGGCACACTCGGAAAGGTAGCCGCAATGGGTTATGACGGTGTTGAATTTGCAGGACTTTTCGGATACGAAGCAAGTCAAATCAAGGAAATGCTTGCTGAAGCAGGACTTGCTGCCGTATCTGCTCATGTTCCGCTTGCAGAAATGCTTGAGGATATGGATAAGGTTATTTCCACATATAAGGAAATCGGTTGTAAATACATAGCAATTCCTTATGTTGACGAGGACTACCGTCCCGGCAGACCTGATTATCCCGAAACACTCAAAAAGATTGAAGCACTCGGCAGAAAGTGTGCAGAAAACGGTATTGTTCTTATGTATCATAACCACGATTTTGAGTTTGTTAAAATTGACGGTGAATACGGTCTTGATGTTATGTATTCCACCGTACCGGCAGAATATCTTCAGACAGAGCTTGATACCTGTTGGGTAAATGTTGGAGGGGAAGTACCCGCAGAATATATTCTTAAATATTCGGGCAGAACTCCTGTTGTTCATCTCAAGGATTTTGTTATGCAGGGCAAGGAAAAGCCGAAGAAGCTTTATGAGCTTATCGGCATTGAGGATGATGAAGATGTTGCGGACGAAGAAGCATTCAGCTTCAAGCCGGTGGGCTACGGTGTTCAGGATATGCCTGCAATCATTGCTGCTGCCGAAAAATCAGGCGCAGATTGGCTTATTGTTGAGCAGGATTCTCCCGACAAGGGCAACACAGAGCTTTCTGCAGTTGAAAAGAGTATAAAATATTTAAGAAGTCTGTAATCAGGATAGGATTTTGACATTATGAAAAAGTTAAGAGAGAAAACAGTGTTAATAAGTGTTATTACCACCATTATGTTCGGCTTGCTTGTTTATGCTGCATATTCACTCTGGTACATATTTTACGGTACAGAAAGCGGTGCTGATGTTCATCTGTATACCGTGCTTTCAGGCTCAGCGCTCGGCTGGTTCGCGGTTGTGTTCTTACACAGCATATTAAAAAATGTCGGTTGGATAAAGAGTATTATTGCTTTCCTGGCAGGCAATGCCCTGTTTCAGGGCGTAATCTGGGGAATAAACTCTGAAATCAATTATACCTGTCATGATAATGAGCCTGTTATTATAAAAACATATACCGTTGCATTTGCGTTATCCGCAGTTCTGCTAGGTGTAAGCTTTGCTTTGAGAGCAAAAAGGAAAAATGCAATAGTAAATTCTTTACTGGCAGTTATATATTTTGTGGGGGCATGTATTGGTTTGTATGTTTTCAATGAGGATAATATAAAAGCACTCGAATACAAGAAAAACATTAAATTTGATACAATTTCAGCCGAAGAAATGAATATCACAGACAAAGAAAAATCCTATGCTTTGCAGTGGTATGAGAGTAATTTCCTGAATGAAAATTCATGTTATCCGTTTACCTTCAAGGTTGACGGAGAAGAGTTCAATCCCTCTGAGTGGAAAAAAAGCATTGATTCTTCCGCTGAAGAGGGCAGTGTTTATCATTGCGGAAAAACAGAATATATTACCTTTACAAATGAAGACAAAGGCTTAAGTGTTGTTGTTGAGGTAACTGTTTTTGAAGAAAACGCCACTTGTCAATGGACTGTTTATATCACCAATACCTCAAAGGAGAATTCGGGGGTTATAAGTGATTTTTATGCACTCAACTATTCCTTTGATTTCGGCAAGGCAGACCTTTACTATTCAAAGGGAAGCGATACCGCAGCAGCAGACTTCTCACTTATAAAGAAGACCTTGACTTCTTCCGAAAAGAGCTTTTCGGGTGCTGACGGTAAGCCTACCGAAACCTATCTGCCGTATTTTAACATAAACGGAGAAAAAGGCGGTATGCTTCTCGGCATCGGTTGGACAGGTCAATGGAATGCTGTGATGAAAGAAAATCAGGGAAGCACACAAATAGGTGTTAAACAGGAGCATCTTGAAGCATATCTGCTTCCAGGTGAAGAAATCCGCTCACCGCTTGTTTCTTTAAGCTATTATGACAATTCAAATCCTCTCAAAGGCTTTAACCTTTTCAGAAATTGGATTATGGACTGCGTTTATCCTGAAAGCGTTACACAGAATCATTACACCGTTATGGAAGTTGCAGGGCCTATGTCAACAAGAACTTCCGATGAAATCATTGAAATTCTTGACGGCATAGATGACAGCATTTATGAACAGACAGATGCATTCTGGATGGATGCAGGCTGGTACAGCTATAATGAAGGCTGGTATGACGGTGTCGGCAACTGGACTGTTGACACATCAAGATATGATAACGGTATATCGGAGCTGTCAGGTTATGCTGCAAATAAGGGACTCGGACATGTTCTCTGGTATGAGCCCGAAAGAGTTTATCCCGGTACCGAGTTTCACAAAATCGGCTCCGAAAATGAGCAATGGCTTATTGATGCAGGCAATGAAAACATTATGTGGAACCTTGCCAATGAGGAAGCTTTTGACTATTATTGCGAATATCTTCTGAATTCAATGAAAGAAAATGGTATCACCATTTACCGACAGGACTTCAACTTTGCTCCTCTGGAATACTGGCAGAAAGCCGACAATGAGTATTATGGCGGCAGAACAGGTATCTGCGAAAATCATTATATAACCAATCTTTACAGATATCTTGATTATCTTTATGAAAATATCGAAGGTCTTATTATCGACAACTGTGCTTCAGGCGGTAAGCGTCTTGACCTTGAAATGACTTACCGCAGTATTGCTTTTTGGAGAAGTGACTATAACTGTGACTATCATTCAGACCTGTTTGAGGCAACTCAGTCACATACATACGGTATTTCATTCTGGCTTCCTATAACAGGAAGCGCACAGTATATGATGAATGAATATTCCGCAAGGTCAGATATTATGCCCTTGATGCTGATGGACTTCTATGCACATAAAAATCCTGATTTCGGCTTTTACCATGAACAAAGAGAGCTGATGGCAGGTAACTATTATCCTCTTGATTTCGGCAGCTTTGACAAGAACAAAATGCTTTCCATGCAATTTGCATCTGATGATGCGCTTTCGGGAACAGTGCTTGTTTATAAGAGAAGCGCGGTAAACGATAAGGAGTATACCGTTAAGCTCAACGGTCTTTTCTCAGATAAAACATATAATGTTTATGATATTGATACTCCCGATACTGTTTACACCTTAACGGGTGAAGAGCTTATGACAAAGGGACTGACTATAGAGCTTCCCGACGGAGAAAAAGCAATAATCTTAATGTATAGCGTAAAATAAACTCATCAAAAACACATTGCCGCAGACTGATTTCTTCAGCCTGCGGCAGTTTTTTTGCACTTATTTGAATTCACCGATTTTTTCTTCCGTTTCCGACCAGTTGTAGTAAAGCTCATCAAAACAATCATTCATAAAAAGCTTTATATATTTATCGAAATTAGGGGAGAGCTCTTCGTTTTGCAGGTCATCGGGATGAATCCAGAAAACCTCGCCCTCATCGGTTTCTTTTATAAGCTTTCCTGAAAAATCCTTTGTTTTATAGCAAAGCACAACATACCTTTTTCCCGTGTCTTTATTGTCCCAGTTTATAAAACCGCAGAAGCGTACATTTTTAATGTCAAGTCCTGTTTCTTCTTTTACTTCTCTTATTGCACTGTCAACAAAGCTTTCGTTGCGTTCAATGTGACCGCCCGGAAAGGAAAGACCGCACCAGTATTTTTTGCGTCTTTGAACAAGCACATTGGAGTTTTCCGGATTTTGTATCATTACCATATTCGTAAGCTCAATATCAATCATAATTATAAAAGCTCCGCAATGTCATAAATAAGTTTTTCTGTTTTCTCCCAGCCAAGACAGGGGTCGGTTATTGATTTACCGTAAACCTCATCGGGACCTATGGGCTGACAGCCGTCTTCAAGATAGCTTTCAATTATAAAGCCCTTGAACATTTTTTCAATATCTGCATTATGTCTGCAGGAGTGGAGAACTTCCTTACAGATACGGGGCTGTTCTGCATATTTTTTGCCCGAATTTGAGTGGTTTGCATCAACTATGACAGCAGGATTTTCAAGTCCTGATTTCATATATATTTCGCACAGTGTTGCAAGGTCCTCATAGTGGTAATTGGGAAGACTCTTCCCGTGCTTGTCAACATATCCTCGTAAAATGGCGTGAGCCAGAGGATTACCCGTTGTTGTAACATCCCAGCCTCTGTAAATAAACTGGTGTGAGTGGTGAGCTGCCGTAACGGCATTCATCATAACGGAAAGGTCACCGCTTGTGGGATTTTTCATACCGACGGGAACAGTTATACCGCTTGAAACAAGACGGTGCTCCTGATTTTCAACGCTTCTCGCCCCTACCGCAACATAAGACATAAGGTCTGATAAATACCAGTAGTTTGTGGGATACAGCATTTCATCAGCCGTTGAAAGTCCTAATTCAGTCAGTACCCTTGTGTGAAGAGAACGGATTGCAACAATACCCTTGAAGGGATTTGGTTTGTCATTGGGGTCGGGCTGATGAAGCATACCCTTATAGCCGTCACCTGTTGTGCGAGGCTTGTTGGTGTATACTCTGGGGATTATGATAAGCTTGTCCGACACATCCTCCTGAACCTTTCTGAGCCTTGTGCAGTATTCAAAAACCGCATCCTCTCTGTCTGCTGAGCAGGGACCTATGATAAGCAGCTTTTTGTGGCTCTCTCCCTTGATTACCGATGCTATATTTTTATCGGTCTGTTCTTTAATCTGAGTTGCCGCAAAGGATACGGGGTACATCTCTTTAACTTCCACGGGAAGAGGAAGCTTACGGTTAAATTCCATTGCCATAATATTTTTTTCCTTTCGATATTAGGATAATTTATTTCTTAAATATTCAACAGCTTCTCTATATCCGTCAAAGCCGTGACCTGCTATTGTTTTTTCTGCATAAAGGGAAACAAATGAGAATTTTCTGAATTCTTCTCTTGAATTGATGTCTGATATATGTACTTCAACTGTTGGGATATTGACAGCCTTCAATGCATCAAGAATAGCGACGCTTGTGTGTGTATATGCCGCAGGATTTATTACGATACCGTCGGTATCAAAACGGGCATTCTGAATTTTATCAACAATCTCACCCTCATGATTTGACTGATATAATTCGTAATCCACACCCTCAAGTGCTTCTTTCAGTAAATTGCAAAGGTCTTCATATGTGCTTTTTCCGTATATGCCCGGTTCTCTTACTCCCAAAAGATTGAGATTAGGGCCGTTTATTACAAGAATTTTCATATTCTTACCGCCTTTAATATATTTTCAACGGTTTTCAGAACATCTGTTTCACATTGGGCTTGCGCATCGCAGAAAGAAAGGTACAAGGGAAGTCTTGTTTCATACATTTTCTGCAGATTTCCTTTTTGTGAAAGAGGTCTGCCGTCGGTTGAAAGCTCGTTTATATCTCTTTCAATAAAAACTATTTTTCCGTTTTCGTGCAAGGGGAGATAATTTTCCTGCCTTGTAACAACACCGCCGCCCGTTGCAATAACAAGTCCTGAGCGTTTTGCTGTCTGCTTTACGGCTTCGTGCTCAATTTTTCTGAAATGCTCTTCGCCGTATTGTGAGAATATTTCGGGAATAGACATTTCTGTCATGCTGACGATAACCTCATCGGTGTCAACAAATTCTCTGCCGAGTTTTTCGGCTAATTTTTTGCCTGCCGTGCTTTTACCGCTTGAGGGCATTCCTATAAGGACAATATTTTCACTGTCGTTAGAGATTTTTTCTGTTATGAGCTGATTTTCTTTGTCATCAATAGTACAGTCCAAAAAATATTCACAAGCTTTTTTTGCCTGCGCAACAAGCATCACAAGTCCGTTGGAAAACTTAATATTAAGCCTTTGTGCCTGACAAAGAAGAGCAGTTCTTGCAGGGTTGTATATAAGGTCAAGCACTCCCGAGAGAGATGGGAAAGCTTCGAGATTTACGGGGGATACACCGTTATTCGGGTACATTCCGACGGGTGTTGTGTTTACTATAACATCGGCATCGCTGTGAAGAGTAATGTTACTGTAATTCACTTCACCCGTTCTTGAAACAGAAATTATCTCTTCAGCTTCAAGGTCATTTAATACGGCTTTTACCGTAAGGGAAGCGCCTCCGGTGCCTAACACAAGCACCTTTTTGTTCTTGACGGTAATTCCTGAGCTTTTTATCATATGCATAAAGCCGTAGTAATCTGTATTGTAGCCGAAAAGCTTACCGTCTTTTTTTACTATGGTGTTTACTGAGCCGATTTTTTGTGCTTCATCTGATATAAAATCAAGAAAAGGCATAACCGTTTTTTTATACGGAATAGTAACATTCATGGCGTCCAGCTGACAATTTTTCAAAAAAGGGCCGACTTCATTTTCTGCCATTTCATAAAGCTTATATTCATAATCTGCTAAAAGAGCATGTATCTGCGGAGAAAAACTGTGGGAGAGATGCTCGCCTAAAAGTCCGCATTTGAAATTATTTGTATGTATCATATTTTTACCTCAGGAAATAAATTCGGAGTAGCTTCCGAGATATCTGAAATCCTCACATTGATTTTCAAGCTCGCACAAGAGATTCTGAAGCCTTTGAGAATAGACGGGAGCTTCAAGATCAAAATAGAACATAAATTCAAAATCTCTGTCTGGTAAAGGACGCGATTCAAGCTTTGATAAGTTTATTCCCTGAGAAAAGCAATGTGAAAGCAGAGAATAGAGTGAACCCGGACGGTTTTCGGTAATAGCCATAACTGTTGTTTTTTCAGCACCGGGATAGATTTCAAGATTCTTTGAAATACATATAAAGCGCGTGTGGTTGTTATCTGTATTCTGCACACAGGGAATGAGCTTTTGTAAGCCGTAGAGAGATGCACAGTATCTTGAAGATAATGCTGCAATATCCTGTCTGCCCGATTGTGCAACCATCTGAGCCGCAACGGCTGTATTTGCACATGCCGTTACTTTTATTTCGGGATGTGTTTTTAAGAACTCGGAGCATTGGTTTATTGCCTGCTCGTGTGAAAAAATTTCTTTGATACTTTCCATAGTGGCTCCCGGAAGAGCTAAAAGATTATGGTCAATTTTAAGTCTGTATGAACGCACAATATAGAATTTATGCTTTAATATAAGGTCAAATATTTTGGTAACAGAGCCTGCCGTACTGTTTTCTATCGGAAGCACACCGTATTGACATTCTCCGTTTTCAATAGCTTCAAAAACATCATTAAAAGAGGTATAGTATTTTATGTCGGGAAGAGAGAATATTTTTTCTGTTGCTATCTGTGAGTAAGCCCCCTCAACTCCCTGACATGCAACACTTGCTTTTTCGGGAAAAAGCTTTGGTGTATTTTCTATAGCTTCGTTTATAAGTGAAGAAAGAGTGGCATCTTCATTCATCAGCTTGTGCTGATATGAGCGCGAAAGTGACATTAATGTTGAATACAGAACTCTTGTGTAGTTTGAAAATTCTTCACCTGCAAGGTCGGAAACTTTTGTAAGAAGACTTCGTTCTCTTGCCGCGTCAAGCACGGGCAGCCCTGCATTTTTTTTGTATTGTGCAACACCTGCAGCAACCTTCATTCGTTTGGTGAAAAGCTCTACTAATTCCTTATCTATGCTGTCTATTTCTTTTCTGAGTTCCCCGAGAGAAAGCTCTTTGTCCATTTTAATCATTCTCCTTTTTATCGAGAAGCATATCCGTAATTACTATTGCTGCTGCCGCTTGGATTACGGGAACGGCTCTCGGTACTATGCATGGGTCATGTCTGCCTTTTATTGAAAGCTTCACATTTTTCTTTTCTTTCAGGGATACGCTGTCTTGCTCTATTGATATTGAGGGAGTGGGTTTGAAGGCAGCAGTAAATATCAGTGGCATACCGTTTGTCATTCCGCCGAGAATGCCTCCGCAGTTGTTTGTTTTTGTTTTCACCTTGCCGCTATCGAAGTAGAAAGCATCGTTGTTTTCCTTGCCTGTCATAGCTGATGACGCGAAGCCTGCACCGAACTCAATGCCCTTGACAGCGGGAATTGAGAAAACTATTGCTGCAATTCTGCCTTCGGCACCTGCAAACAAATGCTCACCTAAGCCTATGGGAAGTCCCGTTACGGCACATTCAACCGTACCGCCTACGGAATTGCCTTCCTGTCTTACTTCTTCAATCAGAGTCTGCATTTTTTCTCCTGCCGCGTCAGACAAAACGGGGAATCGTTTGTTGTCAAGCCCTGCCGACTCTTCCTTGTTTATATTTACTTTATCAAAGGGCGTATCGTAAACTGTGCCTACAGATTTTATATGAGCGAAAATATCTATGCCATTTTCTTTGAGATACTGCCTGCAAAGTGCACCTGCAACGCACATAAGAGAAGTAAGTCTGCCCGAAAAATGACCGCCGCCTCTGAGGTCTGCTTTATCACCGTATTTCATAATTGCAGTAAAATCTGCATGTGAGGGACGGGGAATATCAGTAACTGAGCTGTAATCCGAGGAATGCTGATTCTGATTGTATATCACAGCGTGGATTCTTTCTCCCGTTGTGACACCGCTCTCTACACCTGAAAGAAATACGGGTAAATCCTTTTCTTTTCTCGGCGTTGACCATTTGTCATTACCGGGGGCGCGTCTTTTCATAAAATTGAGAAGCTCGTTCTCATCTATTTTCATTCCTTTGGGGAAATTATCAAGAATCATCTCTATTTTTTCATCGTGGGAGCCGCCCTCAATGAATAATTTGATGTTGTTGCCGTAGGGAGTCAGCATTTCAGTTCCTCTTTTCATCAGCGAGTTTATAGAAATCTTTCCAAAAATCGGGATAAGATTTTTTAACGGCTTCACTACCGCTTATTGTTACTTCGTTTTGGCACAGCGTTGCCGCAACGGCTGCACTCATTGCAATTCTGTGATCGTTGTATGATGAAAGCTCTCCTCCCGAAAGAGTGCTTCCTGTAATTTCGAGTCCGTCGGGATTTATTTTTACCTTTCCGCCAAGGCTTGTCAGCATCGCATATACACTTTCAAGGCGGTCGCTTTCCTTTATTCTCAGCCTCTGTGCACCGTATATTTTTGTTGTGCCTTCAGCATTTATAGCGGCAACCGAAAGTATCGGAACAAGGTCGGGAATCTGCGAAGCGTCAATATCGGCAGCTTTAAGCTCACTCGGGAAAGCCGTGATATTACTGTTCTCGCATATTACTTTTGCGCCTAGCTTTTTCAATTCATCAATGATTGCCTTGTCACCCTGTGCGGAGTTAAATTCAAGTCCCGTGACGGTTATCGGCTTTTTGCCCACAACACCTGCTGTTATAAAGAATGCTGCATTTGACCAGTCCCCCTTTGCGGTTATCTTTTCGGGGGATATAAGAGGATATGTTTTTGTAACCTTGTAGCCGTTTTCGGTTTTTTTAACAGGGCAGTTAAAGCTTTTCAGGGCATTTACCGTCATTTCAATATAAGGTGCACTTTCGGTTTTTTCTGTGATTTCAATTTCACCGCCCGAAACAGACAGCATGAAAAGAAGTCCGCTTATAAACTGTGAGGATACATTTCCTGCTATTGAGAAAAACTGCTCCTTTATGTCTGCTTTAACAAAAAGGGAAGAGCCCTTTTGTTCAAATATTGCACCGTTTTCTTCGAGTAATTCCTTAAGAGGCGATAAAGGTCTTTCACTTAATCTGCCGTTCATAATAAATTCGGCTTCAACACCCAAAATACAAACAATCGGTATCAGGAAACGCAGAGTAGAGCCTGATTCATTGCAGGGGAGTACGGCTTTTTTCGGAACAGCCTGAATAGGACTTACTTCAAAAAATCCGTCGGTATATGAAATTTGGGCACCCAATGCACGAAGACAGGTTGTAGTTGCTGTTATGTCTTCATTTGTGTCTTTACATTCAATTAAGGTTTTCTTATCTGCCAAGGCTGCACATATAAGAAGTCTGTGCACCTCGGACTTTGATGTTATTGCTCTTACTTCACCCGAAAGCACGGGAGAGAGAAGTGTTTCAGTCATTATCCCACGCTCCCGAAACAAAGTCATAAAGGTTTGTTAAAGGTGTTTTTTCGAGAATACATTTTCCCGCTTTTATGGGGATAACAAGAGTTATTGTGCTGCCGGCTCTTTTTTTATCGTGAAGTGCTGCATTACAAAGAGCTTCGGCAGAAATATCTGTTGACAGGGGAAGTGAATTTTTTATAAGAAGCTTTTTGAGAATATCCAATGCGCTTTGGTCGCATTTTCCTGCTTTGATTGCCGCTTTCGTAATAAGTAACATTCCTACAGCAACAGCTCTGCCGTGGGGGATAGTATAATCAGAATCAAGCTCAATCCCGTGGGCGAGAGTATGTCCGAAATTAAGCAGCTGTCTTACTCCCGTATCGCGTTCATCCTCGTTTACTATATCTCTTTTTGCCTTTACGCATATTTCAATAACATCTGAAATATCATATTCAGCTTCTAAAATATCCAAGAGCCGGGGCTGATTTATCATACCGTATTTTATAACCTCTGCCATACCGTCACTGAAAATTTCTTTGGGCAGAGTATTTAAGGTTTCGGGATCGCATAAAACCAATGACGGCTGATAAAAAGTACCTGCCAGATTTTTGCCTGCTTCAAGGTCAATAGCCGTCTTTCCTCCGACGGAGGAATCCACCATTGAGAGAAGTGTTGTAGGAATTTGAATATATTTAATGCTTCTGAGGTAAGTTGATGCGGCAAAGCCCGAAAGATCACCCACAACACCTCCGCCTAAGGCAACTATCATATCAGAACGGGTAAAATGAGCATTTGCAAGGCAGTTCCATATTTTTATAAGGTTATCTGCACATTTTGATGCTTCACCCGGAGTTATTATAAATTCACTTACTTCATATCCTTTAGCTGAGAGAGCGGTTTTTACCGTTTCACCGTAAAGTGCAAAAACCGTGCTGTCCGAAATTATCATGATTTTGCAGTTTTTTTGTATGTTGCTTATATACTCACCGCAATATGAAATAAGTCCTTTTTCTATTATTATGTCGTATGTGCCGGAAGCTTCAATTTTTACTTTTTTCATGATTTTTTATTTCCCGTCTATTTCTTCTTTTGCAATTCTTCCGTCTTTCAGAAGCTTACATAGAGTTTTTTCATCCTTTGCTTCTAAAGCCGCTTTATATTCATTAAGGGAAGCTGTTATGAGGTCAAGCTCATGGATTAAACAGTCTGCATTTTCCAAAAAGAGCTCTGTCCACATATTTTCATTAAGCCATGCAACTCTTGTCATATCCTTATATGAGCCTGCCGAAAAGCCGTTGTGTGATTTTGCGGTTTCGCTTTTAATATAGGCATTTGATACAAGGTGAGCCATCTGTGAGGTAAATGCAATCATTTTGTCGTGTTCTTCGGCTGTTGTTACGGAGAACATACCGAAACCAGCAGGGGCTAACAGCTTTTTTACATCGTTTATAAGCTCTTCATTGTCAAAAACGGGAGGAACAAGTACCATAGGTGCGCCCTTAAACATATCGGAACGGCTGTGCTGTATACCTGAAAAATGTGTGCCTGCCATAGGATGTCCGCCAATAAAGGTAAAGCCGTGCTTCTCAGCTTCATAGAAGCCTTTTTTACATACACTTCTTTTTGTTCCGCACAAATCTATTACTGTACAGTCTTTACCGAAAAACCGTGAATTTTCTTCAAGATAATTTATTGTGGCTTTCGGATAAAGTGCAATGAAAAGAATATCCAATGTTTTCAGATGATGTGTCTGCAGTCTTGCATCTGCAATACCTGAAATCACTGCATAGTCGAGTGTGTCTTCGTTTTTATCGTAAGCATATACAGTATGTCCCTTTGTTTTATAGGCTCTTGCCATTGAGCCGCCTATAAGTCCTAAGCCGATAATGCCGATTTTCATAATTTATCACCCTGAATAAAAAAATATGTGCTGCGGTTTTCACTGCAACACACAAAATCTAATATCTCATTTTGCAAAACAGATGAAAACCTTTACTTGTTTTTTTCAATAAAGTAAAAGCTAAAGTAAAAGTATTCAGCTGCGAAAGATACATTTTTCATAGTAAAATTCTCCTGATTTGCCAATAAGTATAGCATGTAAGGTTTTAATAATCAACATATTTTTTTTATTTTATTATTAAAATTATTTAATTTATAAATTAATTTTTCTGAATTATTATGATTTTTTTAATACTTTCTTAAGCTGCTTGTCTGTGTTAAATATGCCTGTTATAATAAATTTATGATGAAAATTAAAGGAGCGGTATTATGAAGAAAAATAATCTGTCCGTGAGTAAAACGGCACTTATCTGCATTTTTATGACACTTTTGCATTGCTTTTCAGTTGCTTGTTTTTACTTTTTAGCAGAGGGCGGTTTTTCAATAGGCACTGTTGCTTTTTCGTTTGATGCGCCTGAAATTTTATGCTTTGTGACATTCCTTTTTCCTGTTATTGCTGATGTTATTCTGAGACTAAAAACAGACATAAAGCCTTACGCTACGCTCATATCTGCATTTGCCGCAGTTTTTATTTGTTTTATTGTCTTTGCCATTTATCCGCATTCTGACAGACCTATGGTTGCCGGTGAAAATTATGTTTTTGTTATGTTGGCACTTATAAATTTTGCAATCAGGTGTGTGTACAGTATAGCTGACATAATTATTCTTAAAAGATATAAGCAGATAATTGCTGCTGTTGTTGTTGCAGTTATCGGTATATCCTCACTTATAGGCGGCTTTGTTTTTGAGAAGGATATTTACCGACTTGTTATTGAGCCTAATATCGGAACAGCCGATAAAACAGGCTCCTGGGGTTCAATCAATCAGAATGTTGTCCGTCCCGAAAACTGGGAACAGATAGTTACCGATTCACCGTACAAGCTCGGAGAAACCGTTTCTGTTTTTGAAGACGGCTATACGAATAACTACTGTGATTTAGGAACATACCCTCATATTGACGGCTCCACAGTATGTGTTCCTATGGCTGTGGAATTTGCCAGACAGCATTTAGGCTTTGAAGATATGACCGCCAATGAATTTGTGCAGTTTTCTACCACTCATTATGCGTACGAAAATCTTATGAATGAAAATGCGGCCATACAGAATTATGTGCATTATAAGTTAGATGCTTTTATAAATATGGGAAGTGTTGACCTTGTTATTGCAACCGAGCCATCAGAGGAAGAACTCAGACAGGCACAGAGCCTCGGAATAGAGCTTGTTAAAAAGCCTGTTAGCTATGATGCTTTTGTTTTTATTACACATAAGGACAATCCCATTGACAGCCTGACGGTAGAACAGATACAAAAGATATACACAGGCGAAATAAAAAACTGGAAAGAGGTCGGCGGTAAAAACGAGCAGATAAGAGCTTTTCAAAGAGAGAAAAATTCAGGCTCGCAGACTGCAATGGAAAACCTTGTTATGTGTGGCAGCGATATGATAGATCCCATTGCAATAAAGGTTATAGAGGGTATGGGAATGTTGGTTGATGCTGTTGCCGAATATGAGAACGAAACCGCAAGCATCGGCTACACATACAGATATTATATTGACACTCTTTATAAAAACGATAATATTAAAACCATTGCCGTAAACGGTGTTTCTCCCACAGATGAAAATATAAGAAACGGCAGTTATCCTTTTACGACCAACTATTACGGTGTTATAAAAGAGGGCGATCAAGAAGAAACAGGCGGGAAATTTCTTGAATGGATACTCTCCGAGGAAGGACAACAGTGTATTAAGCAGGCAGGATATATAACATTGAAATAATACAGAAAAAAGCCATATGCCGTGGGGCATATGGCTTTTGATTTGCAATAACTTATTCTGTTGTGTAGTTATCGAAATAACCCTGAATGAATACTATAGGAGTACCCTTGTCACCTGAACCTGATGTAAGGTCGCAGAGTGAGCCGATAAGATCGGTAAGTCTTCTGGGGGTTGTGCCTTCCGAAGCCATCTGACCTACAAGGTTTGAATCCTTTTCAATAATTTTTGTTTTGATTGCTTCCTTAAGTGCATCACCGGAAAGATCTGAGAATTCATTGTCTGCAAGATACTTGAGCTTGAGCTCATTGGGTGTGCCTTCAAGGCCTGAAGTGTAAGCAGGGGAAACAACGGGATCTGCAAGCTCCCAGATTTTGCCTACGGGATCCTTGAATGCGCCGTCACCGTAAACCATAACCTCTATTTTTTTGCCTGTTGCATTGAAGAGCTTTTCCTGAATAGCATCAACAACTTTCTGACAGTCACGGGGGAAGAGCTTGATCTGTTCTTCTGTTGCCTTGTTTGAACCTAAAAGACCGTAGTCAGCGTTATAACCGCTGCCGTTTACGGGTGCATTGAGGATTTCATCAAGACCGAGAACCTTTTCAGCACCTGCATTCTTGAGAATGCGCTTTGTGCGAGCTCTTGTGTGAATATCGCAGCAAAGAACATTTTTTGTGTAGTCAAGAATAGCCTTTGCATTGTTTGCAAAGATTATTTCAACATCTGCGCCCATTTCACGGATGAGGCTTTCATAGTATTCAACATAGTCAACACCTGTGAAGGTGTGCTTTTCATAGCCGAAGAGCTCACGGTATTTTTCGAGTGAAAGAACATCCTTATAAGGGTCAACACCCTTTTCATCGAGAGCATCAATGCTTATAAGATGGTTGCCCACTTCATCAGAGGGGTAGGAAAGCATAAGAACTACCTTTTTTGCACCCTTTGCAATACCGCGAAGGCAGATTGCAAAACGGTTACGGCTGAGTATGGGGAAAATAACACCGACTGTTTCTCCGCCGAACTTTGCTTTAACATCCTGAGCAATATTGTCAACACTTGCATAGTTACCTTGTGCGCGGGCAACTATAGCCTCTGTCATTGCAACGATGTCACGGTCATTGAATTTAAAACCGTCATCAGCTGCTGCTTCAAGAACAGAATTAACTACGATTTCAACAATATCGTCACCGCTTTTGATTATGGGGGCTCTTACACCTCTGGATACTGTACCTATAGTACGGCTCATATAGAACATCTCCTTTAGATGATAATATACGCAAATTCAAGTCCCTTAGACTTGACAACTAATTATAACAGTATAGAAAACAGTTTTCAATATTTTTTTTAACTTTTTTTGCGGAAATTATTAATTAAATATCCGTTTACTACACCGAGTGTAAATATTTTGTGCAACAAAATAAAAATATGCTTGATTTTTAGAAACGGGTGTTGTATAATAACAAAGCTAATTAATATTAGCCGATGTGATGGAATTGGCAGACGTGACGGACTCAAAATCCGTTGGTAGCGATACCGTGTGGGTTCGAGTCCCACCATCGGCACCAACAAAAAAAGACTTGCAACAGCAAGTCTTTTTTTGTTGGTGTATATGTCCGCATAATATTACTTCGTTACGAACGAAGCGGGTACTTCATTTTAATGCTTGCCGCAAACTTCATTGTCCGAAAAGCGGACCTAAAACGAAGTTGCCTTACGGTAAATGAAGTTGCTTTGCAAATGAAGTGTGCCTACAGCACAATGAAGTGCCCTTCGGGCAATAAAAAATTATAAATCTTTATTTTTTATACACCTTGCACCTAATCTGACGGATATTTTCTACATTTTTGCTATCGCTTATAATAAAATATTTATTGCTTTTTTTATATAAAACAATTATAATATTAGTGTATATAATACACTGGATGTGTAAATTTCTGAAAGGAGTTGTTTTTGTGAATTTCAAAAAGACATTAAGCCTTATCCTTGCTGTTATTATGATGCTGGGCGTATTTTCCGTAGGATTTACCGGTATTGCCGCAGTAACGGTTACAAGTGCTATGTATAATGAACTTGCAACAGCACTTAAAAATGATTATGTTGCAGATCTCACAAATTACACCACAGTAAACACTAAAGCAGATGATGATTACGAAGGATTTGTTTCCGAAGTAAACGCATATGCCTTTGTACACAAAATTGTTGCAGCCGATAATGCAGATGGTGCTGTTAAGAATGCTGCTGAAAAGTTTTACGCAGTTGCAGACATCCTTATGTCCGATGTGTACGGCAAGGGATGCTATAATACAGAGCTTCTGATTGAAGAGGTTGCACAGAATCTTGAAATTGATGCTGATGCTTATAATGTTGAAACCATTCTCGGATATTTCATGGGTAACTCAACAAATATAAATGCAGGTAACTGGTATCATCAGTTCGCTTTTGAGGTAGGCACTTCTCTTTATACCGTTACATATCAGAGAATGTATGAAACCTACACAAGCACAACAGAAACGGGTGCTACCGTAACTAAGCAGGGAACAACCGCATATTATCATTTTGCAGACCTTGCAGAGAGCACAACCGTTCCTACCGTAATTCCTACAACATATGAAATAAATAATGTAAATTACTACAATGATTACTTCCTTAACAAGAATATGAACCCCACTCTTAAGCACGGCTCCGATGTTGCATATTCAGATTTATGGACAAAGGATTATGCAGATGATGTGCTTAAAAATGTTACTGCGCTTATTGAGAATTTAGCGACACTTATGGGTGTGGCTGAGCTTAAAGACGGTTTGGGCGCAATGCTTGAAAATGTTGCAAATGATGTATTATTCACGGATAATACAGCAAATGCGGTATTCAATCTTGTTTATCAGAAGCTTAATACTGCAGATGCAACAGCTCTTAATACTGTTATTGCACTTTTAACAGATGATGTTACTCCCGCTGCTGTTGCTGCTTCTCTTGCCGGCGTCGGTGTCAGCACAGACCTTGCAGAAAAGCTTAGTTGGAGTGAAGTGTTTAGCAGCGGAGATGTAAGCTTTACTTGGAACATCGCGAATTCTGATGATATGCATAAGGCTGTCAGCGCAATGCTTGCTCCCTTTGAAAATGTTCTCAGATGGCTTCTTCTCGGTGAGAGCCTTACTGTTGAAGTAAGCGGTACAGAAGTTGATCTTGACGGTGCAAACGGTTACAAGAACGGTGCTGTGGCTGCGCTTGAAGCTCTTTCTTGTCCCGATGTGCTTACTGTATCAGCCTATCAGGCAGCTGCAACAGACGGTTACAGCCTTGTTTACAATCTCTTAGCTCCTGTTTTCTCTCTTGCCGATGAGATTTTTGAAACACCGCTTGAAACCTTTGTTGATATTATTCCT
The DNA here is from genome assembly GCA_045589395.1 of Acutalibacteraceae bacterium. GTDB lineage: Bacteria > Bacillota > Clostridia > Oscillospirales > Acutalibacteraceae > RUG806. The sequence continues at coordinate 13,406 of JAZNOZ010000018.1, read as the reverse complement.
AACTTCCTTTTCTTCCTTAATATAGGTGCAATGAATGATGTTATAAACAACATTCTTTATCCTGTATACAACTTGTTTGACAAAGCGGATATAAGCACTGAGGAGCTTGAAAAAGAGCTTGCAAATCTCAATCTCTATGGTGTTAAGGTTAATGTTTCACTTCCTGTTGACATCGATTTTAACGCTCTTCTTTGCAATATTTTTGATTTGTTCTTTGGTGATTTCATCGTTCTCAAAGGGGTTCAATTCACACTTACCGAAGCAGATCTGTACACAATGTGTGTAGGTACGCTTGCAAAGTACTATTCGGCAGCGGGTAGAACAACTGTCCGTCTTAATTCAGGTGGCGGCGATGTTCTCACAGCTCTTTTAAGAATTGTTTTTGATTTCTTCTTTACTACCGAAAATGAACAGGCATATTCTCAGCTTATTATTGAAAGTCTGGGCAAGGAGCTTGATGAATATGACCGCGAAACAATTATGCTTGTGTCAAGCGAGCTGTTCGGAATGGTTCAGGAGATGGGCGCAGTTGATGTTGCTTTGCTTGTTGTTTATGTTGTTGCAAGTAAAGGTACTTCTCTTACAGGCACTCTTGCCGGACTTCTTGCAGGGGCAGGTCTTACGGTTCCCGATTTGTTCAATGCATTGATGGCAGGCGATGTTGAGCTTTTCATTTCTTATATCTCATTGCTTTTCGAAGATGATGAACCTCCTACGGAGGTCGGAACTCTTGATGCTATCGGCTCAATTTTTGACAGAATAAAGGCTTTCTTTGAGAAAATACTTGCTTTCTTTAAGAGCATAATTCCTTTTGATATCGGTGCTATATTTTAATTCACTTTGATATCCAGCAGTAAATAAAAAATCCCGTAAAGTACAGATTGTGCCTTACGGGATTTTTTTGCAGGAAAAGTCAGAGCGGATAGTGTTTTTTTCTGTGTGCAGGGATGATAATAATGTATAGTAACAAAAACGGCTTATCGAACTGTTTTAGTCCGATAAGCCATTGTTTTTTTGTTTGTTACTTACTGATTTGTGTTGTTTGCATTTGCTGCAGCTTTTGCAGCAGCCTTAGCAGCCTTTTTTTCTTCTCTTTTCTGCTTTCTTTCGGGGGAGCCGAGATTGTTAAGCAGAGAAACACAAAGGATGATAATACCCATAACGATAAAAATACCTACCATGCCTTTGAGAAGAATAGGAGCGGTCTGTGCAAGGTTTTCGGGAGTGATTGCAAATTTATACTGCATATCTGCAACTGTTGTTGCAACTTCTGAAATTACTGTTGTATCCATTATTTTCCCTCCTATTACTTAACAAGTGCGCCTACGAGTGTGAGGATAAGACCGCCTGCGATAACTGAAGCTACCTGACCTGAAACATTAACACCAACAGAATGCATAAGCAGGAAATTCTGATTATCTTCTGCAAGGCCCATCTTATGAACAACTCTTGCTGACATGGGGAATGCAGAGATACCTGCAGCACCGATCATAGGGTTGATCTTATTTTTAGTGAAGAGGTTCATAAACTTAGCAATCATAATACCGCCGAAGGTATCAACAATGAATGCAACAAGGCCGAGTCCCATAATGAGGAGTGTTTCAAGTCTGAGGAAGTCTTCTGCAACCATTTTTGATGCGATTGTAAATCCGAGGAAGATTGTTATGAGGTTTGCAAGAACATTCTGTGCTGTGTCAGAAAGGGAGTTAAGAACGCCGCATTCTCTGATGAGGTTACCGAACATAAGGAAACCGATAAGTGCTGTTGCATCGGGAGCAACAAGACCAACAATTATTGTAACAATGATGGGGAAGAGTATCTTAGTAAGCTTAGAAACCTTCTTGCCGCTCTGCTTCATACGGATAAGTCGTTCTTTCTTTGTTGTGCAGAGCTTGATAATGGGAGGCTGAACAATGGGTACCAGAGCCATATATGAATATGCTGCAACCATAATAGCCGCTGTGTAGTTTGAATCAAGCATATTAGCAACGAAGATAGAAGTGGGACCGTCTGCTGCACCGATGATAGCGATTGAAGCTGCATCCTTAAGCTCGAAGCCGAAGAGAGATGCAAGGCAGAGTGTGAAGAAGATACCGAACTGAGCTGCTGCACCGAAAATCATAAGTTTTGGGTTCGTAAGCACAGGTTCAAAGTCGATCATTGCACCGATACCGATGAAAAGAATCAGAGGGAAAAGCTCATGGCTGTCAATGCCGATTTTGAAAAGGAAATCAATAACGGCTCTTACTCCCGTAACCTCACCGACAAGTTCAGGTGCAGGGATAGGCAAGTTTACGAGAATTGCTCCGAAGCCCATGGGAAGCAGAAGAGTAGGCTCCATTTCTTTTTTGATTGCGAGGAAAATGAGCAAGCCACCGATAAGCCACATTACGACTTGTTCAGGCTGAGTATTTGCGAGATTACCGAAAATGTCCGTCAAAAAGCTCATTTTTGAAAACCATCCTTTCTGAAACACATATTACACCATTATAGTGTTTTATTTTATCGTATGAGATTATAAAGCAAAATATATGAAAAAGCAAGTGCATTTTTATCTTTTACGACATTTTATGTGTTTTATTTTAAACTTTTTGTAAACACAGTTAAAAGGCTGAAATTATTATGTTTTAGCTTTTTTTAACAGAGCTTTACATACAAAAAACGGATGCAAAACTAAAGAGCTTTGCATCCTAATGCTTTAATTGTTATCTGTTTTTATGAGCTTAACCACACTTTCTATGTGAACGGTTCGCGGAAAAAGGTCAAAGGGAGTACACTCTTTTATGAGGTATCCGTTTTCCTTTAATTTTGCGCAGTCACGGGCAAGGGAGGCGGGGTCACAGGAAACATATACTATTGTTTCCGGATTCATTCGCACAACGCTTGAAATCAGCTCATCATCACAGCCCTTTCTGGGAGGATCGAGTATTACAGTGTCGGGATTGAGTCCTTCTTTTTCAAGCATTTCGGCAGCCTTTGCCGCATCTGCACATATGAAACGGGCATTCTTTACATTATTGAGCTTTGCATTGATTTTTGCATCGCTTATAGCCTCTTCAACAATTTCAACACCTATAAGACTTTTTACTTTATCTGCCATTGTAAGACCGATTGTGCCCGCTCCGCAATATAAGTCTAATATTGTTCCGGGATTGTTATCAAGGGCATATTCGGCGGCTTTTTCGTAAAGCAGCTGTGCCTGGTCGTGGTTTACCTGATAGAAGGACAAGGGGGAAATTCTGAAACGCTTGCCGCAGAGAATATCTTCAATATATCCTTTTCCGTAAAGTGTTGTGCAGCTTTTGCCGAGAATAACATTTGTATCTTCTGTGTTTTCATTTATAAGTATTGTTTTTATATTTTCATTTGTTTTAAGAAGAGCGTTTATAAGCTCTTTTTGTTTGAAGATTCTGTCCCCGTTTATAACAAGACAGACCATAATTTCGTTGGTTTCAAAGCCTTTTCTTATGTAAATATGGCGGAGTAAGCCTTTCTGTGTGTTTTCATCATAAGAGGGGATTTTGTATTTTTCGCTCCATTTTGCTATTGTGCGGAGAATTGCCCCGAATTCTTCAGGCTGAAGCAAGCAGTTTTTACAGTCTATAACTCTGTGTGAAAAGGGGGCATAAAAGCCTGTCATCAGTCTGCCGTTTGACATTGCAACAGGATATTGTGCTTTGTTTCTGTATCTGTCCGGATTTTGTGCGCCGACTATAGCCTCGGGTGTTATATCAAGATGTCCTAATCTCTGTAAGGCACTTTGCACCTTTTCATATTTGAGTCTTTTTTCAGCTTCGTAATTTATGTGTCTGTAAGAACAGCCGCCACAGCGGGGAAAAACACCGCAGTCAGGCTGGATTCTGTCAGCTGATGCTTTTAAGATGTGCTGAATTTTTCCTATTGCATAATTTTTTTTGCACTTGATGATCAGTGCTTCAACAATATCTCCTGCTGCAGCGCCTGCAACAAAAACTGCCAGTCCGTTATAATGACCGACACCGCTGCCTTCGGATGTGAAGCCTGTAATTTCAAGCTCAATAACATCATTTTTAGAAAGAGTTTCCTTTTTCATATAATCTCCTGAAAAAAGTGAGCGCACATAATGCGATACGCTCACTTTGGTTAAATTTTCTTTTTTAATTATAAGATTTTTTCTTATACCAGCATGGAAAGATACATCGGCAGAACATTTCTGACCAATGCAGCTGTAACAAGGATTATTGCACCGATTATTGTAAGAGCAGGGGAGGTGCCGCCGTTTGTTACAAGCTTATTTCTGTAGGTATACATATCATTGCACTGTGTTCGTATATTCAGTATATCGGTTTTGATTTTCTTTCTGTATAATTTGATTGCAAGAAAAGCACAAGTGAGATGTATACCTAGTGTGGAGGCATAGTTTGTGGCTAATGCTATATAGTATTTCACAGTATCTTCGGGAGTCATAACCGTTGAAACATAAACAGAGGTTGCTTCATCTGCATATGCAACATAATCCTCATAGCTTATCTCTCTTGAGCTATATTTCATTGCCGCATCGAAAATTGCCTGTGAATATGTGATATAAGGTGCTGTCATAGTTGTGAAACAGCAGATTATGCTGCAAATCAGAAGAACAAGAGAGGCAATAAGCCCTTCCTTAGCCATTTTTCTGTAGAAGAACCATACAGGACCTACAAGAAGAGCAGGCAAGTGTAAAATAATTTTTTTACCGTAACGCTCTAAGAAAGACACCTTTCTGATAATCTTTCCCGGAGCATTTCCGCCTATATAATCCGAATATTCAACAACGGGAATAGAGTCTATTGTTGATTCGGGATTAAGACCGCCGAAGCGGTTTATGCTTTCCTGAAAAAAGGTGTTGTTCTGCTGAGGCGGTGCATACTGATTGTTCGGCTGACCGTAGTTGGGTTGCTGATTATATGAATACTGATTTTCCTGATACTGATTGTTTACATTCTGATTATCAGTGTTAAGATTGTAAGTATTTTGTTTTTCGTTTGCACCGTCAGTTTTAGTTGTAGCTGTATTATTCTGAGCAAACGGCTTGTGACATTTTCTGCAGAAAGCATCGTTTGCGAAATTAGGAGTTTTGCACTCGGGACAGATTATTACACCTTCTCCGTTTTTGAAAACAAAATCACCAACAGTCTGCGGCTTTTCCTGTTTTTCATCCTGGGCAGAAGCAGACTTAGGAAATTCCCACACAAAGCCTTCCTGATGGCGTTCATTGTATGCACAGCGGTTTTCTTTCAGCCAACATTCTCTGTGATGCGGTGCGCCGCAGACAGGACACACAACAACATCATCTTTTTCATTAAATGTGTTGTTACAGGCAACACATTCAATCCCTGAATATCTCATAAATTCACCTTTTTTTATTCTTAATTTATTATTTTACTATATTCTATACAATAAACCTTAAAAATTCAATAAAAATACAAATAAAAAGTAATATTATTTTCATAAAAGTATTTGACAATAATATATTTTATCAATATAATTAATAAGATAAACATAAAAGGTGTTGTTATATGTAATTTTTTTACCTGCTTTTAAGAGATTTAATGAAAGGATGATAAAATATATGCTTCAGTATGAAGAATTAAGACTTGCTCTTTTAGAAAACGAAGCACCTCTGAAAGAGCTTGCAGGTGCTATCGGTTTAGCGGATATAAAAGCTGAGATAGAAAGGCTTGAAGAGCTTACTGCACAGGAAGATTTCTGGAATGATGTTGCTAATTCCAACAAGGTTCTCCAGAAGCTGTCAGGTCTTAAAAACAGAGTAAAAAGATATGAGGATCTTAAGGCTGACTTTGATGATACTCTCACTCTTATTGAAATGAGTAATGAAGAAGAGGATGAGAGTATGATAGAGGAATGTACTCAGGGGGTCGAGGATGTAAAGGCAGAGCTTGAAAAACAGACTCTTGAAACCCTGCTTTCAGGTGAGTACGATAAAAATAATGCAATTCTGACTTTCCACGCAGGGGCCGGCGGAACAGAGGCTCAGGATTGGGCGCTTATGCTTTTCAGAATGTATCACCGTTGGGGTGAAAGACACGGCTTCAAGACCAGTACATTGGATTATCTTGACGGTGAAGAAGCAGGACTTAAATCTGCTGTTGTGCTTATTGAGGGCGAAAATGCGTACGGTTATCTCAAGAGCGAAATGGGTGTTCACAGGCTTGTCCGTGTTTCTCCCTTTGACTCATCGGGAAGAAGACACACATCCTTCTCATCCCTTGAGGTTATGCCTGAAATTGACGATACCATTGAGGTTGAGATCCGTGAGGAGGATATCACAATGGAGGTTTACCGTGCTTCGGGTGCCGGCGGTCAGAAGGTTAATAAAACCTCTTCTGCTGTCCGTCTTATCCACAATCCTACAGGTATTGTTGTTTCCTGTCAGGTTGAAAGAAGCCAGCATCAGAACAGAGAAGTATGTATGAGTATGCTCAAGTCCAAGCTTATCGAAATCAAGGAAAGAGAGCATCTTGATAAGATTGAAGATATCAAGGGTGTTCAGAAGGAAATCGGTTGGGGCAGTCAGATCCGCTCCTATGTATTTATGCCGTACACACTTGTTAAGGATCACAGAACAAGCTTTGAAAACGGTAACATAAATGCAGTTATGGACGGCGATATTGACGGATTTATTAATGCTTATCTTAAAATGCAGTCCCTTGCAAAGCTTGAAAATAATGCTCAGGAATAATTAACAGAAAAAACGAACAATTATGACGGAAATGTTGCAGAAATATGCAAAAAACCGTTGTTTTGTTCGTTTTTTGTTTACAATTCTGCACTTTTAATGTAATGACAAAGTAGTATTATATAGACAGTAGATGATGGTTATTTAATTTTGACTACTCCTTTTTTATTTTCTCTTCCCCAAAAGGAAAAACCCGATTTTATATCGGGTTTTTCCTTTTTTTATTTTTCAATATATCTTATTTATTTGTTTTTTCGCTTGTAAATTTCAAATATCGTTGTTATAATTATAATGTATAATAAAGAAAGGATTGTTTCATATGAATGATATAAACAAGCTTTATTCTCTCTGGTGTGAGAAAGCTATCGATGAAAAAGAGGTTGCTTGTGAGCTTGAAGCAATAAAAGGCAAGGACAGCGAAATTCTTGACCGCTTCTGGCAAAATCTTGCTTTCGGTACTGGCGGACTCAGAGGTGTTCTGGGTGCGGGAACAAACAGAATGAATGTATACACCGTAGGGCAGGCAACACAAGGACTTGCCGATTATCTTAATGAGGATTTTTCTTCTCCGTCGGTTGCTATAGGATATGATTCAAGAATCAATTCCGATAAGTTTGCAAAGAGGGCTGCTCAGGTTCTTGCCGCAAACGGTATAAAGGTGTATATCTTCAAAGAGCTTATGCCTACTCCCATAGTTGCATATGCGGTAAAAACTCTCGGTTGCTCTTCGGGTATTGTTATCACTGCAAGCCACAATCCGTCAAAATATAACGGCTATAAGTGTTATGATGAAAGAGGCTATCAGATGACTGATGATGCTGCCGCAAAAACACTTGCATATATCAATAAGTGCGATATTTTTGAAGATGTAAAGACGGTTGATTTTGAAGAGGCTGTCAAAGACGGACAGATAGAATATATTGAAGACAGCTTCCTTGATAAGTATTTTGAACTGGTCGCATCCCGACTTGTTAATGCCGATGCCGCAAGTACAAGTGATCTTTCCGTGATTTACACTCCTCTTAACGGTACAGGTAATAAGCCCGTCAGAAGAATTCTTGATATGATAGGTATCAAGGATGTAACGGTAGTGCCCTCTCAGGAAAATCCCGACGGTAATTTCCCGACATGCTCTTTCCCTAATCCCGAAATAAGAGAAGCTTTTAATGAGGCTCTGAAGCTTGCTGAAAATAAAAAAGCAGATTTGCTTCTTGCAACTGACCCCGACTGCGACAGAGTAGGTATTGCAGTTCTTCATAACGGTGAATATAAGCTGCTTTCGGGTAACGATGTCGGATGTATGCTTACTGATTATATCCTTTCTCAAAAAAAAGCAAAGGGTATACTCAGCGAAAATGCAATTATTATCAAATCTATCGTTTCTTCCGATATGTCAACTGCTATTGCCGAAAGCTACGGTGCCCAGATGAGAAATGTGCTTACGGGCTTCAAGTATATCGGCGAGCTTATGACTGAGCTTGAGGAAAACGGTCAGGCAGACAGATTTGAGCTCGGCTTTGAAGAAAGCTACGGTTATCTTTCAGGTATGCACACAAAGGATAAGGATGCTGTAAACGGTGCAATGCTTATTGTTGAAATGGCGGCATTCTATAAGAATCAGGGTAAAACTCTTGTTGATGTTATGGCAGGACTTTATGAACGATTCGGTTATTGGAACAATGCTCTGTTTAACTTCGGCTTCGAGGGTGCAGACGGTATGGCAAAAATGCTCGGAATGATGGACTCTCTCAGAAAAGAAGCTCCTGCTGTTCTCGGCGGAAAAAAGGTTATTAAGGTTGATGACTATAAACTCGGCACTTCACTTGATGTCAATACAGGTGAAAAGACAAAGCTTAACTTCCCCTCATCCAATGTTATTGTGCTTGAAACAGAAAATAAGGATAAGGTTATAATCCGTCCCTCCGGAACAGAGCCTAAAATCAAGATTTATGCTATGGTTCAGGGGTCCGGCGAACAGGAAGCAAAGGCACAGACTGATGCTTACAGAAAGGATATTACTAAAGTTCTTGGTATAGGTGAATAATATGAATAAAAAGTTTACTAAAATTGTTGCAATAGCTCTTGCTGTGCTTATGGCATTGAGTGTTGTGTCTGTTGCAATAGTTGCAATTGTAGGATAATTTGAAAACGCACAGGGAGGTTAATAAAATGGCTGAAAAAATAAGAATTGGTATTATCGGCAACGGCGGAATCTGTAAGGGTGCTCATGTCCCCACATATGTTGCGGATGACAGAGTTGAGATTGTTGGTGTCTGCGATATTATCGAAGAACGCGCTCAGTTCTTAAAGGATGAATATTTCCCCGAAGCAAAGGTTTATACAGACTATAAAGAGCTCTTAAAGGATGAAAGTATTGATTCGGTTGATATCTGTACGCCTAACTATCTTCATTCAATCATAGCTGTTGATGCTTTCAAGGCAGGTAAGCATGTTTTTTGTGAGAAGCCCGATGCTATTGATGTTACGGAAGTGCTCAAAATGCAGAAAGCTGCCGAAGAGGCAGGCAAGGTGCTTATGGTTATGAGAAACAACCGTTTTGTTGATGCTTCCAAATATGCAAAAAAATATATTGATGCAGGCAAGATGGGCGAGATTTATGCTGCGCGCTGCGGTTGGCAGAGAAGAAGAGGTATTCCCGGCAAGGGTGGTTGGTTTACAACTAAAGCACAGTCGGGCGGCGGTCCTCTTATTGACCTCGGTGTGCATATGATAGACCTTGCAATATGGCTTATGGGCAATCCCACTCCCGTTGCAGTCAGTGCAAACACCTACAGCAAATTTGCAGATAACGACACAAGTGACTCCGTAAACTCCGATTTTGGTGATAAGAATTCAGAGGGTATATTTGATGTTGAAGACCTTGCAATGGGTATGATAAGATTTGATAACGGTGCTGTGCTTCAGATTGAATTCAGCTGGGCATCAAATATAAAGAGAGAACGCCGTTTCGTTGAACTCAGAGGCACAAAAGCAGGTCTTAAATGGGAAAATGACGATGTTGAAATTTTCACCGAGGAAGACGGTCAGCTTATTGACATAAAGCCTGCAGGAAAGCTTGAAAGCAGAGGACATCATAATAACCTTACACATTATATTGATATTCTCACCAAAGGCGGTGAACCTTGCTTCAAGCCGCAGCAGGGTGTTGATATGATAAAAATTCTCTGTGCAATTTATGAATCAGCTCAAACAGGCAGAGAGGTAAGACTCTGATTATTAATATAAATTAATATACAAACAAAAAGGACGCTTCACTGAAGCGTCCTTTTTGTTTGTTAAGATTTATTATGCAAAGTAATCATCAAAGAAATACAGTGATACGACTTCGGAATCTGTTGTGAAATCAATAGAGCCTTCAATCATCCCCATAAGATCCATTGTGATTGTGGGTTCGCATATGATTGATGAAATGTAACAGGAGGCAACGGGAGCATTGTTTTCCGCGTCTATATACACAATTATGGTTTCATTGCTTGTGATTTCCTTACATTCGGCAGTAGCAAAGCCTTCCATGTCTTCTCCAGCACTGAACTCAAGAACTTCCCCTGCCAGCTCACGGATATCTATATCTGTTGCTTTCATAAGAGCTGTTTTTTTGTCTGAATTCTTTATTTCAGAGTATTTCTCTGTATTCAGCACAACTGTAAGCTTGATAAGATTATCAGCTTTAAGATATCTGTAGTTGCTTGTATCATATTCATATCCTGTGTTTGTTGCAGTGTATGTTTCATCAAGGAATTCTCTGAAATCAACAGCTGCTACCTTTTCAACAGTATAAGAGGCAACATCATTGTCTTCAAGCTCACTGACAAGCGCGCTACCCTCTATAGGATAGTTGTTTTCTGTCAGAGTTCTGTTTTTATAGAATGTGGTATTTTCCAGCTGTGTATAGTTCATACCGTTCTTCAGTTCATTTTCCATAGCATTAATTTCTTTATTTGCTTCTTTTGCAGTATATCCGCCCATGGTTGTAAGAAGAAGGAATAACTGTGCACGGTCTATTTTTAGTGTATCCTTGGTAACCTTGCTGGTGTTTTTTGTTTTATCAAGATAAGAGAGAATATGAGGCTGAGTTTTTATGGAATTTACATATTCATTAAAGGATTTTGCTTCGGTGTATTTGCAGCGGGTGCAAACCTTGCTTTGTGTAACTGTTGCTTTTTCAATATTAAAAGTATGAGCAGCGGGAATTTTCTTTGTCTGGGTTTCACCGCATTCACATTTTCTTATCTTGATGCCGTTTGCAGTACAGGTAGCTTTTTTTGTAACTGTCCATTTACCGAAAGTATGCTCGCCTGTTGTGGGGATTGTTTTTGTCTGCTCTGTGCCGCAGGGGCATTTTCTTGACTGAAGACCGTCTACAGTACAGGTGGCTTTTTTCTCAATTTTCCATTCAGAGAACTTATGATTACGGGTTAATTCTTCAAGTCCGACTGCAGCTCTGAGAATGCTTCTTGCGTCTGCTGCTTTTATGTCACCGCTGCAATCAATGTCAGCAGCGGTAAATTCCTCTGCGGTAAGCTTATCGAGGTTAACCGATACTCTGAGAGCAAGTCTTGCATCTGCCGCATTGATTTCACCGTTTGCATCAACATCTCCGATTTGAGCCGCAGATGCTGTGTATGTAAGAATGAGGCAGGATATAACGGCAATTATTAATGCCGTTATAAATTTAATTTTTGATTTTGCCATATTAATTCTCCTTGATTATTCTGCAAAGAAGCCGCTGAAAAGGTAAACATTATGACTTGCAGTTGTTTCCTTGGGAGCCATTTTGCCTTTAAGATTCAGAACATCTGATGATAATGTCAGATTAATGTTCTGTGCCATTACAACATTGACATTGTAAACAGCGGCAATGGGTTCATAGGTAGACGCATCAAAATAATAGGTAGCATTACCTGATGTGTTAAGAGAAGACATACTGATTTCCATAAGGAAGCCTGTGCTGTCTGTTTCAACCTTAGGCGCATAGATACAATCTGCAAAATCCTCTTTTACATTGACATCTACCATTTTTGAAAGTGCGGGACTCTCATTTTGTTCAAGTTCTCTTATAGAAGCGAGGTCTTCGTTATTTACATTTACAGTTACCTTTATAACATCCTTGATGACTTTGTTTGCATATGCAGAGGTGTCAAAGGTTTCAGGATTTGAGGTGACTGAAGATGTTATTATCTGAGAGCCGAGCTGTGAGAAGAGAGAAGATGCCTTAAGTTCTGAAAGAGTACGGACGGAAATAGAGCTTATGTCATTTTCAGTAAGCTTGCTTGCAGTGTTTGTAAGGTTGAGGGGCTTGAAATTTTTGTATATTGTTTTGTCGTTTAATACGGAATATGTTGTTTCTGTTCCTTGCATGCTTTTATCAAATTCATCTTTTACTAATGAAGTAAACATTCCGAAATCAAGCTCTGTGTATGTGATGTTTGTTTCAGTTTTTGTAATAGCAGAGAAATTATTTTTGCTTGAATATGCATTAGCAATCAATCTGTTCAGAAGATAGTTATAGGTGATAATCTTTTCTTCATTTGTATCAAGAAGATTTCCGCATCTGTTGCAGAAGAAGCCCGTGCAAGTTGAGTGGATATTGCAGTTTTCAATGCTGTAGTCGTGGCCTGATGCGGGAGCCGATACATATGTGCAGCCTTCATTTGTACAGTAGGAATCAGTTGTACAGGTGGGAGTTTCTATGTTAAGTGAGTGGCCTGTTGCGGGGATAGTAATCGTTCCCGTTGATTCATCAATATACTCTCCGCAAGTTGCACATTCGCCTACGGAATAGGAGAAGGAGCCGGGCTCAGTACATGTAGGTGCGATATATGTGCGTTCGATATCGTGTCCTTCGGGGAGAGTGGGTACGGTTTTTAATACTTCATCGCAAACACGGCAGACATAGGTGTTTAAGCCTGCTTCTGTGCAAGTAGCTCTTTTTGTTCGTTCTATCTTCTGCTTGTGTCCCGGTGCAGGAATGATTTCATCGTAGCTGTCACCGCAGGCTGTACATGTATAAACATTTACACCGAACATAGTACAGGTTTCTGCATAAGACAGTTCAGTGTCTATCTCATAGTTGTGGTTAAGCTTTGTCTTTATGTTTTTTGTGAGCATTGCATCACAAGCAGTACATTGATATATGTCATATCCTTCTTCTGTACAGTTTGCGGGAACAGTTTTTACAAATTTCTCTGTATGTCCCGTTGCCTTGTTGTTAGGGTCAGTTTTTACTTCTGTATATGAGCACAGGTTACAGTATATAAGGTCATATGCATCTGCAGTACAGCTTGCTTCGTATCTCTGTGTAGCTAAATCATGTGCCAGAGTGCTTGAGGTTGCATCGCAGACATCACATGTTGCACTGTGATATTTTGCATCAACTAAAGTTGCTTCGGTATATGTGTGACCGAGCTTGGCTTTGAGTACGGTTTTGCATACGGTACAAGTCTGAGCTGTGGTGCAAGTAGCTGCAGCACCTTCTGTATGATCAAGTTTGCTTCCGCTGGTAACACCACATACCTTACAGGTCTTAGGCTTTGTGCAGGTAGCAGCAGCGTAGCTGTGGGTTATTGTTCTTGTAGCAGCGCAAACATTACATGTCTTATCGCAAGCATTTGTGTATGTATGTGTGATAGTACGGGTAACACCGCAGCGGTCGCATGTTTTGTCACAAGTA
>JAZNOZ010000017.1:0-10621 GCA_045589395.1 Acutalibacteraceae bacterium | reverse complement strand
CAAACCATTTCTATTATACATGGAGGTTAAGTTTTTTCTTTAGTTTTTTGTGGCTTGCCATTGCTCGCCACATTTTGTTTTTACTAAAGCATTTTAATTCCCCCGGTAGAACCGGGGGTTTTGTCTTTGCTGAAGACCAATAATAATCAGGCCCTCCGGCTAAGCCGGAGGTTTGATTAAACCCTATAAGGGCATTTTACAAACTATACCCCTTAAGGGGTGCTGAATGATTTGCCGACCGCATTTCTTTTTCAGCAACCCATCAAGGGGTTTTTCTTTATGCTTTCTTGTTTTCGCCACCCGTAAATTGAGCTATGTTTTCTTTTATGCTCACTGCAAGCTCTCCTTTTCCTCTGGCATGACCGGGGATTGCTTTGTTACAAACAAATCAAAGCCACCCGAAAAGGATGGCTTTAATTAATACAAGACTTGCGTAAAATATTTATCTGCAAATTAAATGTCTGCTCAGAGCTGTTTTTATCTTTTCCTTACCTTTATCACAATAACAACAATCACAACTGCTGCAGCAACACCGATAATGGCTATATACGGCAAGGCGGCAATGAGGTTTATTGCAAGCTCACGCAGGAAATCGGCTAAATCGTAAATATTGTTCATAAGCTTTTCTTTTGCTTCGCCGAAGAAGGTATCATCACCCTCAACAACTCTTTCAACCTCTCTGATGTCAACGGATACTTCCGAGTAAGCGACCATTTCATCATAGCTCTGCTTCTGCATTTTTAATGAATCAAGCTCTGCTCTCACACTTGAAAGTCTTTTCTGAAGCTCAATAACATCTGTCAGACTTTCTGCTTTTTCCATAAGTCCGAGCAAGGCTTCTGTTTCTGTTTCAAGTGCTTTTATCTGACTTTCAACATCAATATATGAATTAGTAATGTCATCACTGCCAATTGTTTTTGAGGTAACCGTTCCCATTGAAGCAAGCTCCTCAATAAAGCTTTCTAACTTATCAGCAGGAATTTTCACTTTCATATTGGCATTTCTGTCCGTTTTGTTGTCATAATTATATTCCTGACTTTGCGCAACATATCCGTTATACTGTTCAATCTTCTGCTTAATACCTGTCATAAAAGACTCATAGTCATTAGTCTGAATGTACAGCGTGGCTGTTTTTACAATCTTACGGTCTGTTGTCACTGAAGAGCTTGTACCGTTCATAGTGTCTGAAAGCTGGTTGTATACAGTTTTGTCCGAGGTAGAAAAAAGCTTATCGTATGTACCTCTGTCCGGGCTTTCAAAAGGCACATTGCCATATGAACCGTTCTGTACCGTTATATTTCCTAATTTGCCATTAGATAAGCCGCCGAAAATTCCCGAAAAAGCAATTACCACTGCAACAAAGCAGGCGGCAACCGCTGTAACGGTTTTCCACACAGGAATTTTCTTTTTTTTCGGCGGGACAAGGGCTTCTATTCTGTCAAGAAGCTCCTGCGGAGCGGTAATATTATCCACCGCTCTGATATATTCTTTTTTATTCATCATCAAAACCTCCGTCAAGTTCTTTTCGCAAGGCATCCCGTCCTCGGCTGAGCCATGACAAAACCGTGCTTTCTTTTGCACCGAGAATTTTTCCGATTTCTTTCGCGGTGTATCCCTCATAATAATGGAGATAAATAGTATTCCTATAATTTTCCGATAATGCTTTAACCGCCTCTAAAACATCAGGCTTGTCTTCGTTTGTTTTTAGCGGCAAAACATTGTCAACAAGAGTTTCACGGCTTGTCTTTTTCATTTTGTCACGGCACAGATTTATAGTTACTCTGATAAGCCATGCTTTAATGTGTTCACTGTCCCTGAAAGCCTTGTTTGTTTCAAGAAGCCTGATAAAAACCTCCTGTGTCACATCCTCTGCATCAGAAAAATTGGAAGTGTTATGTAAGGCAATACGGTAAACAGTGTCGGTAAATTGTTTGAAAGCAAAAGAGAAAGCGTCCTTTCCCTTAATAAAAACAGTCATGACCATTCCTCCTTTCACCCATAACACGATTAAAAACGGAAAAATATTGCAGCAGTCTGAAATTTTTTCAAAATTGTTGAAATAATTATATCACAAAATGGTCACAAAAACAAAAAAACCACCCGAAACGGATGGTTAATATCATAATCGTGCGAAGCACAAAACCGACACAAGCAAAGCTTGTGATAAGTATTGTTTGCAATACTTATTTTTTTAATGTATATCTGCATTTGGGAAAGTTTACGCAACCGTAAAATTCACCGTTTTTACCGTTACTAAGCACAAGCTGTTTTTTGCAATAGGGACATATTTTTTGCTGCTTCATTTCTTCTGATTTTTCTTTATATGCAATTACATTCTTTTTATGTTCCGCTCTGGCTTCTTTGCAAATATGTTGATTATTTCATCAGCAGACATTTATAAAAACATAAGAAGATAAAAAGTACACTGAAGCCACATTTGTATAAAGCGATAACCCGAAAGTCAGAAAATTATATCCAGCTGATCTTAACTTCAGACAAATCAACATCAGCAAAAATTCTCTGCAAATCTTCCTCAAACCGCCGAGAAATACTGATTTCCCGAAGCCCCGTGCAACCTTCAAAAGCATTATTCCCAATTGTACGGACAGAATTCGGAATGCTGATTTGCGGTAATGAATCACAATGTTCAAATGCAGATTCTGCAATTTCTTTCAGATTTTCAGAAAGCTTAACAGATGTAAGTGAACGGCAACGGGAAAAGGCATATTTACAGATTTTTTCTATGCTGTCAGAAAATTTCAGTGTTTTGAGAGATTTACAGTCAGCAAAAGTATAACTGCCGACAATCAGAAGTTTTTCAGGCAATGTGATTTCCGGCAAATTCTTACATCCTGCAAATGCAAACATGTCAATTCCTGTAATTTCTTCGGACAGTTTAATTGCAGTAAGAGAGGAACAGTTCCTGAAGGTACTGTTGCCGATAAATCGTATTTTTTCAGATAACCTGACAGTTTCTAATGATGTGCAGTTTTTGAATGCACTTCTGCCTATTTCTGTTACACTGTCAGGAAGAGATACTTCGGGAAGCGAAGAGCAATCCTCAAAAGCATTATGTCCAATGCTTATTACTGAATCCGACAAAGTAATTGATACCAGAGAACGGCAAAGCTTAAAAGCTTCGTTGCCGATTTTTGTAATATTGTTGTGAATATATACCTTATCAGCATTTCGGTATCCCATAAATTGTTTATCTGAAATTTCTTTAACATCTTCAGGGATAACAACAGGCTGTAAAACATCTTCACGATAACAAATCTGACAATCGGAAGCTACACCAAAATCATCATATGCATATCCGACAGGACAGTTTTCGATTTTTTTCAGCTTTGAACAACCATGGAATATATCGTTACCAAGAGATTTTATACTGTCAGGCAAACGGACCGTTGAGAGGGAGTTGCAATTCATAAAGGCAAAGTCCCCGATTCTCATGATATTTTCCGTAAATTGTATCCGGTCGATATTTCTGATACCGCAGAATTGTCTTTCTGAAATTTCCGTAATAGCATCAGGTATAACGAGAGGCTGTAAAATCTCTGTGCGATAATAAATCTGACAATCGGAAGCTACACCCAAGTCATCATATGTATATCCGACAGGACAGTTTTCGATTTTTTTCAGTTTTGAACAACCAAGGAATATATCGTTACCAAGAGATTTTATACTGTCAGGAAACCTGATTGACTTAAGAGAAGTACAGTTTTTAAATGCAAGAAAACCAATTTGCCTTAATTTTTCGGGAAACTCGATTTTTTCAAGAGCGGTGCAATCTGCAAAAGTAAAAGCAGCAATTTTTGTTATTTCATCAGAAATCTTTATATATGACAGACTTTTGCAGCCTTCAAATGCACCGGATTCTATATCAGTTATACTGTCCGGAAGTATTATTGACCTCAAAGCATAACAATCTTTGAATGCTTTGAATCCGATTTTTTTAATACTTTCGGGAAAATTAACAGTATCGAAACTGCAATCTCCTTCAAACCGGCAATATTCAATTTCTTCGGAACCGTCAGGAATAATCAGTGTTTGCAATTCTTTTTCACTGTAGCGGACAGAGCATTTATGAGAGATACCCAATGATGCACAGTTATAACCCTTAGGGCAATTTTCAATTTTTTGTAAAAAGATACAACCACGGAAAATATTATTTCCGAAATATTGCATACTATCAGGAAACTGAATTGATGTTAAAGCTTTACAGTTCTCAAAAGCCATATCAGAAATTGTTCTTGTTCCGTCAGGAATATCAATTGACGGTAGTTCTGTGCAGTTTTTAAATGCACATTCTTCAATGATTTTCAGATTCAGAGGAAAGCTTATTTTTTTGAGAGAACTGCAATCTTCAAAAGTTCCGCTCTTTATTCTTGTTATATTATCAGGAATATCTATTGATTCCAAAGAAAAACAGTTTGCAAAGGCATATTGCTCAATTGTTATTAAGTTATCCGGAAGGTCAATTTCAGGTAGCGCATAGCAAAAAGCAAAGGCTCCTTCCCCGAGCATTTTTATATTATTATGAAGTTTTATTTTTTTTAGTGCCTGACATCCCATAAATGTGCCTTCTTTAATTTCTGTTATGTTTGCAGGAATGTTTATTGAAGACAGGGATGTGCAGTAATAAAAGGCTCTTTCTCCAATTTCCGTTATACTGTCGGGAAGAATAATATCTTCCAGTGCACTGCAGCCTGAAAATGCTTTTTCCCCGATTTCTTTAATATTATTGTGAAGAACAACGGAACGGACATTTTTGAGATTTCCGAAAACTTCCTTTTCAATTTTTTCTGTTGTATCAGGAACAACAATTTTTTCATTGAAATAGACTATTCCGTTATCAATGATTACACAATTCGTTTTTTTATAATTGTTTTCAAAATCAAGAATTGTTTCGGGAAGATACATTTCCTTTATATGCTTGTCATTTATTGCAAGCTTTTTCATCAACATACTTTTTGCCGGAGAGAGAAATAAGCCGCATAGCTTCTTGCAGGATTGCTTACCCAAGGTTGTTTCAATAAGGTCAATGTCATATTTAGCAGAAACTATACCTATAAATTCACCGCCGAGTCGGGTGAAGCTTTCGTGGGAATAGAGCTTCAGTTCGTCCTCGAAAGCTGTTTTCATTCTGCCGTGTATGCCGCAGCCGGTTTCAGACCGATACTTTGCTTCTCTGATGTTGAAGCATCGGGGATAAATGTCCTGTCCGCCGGTAGCATCTGTTTGCCCCGTAAAGAATAACTCACAAAGCCCTTTTCTGACACCTGAAATCTGTGCTTTCCCGAAAAGGGCATTTCCGTCATATTTATCTGTGATTTCAGAAATGCAGTTATAATGTCCGAAAATCCAGCACACATCACGAGTTAGGGCAAGTGCTTTTGTGTAGTTTTCTTCATCTGTCATTTTTGAGAGAGCACAAATCAGCTCCTCATAAAGAAAATATTCAGGTATATACCAGAACAAAGGACCGTATGGCAGATATGTACCGTCTGATGATTTTTGCAGAATATCAGAGAGAATTTCAGCCGTCGCTTCTTTTTTCTGATTTATCAGGTCCTTCACCGTATCAAAAAGCAGGGTATATTCAGTAATTCCCGTTTCCGACAGAGCTTTATATAATTTTTCTGTTTCTTCACTGCTAATCTGTGAATCGGCTTTGATAAGAAACAGCTTGAGAACAGAAGACCAGAAAGAATCGGAATAATGAGAGAAAAGCTCACGGAGTGTTTCCTCATCCTCCAGTTCATCATAGTCATTGAAGCAGTTGTCATAATAGTATACCGCAGTGAAATATTCCAGAAGCATTTTATGATAAAAATCATCATCGCTTTTCATTATGGTACGGTTTTTCAGATAATCCGTAAGAAAAGCGGCACGCTCATGAGCATCCTCATATGCATATTTGTTTTTGAGAATGACGGAAAAGATTTTTTCTGCAGACTTTTCCTTGCCATGTGCCTTCAGGCGATAACGCTCTACTGAAAAGCTTTTAAGAATTTTCGGAAGCTTTTCTTTTGTAAGCATATTGCGATAATTATCGTCAATATCCGTAATTTCATTTTCGTTGTAAAGTGTGATTTCGCATACGGCATCATATATTTCCACAATAGTTTCGGGAATTTTTTCTTTCTTGTCGTAAACAATCATCAATTGGGAAAGCAGCAAAGGATTTGTGCGGATTTCATCCGAAAGGTCCTGGATACGCACATAGAATTCCTCGTTTTTATCAGGACTTCCCAGAAGCAGGAATAAATTTTCGCCGAAAAGCTTTATTTCGTCATCTACAAAGGAACGAAGACGGAGAATTTTCGGTGTCTGCCCGTTCATAGCAATAAGGTCTGCATCTTCTTCATTGCGTCCCGTGAAGAAAAGTGTGGTTGCTTGGTTGTTTGCCGCATAATAGTCCGAAACCATATTCAGCACGGCTCTTTTGCCCTCATATGTGGCAATTTCATCCATACCGTCGAGAACAAGCTGAAGATGCCGTACACTCAAAAGACTTCTGAAGTCAGCCATTGTATAAAAATAGCGGTTCCCGAAATGCCGTCTGAACTCATCAAACATTGCACTCATAAGGTCGGTTTTTCCTATGAGCTTGCGGCAGGACAAGGAGATTACAAAGGTTTTTTCATCGGCTGCGGAACGAAGCTGCTCAATATAGCTGGATTTTCCGCTTCCTCCGGGTCCTTGCAGAAAGAAAATATCCGCAGCACCGATAAATGTACGGGCATCAGTAATTTCATTGCCCTTATCATCTGTTACGGTACGATTTACATATAATTTTCCGTAATCAAATTCTTTGTCAGCAACACGCAGTGTTTTGAGAAGAGATGCAATCCGAAGATATGCGGGCTTTGTTACCTCTCGGTAAATTTTATAGAAATGATTATTTATAAGATTCTGAACATTAAAAAGAATTTTTGACAGCAGCTTTTCTTCATTGTCCTTGAAATCATTAAGGAAAATGGCACTTTCTTTTTTTGCCAGTTCAGACAGATGCTTTTCATAAAGAGAATATTCAGAAATAACAGGCACAATCCGGTTCTGATAATTTTCAAGATCGCGGAGTGCTGCTATTTCTTGCGGAACATACTTACTGCCTATTGTATTTTCTGTAAAAATCAGAAGAAATATTGTGCTTTTTGCGACAGCTTCACGGCTCCATTCTTCGAAATCACCTGTGCAATTATGATCTGATTCTGTACAGATAATGCCATTTCTGCGTAAAAAGTCAACAATTTTGTCTTTTATCGCACGATCTTTGCCTGTCCAACTGATAAATATGTCGGTTTGCTCAATATTTGTGCGGTTCATAAAAAACATCTTCCTTTTTGTTTTTTTATTATTTTTAATATATCATAAACAAGCAATTTTTACAATAATGTATAATATAAAAAAGGCATCCTGCTTGAAGTAGAATATCAAAAATTTTTTCAAATTCTATCTTAGACTTGAGTCCGCATTTCTGTGAATCGGCGCTATGTAAACGCAGCGTCGATTGTTTTTTCACTGCAGATTTGCTATACTCTGAGCAAAGGAGTTGATATTATGGATGCACAAAAAATGGGAATGTTTATAGCACAGCAAAGAAAAGAATTAGGACTAACCCAAGCGGAACTTGCAGAAAAGCTCTATGTTACAGATAAAGCAATCTCACGGTGGGAGCGAGGCATCGGTTTGCCGGATATCAATTTACTGGAACCTTTGGCACAGGCACTCAATGTGAATCTTATTGAATTGGTACAATCCAAAATAAAAACAGGGGACACAATCAGCATCAAAGAAGCGGAAACGATTGTTGTAGATACAATTCAGTTGTCTACTAACGGAAAAAGCCGCAGAATGATTGGTATTGCATCCTTGGGACTGTTCGGAATCATTGTATTTATTCTTTTTTGTCTTTTAATTACAGACACAAGCACTGTTGCATATGCTGTAGGAAGTATCGTGACAGGTTTAATTGCCTGGGGTGCACCGATATGGCAGATGACACTTGCTAAGACAACAAAAACCGTTATTCCCGGAATAGTCAGCTTAGGAACAGCATTAACATCTCTTGCTATACAGTTTTTTCACTTGGCTCAGGAAGTGAACACCGATGATTTTGCAGCCATTGAAGATACAGTTCACGCCTTATGTTTAGTAGTTGTATTATTTTGTATTACAACACTGTCTTTAAATCTGCTTATGTACTGGCGGTCAAGAAAAAAATAAAGGATACCGGTTGGTATCCTCTATTTTTAACTTTACAGGACGGAATGACACCCATGTAAAATTACATTTATTCATGTCGTAATATTCGCAATTCATCAGTTTCGCAAGTAGTAGTAATTGATTTTAATGAATTCTCGTCTAATTTCAAAAAGCCTGAATACACTTCCTGAATACCATTCTCTTCTTCATAACACAAAAAACAATCAACTTCTTTATATAAGGAAATCTCTACAGTTTCTCCGTTGATATTAGTATATTTATCAATATACGACTTAACATATTCTCCAGCTTTTTGATATGCATCATCATAAGAATCTGCTCGTATCTTTAAAATTTGCTCCTCATATAATACTTGCGATGTACGACTGTTAACAACATATTTATAAATCAATTTAACACCAAAAATGTCATTGTTCATAAAACTCACCTCTTAATCCGCATCCTCTTCAGCGGCTATACTGTTTTCATTAAGATAAAACTGTATTGCTTCATTTAATTCCTCAGGATGTTTTCCCGATGTTATAGCAATATGGTAATATTTTTTCTTGTTTTCATCGTCGTTTGTCAATGCATAAATTATTGCAAGCAGTGATGCTGCTTCCACACCGTTGTTTTTAATTTCAAGTGCTTTCTTTGCGTCCTCGACAGCATTATTGTATTCATTGATTCTGAAATAATAGTTTGCACGGTTAATATATGCAAAATAATTATCGGGTTTTATTTCAATTGATTTGTTGTAGTGTTTGAGTGCAGATTCAAAATCACCGCAAGTCATAAGCTGCAAGCCTAAATTACTGTGTGCCCGTGCATTATTGGGCTCTATTTTCAATAATTCATAATAAACCTTGATTGAATCCTCTGTATATCCTGCATTTGTATAACAAAGTGCCATAAACAGCAATATGACCACGGTGTCCCTGTCAAATTCGCACTCTTTAAGAAGCTCGGAAAGATATTTAAGAGCCTTTCGGTAATTTGCTTCGTGAAACAGACGAATTGCACACAATAATTTCTTTTTGAGAATTGGCTTATTCTGAAATGCGAAGCCGATATCATCCGCGTAAGTTCTTTCATATACATCAAGACCGTTTCTTCTGCCCGAACCTGCCTTGAATAATCTGATAACAGTGGCGATCAGCATACAGATAACTGCAAGCATGCGGAATAAATTCTCATCATAGGGAGTTTTGTTGTATATAACATCATAAAGATAATAGGCAATAAGCCCGATTATTACAGCAATAATCAGAACAGTAATTATTATACTTGTCTTATTCTTCTTCACAAAATCACATCCTTACAGAAATTATACCACAGCGGACTTTACAACGCAAGAAAAATAAAAACCACCCATAAGGATGGTTATAATACAATCGTGCGAAGCACAAACCGACACAAGCGGAGCTTGTGCCCTGTATTGCTTGCAATACTTATTCAAAAATTAAAATGTCTGCTCAGGGATCGATGTTTTTGTATTTCTATACTTCCTGCTGATTCACAACTGCTTTCTTATGGAAAGTGCGTTCGGTCAGAAACATTGTCGCGCTACTTCGCTTGGAGCGCTCGTATCGCTCTGTGTTTCTTCCTGCTCACCGTACCCCTTCATCGTCCACCGGACGCGGGGCACGGTGAGCCAGATAACAGCCGCAAACGCGGCTGTTAACTCCCGGTGGAACAGAGTGAGAGGCCTGTATGGAGTGCCATAAAAAACAAAAAAACCATCCGAATGGATGGTTTCTTTGTTTTGGCGCCTCAAACAGGACTCGAACCTGTGACACCGCGGTTAACAGCCGCGTGCTCTACCGACTGAGCTATTAAGGCAAAATCGCCGGAGTATTCTCCAACGAAAAAATGTCGGCGACGACCTATTTTCCCGGGCAGCTTCCCGCCAAGTATCTTCGGCACAGTTGAGCTTAACTACCGTGTTCGGGATGGGAACGGGTGGGACCTCAATGTTATAGACACCGACTATTTCTATGCGATTGCTCACATAAAAAACAATATTAAAATAACGCTTGCGCGAAATGGTCAAACTGGTGACCCGTACGAGATTCGAACTCGTGTTGCCGGCGTGAGAGGCCGGAGTCTTAGGCCACTTGACCAACGGGCCATAAAAATGGTACACCTTCAGGGACTCGAACCCTGGACACCCTGATTAAGAGTCAGGTGCTCTACCAACTGAGCTAAAGGTGCTCGTTTGGTGAAATACACCCTGAAAACTGAACAATGATAAGATGAACCTCTTGAATAAAGAGGACAAGCCCTCGACCTATTAGTACTGCTAAGCTGAACACATCACTGTGCTTACACATGCAGCCTATCAACCTTGTAGTCTTCAAGGGGTCTTACTAGCTTACGCTATGGGATATCTAATCTTGGAGATGGCTTC
>JAZNOZ010000016.1:0-54371 GCA_045589395.1 Acutalibacteraceae bacterium | reverse complement strand
ACGAAAAATGCAAAGCTTCGTTTTGCTACCACACAAACTTTCGGACAAATCTCACAGAGAACGCCAAAATAGAAGCCTGCATTTTTACCGAAATAAAAACACGACTCCGCAAAATCTGTCCATATTAAGTTTGTGTGGTGGGTTTATTATATCAAATCACACTTGATAGTGCAAGTGGATTGTAAAAATAAAAATGCGCTTCTGACGGTGAAATCAGAAACGCATAAATCCGTATAAAAGAAGTATTATTCGCAAACGGACAAAACGGTAGCTGACTTCACTAAGTAAATTCTTTTCATCATTTTGTCCACCTGCCTTTCAAATGTTTTTATTAATACCGTTTTAATAGCAAAAATACAAAACAAAATTATTGTTTATAATAATCGTTTTTAATATTAGGAATACCAACTTGTCCATACAGATATGCTTTAATCAGCGTTTTATCTGCACGAATTTGCGAATCTCGAAGTGACTCAATTTTAGAACCGCCATTAAATTTAGTAACAAGACGCACCTCATCTTTTCTTAATAGTTTAAAATCTAAAAGGATAGATTCATGAGTTGTTACAATTAACTGACAGTTTTCATTTTTTGCTTTATCTAAGAAAGCATGTAAGAAATTATATGTCAACAACGGATGCAAACACCTGTCAATTTCATCAACTATATATACAACATCTGAATCTTCTTGGAAAAGAATTTCAAGAAGTTTCAAGATTTTTCTTGTACCGTCAGACTCTTCGTACATATAAAATGGTGTTCTGGTGTTTTCATGATAAAACTGTAGTGTTTCAAATCCAATTTCACCATTTATAATCTTGGCTATATAAAAATCATCTTCCAAACCAAACATTACGCGATTGGCCTCAATGTTGTCGCCTTTGAACAATGATTTTTCTATATCAGCTATTAAATCGTTAAAAATTTCTTTTGGCACTTTTAATGCTATGTGTTCCTGCGAACAAGGGATAAAATCATAATCTGAAATTGATAAGTCAAAATCTTTAAAGAATCCCTTGATCTTATCCATATTTTCCTTAGACATAAAATATGCATAGTCACTAACCAATCTATCTGGAAACTTTACTTTTAATTTATACACAAACCATTTGAAAACATACTTAAGAACTAAAGCTTCCTCATGTTCAGCGAACAAATTATTATATTTATTTATTGTATTTAAAAATAAAGTATGATTGCTAGAATCTAACCCTTCTGCATATAGTTGCAACTTATTACGTAAAACAATATTTTTAAAATATTTACCTAAAAAGAATTCATTAGTTGTACGGTTGTGTTTATAAATGCATTCATCATTTCTACCGTTGTTGCAAATTAACCATTCGCTAATAATATCATTTTTTGACAAAACCACTTCAAAACCATATGTATATGTTTTATCTTGTATTTTTATTGTGTATTCAAATTTTGAAGGAGTATTCTTAAAATCAGGATTCAATTTAAAATATTTTTGTATAATAGTTCTGTCATTACCTCTAACTATATAGTCACGAGAAAAGGATACAGCTTTTACAAAATTTGATTTTCCTGATCCATTTCCGCCGAACAAAGATGCGAACTTTAAAATTTTTGAATGTCTGTCCTTGTAAATACGCTCATTAAAATTGCGACCTTTACCAGCAATCATATCAAAAATCTCTTCATTTTCAAAAGAAAGAAAGTTTTTTACTTTGAATTTAATAAGCATACTTAACACTCCTTTTAACGAAATTATAGCATTAAAACGAAAAAAACGCAATAGATTCAAGTAAAAAAACTTATTTTTTTAAAAAAATCAAAGATTTTACGAATTTTTCGTAAAATGCCTATTGACATTTTCTTCCAATATACTTATAATACTAACCGTAAAGATAAAGAAATATATCTTTATAAAAAAAGAGTGGACTTAAATCCACTCAAATAGGAATACGCCGGCTGAGCCAACGCATATCCATGTAGCAATTGATATGTTATCACAAAAAAACGGTATTGTCAACCTAAAATTTTGTGCTACCGGCGAGAAAAAAGGAGGATGCAGTATGACGAAACCGCGCATTACTGTTACTCGGGAAAATACCACCGGTAGAAACACCAATTTTCGAGATAATGTGACCGGCGAAAATATGACTCGTGCAGGATTTGTAAGAAGAATCAATAACGGTTCATATAACGACTACTATGTACGAGAAATAAACGGTATTCCGACACCGTGTAGTAAACCTGACAGTAACAAACGCAACAACCTTGGGTAACATCCCATACCGCCCTCTGAATTATTCAGAGGGTATTTTTCTTAGAAAGGAAGAATGCTAATTATGAATAATATTTCTGATTATTTATTTAATCATCATGAACCCAAACATCAAAATCTTGATTTTGTTAACACATCGACAACAAAAGATGTGCGCCTATTTATCGACCCAGTTTTGATAGAAACTGGAGACTCAGCTTTTTGCAACATAGCGAAAAAGAAAACTTCAGATTTTTTCAGCAAATTACATAATGCTTATTATACATTAAATGATATACGTAAAAAGAAGTATTTATTAACACACGCCAATGAGATAAACGACAGTCATTTAGGTTATGCTCGAAAATATGGCAAGGGCAACACAGAAGACGGTCTATACGAAATTTTCAAAGGAATAGATGATTACATATCATCCATTAAAATAAATCGATTGTTTGAATTGGTTTTATATATACCTGGATACGCCGAAGATGGGATGTCAGATTTATTAACAAATATTCTTTATAAAGAGTTGAGCGAATTTACAATTCAACAATGTAAGAAATATAACATTGTTACTCAACCTTGTCCTGTAGAAAGATTTTTTTGGGATGATAAAAAACACTCTTGGAAAAAGTATGCAGGAGAATCATTAGTTATAAATGGAAAAGTTCATTTGTTGGTTCCGAAAGAAATAGTACAAACACATTATCGTTTCACAACAGATAACTTTTTAAGAAGCGTAATCGTTGAAAATATCTGTGAGAGCTATGCGACCTATGATAAAAAGGGGAATAAAAGCAGACCGCCAAAAGATAAAACGCGAGAAAAACTGTTAAATGATAATGGAACAGTTTTTCAAACTGCTCACAGATTTGCTCAAAATGACCCAGAACTTCTATTGCAATACCAAAAAATTGTTGATGAAAAATACAAGACATTGCGTATGACAGATGAAGAACTCGATAAAAAAGTATATAAAGGCAATTAGTATAATAAGGGTATTCAAAATGGATATGAATACCCTTATTCCCACTTTATCGTTATGATTTATTTATAAATCAATTCTTCACACACTATCTCCCACACCCTCGCTTCAATATTACCCATTCTCTGCACCCACTCCATCTGGTCTTGTTCTTTCAACTCCTCTGTTACACCTTCTTCCTCTTTCATCTGTTCAATCAAAAGCTCAAACATTTCATTTGCCTGCTTTTCCACTTCGGCACAGTGCTGATACAATTTGCCTTTAATAAGCAGAGAGTTAAAAAGTGCAGACTTATGTTTTTCGAGATGAGATTTATACATCATTCCCCATTTTCCGAGCCTGACATTTGCCTCTTCAGGCGGTAATTTAAGATTCGGAATAAGATAACCATTTACTTCTCGGTATGTAATTTTCATTTAATTCATCCTTTCATTTTTCTTATTTGTCATAATAGTGCTAATTTTTGCTTCAAAAACTAATTGTAAATAAATTGTAAACGAGCGTTTTAGAGCAGTTCCGTTACTCTTAAATCTGCAAGTTCAAAAACGCCCGTAACCCCAGTAAAATAGGGAGTTTTCACCACCTTTCGTGTCGAAATTTGTGTAAGATTTTGTGTTGCTTTTCGCTTAATTTATGGTTCTATTTTAACATCTACAGGGGCCATTGCGGCTCCCATATTGTTTGCATCTGTAATACCTAAATCGTGTATTCTGCCGAACATTGCATATTCGATTCCCACACCTTTTCCTTTTCCTACAACACAGGCACCTGCGCCTGTTACCGTTCTTTGTGCAGTAGGAGGACGCTGTCCGCCGTATTCTAAAGGGAATCTGAACTGTTTTTCTGCTGTACAAAAATGTGATGAGGTTGAAGCTACCGCAAGGCGCATTATATCAGCATTCACGCTTACACCTGCGTGGCACAGAGAATATGCCATTGTTGAGCAGGCACCGAAAATTCCCGCAAAGGGAATATTAAGCTCTCTTATGCCAAAAGTGCTTGCAACACACTGGTCGAGCAAATCACCAGCATATATTATATCAATATCACCGTTTATTTTTCCGCTTTTTGAAATTGCCCGCATTATTGCTTGCTTATGAAGCTCGGTTTCTGCTTTTTCCCATGTGGATTTGCCGATACCGTCATCAGGATAACAGTAATCAAATTCACTTGCTAACGGCCCCTCACCTTCTGTTTTTCCGACAACCGCAGCATTACCGAGAATAACGGGACGGTTTTCAAGCTTTAATACATATCTACCGATTCTTTTTGTCACTGTGCTGCACCTCCGCCGAAGAAGTAGTAAACAAATCCGTATAAGGTTGCCGCAGTACAGCCGAATACAACAACAGGTCCGGCTATTGAAAACATCTTCACAGCCATACCGAGTATTCTGCCCTCTGTTGCAAATTCAATAGACGGTGCAGACACAGCATTTGCAAAGCCCGTTATAGGCACTAATGTTCCTGCACCTGCATGCTTTGCAATTTTATCGAAAACACCGATTCCCGTAAGTGCGCCTGTTATAACAATCAGAGTCATGGCAACACAGGTTCTTGCCGTTTTATCCTCAATAGAAAATGATAAATATAAATTATAAAATATCTGCCCTATAACACAGATTATTCCGCCGACAAGAAAAGCCATTAAGCAGTCTTTAACAACGGGCGAATCAGGAGAATTTTTCTTAACCCGTTCTTCATAATTTTTATCAATTTTATTATTATTTGCCGACATAAAAACACAACCTTTCCGATTTATTTTGTCCGACAAATAAATTATTACACATATAAAAGCAAAAAAATAAAACCACCGGAAAACCCGATGGTTTTTATTGAAAATTATGAAATTTTAATTATTTCACCATGCTTGCGATTTCTGCTGCGAAATCATCAACCTTCTTTTCAATGCCTTCGCCCTTTGCAAAACGAGTAAAGCTCTTAACAGTAATTGTGCTGCCGAGAGCCTTTGCAACAGATGCAACATAACCGTTTACATCGCCGTCGAAAAGGTCTGAACGAACAAATGCCTGTTCAAGAAGACAAACTTCCTTAAGCTGCTTTGAAAGACGGCCCTGAACAAGTCCGTTGAAGATTTTATTTTCAAGGATTTCTGCCTTCTTAGCAACTGCTGCTTCAGCAAGGGAAGCATAAGCTTCTTTTGAAATAAAGTTGAAGAAATTCTTTCTCTGCTGCTGATCAAGTCCCTGATAAATAGAAGCATCTTCATCGTTCCACTTCTTTGTATCAATAACCTCTGCAATAAGGCTGTTAAGGATGGGAGCAGGAAGAGAATCAGGCTTATTAAGAGCACTTTCAACAGTGATGTTTTCCATCTTAGCAAGTTCTTCTGCAGAAAGATCGCTCTTGCTTAAATATTCGGGATTCATAGCTGCAACCTGCATAGCTACATTCTTACCCATTTCATTAAATTCTGCTTTAGCAGCTGTTTCATCGTCTGTATCAAATGCAACTACAACACCAACTGAACCGCCGGCATGGATATAAGTTGCAGTATGACCTTCTACAACAGCAAATCTTCTGACCTTCATATTTTCACGAAGAGCAAGGAAAACTTCCTGAACTTCTTCTTCAACAGTCTTGTCTGAATCAACTGCCTTTGTAGCAAGAAGAGCTTCAACATCAGCGGGCTTTGCTGCAAGAACTGTCTTTGCAACCTTTGCGGAAAGTTCTACGAAAGGAGCACCCTTTGCAACGAAGTCTGTTTCACAGTTAAGTTCAACAAGAATACCTGCATTGTCATCCTTACATGTAGCAACAATACCTTCTGCTGCAACACGGCTTGCCTTCTTAGCTGCTGAAGCAAGTCCCTTTTCTCTGAGAATATCAATAGCCTTGTCTATATCACCGTCTGTTTCAACAAGAGCCTTCTTACAATCCATCATACCAACGCCGGTCTTTTCACGAAGAGCCTGTACATCTTTAGCTGTAAATGCCATAATAATATATCCTCCTGTAATTGGTTTTAATTCAAATCAAAGCCCGCACTGGGTACGGGCTTCAAAAAAGCTTAATTATTCAGCAAAATCTGCTGTTTCTTCTGTTGCTTCTTCTGCTTCAGCAACAACAGTTTCACCCTGTCTGCCTTCGATAACAGCATCAGCCATTGCACCTGCAATAAGCTTAACAGCTCTGATAGCGTCATCGTTACCGGGGATTACATAATCAACTTCATCGGGATCGCAGTTTGTGTCAACGATAGCAACAATCGGAATACCGAGCTTCTTTGCTTCAAGAACTGCAATTCTTTCCTTGCGGGGGTCAACGATGAACATAGCAGCGGGCTGCTTCTTCATTTCTGTGATACCGCCCATAAACTTTTCGAGCTTTTCTCTTTCGAGCTTAAGCTTGATAACTTCCTTCTTGGGAAGCATATCGAATGTGCCGTCTGCTTCCATATTCTTGAGCTGCTCAAGTCTTTTGATTCTGCGCTTGATTGTGCTGAAGTTGGTGAGCATACCACCGAGCCAACGAGCATTTACAAAAGGCATACCGCAACGCTCTGCTTCTTCCTTAATGGAATCCATAGCCTGCTTCTTTGTGCCTACAAAAAGGATTTCGCCGCCGTTTGCAGAAATTTCGCGAATAAACATATAAGCTTCTTCAAGCTTCTTCACGGTTTTCTGAAGGTCGATAATGTAAATTCCGTTACGCTCTGTGAAAATATAGGGCGCCATTTTGGGGTTCCATCTTCTGGTCTGGTGACCGAAGTGCACACCTGCTTCGAGCAGCTGTTTCATTGATACTACTGACATTGTTTTTTCCTCCTTTGTTTAACCACCGCAGGTTTCTTCTTATAAGGACACAGAAAATTTCTTCTGCACAGCCCTTACAATCCGCCTGCGTGCGTTTTGCTGAGATATTATAGCACAACTCTGTTAGCATTGCAAGAACTTTTTTTATTTTTTTAATACAAATATCATAGTTTTCAGGTGTTTTTTTAGGTTACTTTGCCCGTTTTTAAGCCACTATCTGTAAATATCGCAGTTTTCGGCAAAATGCTGTTTTGCTTATACCAGTTATAATATAAAATAATAATATAAAATATTGCATAAACGAACAAAAGGTGCTATAATTTGTAATGAGGTGATCAATATGCCCGAAAATATGATGTTGTATATCTGGCTGGTTCTGGCTATAGTATTTGCCATAACGGAGGCTGTAACGGTTGGGCTCACAACAATATGGTTTTCCCTTGGAGCATTGGCATCCTTGCTTCTTGTTCTTTGCGGTGTGGACAGCATAACAATACAGATAATTGTTTTTGTTCTGGTATCCTTACTGTCACTGATTGCAGCAAGACCTTTGGTAAAAAAATACATCAACCAGAGAACACAGCCGACTAATGCAGACAGATGCATTGGAAAAGAAGCTTTTGTAACAGAAGAAATCAATAACATTCTTTCTAAAGGTGCTGTCAAAGTAAACGGCATTGAATGGAGTGCAAGAAGTGAAGATAATTCTGTTATAGCAAGCGGTGAAAAGGTAAAAATCATCAGCATTGACGGAGTAAAGGTCATTGTTCAGAAAACAAATTAAGGAGGTTTTTTATGAATCCGTTAATCATTGCTCTTGTGGTAATAGTATTTTTAATTATTGCTGTTATCGCCGCAAACATCAAAATTGTTCCTCAGTCAAAAGCGTATGTTATTGAAAGACTCGGTGCTTATCATCAGACATGGCAGACCGGTCTTCATGTAAAGATTCCGGTTATTGAAAGAGTCGCAAAAATAGTATCTCTTAAAGAACAGGTTGCAGACTTCCCTCCTCAGCCGGTTATCACAAAAGATAATGTAACAATGCAGATAGACACAGTTGTTTTCTATCAGATAACAGACCCGAAGCTTTATTGCTACGGTGTTGAGCATCCCATTGCAGCGATTGAAAACCTTACAGCAACAACTCTTCGTAACATCATCGGTGATATGGAGCTTGACCACACACTCACATCCAGAGATACAATAAACGGTCAGATAAGAGTTATCCTTGACGAAGCAACAGATCCCTGGGGCATCAAGGTAAACAGAGTTGAACTCAAAAACATCTTCCCGCCCCGAGAAATCCAGGAAGCTATGGAAAAGCAGATGAAAGCTGAACGCGAAAGACGAGAAGCTATCCTCAAGGCAGAGGGTGAAAAAGCATCAGCAATCCTTGTTGCAGAGGGTGAAAAATCCGCAAAGATTCTTGCAGCAGAAGCAGATAAGCAGTCTGCCATTCTTCGTGCAGAAGCTGTCAAGGAAGCTAAAATCCGCGAGGCTGAAGGTGAAGCTGAAGCAATCCTTGCAATTCAGCAGGCAACAGCAAAGGGTATTGAGCTTATCAATGCTGCAAATCCCGGTGAAGGTGTTCTTACAATCAAGAGCCTTGAAGCATTTGAAAAAGCAGCAGACGGCAAGGCAACAAAGATTATTGTTCCCTCAAACATTCAGGGAATTGCAGGTCTTGCAAACGCAGTTAAGGAAGTTATTGCAGACTGATTAACATTTATGCTGAACAGCATTTTTCCTGTTACCGGAAAAATGCTGTTTTTTTGTTTACAAGAATAATCTATTGTAGTAAAATATATTCAAACTATGAAAACGGAGAAAAATCATATGTCAGATTTATACAGTTCTATATGCATAAAATCGGTGGAAGCAACAGTAACGGAGCTTTTCGGTCTTTCCTCTCCTGTAAACAAAGACGCTCAAAAAAATAATGCAGTATTATCTCTTGCAAAAAGCAAGCTCGGTGATAACAGAATTGACCGTGCAGTGCTTTATAATCCCGATGCGGTAGCCCTCTGGCTTTATCAGAAGTATACCGACAAATTCACAAAAGCGATGCTCTGCTCGGATTTGGCAGTTCCCATGCTTTCTGTTATGCCCAGTGTCACACCCGTTTGCTTTGCTTCTATGTACACGGGAGTTTTACCCGAAATACACGGAATAAGAAAATATGAAAAGCCCGTACTGACAATAAACACACTTTTTGACACATTGATAAAAGACGGCAAAAAATGCGCTATTGTTTCAACCTCGGGTGACAGCATTTCAAAAATCTTCCTCGAAAGAGAAATGGATTATTTTATCTATGACACTATTGAGGAAGTAAACAAAAAAGCACTCGAGCTTATCAGTGAAGACAAATATGATTTAATCACAATATACAACGGAAATTACGATTCAATAATGCACAAATTCGGCCCCGAATCAAAGGAAGCACTTTCACAGCTTGATGCAAATGTTGAGTTTTATGATATTCTTGTAAATAAAATCAAAGCAGAATGGAAAGTGCATAAAACATTCTACGGCTTTTTACCCGACCACGGCTGCCACGAAATAGACGGTGAATGCGGCTCACACGGACTTGATATGCAGGAAGATATGAATGTTATACATTTTTACGGAATTGTATAATCTTCATTATATTTTATCTGTCCGACACCTTACATAAACAAAAAGACACACCGATTATGAATTGCTGACATAATCGGTGTATTTCTTTATTTATCAAGCTTATTAAGTACACTCTTATACGGCATAAGCATTCCCTCGGTCATCTTATTGCCCATTTTTGCCTTTACTTTTTCAGATGATAATGCGGCTCCCACAAGATACATCATTGCTGTTGTCATTTTCTTCTTGTGCGGGAAATCATACTGACCGTGCTCCTTATAGAACTTATGGTCTGCCTTCATCATACCGCGCATCTGATAAATGAGGTCACGGAAAATTTTCATTCCTCCCACTCCGAGGAAATTTGACGGCTGAACATATTTGTTTTCTATTGCATAATGCAAGGATTTTGCAAGAGCAGAAATTTCAGCATCGGGATTTGTTTCATCGGTTGCAACCCCCGCGAGGAAATTACCGCCTACCTGTGCTCTGCCCTCTAAAATCATCTGCAGATTCATTTCGGACGAATAATTACCGCTTACAAGATATCCTACAGGCATACCCATTGTTACTGTGCGGTGCCCGTTGCAAAACTGTCTGTCATCATACATCTTGAACAGCGCCCCCATAGAATGGTCTTTTATACTGAATGCATAAACAATAGCCTGTGAGGACTGAATTTTATTTCTTAAAAATTCATCGAAGCCGTCCTTATAAACACACTTACCGTCTGTTGCACATCTAAAGCAACCAAGACATCCTCCCTTAAACGGATATTCACGAAGATTTACAACTCTGCTTTCAATAGGTAAAGCGCGTCTGAATGCATTTATCATACTTTCAAGCTGTTCATCTGTTTCGGAAAGGTCTGTGACAATAACTACCTCACCGGCTTTCTTGGATGAAGCTTCCTCGGTTAAAGCTACTTTTACACTGTCAGTTTTGGGAGCTTTAGGAAAAACAGGCTCAAAAACATTATTTTCAACACACCAACAGAAATGTTTAAAGAAATCCGTAAGCTCCTGCTGACCTTTTTTGAGCGTCAGATCATCCATATCAGCAGAAAGCCCGCGGATATATTTCATTCCCATATCTTCGCAATTGTCCTGAATAAATCTGTGGGCGGTAACATCATAGAAATGCTTTGATGTGCTTATCTGAGTTGCAATTTTGCCTCTGACATCAACATTATTTTCTTTCATAAGCTCAACAAATCTGTGCAACTGATAGGGAACAATAAAAGTGTAAACAGGATATGAAAACAGCAGTACATCCGCTTCCTCAATTTCTGCTCTTGCTTGAGAAAAATCCTTTTCAAAAGCTTTTATTTTTTGTCCTGCATCAATAACGGAAAAGGTGTGCTCTTTAAATATTTTCTGTAAGTACAAAACACTCTGCAATGTAACACTGCCGTCCCCCTTAGGACTGCCGTTAAGAACAAGTATCTTCATATCTTTTTCTCCTTAAAAATATTAAACAATATAACTAAATTATATCACATTTTTTTTATAAATCAACTTTTATGTTTGTCTTGACTATATAAAAATTAATGTATAAAATGTATTTATCAAAAAAAGAAGGATGGCATATATTATGAATAAATTTGCACGATTCAGATATCAACCGTGTATTCCTTTAGGGGAAAACGGAAAATGTATAACTGCAAGTGAAAAGCACATAAAGCTCACCCGCGAAGCTGCCGCTGAAGGTATGGTTTTATTAAAAAATGAAACTGAAGCTCTCCCCTTGCAGAAAAAAGAAAAAATCGCACTTTTCGGCAAAGCTACAATCGAATACATAAAAGGCGGCGGCGGAAGCGGCGATGTTTACTGTCCTTATATCCGCAACATCTATGATGGATTCAGAATGAAGGAAGAACAGGGAAAAGTTGAAATCTATACACCCCTTGTTGACTTCTACAAAAAATATGTTGCAGCAGAAAGCGTTAATGTTCTTACTCAGGAACAGATAAATGCGAGATGGGATATTGTAAACAATATGGAGTTCTGCACACTTCGTGATGATATGACATACGATACCTTCGCTGCAATGCATGTAACGGAAGCAAAGGTGCCCGATGAACTCATAAATTCTGCAGCCGATTGGGCAGATACTGCAATAATCACATTGAGCCGTTTCTCAGCTGAAGGGGTTGACAGAAGACCTCAGGGCAATGACTATTACCTCTCAGACCTTGAAAAAGACCTCATTGACAAGGCCTGTGAGCTTTTCAAAAAGGTTATCATAATAATCAATTCAGGTGCTGTTATTGACTGTGAATATTTTGCAGAAAACAACAAAATCGGTGCAGTTCTCTTATCCTGGCAAGGAGGTATGGAGGGTGGTGCTGCAATCGCAGATATTATGTGCGGCGATGTTACTCCCTCAGGCAAGTTAACAGACACTATTGCGAAATCATATGAATGCTATCCCACAACCGAAGAATTCTGGGAATGCTTTGATCATGTTGATTATTCAGATGATATATATGTAGGCTACCGTTATTTTGAAACAATCCCCGACGCAAAAAAGCATGTCCGTTATCCTTTTGGCTTCGGTCTTTCCTACACGACATTTGCCGTATCAGGCAAGGTTGCTTTTGAATCGGACGGAAAAATAATTGCAAGCGCAACCGTAAAAAATACAGGCTCTGTTGCAGGTAAAGAGGTTATTCAGCTTTATTACTCTGCTCCTCAGGGTAAGCTCGGTAAGCCTGCCAAGGAGCTTGCAGCATACAAGAAAACAAAGCTTCTTGCACCCGGTGAAGAAGAAATTCTCGTTATGAGCTTTGATATTTCATCAATGGCAAGCTTTGATGACCTCGGTAAAATCAAAAAATCGGCATATGTGCTTGAAGCAGGCAGCTATACCTTCCATATGGGAACATCTGTAAGAGATACAGTAAAATTGGATTTTGAATATAACATCACCGAAGACACAGTAACCGAACAACTGACTTCACTCTGCAAGCCATTCAAACTAAAAAAACGGATGCTTGCGGACGGAAGCTTTGAGGAGCTTCCTATGGGGGAAGAAAGCTATTTCTACGGCACAAACATTCTTTCCGATGCAAAAGCTCCCGAAGAGTTGGTTATGTTTGATGATGTAGGAACAAAATGTACACTCGATGAATTCATAAAGCAGTTTACACTTGAAGAACTGATGGATTTTGTTGGCGGTAAAGGTCCTACGGGGGTTGCGAATACAGGCTGCTTCGGCGGTCTTGCAAGACTTTCAGTTCCGCCGATTCCCACAGCTGACGGTCCTGCAGGCTTAAGACTTGACCCTGTTACGGGTATTTCAACAACAGCATGGCCCTGTGCTACTCTTCTTGCCTGCACATTCAACCCTGAGCTTATATACGAGGTAGGCAAAGGCGGCGGTGCAGAAATAAGAGAAAACAATATCGGCATATGGCTTGCTCCCGCGCTTAACATTCACCGTGATCCTCTTTGCGGAAGAAACTTTGAATATTATTCTGAGGATCCGCTGGTTTCGGGAAAATGTGCCTCTGCGGCTATCAGGGGTATTCAGTCACAGAAGGTTGCTGTTTCAATAAAGCATTTTGCTTGCAATAACAAGGAAGCAAACCGCTATGCAAGCGATTCACGAATTTCCGAAAGAGCGTTAAGAGAAATCTATCTCAAGGGCTTTGAAATTGCTGTCAAAGAAGCAGATCCCTGGACAGTAATGTCTTCCTATAACCTCATTAACGGTCAACATACATCTGAAAGCTACGAGCTTCTGACAGGTATTCTCCGTAACGAATGGGGCTTCAAGGGAATGGTTACAACTGACTGGGGTGTCAAAAATAACCCCGTTAAGGAGGTTAAAGCAGGCAACGATATGAAAATGCACTGCGGCTATCCCGAGGACCTCAAGGTAGGTTACGACAATGGTGAGCTTACAAGAGCAGATCTCGAGCTTTGCGTAAAAAGAATTCTTGAAATGACCTTAAAAATGGCTGAATAAGCATTCCAAAAATTAAACACAATGTAACAACACGGCTACAGGGCACAACAATCCCTGCAGCCGTGTTTTTTCATTATTTCCGCATACCGTAGGTCCCGTCTATAGGGTCCTGAAACAGCGGTATTTCAGGTGTTTTAAAAGTAAATACTGCAAATGAAAAAGCAAGTATACACAAAAAGGCAAATGATATAATTTTTGAATTACAGCAAACATTATTTTTTAATAATATTGCTTCAACAAAAAAAGCGGCAGCCACTGAAATAAAGAAAATAAGAATATTGAACCAGGCTGATGATTTGCCGAAAATGCCGAGATATGTATAAAAGATTACGGGAATCAGCATAAGTCCCGTTAAAATTCCTATCACCTTTACACACCAGAAACTTTCATAATACCCACTGAATAAAAAGGATTCAATAATTGAAAAAATGAACATAGGAAAAAACAGAATTTTCATATGCTCCCATGTAGATTCGTTGACGGCAGAAAACGGAGCTGCAATAACACTTCCCTTTGTCCAATCATAGAAAAAATGTAATACTGTGCCGAGAATTCCCGTAAACACAAAACCGTAAAATTGCCATAATTCTAAATTTCTCTGCATAAGCCACACATCCCAAAAAAAGAAATATGGTATATTTATATTCTTTCTTTTCTGTCTTATGCAAAGCAACAATTTAATTATCAAATATTAAAAATTTTTTAGAATTGCGTCTGTAAATTATCACGGAAGCAAGCAGTCCCCAAATTATCGGAATAAAAAACAAGGCATTCATTAAAATTATTTTTATTGTTTCAGGGTTATTTCCTGCAAATAGAAATAAATGATAATATGTTTCAATCAAAGGCGCCCCCGGAAGAAGCAATAAAAGCTGTATTCCCTCGGGTATAATCTGATTACCCACATGAGTATCCGAGGGGGTTGAAGTCAGCTCTATAAAACCGGCTAAAAGTAATGAAAAAAGAAAGAAAAAAACAGGAACAGAAAGACAAATAAAGCTTGCCTTAAAATATGTCTTTTTGTTTGTTTTAACAGAATATTTTGCAATCAGCATACACAGCAACGCAAAAACAACAGGAAAAGCAAAAACCAGCTTTCCTGCCGGATAAAGCTCTATGTTTTCAATAATTGATATCCGTCCCGATAAAATATATCCGCTGAGGAATACTGCAATGCTGCTAAAAAAACCTTGCAATATTTGCAAAAAGGTCTTACTTTTAGTTTTCATACATTCCTCCCCTTTCATTTCAAGTATATATAAACAGCTAAAAAAGTAAAGATGTTAAAGGGATTTTAATAAAAGCTTAAGATTTGTTAAATATGCTATTTTTTATATTTTTTGACAAATCAAACACAAGCCGATAAATTGGAATTTATCTTTCTGCTTTGATTAAATATTTTTATTTGAGTTTATAAACATATTTACAGATTTCTTTTTTCTCATTTTGATATGTACCTATGCCCTCAAACTCCTTTGTGAAACCTGTCTTCTCTAAGACTTTTATTGAAGCAATGTTTTCAGCGACACAGATTCCAAAGATTTCTTTTATATCAAGTTTCTTCATAATCTCAGGCAAGAAGGCTTTTACCGCTTCTGTTGCATAGCCGTTGCCTGTATATGCCTTTGCGATATGATAGCCAACCTCATAATTTCCATCATTCATAGGTACAACCTGAACATAGCCGATATTTGTGCCGTCAGCAAGCAAAACAGGGTGCACCAAGGGGCCATCACTGTTTTCGTAAACATTCATAAGAAACTCAACTGTATCCCGTGCTTCTTCCGTTGTTTCAAAAACCTCGTCAGGATTAAACCTTCTGTTATCCTCGTCAAGAGAGTTGAGATGTACCGCCTCAACCATATCAAGTGTAAATTCTGTAATATAAAGTCTTTCTGTTTTTATCATTTTTCTCGCCTACAAATTCTTATTTGTCAAACTGATTATAACACTTATATTATTTGATTACAACTGCAAGGTTTCATCAGGAAAATCAATGCGAAGCATTGTATGTAATCCGTCGCAGACGGAATGTAATCATCACGAAGTTATGTATATAATCCTTTCGCAGAAAGGTATGTAATAAATCCGAAGAATACACCTACGGTGATGCCATACACACTCCGCGTGATTACATACGCCTGACGAAGATTACATACCAATCATTCGGATCGGATAAAAAAAATAAAGGACTTCTTACGAAGACCTTTATTTTTTTGGTGCGGACAACAGGACTTGAACCTGCACGGGGGTGCCACCAGAACCTAAATCTGGCGCGTCTGCCAATTCCGCCATGTCCGCTTGGTTTTATTCTATTATTATACATTATAAAACAATGATTATCAATAGGTATATTCAAAAAAAATCGGCTTTCTTTTTACAGAAAACCGATTTGTGTTTTAGCCGAACGGATTAAAGAAATCATAAAAATCTTCACTTGAACCGTAAGAATCATCGGGAAGATAATTATCATTTGAGGGGACGGTTGTTTCTTCTTCGATAAGGAAAGTATCGCCTCTGTCTTCAACAAGCTTTACCTTAACATCAAAATCTTCATATGAATAGTCTGAATTTATTCTTATAAGTGAAAGTGTAAGTGTTTCTCCGACCTTGGCATTTTCGATAAGCTCTGCAAGATAAGAAGCATCCTCCAGATCTACACCGTTTACGGCATAAATAAGGTCACCTTCCTTTGCCTTTGTGTTTTTAAGATCACTGTCATCTGAAACAGAATAGATAACAATTGAGCCTGAAGGAAGACCTTTTATTGCAACAAACATAGCATAGGTTTCATATTCCGATGCAGGAAGATATGTGATACCGAGCTTGGGTCTGTTTGTAACATATCCGTTTGCAATAATTTCATTTACAATCTTTGTAAATACGGAAGAAGGTACAGCAAAGCCCATTCCCTCGTATTCATCGGCAACTATTTTCATTGAGTTGATACCGATTACCTGTCCGTATTCATTTACAAGAGCACCGCCTGAATTACCGGGATTTATTGCAGCCGTATGCTGAATACATTCCATTGTATATCCTGTTTTGGATGAGCTTACAGGTCTATCAATGGCAGAAACCATACCGTTTGTAAAGGAGTTTGCAAACTCAACACCGCCGGGATTACCTATCGCATAAACAGGATCACCCACTGCGAGCTTAGAGGAATCTCCGATTTCTGCAGCAACAAGCCCATTGGCTTTTATTCTTACAATGCCGATATCCGTTCTTGAATCATATCCGACAACCTGAGCTGTGTATTCCTTATTATCGCTTGTTTTAACAATGAGTGAAACACCTGTATCTGAAATTACATGAGCACAGGTTATAATATAGGTATATTCATTGTCTGTATCTTCACAGAAAACCACACCTGAGCCTTCTGATACAACGGAAGATCTTGAATCATATACAAGAATACCTACAGAGGAAGCCAACACCTTTGAATAAATATCCTTGGGACGAAGTGTTCCGTCTGACATAGTTACCTCGGAATCCGAAGGAGTTGCATTTGTTTCAAGCTCATCAACATTTTCTATAGGCACATTTGTGTCATCGGTTGCAGGCAGAATAAAATCTCCGTTAAAGATGGATAAAATAACACCCGAAATTGCAAGAATACAAACAACTGCAACTACAGCAAAAAATATCTTTTTTCCGTTCTTCTTTTTGCCATTGTTAGAATTAAACTCATCATCAGGATATGCATATTGCTTTTGCTGGTTTGCGTAGGGATAAGGATTGGAATAATAACCGTTGTATTGATTATTAGGCTGATTAGGTCTTTGATAATTGTACGGGGGAATATTCTGATTATTCGGATTATAATTAGGCTGATTATTATGCGGTCCGTTACCATAGGGATAATAATTTGTATTCTGTGTAAAATTGCCCTGATTTACATCAGATTGTCTGTTATCACGGTGTACTTGAGCATTATTAACAGGATTTTCATTTACCTGTTGTGTTGATTTTTCCGACCAACCATGATTATCAGCAGCATTTTCATTCATTTCGTTTTGCTGTTCATCATCAGGTCTGTTATTCAAATTGTCAAAATCGTTCATGTTTTTTTCCTTTCTGCATTTTCTGCTTAAATGATAAGACCGTTAGGTTAAAATAAGTTTAAAATAAATTAAGTTTTTTCGAATATTATTGAATCGGTAATTTTATAACAAACTCAGTATATTCATCAAGCTCACTGTTTATTCTTATTGTGCCTTGATGCAGTTCAACAATTCGTTTAACAATATGTAATCCCATGCCGAAGCTCTTTGAATCAAGTCCTCTGGACTTATCAACCTTATAAAAACGGTCAAATATGAGATTACATTCTTCAGGCGCGACTCCGCTTCCGCTGTTTCTTATTTTAAGCTCAGCATTCTTTTTACCGTCATCAACAAGTGAAACCGATATTGTTCCGCCCAAAGGAGTAAATTTAACAGCATTGTCTATCAGATTGTATATAATCTGATTTATAAGAGCATCATCCGCATTGACAATAATATTTTCAAGATTATCTATTCCTTTTATATTTATTGAACGCTCTTCAATTATTTTTTCAAATGCAATAAAGTTCCTTATAACCATATCAGAAAGCTGAATGGGTGTCGGATTAAGCGTCAACTGCCCTGCCTCAATTTTTGACATATTAAGCATCGCAATAACCAATCGGGATAAGCGTTTTACTTCATCGGACACTATCTGCAGATATTTTGTTGCATCCTGCTCGGGAACAGTTCCGTCAAGAATGCCGTCAACAAAGCCGCTTATAATAGTCATAGGCGTTTTCAGCTCATGGGAAACATTTGCAACAAAGCTGCTTCGTGATTCCTCATACAAAGCAAGGTTATCTGCCATTGAGTTAACGGATTCTATAAGCTCTGCAAGCTCCTTGTAACTGTCATAAGTATTTATTCTTATGCTGAAATCACCCTTGGAATAATGTGTTGTTGCCTCTGTTACCTTTTTCAGAGGCTTTACCATTGTCAATGAAGCAATAAGTGATGTTATAAATATAACAAGAAGAGCAATTAACTGAGAGAATATAAACATCCTGAGGAATTCTGTTGTGTACGGCAGATAAACATCGCTCGCAGACTGAAGAGTAACAACAAAGGCAACAGGAACTGAGTTTTGCATAACCGGAGCACAGGCAAGCAGATAGTCACCGCCTGCCAAAGCAGTAATTTGCCCTTCAAAAGTATAGACCTCAGGCACTTTTTTCAAAGCCTGCAGCATAATTTCATTTGACAAAACTATATTTTTATGATGCTCACATGACGGAATTATCGTAACATTATTATCAGATAAAATAATTCTGTCCTT
This sequence comes from Acutalibacteraceae bacterium, assembly GCA_045589395.1. GTDB lineage: Bacteria > Bacillota > Clostridia > Oscillospirales > Acutalibacteraceae > RUG806. The sequence goes on along the minus strand of JAZNOZ010000016.1, from coordinate 35,456 downwards.
ACACATAAGAAGCTCACCTGCTGTATCAACAAGAAAAACATCAGCTCCCTGATTTCTTTCTGTTGAATAAATCGAGTTTGCAATCATAAGCAATAACCCCGTCAGGTTTTCACTGTTCTCGTCACCCATCTGCAAATCGTTATAAAACAATTCAACGCCCTGAGCAAAGCTCAAAGCGTCATTTGATAATGATGTGAGCCCCTCTTCTTTCCAAAAATTCGCGAACAATGTAACAAGAAAAAGACTTGCAGTAGTCAAGCAGACAACAACCGTTACGGTCATTACTATAAAAAATCTTTTAAACATACTGCTCGGACGGCGTTTTCTCAGCATTATCATAGTTAAGGCTCACTTTATATTCCGTTTATTTATCTGGTTTCAAATTTATAACCCACGCTCCATACGGTTTTGAGTTCCCATTTATCCGAAACACCTTCAAGCTTCTCTCTGAGTCGCTTTACATGAACATCTACCGTTCTTGAGTCACCGTAGTAATCAAAACCCCATACCTCATCAAGCAACTGATCTCTTGTAAAAACTCTGTTCGGATTGCTTGCAAGATGGAAAAGAAGCTCCAATTCTTTAGGAGGCGTATCAATATGCACTCCCCTTACTTTCATTTCATAATTTTCAATATTAACAGTAAGATTTTCATAGCTTACTTCTTTTGTTGTATCAACAGCAGAAGCTGCCGTTCTTCTCAGAACAGCTTTTATTCTTGCAACAACCTCTTTTGTTTCAAAGGGCTTTACAATATAATCATCGGCACCGAGCTCAAGACCTAAAATTTTATCAAATGTTTCCCCTTTTGCGGAAATCATAATAATAGGTGTGTCATAATTCTGACGGATTTTTCTGCAGACCTGCCAGCCGTCAAGCTCGGGCAGCATAACATCAAGCAAAATAAGTGCAGGCTTTATTGTTGCAACAGTTTCAATTGTTGTTTTGCCGTCATTGACAATAACGGGCACAAAGCCTTCTTTTGTCAGATACAACCTGAGCAATTCGCAAATATTAACATCATCATCAACTATTAATATTTTTTCGTTCATTTGAATCTTCCTTTCTTTTTCTTTTCCCCAAAAGAAAAAGGCACCAATCGACTAAAGACGGTGCCTGAAATAATGTATTGTTGTGATTATTTAATCAGACAACCGATATCAATCAAATGTTATAAAGCTCATACTCTCTTCATCACTTGTATAATCATCATAAAGAGATATGCCGTCGATTCCGCTGATATCTGTATCGATAACTGCACCAATCTGATCGAGAATTGAAATAAAATCAGTTTCAGTAACAGGCTCGGTGTTTGTATCTTCATTCTGACTGATATTTCCGCTTGTTCCTGTACCGAAAGTCGGTGCAATTAGAGCAACAACACCTGTTACGGAATCGGAAAGCGATGAATAAAAACCGTCTATCAGAGTACTTATCGAAACATTAAGCCCGAGAGAACCCAACACATTAGTTACAATAGAATCAGAGCTTTCAAAGGTTTCTGATTCAGAAGTATCTTCATTTGTTTCAGATTCAACAGGCTTCTCGCCCTGATATACCTCTATATAATATGTATATGAGGAAGTTTCACCGTTTGCCGAAACACACTCAACAACCAGCTCTAGAGTCTGCTGTTTAAGAGATGTATCGAGGAACACCTCATTATAATAATTATTTTTAATCTCATCGCCGTTTACTGTTATAGAAACATTTGCACCTGCAACACCTGTTGCATATGCAGTGGGATAAACCCAAATGCTTTCGCGAAGATTTTTGAGTGTTACGGAATACTTGCTTATATCCGCGTAGAATTCGCCTTCCTCTATATTAAAAACATCTGTATTTTCGGCAACCAGGTAAAAGGCTTCAAGATAAGAACAGTTATCCTCACGGATTGAAAGGTTTGCAGACTGTCCGATAAGCTGCAGCATATAGAAAGCCGTATTTTCTTTTTCAATGCTTTGTGCCAATTTCTCATAATCAACACTTACATCATATGCAAGACCGAGCATTGCCGCCGTATATTTTGCCTGAAGCTCCTCAAAAGAAAGGTCGCCGCTGACAGCAATTCCCATCTGCTCAATAGACATAACAGCCATAAGCTTGTAAACCTCTTCGGCAGGAGTTTCAGCAGAAACATCATATCCGTTTGTCCACAATGCAACTTTTGAAGCAGCAACAACATAATCATCAAGAGAACCGAGTTCTCCTTCCGGCATCCATTCCTTAAGAACTTCCAGATTCATACCTGTTATCTGTGACAGGTATGCCACCAAAGCTTCTTCAAGCGAAATCACACCTGCTGAAACATCTGTTTCTGTTAATGAAAGTGTACCGGTAACAAGAGAAACATAAAGTGCTTTCGCAATTATGAGCTCCTCCGCATTGATAAACTCAGGGAATGCCACACCGAGCAATTCAAGCTGCTCTTTTATTTCTTCATCGCTCATACCGGCGATGATATCTTCGGCATTTGTGCCTAATATATCGAGAATATATATGTACGCTGCACGCTGTGCATTCTCATCAAGAGAATACAGAGAACAATAATACGCAATATCTTTTTCAAAGCTTGTGGGCGTTTCGGTATAAGGATAATCAGGTTTTGCAACCAACGAGATTCTGTCTGCCATTCCCGAAACGGTTTCCATATCTTCTTTTACAACAAGATCGGTGAGCCATGCAACATCTGCAGACTCATAGTCATACTGAGTTTCAAAGGTAAGAATTGCAGCAACGGAAGAGAAATCGGAAAAAATAACGGTAAAGCAAATAACCAAACTCAAAACAGCGGTTAAAAATGTTCTTTTTTTCACGATTACACCTCCTCTTTGGCAATTATTAAATAAATAATAATACAAAACGAAAGAAAAGTCAACAGTAAAAATTAACCTGTTGCATATTTTTATTAAAAAATTGTGACCATGGGACACAAAAGAATTAATGCAGAAAAATAATAAAAGACAGATGCCGTAAAAATACACGGCATCCGTCAGCATATCATTCGGCAAGAACTATTTCATAAACAGTCTGAGAGCTATATTCCTCACCTGCTTTATAGAAACAGCAAGGGAATTCACTTTTATTAGGAGAATCGGGATAGTACTGTGTTTCAAGGCAGAATCCGCTTCTCTTGTTCATAGGCTTCTGCTCTTTTCCGCAAATACCCTTCAGGAAGTTCCCCGCATAAAACTGAACACCGGGCAAATCCGTATAAACATTCAGACACAGGCCGCTTACATCACTCTCTGCAGTAATACATTTTCTTAATGTTTTATCCCAGTTATTTATACAGAAATTGTGGTCAAAACCACCTGTGAAACCAAGCTGTTCATCATCCGCATCAATATCTTTTCCTATGACTTTCGGCTGTCTGAAATCAAAAGCCGTTGAGTTCACAGAGAAATTTTCTCCTGTCGGAATACTCATATTATCAACTGCCGTAACCTTATCAGCATCTATCATCAGAGAATGGGAAAGTATATCTCCTGAATCAAAACCGTTGAGATTAAAATAAGCATGGTTAGTAAGATTAATAAATGTATCCTTGTCGGAAACAGCACTGTATTTTATTACAAGTTTATTTTCTTCAGTAAGTTTAAAGGTTACTTTGTTATTAATTGTTCCGGGGAAGCCGTTAAGTCCGTCAGGACTTGTGTAAGAAAATTCAACAGTATCGGAATCTACAACAATTGCATTCCACAAAACAAAAGAATATTCCCCGCCCGAATGAAGACAGGTAACATCTTTCTCATTTGCGGTAAGCTTATATTCAACATTATCTATGCTGAACGCTGCATTACCGATACGGTTGCAGACAGGACCTACGGTTGAACCCTGATAGTCTGATTTTTCAAGATAATCCTCTACGGTATCAAAGCCGAGAAGCACATCAGTTTTTTTGCCGTTTTTATCTTCAACGATAAAAGAATGTAATGTCGCACCGAGAGTGAGAATATGAACTTCGCTCTCCTTTGAATTTGTGAGAATATAACGGTAAACAGCTCTGCCGTCCGGCATTGCTCCGAATTCTTTGCGTTCTACGCTCATAACAGCCTCCGTAAATTAAATTTATTTTATTACGGATTAATTATAGCAGTCACAGAAGAAATGTCAAGAGTACAAAAAATCTTTGTATAAAAATACACAAATACAGGTATTTTTATGCAATATTGTTTTTTTTTGCAAAAATCTGCAATATCTTCTCCTTGACTGCAATAATTTTTTATTATATAATAAAACTACATATGTTTTAAGGTGGTAGACTGATGAGTTTTATAGAACTGACATCCGTATATAAAAAGTACAAAACGGGTGAAGTAACAATAAATGCTCTTGACGGTGTTTCTTTCAACATTGAAGAGGGCGAGCTTTGTATGATAGTCGGTCCTTCGGGATCAGGCAAAACGACCGTACTAAATATCCTCGGCGGCATTGACAGCTGTGATGACGGAAAGGTGCGTGTATGCGGTGAGCTTATAAATAATTTCGATAAAAAGCATCTTGCCCTTTACAGACGGCATGATGTCGGCTTTGTTTTTCAGTTTTATAATCTCATTCCCAACCTTACCGCATTGGAAAATGTTGAAATGTCAACTCAGGTTTGCAAAAATTCTCTTGATCCCGTCAAGGTTCTCGAAAGAGTGGGACTGCAGGAAAGACTCAATAACTTCCCTGCTCAGATGTCCGGCGGTGAGCAACAAAGAGTTTCAATAGCAAGAGCCCTTTCAAAAAATCCGAAGATTCTTTTGTGCGATGAACCGACAGGTGCCCTTGATTATAACACGGGAAAGCAGATACTCAAGCTTTTGCAGGATACTATCCGCGAAACCGGTATGACTGCCGTGATAATAACTCACAACACTGCAATAACCCCTATGGCAAACCGTGTTATCACTATGCGCAACGGTAAGGTTCACCGTATTGCAATCAATGATAATCCCCTTTCTGTTGACAGAATAGAATGGTAAAACTGCCGACAGGCGCAATTATTCAGCAATCTTTTTTCAGTTCACCTTATGAATTCTAAACATAAAACCGAGGAGGTAAGTATCCTTTGTCTAAATCACTAATCAAGGATACTCTTCGTGCAATAAAAAACAATTTCAGCCGATTTGTTTCAATTATGCTGATAGTGGCTTTAGGAGCTGCATTCTTTGTAGGAATAAAGGCCACCCCTAAAGATATGTATTCAACTGCCGAAGAGTATTTTTCCGAATATAATCTGCTCGACCTGCGTATTCAATCCGTTGCAGGTCTTACCGATTCGGATGTAGAAGCAATAAACGGTATTGACGGCATCGACTATGTTGCGGGACAGAAATTCATTGATACCCTTGTAACGGTAAACGGTGCAATAGAAACCGATATTGACGGCACACAGATAAGCACAAGAGCATACAGCATTTCACCTGCCGATATAGCAAACTACCTGAACGGTGTCAATGACGGCTCATACATAAACAGAGTTGAGCTTATTGAAGGCAGATATCCTACGGCAGTAAATGAATGTCTGGTTGACGCCAGTGAGCTTTCAACGCCGGAATCATACAAGCTGGGAAGCACAATAACCCTACAGGCGGAAGGCGGAGATGCACCTGCAGAGCTTTCAACATCACAGTTTACTATAGTTGGCATCATCCGTTCTCCCTACTACCTTTCTTTTGAAAGAGGAAACACAAATATCGGAAGCGGTAAAATCGGCACATTTATAATTATCCCCGAAGAAGCCTTTACAACAGATTTCTACACCGAAATCTATGTAAAAATAGCAGGCTCGGACTCTTATGATCCGTATTCGGAAGAGTACCTTGATTTTGTTTCTTCTTACGCGAAAAAAATAGAAGCAATTTCAGGCAAACAAATCAATGACAGACTTACCATACTCAAGCCTGATCTTGAAAATCAGATTGCCGAGGCTGAGAAAAAAATAAAGGATAAGTCCGACAGCGCAACGAAAGCAATGGAAGAGCTTGATGAAACCATTGCACAGCTTCAGGAATTGGTTGATAACGGACAAGAAATAGTTGCTGCAGCTCAAGCTGAATTTGACAGTAAATTTTCAGCAGCGGAAAACAATCTTCAGACAAACACAAACGAATACAATGCTGCGATAGAACGGTACAATCAACTCAAAAAAGAGCTTGATACAAAAACTGAAGAATACAATAAAAACTACACGGCTTATGTCAAGAATAAAGAAACATATGACACCTTGTATTCTCAATGTACATCTGCAAGCAACAAGGTAAATCTGCTGAATTCAACAATAACAACAACTAACCAGATGATTGCAGCGGGTGAAGCAGTTCTTGAAGGCATAAGCGACTCACAGTCAGATGCATTCAATGCAGAGCAGATACAGACTATCATAACGATGATGCAGACAACCTATCCCGAGCTTTTTTCTGCCGTACAGGCATTGACAACTCAGGGACTTGCAGGGGAAATTGTCACAAATATCAAGCCTTATCTTGATTCTCAGAAGGCAAAGCTTGCTCAGTCAGAGAAAGAGATAAAAGAACAGAAGGCTGTTCTCGATGCACTCAAAGCACAGCTTGAAAACCAGGGCGAAAGACTTACGCAGGCAACTACTGAGCTTGCAAATGCAAAAAAAGAGCTTGAAAATGCAAGCAATCAGCTTAACACCTATTACACACAGCTTCAGTCTGCAGGCTATGACATTCAGAGTGGTACTCTTGAGCTTGAGATTGAAAGACTGGCAGCACAAAGCAACCTCAATGCGCTCATCGAACAGGTAAACGAGGCTCCCGACAATCTCAGCAAAGCACAAAATGCAAGACTTGAAGCAGAAGCGCAGCTGACAAGCGCACTGGCATTGGCAACCTCTGAACTGAACGCTGCAAAAAATCTTTACAATAATCTTGAAAGTGTTTCGTGGAGTATATATGACAGAACCTCTGCTCCCGGCTATGAAAGCTATGGGCAGAGTGTAAAAAATATCGAAATTCTTTCAAACCTTTTTCCGTTGCTTTTCTTTATTGTTTCTTCTATGATTTGTCTTACAACGCTTACTCGAATGGTTGAAGAGGACAGAACAGTAATCGGCACATACAAAGCATTGGGATATGAAAATTCTGCTATTATCTTAAAATATCTGATTTATTCTTTCCTTGCAGGTTTTATAGGTTCTGTACTCGGAATTGCAGTAGGCATTTTCTTATTCCCCTTTGCAATAAATTCCGCTTACTCCATAATGTTCAGTCTGCCGAGCCTTAATTTTGAATTCCCGTGGCTCTGGGCATTTATAGGCTTTGTGATATCAATGCTCTGCACAGCTGTAACAACTCTGCTGGCACTCCGAAAAGAGTTAAGAAATTCCCCGTCAATCATTATGCGTCCTAAAGTACCAAAAGCGGGCAAGCATATTCTTCTTGAAAAGGTTACATTCCTGTGGAAGCAGCTTAATTTTACCGCAAAGGTCACTTTGAGAAATCTTTTCAGGAACAAGCTCAGATTCAATATGTCAATTATCGGCATCACAGGCTCGTGTGCATTGATTCTTGCAAGCCTCGGCATGCAGAATTCAATTAATGCAATCGCTGAAAAACAATACGGTGCTGATGCTATTTCGAAATACGACTTCCAGCTGATTTTCGATAATCCTCAGACCACAAGCACACACACCTCTGAATTTTCACTTGCTCAGAATGATGCAAGGGTTGAGTCTCTTATGCTTACAGCGATGAAGTCCATGACCGCATTCAGCGAAAAAAATGACAAGGTGCTTGATGTTTATGTGCTTGTTCCCGAAAATCCCGAGGAGTTAAACGATTATGTAACACTCAGGAACAGACAGACAAATGAGAATTACACACTTGACAGATCCGGTGCAATTATAACGGAAAAGCTGGCGCAGACAACAAAAACAAATGTTGGCGACACAATAAGCTTCTCCGACAGCAAGGGAAATGTTTATGATGTAAAAATCAGTGCAATTGTTGAAAACTATACCTTCAGCTTTATTTATATGACAGAAGAAGTGTACAAAAAAGCGACTCACTCCTCCCCTGTTTACAATTATGCAATCGGAAAGATATCTTCTTCACTTAAAGAAAACCCTGAAAATTTTGCAAATGTAAAAGGCTTGCTTTCAACGGATATTATGAAAATAGACGGTATCACAACAATTGCATATACCGAAGACACAACCCGACAGATAGGTGAAATTACCGATGCTCTGTCAACAGTTATAATCATATTCTTTATTTCTGCGCTTATCCTTGCTATAGCCGTTCTTTACAACATTTCAAATATAAATGTTATTGAAAGACAGAAAGAGCTTGCAACTCTCAAGGTGTTAGGCTTTATGGATAACGAGGTCAGCAGATATATATACAGAGAAAATATCTTCATTTCAGTTTTCGGTATAATATACGGTATTATTCTCGGTATTATAGTGCATTACGGTCTTATCACCTTTACCGCAATAGATGCAGTTATGTACGGTCAGACAATCGAATGGCACAGCTATCTCCTTGCTGTTATGATAACCATATCCTTCATTGTTCTTGTAAACATAATGCTTCACTACAAAATAAAAAAGGTAGATATGGTAACATCACTCAAATCAGTTGAATAAAAATCGTAAAACGAGAGCCGATAACAATTATCGACTCTCGTTTCATTATATATGTATTTATTCAAATGCAAACCAGACTGTCATATCACTTTCGCCTCTGTTTGCAAAAGCATAATAAGGAATAAAAACAGCTTCTGCGTCTGTTGTTTTAACATCATCCGATGACAAATACAGGCAAGATGGAAACTCAGATACTTTTCCTCTTACTTTTACGGTATTGCAGGAAAAATATTCATCAAAGCTAAGCTCGGGCTTACTTTTTGTATTTATAGATATGTCGCCTAAATCAAAATCATTATCAACTCTCTCCATACAATACACAACAGGTCCCCGCATAAGAGCGGCTTTTTTATTGTTGGCACGGACTTTAGGATTTGCAACAACAAAAGAAGCAGGCATATCAAAATCGATATCAATATTCATATTGTTACTGTCAACAAAAATTTCTGCATAGCCGTTAAGTGCTTTGTATCCGACAGAAAACTGAGCAGTCTTACACCAACCGGGAATTCTTATATAAAGTGTCTTCCCTTTTGCTCCGTCAACATTGATATGTATTTTACCGTTGTGCGGATAATCTGTTGTAACAGTTATCTGTGCGGCATTTACATCGGCTGAGCTGTTAAAGAACTGATGAACAAATATTGCTTCATCTGTATACGAATATGCCGTATTACCGATGCAAGCAATAAATCTTGCTATATTAGGAGGACAGCAAGAGCAGTCAAAAACCTTTTTTCGCTGTGTTATTGGTAAGCCGTCAGGTTCTCTCATCAGGCTTGTGTGCCTGCCGTATTGGCTTAAATTTATTTCAAGAGGATTTACATAAAAGAATGATTCTCCGTCAAGAGAAATTCCCGACATTATACCGTTATAAATTTCAAGCTCAACAATATCTGCATATTTTGAATTAAAATCAATGTCTTTCATTCTGTCAGCAAACATAGCAAGCGCAATGGCTGCACAGGTTTCGGCATATGCAGTGTTATTGGGTAAATCATAAGGAACGGTAAACGACTCTCCGTGTCTTGTTGAACCGATGCCTCCCGTTATATACATCTTCTTTTGCACAATATCATTAAACAATTCTTTACAGGCATCAAGCATTTCTTTATCGTCCGAATAAAAAACAGAATCTGCCATGGCAGAATACAGATAACAGGCTCTTACACAATGACCGACAGCCTCTCTCTGCTCTCTTACGGGCAGATGGCTCTGGTCATTCTTCGTGTTACACCATTCTGCAATAGCTGCACCGTCTTTACTTCTGTTGTCAAGAAAGAACATTGCAAGATCAAGATATTTTTTATTCTGTGTAAGCTTATACAGCTTAAAAAGTGCAAGCTCTATTTCTTCATGACCTGGAGCAATAAAGGATGCAGAATGCTCCTTTGTAAAAATTCTTATAACAAGATCAATGTATTTATCAAGAATTTTTATAAATCTGTCATTTCCCGTTGTTTCAAAATGTGAAACCGCAGCTTCAATAAGATGTCCCAGGCAATAAAGCTCGTGGTGGTCACGGTTTGTAAAACGCGTTCCCGGCTCAACAACAGAATGATAAATATTGAAATATCCGTCCTCCGTCTGATTTTTTTCAATCAGGGAAATTATTTCTTCTGCACTGCTTTCAAGCTGCTCATCATCTGTTTTGGCAAGTATAAAAAACACTGCTTCAAGCCATTTTGCAACATCAGAATCCCAAAAAAAATGCGGACGGGGAATATCACTTCCCTCTTTCCAGGTAAACTTAAATGCTTCAAATCTGCCCGTATCACGGAATCTGTCTTCAATGGCAAAAATGGTTTTTTCACGGTTAAGCTTCTGTTTTTCCGACCAGAAGCCGCCTGTTATATCTACATTTCTAAACGATACTGCTTTTCGATGATTCATAATATTTTTCCTACTTTATCTGTGTTATTTTATTGCCCTTGACAACAAATGCGTGATCAGCAAGCTCAATCATCGGAGCATCGTTTTCGGGAGAATCTGTATAGAAGTTATCTATATGCGCATCCGGATATTCTTCAAAAAAAGCAGGAATTTTTTTCGACCGCAAACAAAGACGGGTTATTTTGCCGGTTTCTTCATCAATAATACTTCCCACACAATGCTTTATGTTCAGTCTTCTGCATATTTCACGCATTGAACACATCGGTGAGCCTGTAACGATAACATCATCCTCCTGCTGAATTTCCTTGTAGAAGGGCTTGATGTTTTTCATATGCTTATCCCAGAATTCCTTTGCATCAGCATCAAAATTCTCTATATTGACAAAATAATTTTCAACAAAGGGAGCATATTCCTGTATTGCCTGTTCAACAGTAAGCTTACCTGCCTTATATTTTGAAAAGGCATAAAAAACGCGGGGAAGATACTTTATAAGATACGGACTTTTTCTGACATAGAAGAAAAAGAAATCCAATACGCTTTCACCATCATATATCGTATTGTCAAAATCGTATACATTCATCAGTTTTTCTCCTTAAAATCATAAAGCGACAAGTCAACAAATGTTTCTGTTTCCATTACCTCACCTGCAGAAAATGAAGTGATTTCCCAGTAGGTGGTTTTCTTGTTTTTATCGTTATAAGCTTCACACTTTGCAGCAAAGCCGTATTCAACATCAACCCAGACATAAACAGACTGTGTAAGCTCACCGTCCGAATATGCACGCTGAATATACTTATGACAATCTCTGCCTGCAACCTTTTCATCATACATATAAAGCACATTGTTCTGAGTGGGAAGAGAAGCACTTACTGTTGACAGCTTCATAAACATACTCGAAAGATCAGAATAATTACTGTCATACAGCTTTGAATAAACCTGTTCGTTTTCTTCGGGCATAATTACATAATAATCGGTGTCTTTGCCTGATTTCTCATAATAAAGCCTTGCGTTTGTATCAAGATACTCAACGATAAATGCACTTGAGTGGCGTTTTTCCGAGATATTCAGCTCCTCATCGGTCTGTTCAGCATTATAATATATATATTCGACCTCATAATTTTTCTGCCAGGAAGTATTCACATTAATTTTATTTTCGGGCTGGGAGAGAAATGTTGTTTCTTCAGACGGAATATATACATACTCAGATGTTGTTTCCTGTGGTGTATCGCCCGTACATGCAGATACAGACAACAGCACGCCGATTGTGAGAACAACACATAAAAGCTTAGATACCTTCATCTTGATAATACACCCCGATTTTTGTTAGAATTATAGTCATTTTAATATTTTTTTCACATTTTGTCAATGTAAATACTTATAATTTTGTACTTGTTATCCAAATGATTATATGATAATATAAGCTTAACAATATAAAAGAGGTAAAGGAAAGGAGATTTTGTTTTGAAATACCAGATAAACAAAACACTTCATAAAACTTTTAAGATTTTTGAAAAGAATAAACTCACTCCGAGAGCATATGCTGTTCCCTACTCTTCAAAAGAAGCTCTCTCTCAGACAGCTCCCGAAAAAGAGAGATATTCAAGCGACACCGTAAAAGTTCTTTCGGGAGAATGGGATTTTAAATTCTACAAATCAATTTCAGCCGTTCCCGACACGCTTGACTCTCTTAAAGTCAGGTTTGACAAAATAACCGTTCCCTGTGACTGGCAGAGAACAGGTTATCAGGAGCCTGTATACATAAACTGCCCATATGAAATAAAAACAATGGCGCCCGATATTCCCGAGGATATGCCCGTCGGCGTGTACAGAAAGCTGGTGGATATTGAAGACCTCGGAAAGGAATATATTCTTTCCTTCCTCGGAGCGTCAAACAATATTGCTTTGTATGTAAACGGCAGGTTCGTAGGCTATTCCGAGGGCACACACAATACAGCAGAATTCAATATCACCTCTTTCCTTAAAGATGGTGCAAACGAGCTGCTTGTTGTTATGTTCAAGTGGTGCAACGGCACATTCCTTGAATGTCAGGATATGTTCAGAGAGAACGGCATCTTCCGCGATGTGTTACTCTATGTTTACGATAAAACATATCTCTATGACTATCAGATAACAACAAAAAAGCAGGAAAACGGCTATGAGCTGACTCTTGACACCTTTGTTGTCGGCGAAACTGACGGCTATACTGTCACTGCAGAGCTTGTTGATAAAGACGGCAAAACTGTTGCAAAAAAAGATTATTGCGCCGAAAACGAAAATTCTGTTTCATTCGGTGTTCTTGATGTACAGGAATGGAATCCCGAAATTCCCGTGCTTTACACAATGTATATAACTCTTTCAGGCAAAGGCACACAGTCTGTTATAAGAAATTTCACCGGTTTCAGAACCATTGAAATCAAGGACGGAATTTTCCTTTTCAACGGCAAGCCCATCAAGGTAAAAGGGGTAAACCATCATGATACAGACCTTTACAAGGGCTTTGCAATGTCAATTGATGATATGATAAGAGATGTTCAGCTTATGAAATCTCTTAATGTCAACGGTGTGAGAACCTCGCACTATCCTCCCGATCCTTTCTTTATCACACTCGCCGATATATACGGTCTTTATATCATTGATGAGGCAGATATTGAAACACACGGCTGTTGGGATATGGCAGGAGATATAGACTTTATCAGCCATGACCTTAAATGGGCAAAGCATTATGTTGACAGAGTAAAGAGAATGTATCACCGTGACAGAAATCATCCCAGTATCATTATGTGGTCACTCGGCAATGAAGCAGGCGGATATAAGTGTCACGACAAGTGCTATGATTTCCTCAAATCAACAGGAACAGATATTCCCGTACATTACGAGGGTGTTGTAAGAACAAAGCGATTCCACTATGATGTAATTTCCGAAATGTATACAAGCACAGAGGAAATTGAACAGATGATGAAAAACAAACGCATAAGAACTTCCTGGGGCGAAAAGAAAACTCCCTGTAAGGAATATTCAAAATATCCTTTCTATCTGTGCGAATACTGTCACGCAATGGGCGTCGGTCCCGGTAACCTTGAAGAATATTGGGATCTCTTCTATGAATGGGACAACTCTATGGGTGGCTGCATCTGGGAATGGGCTGACCACGCAGTATATCATCCCGAAAACGATAAGAAATATAAATACAGATATACCTACGGCGGCGACCACGGAGAAAAATATCATGACGGTCATTTCTGTGTTGACGGTCTTGTTTATGCTGACCGTTCTCTTCACACGGGCGCAAAAGAAATGAAGGTTGTTTACAGACCTTTGAGAGCTTCTCTTGCAGGCAACAAGCTTTTCTGTTTCGAAAACACAAACCGTTTCAGAAAGAGCGATTACATTAAAACCGAATGGGTACTTCTTGAAAACGGAGAAGAAGTACAGAAAGGTGAACTTGATGTAACACTTGAGCCTATGCAGGCTGAGTGCTTCACAATAGATCACAAGGATTTTGATGAATATAAGGACTGCCATATCAATTTCATTTACACCGATAAAAACACAGGAGAGCTCATTGCGGTTGAACAGATAACTGTTAACGATGTAAATTACGAATACGATATCGAAATCGGAAGCAAAATTGCTGCTGAAACCGAAAACGGTATTGTTAGCGTAATATTTGAAAACGGCAAGGCTGTGTTTGACGGAAAAACAGGTGAGCTTACCTCTTATACAATAGACGGAAAAGAAATTCTCTGTGCTTCACCTGCCGAAAACAAAGGCTTTACCCCCAACCTTTTCAGAGCTCTTATTGATAACGATGCAAGGCAAAAGGATACTTGGGAAAACGGCGGACTTGATTCTCTCAAGAAAGCACTTGTATCCTTTGATGTTCATCTTGATGACGGTGAAGTGCATATAGCTTCCGTTTATACTCTCAATGCAAAGAAAAAAGCCTTGTATGAGGTTTCAATTTCCTATATCATCACTTCTCTGGGGGCAATAGAAGTAAAAGCAGACCTTAAAACAGTCAGCAGCGATGCAGTTGCTGATATCCCCCGCTTCGGACTTACTCTTGAACTCAACCGTGATTTCGATAATGTTAAATACTACGGCAGAGGCGACAGCGAAAATATGCCCGACTTCAAGTGTCAGTCTCCTATGGGTACATACAGTGCAAAGGTTGACGAAATGTATGAAATGTATGTATATCCGCAGGAAAGCGGTATGCATTGCGACACCAAATGGATAGAGCTTTCAGATGATAACGGTGTTTCTCTCAGCATTTTCGCTGATTCAAAACTTGCTTTCAGCGTACATCACTTCACACAGACTGCAATTCATAAAGCACAGCATCAGGAAGATATAAGTGATATGAACACAACTTTCCTTACCCTTGACGGTGCTTTGAGAGGTATAGGAACTTCAAGCTGCGGTCCCGACACAAGAAAAGAATACAGACTTGATGCTTCAAAGGGCTATTCTTTGAGCTTCACAATGATTCCTAAGGTAAAATAATATGAACATAAAAGATATTACTCAAAAAATTGAAGAAGCAAAGGCAAAGGGTGAAGCATCCCTTTGTCTTAAGGTTCCTTTCGATAACATCGGGGAATACGAACAGTTGGGCTTCAGCGTAAACGGTGTAAGCTTTACGGAAAACAAGCAAAAGCTTGTTAATATGCAGCGTGACTTCGTTTTTGATGACTGCGAATGGCTTACTTTCAAAGAAAAACTACCTGCTGTACTCACAAGAAGCACATTCTTCTTTGAAAATGTTACAAAAGCAGAGCTTTCGATAACAGCATTAGGCTATTTCTATGCATATTTCAACGGCAAGCCCATTTCCGAAGATTTGTACTTCCCTGCCAAAAGCGATTACGAAAAAAGGGATTTATCAACTGTATATTATCCTATCAACGATACTCTGTCGCACAGAGTATATTATAAAACCGTTGATGTAACTCCGTTTATCACAAACGGTAAAAATGTTCTTGCAACACATATCGGTGCAGGCTGGTACGGACAAAACCGAAGCCTGAACGAGGGGATGCCCTACTGGGGAGATAATAAGCTTATTTTCAAGCTTATATTAACTTTTGCAGACGGTACAACTAAGACAATCTGCTCAGATATCGAAAACACCTGTTGGAAAGAAAGCTTTGTCAAGGAAACAAACATCTATTTCGGTGAATACCACGATATGGTATACTTTATCCCCGACTGGGAAACAACTGCTTTTGATGATTCTGACTGGAACAAAGCAAAAACAGCAAACAAGTCACTCAATATGTTCTGTCTTCAAACATTTAACTCAGATAAGGTATGCCGTGTGCTTGAACCAAAGGTTATTTACAGCTTCGGTGACACAAAGATATACGATATCGGCGAACAGGCAGCAGGCTTTGCTGTTGTTAAATTCGAAGAAGCAGCAAGAACAAATGACAGCGCATTTTTAAGATATGCGGATGAGCTCAATGAAGACGGCTCCTTGCAGTTCCATTTCGTAGGCGGCAACAACCGTATGCAAAAGGATTACTTTATTCTTCACGAAAATTGCAAACAAAATGAGTTTACTCCCCTTTTCACCTGGCATGCAGGCAGATATATTGAGCTTACAGGACGCGCATATATCAGCGAATACAGAGTTGCCTACTCTGATATTGAAGTAACTTCTTCTTTTGAAAGTGATAATGAAACTCTCAACTGGATATATGATGCATATATAAAAACACAGCTTACAAATATCCACGGCTGTATTCCCTCTGACTGTCCTCACAGAGAGCGTTTAGGCTACACCGGTGATGGTCAGCTCACCTGCGGTGCTGTTATGACCTGCTTTGCTGCAGAAGAAATGTATAAAAAATGGATGCTTGACATAAGAGACTGTCAGGATATAAAAAACGGCCATGTTCAGCATACAGCTCCGTTCTACGGCGGAGGCGGCGGTCCCGGAGGCTGGGGCGGTGCGGCAGTTATTGTACCATACCGCTACTATAAATTCACAGGCGACATAAGCATTCTCAAAGACAGCTACAATTCAATGAAAGCATATATTGAATATATGGTTGACCATACTGAGGACGGTATTGTAACAAGAGAAGAGCCTGACGGCTGGTGTCTTGGTGACTGGTGTCCGATAGGAAACAAAATCCTCATTCCCGAAAGCTTTGTTAACACCTATTTCCTTGCAAAGACAGCATCACAATGTGCAGAAACTGCCGAAATTTTAGGCAAAACAGAGGACATAGACTTTTTCAGAAAAGCGGAAGAAAACAGCAAGAACGCTCTGATTAAGCACTTCTATGATGAAAAAACTTCGAGTTTCTGTAATGGTTATCAGGGCGCTGATGCTTTTGCCGTTGATATAGGTCTCGGAAACGAAAAAACATTTGCGAACATCATAGAAAAATACTCTGAGCTCAAAACCTTTGATACGGGTATTTTCGGCACGGATATTCTCATAAGAGTTCTCTTCCAAAAAGGCTGCGGTGACCTCGCGTTTACTCTTCTGACAAACGAAGAAATAACCTCTTTCTACAATATGAAAAAACACGGTGCCTCAACTCTCTGGGAAAACTGGGACGGCTGTGACTCACGCTGTCATCCGATGTTCGGTGCAATAGTTGAGTATTTCTTCTCCTATATTCTCGGCATCAGACAAACCGAAAGCTCCGTCGGCTTCAGCAATATAAAAATTGAACCTGCAGATATAAAGAATATTAAATTTGCAAAAGGTAAAATGAGAACACCCTACGGTGATGTTTCAGTTGAAATATCCGCAAACGAAAACGGGGAAAAGAAAATTTCTTATTCCTGCCCCGCAGAAATCAAAATAAGCAATTAAAAATTTCAGTCCGCCGTTCAAACATAAACGGCGGACTGAAGTATTTTTTATAAAAACAAGTAAAATTAATCAGGTATTTTCTGTGTCTGATTCTTATAAAGCTTAAATGAATATATTAGCCCTGCAATTACGGGGATAAGTGTTACGGCACTTATAATCAGCCATTTAACAGCTTCTGTATCTGAGGGTATGAATGAAAGCATCTGATAAATAATTGAGGTGGGAGCAACTGTGAGAAAAATTAAAACAGTGGTCAAAAATTCGGCAACAGAATATAAAATCTGATTACTGTCGGGCGTTATCAAAGATAAAAGCATTATTATGAAAAAGCAGAACAAAGGGGTAAAAAAGCTTACGGCAAAAGACTTGAAATAAAAAATTCTATCATTTTTGATTGAATACTTCATAACAAGTACACTTACAGCTGCAATAACAAAAGGAAAAGCAAATATCAATGGACCTGTTGGATATAATTCAAGGTCTTCAACAAAAGAAAGCCGGCCTGCCAACAGATGTCCGCAAATCCATAATCCTATTGCAGTCATAATACCTAATAAAATTTCTTTGAATTTAGTTTTTTTCATATTTTTTCACCTCTCCTTTTTTATTAAACAAAACATAAATCTCAAAATTTATGCTTTCTTCTTATATAAGATTACAGATAACACAGCAAATACAATAAATGATACCGCTGAAATCTGTATAACATAAGGGGTTAAATCAAAAAAGTATTTAGCGCGATCAAGGCTGAAAGCATCTAAAGTTTCATAACAGATGCCGTAAATACAAACACCTAAAGATAAATAAGATATGCATGCAAAAAATATCATAAAAATTTTTCTTAATTTCATATTTACACCTCCTTGTTTATTGTTAAATATTTAACCTTGATTGCAATTTTATAATAACATAATAACAACAGCGCAATTAACAAATGTAATATTTGCACCAATTTTTGTAATAATCATAAAAAAAACAGTAGACTTTGCACAAATCTACTGTTTTTTATTTATTTCAAGAATATCTCTGTCGACACTATAATTTTTATTCTTCTATAAGTCCATAGTATACACCAAGCCAATATCCGAGCAACCATTCTGAAGGCGGAGCATAGCTTATATCGTTACCCTTATTGAGATTAAATGCTTCATAAGAAAGTCGTCCGAGTCCTCTTTCATCAGCAGCAAGAGCTTTAAGTGCCTGAGGTCCGTCACCAAACTCAACGGGGCCGTAGTTTATCTCAATATCGGGACGAATGGAATTGTCTGTTACATATTCAAACATATCAAGAGGATGATCCTCGAGAGTTTCCACCGCACTTTCAATATCGGCATGGGCACCTGTGAAATATGCATAGATAAAATTATAAATGGGATTTGCTTCTATCTTTTCATATTCAAACTGACGGCGAAGTGCCAGAAGCAAATACTTTTTCATATCCTCATTCTTTTCATAATCCCATAAAGGCAATACAGAAAGAATACCTAAAAGGTCATCAATGTGATTTGCATAGCTGTCATATCGCTTGTATGTAAGGAAATTCATTCCGTAATGGTGCTTTTTAAGAAGCTCATCAGCAATATCACCGTACTTCTTCTCACCTGTGATATGCTCGGTAATTCTCATAAAAGCAGTAAGCTCAAGAGAGTTTATTCCCTTTTCCCAACACCACATTTCATTACCGTTAAGTGCCTCGGGACCGAAATGTGCCCATGTTGTAGGAAGTCCGTCTGTATCACAAAGTGTATAGTTATGGGAAATCAGATGTTCGGAAATACTCCTGATAGCTTCAGCTATTACAGGCTTTTCTTCTTCATCTGCAACTAAATCAAAATAGTATGCTGCTGCAAAATAATGTCCCACAAGCTCATCGGAGGATGTTTCACCCTTCCATTCAAGCTCGCCCTTTTCATCACTTGTAAGATGCCATTCGGGATCACCGTTTCCGAAGCCCTCTTCACCCACACGGCGATATGCGCGAGCAGGAAAACCACTTATTCCGGTCATTGTTTCAAGCTTGATAAGAGCATTCATTGCTTTTCTTGCTCTTTCCTTTACATCCTTATCCTTTGTGTGAGCATATTTGAAGCACATAGCACCGAGATATAAAGCCGACCAGAGTCCGTCATTATCGGTTATGCAGGGCTTTCCGCTTTCTAAGGGATCCATATAATTTTTAACAACAACATCGGTATAAAAATCCTCACGGTTATAATACTGCATAATTGAGTCAAAATATGCTTCCTTTTCTGAAAGTGACATATGTTTAAGCTCAATTCTGGAAAGTCCCTTATCGGTTGCTATCCAGTATTCGCTGTTATCACTCTTTACTGCGATGTCAACTGCCCTGTCAGAGGGAAGATATCTTCCTTTGCCGAGAAATCTTGTTTTTCCGCCATTTACCACATAAACACCGATTTCTGTTGCAAAATAAACTGTTCCATCTGTACCGAAAACGATTTTATTTATTTCACATTTCGGGAAGAAATCAAGCTCATCAGGCTTTACCCATTCTCTTTTTCCGTCATAAAGATAAACACCCTCATCAGTACCCAGCCATATGTATCCGAGGGAATCGCTTGTAAGTGTTCTTATATTTTTCGGTGCATTGCTTATTCCCGGCATAAGAGTGCTCCAACGCGGTCTTTTACCGTGAAGTGCAAGAAGTGCCTTATCACAAGCGGCAAAAACCTCTTTGTCACCAAAGGCGGTCATGCAGTGTGTATTTTCAAAATCAAAGCTCTGCATTCTTAAAAATGTGCCGTTTTCGAGATAAAAGCATGTTTTAACGGTAGCAACCCATACCTTACCGGTTCCGTCATTAGTTATTGCAACAACCTTTGAATCAAGCTGCTGCTTTGAAACTGCAGTTTTATTTTTCAGCGTATATATTTTGTCCTCAGCACCTACAAAAACAGTACCGTCAGTATCAGCAAAAACAGCACCGATTTTTCCGCTGACACCGTCAACAAGCTCAAATGATGTGCCGTTAAAGTATGCAACACCATTATCTGTTCCGGCAAAAAGTGTTCCGTCGGCAGCATAACACAGTGCAGTTATATTATCTGACTCAAGAACATTGCCTACCGTAAAAAGGGTTCTCACCTTCTGCGGGGTTTTCTTTGTTTTCAATGAATAATATTTCATATAATCTTTCCTTTTCAAAAAATCATATTTATACAAAAATTCACCTTTCCGTATGACAGCTCACACGGAGAGGTGAAATATTTTTTATTTGCCGAGGAACTGAGGAAGGAACTCTCTGTGAGCGTCCTTCATTTCTTCATAGCAAGCCTTTGCCTTTTCAAAGTCCCCCACAAGAGGATGAATCATTAAAGCATTGTAGGCTGCAAAATCATCACCGTTCATACCTGCTTCAACAGTATACTTTTCATAAGCCTTAACAACTGTCATAAGACCCTCAATGTGTTTGTTCCATGTTTTTCTTACGGGAACAGGCTTAGCACCGTCCGCACCTATTCTTGCTGCAATCTCAACAACATCATCATCGTTCATAAAGGGAAGAGTTCCGTTATTGAGAACATTTACAACATGAACATCGTTAAGGTCATTTGCAATAGAATCAATAAGAGAGCAAGCGGCAAGAGAATATTTATGACCGCCACGCTTATCAAGTAACGCGGGCTTTATGCAAAGCTCTTCATCCTGATACATTTTGAGAAGCTTTTCTTCAATATCCATACAAACCTGAGCTCTTGATTTTTTATCTTCCTTAAGATGCTTTATCTTTGCTTCGCGGTTATAGTAATACTGAAGGTAGGAAGACGGCCAGCCACCGCAGGCACGAAGACAATCGGTATCAAATCCGTCATCAACAATGTTTGCCATAACCTTGGGAGCAAAGCCTTCATTGAACATATTGTAGAGAACATCCTCACCGTCTTTAACAACAGAGGTAATCCAGCTTAAATGGTTAAGTCCGAGATATGTAATGTCTGCATCCTCACCTACTGCTTCCTTAACATCATCAATCATATCAATCGGAACATTGCAAAGACCGATGCACTTTACATTTGTGTTGTTAAGAACAAAGTCAGTGATGATACCTGAGGGGTTAGTAAAGTTGATAAGCCATGCATCAGGACAAATCTCTTCAATTTTCTTACAGATATTGCTGATTACGGGAATTGTGCGAAGGGCCTTGAAAAAGCCGCCGATACCTGTTGTTTCCTGACCGATATAACCGTATTTTACGGGAATGGACTCGTCAAGATATCTTGCAGGAAGCTTACCCACACGAATCTGTGTTACAACAAAATCCGCACCTACTAAGGCTTCATCAAGATCGGAGGTCATAACAACCTCGGTGTCCATTCCTGCTGCCTTTATCATTCTTTCACAGAGAGAGCCTACAATATTTCTCTTTCTGTCGTCAATATCCATAAGCACAAGTCTTTTGAGCTTAAGGGAATCCTGACGCTGTAAAAATCCGTCTACAAGCTCGGGGCAATATGTGCTGCCTGAGCCGATTACTGTTACATTAATTTCTTTCATTTCAAAGCACCTCTATTTTCAGTTTTCAAGCATCCAATTTATGCATCCTGTTACGGGAGCTACATTAAGTTTGATAAAATTACATTTTCTGCCGCTAAGCTGCTGTGTTTTTTCTTTGAGAACCTCTATGTACTTATCGGAGGGAAGCTTCGTGTGAATTGAACCTGAAAGCACAACATCAATAACTTCGCAGTCAAACTGCTGATTTTTAATGTGTGCGGTTATGAATTTTGCTCCCTGCTTTGCCATTATTTCAACAACTTCCATTGCAGCCTCATCGCCTGCATTTACAGCATCAAAGAAAATATCAATAAGATCTCTTACAATCTGTTCCTCTTCAGCATCAACACCGGGAATTATAGAAAGCAAGCCTTCTCTGTCTGCGGTAATACCGAATTTTGTAACAAGAGCCTTTGTACAGGAGGTTTCCTTTGCCTTAAGGCAGATATCATTATAAACAAGGTTATATGCCTGTCGTGCAATCCAGTGACCGTTGCCCACATCTCCGGAAAGCTCACCGAAGCCGCCGACCTGAAGAAGTGCTCCCCTTGAGTCAACGCTGTTACAGCAAGTGCCTGTTCCGCAGTTGTAGCCGATGCCCTCTTTTCCCGTAGCACCTGCTTTAACAACGATAAAGCCGTCATTATATATGGAAAACGGTACATTCAAACCTAACTTTTTAAGTTCAGCGGTCATTTCGTCACACTGGAACTGATGGTCAATTCCTGCAAGTGCCATAAGGATGTGTGTGATATCTTCGAGCTTTAAGGAATTTTCACTGAGAAGTGCATTTATACCGCCCATAATAATTCCTGCAGCTTCGGGAATAGCCCCCTCAAGATTTTCGTGGTTGCTGCCGTCTGTTTTTACGGTGGAAAGCATATTTTTGTTTTCATCGAAAAGAGCGTACTGTGTTTTTGTTCCGCCGCCGTCAACACCTATGAAATATTTCATTATTCCTTCTCCTCCTCAAAAAAGTCTTCACATACTTCCTCAAGACAGTAAACACCGCGTCTGTAGGGCTCTCTGTCTATCCACATACCGTTTGTGAAATCGGGTACAGGTACGGGAAGTCCGCCCATTGCAACAGACTGCTCTGAAAGACAGGTTATAGCCATCCAGGTTGCTGTATCATAAACATCAATTGGAGGTTTAACATTATCAATAGCAGCTTCAACAAAAGCAGAGAGAACAAGATAGTCCATACCGCCGTGACCTGCTTTTACTCCTGCCTTCTGATATTTGCCCCAGAGAGGATGCTCGTATTTTTCAATGATTTCGCTGAACTTTGTCCATTCGTGTGTGCTTTCGGTTACACCCTCGATAACTGCACTTGCAGCATCATCGATATCTGAGAAAATTCCTCTCGTGCCCTGAACAAGATAGTTTCTTGTATAAGGTCGGGGTAAGCAGCAGTCGTGTGTGAGAGTTACTGTTTCACCGTGAGCTGTTTTAAGTATTGTCGTAACAACATCACCGCAAGCAAAATCATATCCGTAAAGATCGTAATCCTCACCCTTGTTATTCTTTATCCATTCATTAAGTCCCTTTGACTTGCTTGCAACAGAAACAAGAGATACATATCTGTTTCCTCTGTTTATGCCGAGAACCTTTGAAATCGGACCTAACTGATGTGTGGGATAAAGCTCACCGTTTCTGTTCTGAAAATTGAAAAGTCTGCCGTGTCTGTTTTCTCTGCCGAGAACTATTTCATCTCGAAGGTCGTGTCTGTAGCCGCCCTCACAGTGAATAATCTCACCGAAAAGTCCCTGCTTAACCATATTAAAAACAGCCATTTCGTTTCTGTCATAACAGCAGTTTTCAAGAAGCATACAGAACTTTCCTGTTCTTTCGCTTGTTCTTACAAGCTCCCAGCATTCTTCAACAGAAGCGGCTCCGCCTACTTCCATTGCAACATTAAGACCTGCATTCATACCTGCTATAGCAATCTTTGAATGAGTTATCCATGTTGTGAAAACAACAAGGGCATCAAGCTTTTCTTTTTCGAGCATTTCGTTATAGTCAAGATATGAATTTACCTCATATCCGTCATAAGACTCTGAATTCTTTACGATTTCAATGCCTTTTGCAGCTCTGTCTTCATATTTATCGCATACTGCCGGACAAACAACGCCGGGAACATCAAGCAATAATTCAAGCATTCCCGAGCCTCTGCCGCTGATTCCGACCGCGCCGATTCTTACTTTTTTCTGTTCCATAAAAAAACCTCCTTGGGATATCCTTTGTATTAGTTTTCCAGTATAAAAGAATATCACAAATATATTTTCTTTTCAAGACTTTACTAACAAATTTTATCTGTGTTCTTGACAATAAGTTTAAGTAGTATAAAATAAAGTTATAAAAATAAAAGTAAGGAGATTTTTTATGAGAGCTTATATCAATGCAAAGGTTATTTTTGAAAATGAAATAAAGGAAATGTGTGTTATAACACAAAATGGTAAAATAAAGGAACTCTGTGAGAATTTTGACTTACAGGACTGCGAAATAATAGACTGCAAAGGGAACTTTCTCTCCCCCGGCTTTGCCGACATTCATGTACACGGCGGCGGCGGATTTTCCGCAATGAGCGACAGCAGTGATGAAATAGTAAAAATGTGTGAGGCACACGCTTTGAGAGGTACAACCTCCATCCTCCCCACAACTCTTGCAGCCCCCATTAAAAGACTGCACAGAGCAATAGACTCAATAACCGAAGCAAAAAACAAATGCGATGTTTCAAATATTCTCGGTGTACATCTTGAAGGTCCGTTTATCTCAATGGATATGAAAGGTGCACAAAGTCCCGACAATATACTTATTCCCACAAAGGAAAATATTTGTGAATTGCTTGATTACTCAAAAGAGATTAAAATAATAGGTGCCGCCCCCGAGGTTGAGGGCGGAATGAATGTAGGTCTTGAAGCATCAAAAAGAGGTATTGTGGCTTCCGTTGCACATTCAAATGCAGATTATTCCGTTATTGAAAAAGCCCTTGAATACGGCTACTCAGATGTAACACACATCTATTCCGCTTGCTCGGGTATGAAAAAGGTCGGCATTTTCCGTGTTGCAGGCGTTGTTGAAGCAGGCTTATCTCTTCCCGGCTACACAACACAGTTCATAGGTGATTTAAGACATCTCCCCTACGGTGTTCTCAAGCTTATTTATCAGGCTAAGGGCACAGACAAAGCATATGCTATTTCTGACGGGCTTGAATACTCCGCACTCGATATGCAGGATGGCACTGTTATTATGCAGGAAAACGGACTTGAGGTTGTATATGAAGACAATGTTATGAAGCTTGCTGACCGATCCTGTCTTGCTGGAAGTGTTGCAACAAGCAATGTTCTTGTAAGAAATATGTATAAAACTGCAGGTATTCCGTTGGTTGATGCAGTAAAAATGGCAAGCCTTACCCCTCTTAGTGTTATAGGCTTTGACGGCACAAAGGGTAAGATAAAAGAAAATTACGATGAAGACATAATTGTTTTCGATGATGACATCAATGTTTCTTTCGTTTGCGTTAACGGAAAAATTATTAAAAATACATTAGGGTGACGGTAACAATCCGAACCATGCCTGAAATCAAGCCTTTTCAGCGCTTTTCGGTGTTTCGGCTTTGAAAGGCGTCAGCCTTTAGGCACCCTCAACATCCAAAAATCATCTGAAAAATCTTTGATTTCAGGTCGAAGATTTTTTATCGAGAAGATTTTTGGCAATTCAAGGCAAAACCGGAGTCAATCCTTTCGGATTGACGAGGATTTTAACAAAGAAGTGGCGGAAATCTTCCGATAAAAAACACGGTTCGGATTATTACCGTCACCCTAATCTTAAACATTTCTTAAACTTTTATGCAGTTGTTTCTTAATTCTTTATATGCAATAATTATAGCAGTAATATCTTTATTCACGGAGGTCATTTATGTATAATGTATTGGTTTGCGATGATGAAAAAGACATCGTTGCGGCATTAAAGATATATCTCACATCAGACAACTATAATGTTTTCTGCGCATATAACGGAAAAGAAGCACTCGAAATAATTGAAAAAAATGAAATCCATCTGGTACTCATGGATATTATGATGCCCGTAACAGACGGAATTACAGCTGTCAACAAAATAAGAGAGAAGCATAATATGCCTGTAATTTTCACTACCGCAAAAAGTGAAGATGCAGATATTATTCTCGGTCTTAACATAGGAGCTGATGACTATATAACAAAGCCTTTCAATCCCGTTGAACTGCTTGCCCGTGTTCGTTCACAGCTTCGCAGATACACAAGATTCGGAAGTGTAAAAACAGCAAATTCCATTCTCAAAATAGACGGCATAGAAATTAATGATGAAGCAAAAACCGTTGAGGTAGACGGTGAACCTGTTGCTCTTACGCCCACTGAATACGATATCCTGAAATTATTGGCTCAGAATCCGGGTAAGGTTTTTTCACCGTCGGACATTTACCGTAAAGTATGGAATGAAGATCCTTTCGGCTCCGACTCTACGGTTGCGGTACATATAAGACATCTCAGAGAAAAAATCGAAATCAATCCCAACAAGCCCAGATACATAAAGGTGGTGTGGGGCCAGGGATATAAAATCGAGAAAGGCGGAGTATGATGAAATTTTTAAGAAAAAGCACCTTTGTGAAATTTCTTGCCGTTTTTCTTTGCGTTGTATCTTTAGTATCCGTTGCGGCAAACGGAGTGCTGCTGATATATATGATGTATAATAACCTCTACAGCAATAATGAAGAAGCTTTAGCAAGAAAAATTTACAATGTTCTTGCTGCTGAAACAGCAAACGATGTTTACCGCTATGTTGAAGCAAAATTAAAGGCAGCGGATCCGAATGAAGATCAGTATTACTGGATAAATGAGGCACTTACATACGAAAGCACACTTTCAGAAGAATATTCAAATGTGTCTTTTATAGTTTCAGACACAAACGGAAACATATTTTTATCAGGTTATGAATTACCTGAACATAAGTATGAATTTGCATACAGATATGTTTACAAAAACTGGAATTATTATGACGAATCCGAAGAAGACAGCGAAGCATATCATTACGAAAATGCAACCAGTCTTCAGGAAACAACAAGCCCGAATATTGAAACTACTACACTGGAACCGGTTTTTGATACTACCGCAAAAGCAACCGAAAACAAATCAGATTTGTATACAGAGCAGACAACTGTTGATATAAATCAATCTGACACAAAAGAAGAAAAAACAGAAGAATCAACAACTCTAAAAGATACTCAGACGGCAAGTGAAGAAAGCACAACACTTCCCGGGGAACAGGAAGCTGCATCCTCTGTCCCCTTTGACACAATAGTTAACGCATCTCAGAATCAGCGTTATACATATTTCACAGTAACCGTTTTAGTGCCCGAACACCCCGGCAGAGTGAATGATGTATATTATTTTGCTTCCCGCCTGACAGAACTCCTTTACACCTATAAGTATATGCTCATTCCCGTTATAGTTATATCTGCTCTTATTTTTGTTTTTTCTGTAATTCTGCTTTTTTCAACTGCAGGCTACACAAAAGAAAGTAATGAGCCTATAGCAGGCGGATTGCATAAAATCCCGTTTGATCTTTCAGCACTGATTGTAATTTTTATCTCGGGTGCATATTTTCTTTTTATTGAGGATTTATTTTTCCGCTCCGACTTTATTGAATTCGCCATTGCTGTTCTTCTTAGCGGTGTGCTCCTGGCAATCTATATTGCATTTATTGAAAGCATTGCCGTAAGAATTAAAACAAAAACTATCTTATCAAATAATGTAATTGTCCGCTTTTATCATCTTTTTAGAAGTGCGGCACGACTTATCAGTAAAAACATCTCTCTGACACTGAAAACGGCACTTGTATTTATCGGAATTGCTGCTCTTGATTTTATCGTACTGCTTTATGCCGAGTATGATTTCTCTATCGGGCTTTTCCTTTTCCTCGCATTGAAATTTATAGAGCTTCCCTTGGCTGTATTAATTGCATACGCTCTTTCCTTGTTGCAGACAGGTGCTAAGAATATAGCAGGCGGAGAAACAAATCACAGAATTGAACACAGAATTCTTATCGGCGAACTCAAAAAACATGCCGAAAGTCTTAACAGCATAAATCAGGCAGTAAACAAAGCGGTTGAAGAACGCGTCAAGAGTGAAAATATGAAAACCGAGCTTATAACAAATGTTTCGCATGACCTCAAAACTCCTCTTACATCTATTGTAAACTACATTGATTTATTAAAGAAAACCGATGTTGAAAACGATACTGCAAAAGAATATATAGATGTTATTGACCGTCAGGCTCAAAGGCTGAAAAAGCTAACAACGGATATTGTTGATGCTTCAAAGGCTGCAACGGGAAATATTGAGGTGCATTTTGAAAAAACCTTGCTTAATGTAATGCTCTCACAGGTAAACGGAGAATATGCCGAAGCCTTGGAGAAAAGAGAGCTTACACTTATACAGCAGCTTCCCGAAAATGATGTCTGTGTTATGGCAGACGGAAGACTGCTGTGGAGAGTTTTTGATAATCTGCTTAATAATATATGTAAATATTCCCAGAGCTACACAAGAGTTTATATGACTCTGCTCTCTGAAGGCACAAAGGCACAGATTGTGTTCAAGAACATATCGAGCACTCCGCTGAATATAAATCCCGACGAGCTGACAGAACGCTTTGTACGCGGAGATACTTCAAGAAATACCGAAGGCAGCGGTCTCGGACTTTCTATAGCCAAAAGTCTTTGCGAGCTTATGAATGCAGCTTTTGAGCTTTCCATTGACGGTGACTTGTTTAAAGTTACAATCACATTTGACACAATAGGCTAATATTTGTATTTATTTTCCTATTGACAAACAAAAAACATAAATATATAATTGTTTTATTATTAAAGAGGATGTTCACAGTAGTGTAGCATCCTTTTTAATCTTTTTTGTAAAAATTTGTATATTTTTCTTGCAAAAATATCGAAATTTTTTTATACTGATTTTGTTATTAATTTATGATATTTTTTAAGGGGGTTTTCCTATGGATCAGAACAAAAGACCTGAATCAATGCAGCGCATCACAACAATTGAACTTGCAAATCAGTTCATTGATGAACAGGTAAAGGCAGTACGCGAACAGGTTGGTGACAAGAAGGTTCTTCTTGCACTCTCAGGCGGTGTTGACTCTTCCGTTGTTGCAGCACTTCTTATCAAGGCAATCGGCAAACAGCTTGTTTGTGTACATGTAAACCACGGCCTTATGCGTAAGGGTGAAAGCGAACAGGTTATTGAAGTTTTCGGCAAAGCACTTGATGCAAACCTTGTTTATGTTGACGCAACAGACAGATTCCTTGATCTTCTTGCAGGCGTAAGCGATCCCGAAAAGAAGAGAAAAATCATCGGTGCGGAATTCATCAAGGTATTTGATGAAGAAGCTGCAAAGCTTGACGGTATTTCTTTCCTTGCTCAGGGCACAATTTACCCCGATATCCTCGAAAGCATCAAGCAGGCTGAAGGCAAGCAGGCTGTTAAATCACATCACAATGTAGGCGGACTTCCCGAAGATATGGCAATGGAGCTTGTTGAGCCCATAAAGCTTCTCTTCAAGGATGAAGTAAGAAAAGTCGGTGACGCTCTCGGTCTTCCCGCAAATATGGTTTACCGTCAGCCCTTCCCCGGTCCCGGACTCGGTGTACGCTGCCTCGGTGCCATCACCCGTGACAGACTCGGTGCCCTCAGAGAAGCAGATGCAATTCTCAGAGAAGAATTTGAAATTGCAGGTCTTGCAGGCAAGGTATGGCAGTATTTCATTGCAGTACCCGATATGAAGAGTGTCGGCGTTAAGGATGAAAGCCGCTACGAAGGCTGGCCCGCAATCATCCGTGCAGTAAACACAACAGACGCAATGAGCGCAACTATTGAAGAAATCCCCTACGCAATTCTTCATAAAATAACCGCCCGTATCACCAACGAAGTAGCCGGCATCAACCGCGTCCTCTTCGACCTCACACCGAAGCCTACAGGCACTATAGAATGGGAGTAAAAACTTTCGCCCCCCACGGAAAGCATGGATTTCCGTGGGGCTTTTTTTGTGTTTGAATTATCAATATTGTAAGAATCAATACAGCTTTAACTATATTTTTTCTTGCCAAAGCTGTTTTTTGTGTTATAATAATATCAGATTATTTTACATTTTTAGAGGTGTACTTATGGCTGTTAGTTATAAAAAACTCTGGAAACTCTTGATTGACCACGATATGAAGAAAAAAGACCTCGCAAAGGTCGCTGACATCAGCAATTACACAATCACAAAAATGAGCAAGGGCGAAAATGTCACAGTTGAAACTCTTGGTAAAATCTGTGCCGCATTAAACTGCGGTGTGGATGATATTATGGAATTCGTTCCGGAAGAGTAAGAGTGAGGAGAATAATATTATGAAATTAAAAGAATTATCAGCAGACGGTAAAATAGCATATTTAATTAAACCCATCTTAAAGGTATTACAAGCTGCAGGCGGTCAGCTTGAGCGTTCTGAAATTAAAGAGCGAATTTCAGATATGGATGATCAAATAGCTGAATATGCAGAACTTGAGAAGAAATCAAAGAAAACCGGCAATACATATAAGGAGTTTAATTTCAAATTCAATTTTGCAATTAAAGACCTGTATTTTATGGGGTTATTAACTTATACAGATACTTCACCTGTTACATTAACAGAAAAAGGTTTATATCTTGATGTTGATGCACTTGATGTACAAAAAGATATTATTGAAGCATCAAAGGTGCATTGGGAAGAATTAAGCAAAAACAATAAGAAGAATAAAGATGTTGACGTTTCTGATAGTGAAGAAGAAACTCAAGCTGAAGAAAAAATTAAAGATGATTTTAAAGAAAATCTTCTTGCTGCGATTGCAAAAATGTCACCAAAAAAATTTGAAGCTTTCTCAAGAGCATTGTTAAACAAAATGGGCGTTGAGTTTACCGAGAAAGGTGTTCAAATTAGCAATGATGGCGGTATTGACGGATATGGCTATCATATTGATGCGAATGATTTCAGAACAACACGAGTTGTTATACAATGTAAAAGATATAATGTTGCACCGGTAAGAGAACCTGAAATTAATCAGTTTTTAGGTGCAATGAATAAATATCAAGCTGACTATGGTGTATTCATTACAAACGGCAGATTTACAAATTCAGCAAGAGTGGCCGCTAGAGAAGGCTCACCTATTACACTGATTGACGGCAATGAACTTGTAAGACTTGTTAAGAGATATGAACTTTATATTACACCGGTTCAAACTTATGTCTTAGATGATTTTTATAATTCTGAGGAATAATTTTTATCCTTCAACTTCCGATAATTTACATTATGTGGAAGTAATAAACAAGAAAACGCTTACAGGAGGTTAACATTATGTTACCTGAAGAAAAAGCAAGAGTTAAAATAGATAAGCAATTAACTGCGGCAGGATGGGATATTGTTGCTCGTGATGAGTATATTCCGTTCAACGCTTCTGCAGTTAAAGAGGCTTTAATGCAAGGCAATAAGGAAAGCGACTACCTTATTTTTGTTGATGACAAAGCAATTGCTGTTGTTGAGGCAAAAGCAGAGGATAATTCACTTGGAGAAGTTGTTGCACAGCAAGCTGAATGGTATTCACAGAATCCTCAAGGTGTAGGATTATGGTGCCCTAATCAGGTTCCTTTTGTATATCTCGCAAATGGCAACAAGATATATTTTAAGAATATGCTTGATGCAGATAGTGAGTATATTGAGCTTACAGAAATGCATTCTCCAAAGAAAATGCTTCAGATGCTTGGTAAAAAATCTGAATACGGAGCATTACCGAGAATAGAGAAAAAAGGACTTCGTGACTGTCAGTATGATGCTGAAGTAAAGCTTGAAGCATCACTCAAGTCCGGTAAAAAGAAAGCACTTGCTATTCTTGCAACAGGTTCGGGCAAGACATACCTTGCATGTTTGGCATCATACAGGCTTTTGAATTATACTCCTACAAGACGGGTTTTGTTTCTTGTTGATAGAAACAATCTTGCTCGTCAGACAGAAACGGAATTCAGTCTATTTAATCGTACAGAAAATAATGACCCGTTGAATAAAATTTATCAGATAAATCGTTTAAGAAAGCCCGAAGATGTTCAGGGTGATATTGTTATATCTACAATTCAGAAACTGTTTGCGGTTCTTACAGGTCAGAATATTACAGATGATGATGAGGATAAAGAAGATGAAAAACGTGGCTTGAGTGATGTTATAAAAAATGAACCTGCTGTTGAACTTGGTTCAGACCTTAAATTACCGCCTGATTACTTTCAGTTCATTATCGTTGATGAATGTCATCGTTCAATTTACGGCAAATGGAAAGCAGTTCTTGATTATTTCAAGGATGCAAAAATTCTTGGCTTGACAGCTACTCCAATCCCTGAGGCACAGGCTTATTTTAATGAAAATATAGTTGAAAACTATACCTTCGAAAAATCTGTAATTGATGATGTTAATGTTCCTGCCCGTGTATATAGAATAATTACAGAAGCAACTGTTCATGGGGGAACTATTAAGCAAGGGGAAACAGTAACAGATGTTAACCGTGCAGGTGAAGTTGTTGACACATATACAGCTCAGAATCGTATTGATTATGCACCAAATCAGTTAGACCGTTCTGTTATTAACCCAAATCAAATTGAGTCCGTTCTGAAAGCATATATGGATTCAATCTATACCGACCTTTATCCCGAAAGAGAAGAAAATTGGAATTATATTCCTAAAACTCTTATTTTTGCAAAAGATGATAACCATGCTACCAAAATTGTGGAGGTAGCAAAAAAGGTTTTTGCAGAAAAATTTGCTGATGGTAAAGTTCCTGACAACTTTGTTCAGAAAATCACTTATTCTGCAGGCGATTCAAATGCACTTATCCGTGAATTGAGAACAGAAAAGGATTTTAGAATAGCCGTTACAGTAACGCTTGTTGCAACCGGTACTGATGTAAAGCCATTGGAAGTTGTTTTGTTTATGAATCATGTTAAGTCTGATGTTTTATATACACAGATGAAAGGTAGAGGTTGCAGAAAAATTTCCGATGATAAGCTTAAAGAAATCACCCCTAATGCTAATATTAAAGACTGTTTTTACATTGTTGATGCTGTTGGCGTTACAGAAGAAGACCATACAATTCCTCATCCCGGTAAAGATGGTGGCAGTGTGAATCCAAAACCATTGCGATTAGACCAGCTTCTTGAAAGATTATCACATGGTGAGGTTTCTGATGCAAATCTCGCATTGCTCCGAGATTATTGCGCTACTATTCATAATCGCTACGAAGGCCATCAATTGTTTGAAAAACACCTTAATAGCTTTATCGCAGATTATGGCTTTTCTCCCAAAAAATTAGCAATAGATATCAATGATGCAATTTCGGAAAATACATTGCCACCATATGACAGTATCTCAGATGATAATATAGTTCGTAAAAATTTGATATTCTGCTTGACGGGTAATATCCAAACAAGAAGAAAACTGCTTGAAATGCAATGTGGTTACAAGATAATCACCCCACCGGGAAAAGACCCGATTATTTATAAAGGTTTTTCAAAAGAAATTGCAAAGAGTTTTATCGCAAACTTTGAGCAATATTTAAAAGATAATGCCGATACCATTGAGGCTCTCCGAATTATATATAACTCCGAGGATACAGTCATTACATACTCTATGCTTACAAAGCTTCAGGAAAAACTTATTGCCGAAAACAAACAATATGTTCCTGATTTAATTTGGACAAATTATAAAATCCTTGATAATGATGGCAGTGTTGATGACTTGGATACAAATCAAAACATCAAAGCACTTACACATCTTATTCAGCTTGTTCGTTATGCATACAAAAAGAGTGATAAGCTCGTAAGTCTTCTCAAGGGTTATTCTCAGAGATTTAATCTTTACTGTGGACAGGCTCAGCGTGAGTTGACTGATGACCAAAAGGAAATAATGAAGCAGATTGCGGATTACATTATCAAAGAAGGTGCAATCAGTACAACCGAACTTAATTCCTCTGATACTGATTTATGGCGCAGAGCTGTAAAAAGCTTCGGTATTCCTGCTCTTACACAGGAAATAATTACACTTTCAAAATTTATATTAAAGGCGGCTTAGTATTATGGCAGATATTCAAAAAAGCGAAGCAACATTGGTAAAAAAGGTTTGGGACATTGCAGGTGTTCTTGCTGCTGCCGGTGTTGGTTTTACAGACTATATAACACAGCTTACATATATTCTTTTTCTTAAAATGGACGCTGAAAAAGACGAATTAGGTCTTGGTAGCTCATTACCTGAAGGTTGTAAATGGAAAGACCTTATCGATTTGAATGGTGAAGATTTAATTGAAAAATATGAGGAAATCCTCAAAGACCTTTCAAAAGATGATGGTCTTATTGGTACAATCTTCACTAAAGCTTCCAATAAAATCAACAGTCCTGTTCATCTTGCAAAGGTTTTTCAGATGGTAAGTAATGAAAACTGGTATATGATGGATGGTGATTTCAAGGGTGCTATTTATGAAGCTATCCTTGAAAAGAATGGTCAGGATAAAAAAAGTGGTGCCGGACAGTACTTCACTCCTCGTGCGCTTATCAAAGCAATGGTAGAAGTAACTGACCCTAAAATCACAGAAACTGTAGCTGACCCCGCTTGCGGTACAGGCGGCTTCTTGCTTGCTGCTTTTGAGCATATGAAACCTCAGAGTAGGGAAATTTCAAAGCAAAATTTCCTTAAGAATAATGCTTTATTTGGTGCCGACAACACAGCTCTCGTTGTTACACTTGCATCAATGAATCTGTATTTACATGATATAGGTACAGATAAGAGCCCGATTATATGTCAGGACTCATTGCTTGATACCTCGGACAGAATGTTTGATGTTATTCTTGCTAATCCTCCTTTTGGTACAAGACCTCAGGGAAGTGTTGCAGTTGACAGTGCAAGACCTGAATTTATAAAAACATCAGATAATCAGGTTAATTTCCTTCAACATATTATGTCAATCGTTAAAACAGGCGGTAGAGTTGCTGTTGTTCTTCCCGATAATGTTCTTACCGACGGAAATGCAACTGCAAAAGTGCGCGAAAAATTATTGGAAGATTTCAATCTTCATACTATTCTCAGACTTCCTACCGGTATCTTCTATGCAAACGGTGTTAAAACTAATGTTCTTTTCTTTGAAAAAGGCGAAAAGACAAAGGATATCTGGGTATATGATTACAGAACCGGAATCAAGCACACAATGGCTACAAAGCCTATGACTCGTACTGACCTTGATGATTTTGTTAATTGCTACTGCTCAGGTCATATGGATGACAGAAAAGCAACTTATTCTGAAGAAAATCCAAACGGCAGATGGAGAAAGTTCCCTGAAGAGGAAGTTTATTCCCGTGACCAATTAAAACTTGATTTCAAGTGGCTTGACCTCACTGAAAAAGATGACCGTACTGTTACTGAACTCTTATCAGAAATGCAGGATAAGGCTACAGCAATCAGTGATGCAGTATCAAAACTTCAGGAAATTCTTGGAGGCATTGATTTATGATTGATACAAAAGC